>JAFSYI010000039.1 GCA_017450065.1 Lachnospiraceae bacterium
GGTACTGCCGTTACCGCGGGCTTCTTTACTACCTTCTTAACGGCCTTCTTTACTACCTTCTTCTTTGCTGCAGGCTTTGTCGCGGGCTCTGCTTCCGCTGCAAACAAAGCTTCTTCTGCAGGTACAGGTTCCGGCTCAGGTTCAGCCATATATCCAGGTTCCAGCTCAGGTACATATCCAGGTTCCGGCTCAGGTACATATCCAGGTTCTGCCGTATATGGTATATCAGGCTCTGCCGTGTACTCAGGTTCCCCGGTCATTACGGGTACTGCCGTTACCGCGGGCTTCTTTACTACCTTCTTAACGGCCTTCTTTACTACCTTCTTCTTTGCTGCAGGCTTTGCCGCGGGCTCTGCTTCCGCTATATACTCAGGTTCGGGTACTGCCATCGGTGCCGGCTCAGGTTCAGCCATATATATCGGTTCCCGCTCTGGTTCCGGTATGTATACAGATCCCTGTTCGGATACCGGCTCGGGTTCAGGCATATATACCGGTGCCGGTGCCGGTTCAGGCACATATTCAGGCTCCACCGTATACGGTATATCAGGCTCTGCCGTGTACTCAGGTTCCCCGGTCATTACGGGCACTGCCGTTACCGCAGGCTTCTTTACTACCTTCTTAACGGTCTTCTTTACTACCTTCTTCCCGGCTGCAGATCCGGGTACCGCCGTCCCGGGAGCTTCTGTCATATTAACATCCTGTCCGGATACTCCGGTTACCTCAGCTGCAGGTTCTGATACAGCAGTACCCGCAGCAACCGGTTCGGAAACCGGATCCGGGAAAGAATCATCAATAAACATTCCGGCATTGGAAATGCTGTTCGCTGCCCTGTCATCAAGATACTTCCTTCTGTCTGCCGCAGACATATCCATCCACTCATCTCCGGACAGACCCGCCTCTATAAGCCGGATGTTTCTGCACTTCGGACACTTTATCTGTTTACCACGTTCGGTTGCCTTGCAAAACCCCATACATTCGGGGCATACATATAATATGGAAGCCACGTCGATTCCTCACATGTTTTTAACTGTTCATAACAGTCCCGGAAGCATATCCCGCATATCCTGTATGCGGCAAATATTCCATGAAAACATTCCGTTATGAATATTACCATAATATCACAATTTTCCGCTTTGTAAAAGACTCTTGTATAATAACCTCTGCCAAATCAAACCGTATACGTAATCTGCGCGATATCCTCAGGTAGAAGGCTTTTCTTTTCCGGGAAGCTCCTCAGTCTGATCCTCCTTTGGAGTATCCTCTGCGGATGTTTCATCCCCGGATACTTTCTCCTCCGATGCTTCCTCATTGGATTCTTTTTCCCCGGATTCCTCGCTGCCGGATGCTTCTTCCTTCTCATTCTCATACTTCTTATGGATGTTATCGATATCCTCGGTGGTTCCTCCGCCCACATCATCCGGATGACGGAAATGTCCCTCTTCAACAAGACGCAGGAATGCATCCACCACATTGGCAGACAGCTGTGTTCCGGACACCTCACGTATTATCGAAACAGCCTTATCGAAATTCATCCTCTTACGGTACGGACGATCGGAATACATGGCATCGAAGGTATCCGCAACCGCTATTATCCTTGCAACCTCTGAGATATCTTCCTCCTTAAGCCCTTTCGGGTAGCCCTTGCCGTCGGGTCTCTCATGATGCTCGCCCGCTCCGATCGCAAGCTCCGGCATTATGCTTATATCTTTAAGGACTTCATATCCGAGTGCCGAGTGTGATTTTATAATGCTGAATTCCTTATCGGTAAGCTTTCCGGGCTTGTTAAGCACCTCCGGCGGTACTCCGATCTTACCTATATCATGAAGAAGCGCAATATTATAGAACTTCTCCACCGTATCATCATCATAGCTCATTTCCCTTGCCAGCATGGCCGTATATTCAGCCACCCTTGACGAATGGCCGCGTGTATACTTATCCTTCATATCTATCGTCTTGGCGAACGCTTCGATCATCTCACGAACGAAGGTCTTGTTCTCTTCATCCTTCTTCATAAGTGCATCGGTACGCTTGTTTACATACCTCTGAACAAACTTGTAAATAAGGAATCCCAGCATGCCAAGACATACCACGATAAACCAGGGTGTTTCATAGAAAGCGGGTTCCTTGTATATCGGAACCACCAGAGTCCTGCTCTCACCTCCGGTCATCGAATCCTTAAGCTTCATGATGAACCGGTAGTTCCCGCCCTTCAGATTATTATAATCGGCAGGCTTAAGATCGGTTCTGTATACCGTAGTCTGCTCCTTGTCAATGCCCTCCAGATAATAGGTTACCTGCGGGTTGATAAGCGAATAGGTAAATACATAACCGCATATGGTAAGCTTGTTCATGTTAGGCGGAAGGACTATCGTACCGTCACGGCCCGGATAGACGCGTTCACCGTCAACCAGAACATAGGGAACAGCCATCTTCACATTGTTAACATTATCAAAATCATCCTCTATATTCACCTTGGCCACTCCTGTGGTCCCCGCAATATAGAGGTCACCTTCCTCCGTTAAAGCGCTGTATGAATTGGCTGTGGCTATGCATGGAAGCCCGTTGTCTCTTCCGAAGAACACAGGATTGATGTCTCCGTTTGCAATAAGCTCATCCACCGGAACAACATATATACCGTTACTGCTTAATATCCATACCTCGCCCTTACTGTTCTCATACAGATCGAAGTTATTGGAATAAGGGAATTCCTTTATGGTCGTGATCTTATGGTTTTTATCCATGAAGGCGATCGAGTTACTGGTTACTATCCAGTAAATATCCCTTACCCGGTCCTTCTTTATCCTCATGACGACTTCGGATGACAGTCCCTCCTCGATACCGTACCGCACCATCCTGCTGCCGTTAATCGCATATATTCCGTCACCGTCCGTTCCGACGAGCATATCGCCGCCTTCACCCTCGACAACCGTAAGTATCTCTGTATTGGTAAGGCCTGCGGCTTCATCATATACATCGGTTACCTTATCGTCCTTAATGACGGCAAGACCTCCCGAGCATGCAACAAGAATACGTCCGTCACTCATCTCATAGACTGCTCTTATCCTGTCGGACGGAAGCCCTTCCTTCTCGGAGAAACGGATCACCCTTCTCTTGTCATACTGAAGTAGCGCATTATCACTGTAAGTCGATATCCAGAGACGGTCACTGCTGTCCTTTATTATCGAACGGATCCTGCACCCTTCAAGCAGCTTAATAAGATCGCTTGCAGGTTTACCGTTTCCTCCCATCGGGATATCCGACACGACCGGATACCTGTCAAGCAGAGCACCGTTGCCATTTGAATCGATTATCATAAGCCCTTCACTTTTTGTACCTATGAAGAGGCAGTCATTATAGAAGCATGTAGTATTTACGACCGTTTCATCCAGATCGAATTTATCAAAAACATCAAGGAACCTGTTGGGCACTATCTTCATAACACCCTGCTTGGATGAGGTTATCCAGACATTTCCCTGATAATCTATCATAAGGCATTCAGCCGAACTTGTTATCGGAAGATGATCCAGCCGGATAAAGCGGTCTCCTTCTATTATTCCTATACCGTTATCCGCACATACCCATATCTGATTCTCCACCTGCTCCATGAAATTGATATATTCAAGAGGAGCTACATCAATCTGTTTACTGTCGATAAAGCCGTCTCCCAGCTTGACATGAAAGATTCCGGATGCCTTTGTACCGATATACACATACCCTGAGGAAGAAGGATCCGGAAGCAGCGAATGCACATCCGTGATACCAAGCCTGGCGCCGTTATAAAAGCCCGTGATCCTGCCATCCTTCAGCGTAAAAATATCACCGTCGGCCGTAACACCGTATATAACGTCATCCTTTCCGCGCTTCAGCGACCGTATGTACTCATCATTGATCTGTGGTTCATCCACAAGGCTTAAATTAAGCTCATTATCAACTCTGGCCATGCCATGTGTGGTCGCAATATAAATATTCCCGCTGTCATCCTCCGATATCGAACGGATCGATGAGGACATCAGTCCGTCAGACTTGTTATACACGCGCAGGGAACCCTTCTCCATGACCGCCACTCCGCTGTCATTGGTCCCTATCCACAGGCGGTCCCTGCTGTCAACATACAGGCTCACTACGCTGGCGATGCCGGTTGTTGAATCTATTCTTTCAAAGGTATTTCCGTCATACCTTATAAGTCCGCTGTAGCTTCCTATCCATATAAAGCCGTCGCTGGTCATGGCTATCACATTGGCTTCAGCCGTGGGCAGTCCGTTGGTATTGTCATAGAGCACGGACGAATACCCATCCTTCCTGTCCGTAAGATCAACGGACAGCCTGGTTACCTTATTATTCTCCGGTATCTGCTCCGATCCGGTCACCACGGCATCCGTTACAGGCATTGCCTCTGTCGCAGCGTATGTGTTGTGAGGCCGGCTCACAGCCAATGCGCACAGTACCGCGCACAGCGTTGCACCCGTGCCTGTCATTATCTTTAATTTAAGCCTGCTGTATCTCTCCGCAGCATATTCGTGTCTCATATGCATGTTTGGATCCATTTGCTACCTCTTTCTGCGTCTCCTGTCGTTCTTACCGCTGTAGTACTCTTCCTTCTCCATGTACATAAGCTTGTCAGCCTTTATTTTAACTTCTTCAAATGGTATGCTTCCGTCCTGGTTGAAAACATATCCCATGGAAGCGCTGCGTTCCTTATGCCTCAGCATGACCCTTACACCGTCCAGCTTCTTCCTGAGCGCCGCCTCATCGCCTTCAGTATAAATGGTCACGAATTCATCGCCGCCCATCCTGAACACTTTCTCATTGCCGAATATATAAGAAAGACACGATGCCACGTCCTTTATCATCTCATCTCCCGCCTCATGTCCCTGCATATCATTGACCATCTTAAGTCCGTTTATATCGCACATAACATATCCGTAGGTAATACCGGTATCTATCTTCTCCTTCTTATACTTTTCAAAAGCCCTCCTGTTTCCGACGCCGGTCATAAGATCATTGTAACCGTAGCGCTGGAGCCGTCTGTTATTGTCCCTCTGAAGAACCAGCTGACTGAAGAAATAAGCAAGCAGTACCAGTGTATCGGAAGCATCCTCAAACCTTGCACTGTCCTCAACATTATCAAACCCGCAGAAACCCATGATCTTGCCGTTTATCTCCATCGGTGCCGCTATGGTATTTCTTATACTGTACCTGGTAAGCAGATCTTTAAGCTCCTGACGCGTATTCTTATCGAGCCTTGCCGGTCTGCTCATGATCGCTCTGCCCTTCTTCTTAAGGTCATCGACGATCGCATCCAGCTGACCCTTATACGGAACATTTGTGAAGTCAGATGCCTTCGGTTCAATGCCTTTGGCACACCATTCATATGTATTGGAATATGTCCCGTCATGCTGGTCTTCAAAGACAAAGGTACGTTCAGCCCTGAACTCCTCTCCGAGAAATCCAAGAATCCTGTTTATGTTTTCATCAGGGTCATTGGATGAAGTCGCACACTCTATTATCCTGTCAAGAAGCTCTGTATGGTTATGTCTTTCCCTGTCCCTGACCCACCATCTGCGATACTGGAACACCACAAGGATCGCGAGCAGGCAAAGTCCAAGCCGCACGGCCACTCCATCCGCCCCCGGGAATCTTTCCGAACTGAAAATGGCAAAAACAAGGAATGCCACCGTGATAAGCAGTGATATGTTATTAAGTAAATCTCTTTTGGTTCTTATCTTATTCATGATACATTTCCCCTGTACGGCGTTTTTATATCGTGTTCACCATAACGGGATATTACCCGTAAATTATATTATACTACATCTGCCGGTTCATTTCCACGAGGGCTTACTGTCTCTCCCAAGAGCGAAGAACGCGGTCACCACTCCTAAGAAGCATACCAGGCTTCCGGTTACAAGCATAGGTTTCATACCAAGATTATCAAGTATTATCCCGCTGAGCAGATTGGAAAATACACCTCCTATCGTGATCGCACTTGTAACATATGCCTGTCCTTTAACCTGATCATTTTCCGTCATTGTATCACTCACGTAATAAGCTGCCGCAGGAATAAACACAGCATATGCAAAGAGCTGGAACGACTGGCTCACAAACATCCATACCATATTGGACGCAAAGACAAGGATAAGTATCTTTACGAAAAAAGCAACCCCCGAAAAGACGAGGAGACGGGCGGGCGAAACCCTCTTAAGAACCAGCCCGATAAGCGCCATTACCGGAAGTTCAAGAATGGCCTGCAGAAAATTCGAATACCCAAGCTCCTTCTCTCCTCCGCCCAGGGAACGTATTATCTGTATCATGAAATCATTTATCATATTATGCGCGAAGAAGAAAAAAACCGTTGCTATGATGAACAGCACAAAGGCGGGATAGGTACTGAAGAAATCCTTTATATTTCCGTGTGTTCCCTCTTCCTTTTTAATCTCCACGGCCGTTATATCCACAGCCTCTTCCTTCGCCGGCCGGAAGAAGAATACGGCTGTTGCGGATATTATCATGATGACTGCCGTAACAGTCATAAGCAGTGTTTCGCCATACTTTGTCACGGCACTCCCCATTAAAGCAGATGTCACGGCAAAGCCTGCGGATCCCAGCCCCCTTGCCAGACCGTAATATATATCGCACCCCTTCTTCTGATATTCAAAACAGAGTGCCGTCATAACAGGCTGGTACGCGAACTGGATCATATATATGAGTGCAAATATCACAAAGACTGCTGCCTGAGAGCTTATCACCCGAAGCACGGCAGAACCGGCAAGAATTATAAGGCAGGATATGAATATGAACCTTCGGTTTGTCAGCCAGCCGCCTTTATCAATAATCCCCGCAACAAACGGCTGAAACAGAGCGGAGGTAACATTGGCAGCCGCAAGAAGGATGCCGATACTCGTATTTGAAAACCCCCGTGATAGCAGAAATACCGCCGCATAGGCATGCAAAGTACAGAATGCCGCAAAATACATGACATTCAATACTGTATATCCGGTTGTCCACACCACTTTCTTTCCCAAAATAAGTCATCCTCCTTTTATCTGTTCTCTTTTATTTTCCGTTTCATAATATGCTTTACACTACCTGATTCTCCCGGAGGTCTGTCTCCCACTTTCTGCCTCTTCCTTAATACTCTGTTTATCTTCATACATCGCTCTGTCTGCACGGTCGAATATTTCAGATACAAGGCTGTCCGTCTCCGGTGTATATACCGCCATGCCGGCAGCGAGAACAGGACCCGAATCATTCTTCTGATTAGCCCTGACCTGACTGTGCAGCCTCTCCATAAGTTCATCCCTTATCGCATAATCACTGCCGCGCAGGAAGACCACAAATTCATCTCCACCCACTCTGAATACCGGACTGTGATCGAATATATCACACAGAAGCCTGGATGATGCCCTGATATATTCATCCCCGGCCACATGACCCACGTTATCGTTTATCTGCTTCAGATTATTGGCGTCACACACAACAAGTGCAAATGACAGATAATCCATACCATTGTCCATATTGGTCTGTACGGACTTCTCAAGTTCCGTGTATGCCGTCTTGTTTTTTGTTCCGGTCAGCTCGTCACGTCTCGCCAGTTCTTTTTCGGTATTAAGTTCCTTCAGCACCTGTTTCTCTTTTCTGATCTCTGCATCGATATCCTCAATCCCAATGATAAAATGGGTTCCGTCACTGGTTTTCCGCACAGTCATTCTGACATACCGTGTTCTTCCGTTTACCGTAAGACGATAATCCAGGCTTAATCTCTTCTTATTATCCAGCGAGGAGATCATATGGTCCGGGTTAAGGAATTCCATAACGATTTCCCGGTCACCCTTATGAACTATCTGCTGAATATCCTTAATTGCTTCACCATAGAAATCCCTGCCCTTCTGTCTTACCTCAAGCTGACCGTAAATGTCATTGGAACCGTAACCCACATATTCCGAATTCATTATATCCACATAGTAGATGACATCGTAGTTGGAAGCGAGGCTCTCTGCTATCCTGCTGAATGTGATATTCTTCTTCTGGCTCTCAAGGCGCATGGATTCAGCCGTGATCTCATCATCTATATCCTTTTCATACAGAACAAAGTGCTGCCCGTCTCCCGAGAGCAACACCGTAAAACGGAAATACCTCGGCTCCCCGCCCACCATGATCCTGTATTTATACGAATATGATTTCCTGTCCTTAAGATTCTTAAGCATTGTATCCTTATAGTACAGGCTCTCTGCGAATTCCCTGTCATCAGGATGTGCATACCTTACGGCGTTCTCCCTGGTCTCGGAATAGAAATCCCTGCCGGCCATAGGCACGTTCATGGAATCATATTCAATGCTCGTGGAGAATTCACTGTACTCTCCGGTCTCGATATCAATATAGTACATCGCTTCGTAATCCTCTGCCAGGCTCCTCGCGATATTGTCATATATCTCCTTTTCCTTCCTCTCTCCCGCTTCTACGAAGGAATGGATCACACAGGTACCGATCAGAAGCCCCATTGCGTAGAACGGAAGCAGCGGATAGATGATTTGAAGTATCTGGAACAGCTCCATAACCAGACTGGTCAGTCCCACAGCATAGTAACGGATCCTTTCCTGCCCGTTCGTTCTGTGGGCTATATACAGCATATATGTCGAAGTAACCATATATACGGCTATCTGCAGTATAAACGCAATATACCTTCCGCGTTCCGGAACATATTCATGATTTTCATTGAAATAAAAAATGAACGGATGGAAACGGTTGATCATAAGATACAGCATGCCCAAAGTAAACATCGCCCATACCGAATAGAGCAGTGCCTTACTGCGAAGGCGCCTCTTATCCAGGTATGCGACTATATAACGTATCCATGTCAGCATCGTAAGGAACATGAAAATGAAATAAAATACCGTATCCGAATAGATGACCGGAAACAGAAGCGGGATGTCATGATGCTCATACAGAACTCCCCATGCTCCGTCTGAAACATAATAGCATACCGAAGCAAGAAGGAAATGTCTGTAGCGAAACGCCACTCTTCGTCCCGCTTCATCCTTCATTGCAACAGCCCTGCTCCTGCTAAGCGGCTCTCTGTTTATTATAAAATGAATTATAAGAGCCAATATACCTATACACGAGTAATACATCTTTATATCTCCCCCGGTTCCGTCCCCCGCTTCCCGGACTCCTCCCCTGCTTCACACTATAATATTTATGCTGCACCTTCCATCTTTATGTCTGAACTCCATCTTCCTGCATGCGCTGTTTACCATCGGACGCGATATATCATCCATACAGGTAAGCGGATCCTTGTCCTCACCGGCATAGCTGACCGTCATTTTAACAATATCATTCTCTTCATTCTCTTTGTTATTGTTACTTACCTCGAAGCAGACCTTCATTACCGGTCTGCCTTTAACCATTGGTATTACGGTCTTAAAACACAGTTCCTCGAGCAGTAGCTGCAACTTCATCATCAGACGTCTGCTTATCATATGACTGACTGCGAACTGCGTGATACTGTTGATTCCTTCGTTAAACGAAGTTTCTTCTTCCGTCAGCGATATTTCCGTCGATCTGGTATTCCGTATGAACCTTCGGGTCTTATCGTTCTTCGGAGCATCGAATATCTCTTCCGGACTTCCTTCTTCAAGGATAACACCCTCATCCAGGAAAAATACCCTGTTCGATACATCTTTGGCAAAGTTCATCTCATGAGTCACTATCATCATTGTCATCCCCTGCTTTGCCAGATTCTTTATAACAGCAAGCACCTCTCCGACCATTGCCGGGTCAAGCGCAGATGTAGGCTCATCCAGAAGTATTATCCTCGGATCCATCGTAACAGCCCGGACAATAGCCACTCTCTGCTGCTGTCCGCCCGACAGCTGTTTCGGGAAACAGAGTGCCTTGTCGGCAAGTCCAACCATATACAGAAGCTCCATTCCTCTTAAAGCAGCCTCTTCCCTGCTCCTCTTAAGAAGATCGGTCTGTGCCAGCACAAGATTCTCAATGATGGTAATATGATCAAATAGATTAAATGACCGGAATACCATCCCTATACGTTGTCTTAATGCATTGACATCGTTTTCCTTTGACAGGCAGTCTTTCCCTTCGAAGTATATCTTTCCGCCATCCGGTTCCTCCAAACGGTTTATAAGGTTCAGGAAAGTACTCTTTCCGGTCCCGGAAGGTCCTATTACCGATATGATATCCCGGTCGTATACCTGACAGCTTAAATCCTTAAGCGGAGCCGCATCTGCGTAACTCTTTTTCAGATGCTCCACTTTAAGAAGTACTTCCCTGTCTTCCACACCTTCACCATGTCCCTTGGGCGAATTACTCCTTATGACCGGATTTCTCCCCGGAACGAAAGAATTAACAACGGTTCTTATATCCTCCGGTACGGTTCTGTTGGCAGGATCGATCCTCTCTGCAACGAGCCCGAGCAGCTTTGCCATAAGAGTGGAAAGCATGAAATACACGATCGCCGTAATAAGCAACGGAAAAAATGCCTCATAAGTCTTACTTCTTATAATGTCGGATGCTTTGGTAAGATCCTCCACGGATATATATCCGGCAATTGAGGTTATTTTAAGCGTTGAGATGCACTGACCTGTATACACCGGTATAATGTGTATCATTGCCTGCGGAAGTACCACCTTCTCAAAGGCCTGTAAACGTGTGAACCCGAGAGCTCTTGCGGCCCTTTTCTGTTCAGCCGGCACAGAGCAGATACCGCTTCTGAATATTTCGGCACAGTATGCGGAGAAATCAACCGTAAAAGCAATAACGGATACGCCAAAAGCCGACAGGCCCATGTCCCTGAATACCACATAATACATCACCAGCATTGTAACAAGTATCGGGATGCCGCGAAAAAGTCTTATGTATAAAGACGCGCAGGAAGCGCACAGCGGATTGGAACTCATCCTCATGAAGCAGATAAGTGTACCGAGTATCGTACCCAAAATAACCGAGATCAGAGTCAGCCCCAGCGTTACTCCAAGACCGGAAACAAGCAGCTTGTAACGGTCCGCCTGAACAAGACTCTTATTTGCGCTCTCCTTTAATTCCGAAACAAACAGCTGTGCCTTGGATACCGTGGTCTGTCTTCTTTCAGACTTTATACAAAGATAGACCGAATCATTGTACAGCTCATCCGTAATGCAGATACTATCATCTCTTTCACTGTTTGTCCTGATAACATCTGCCATCAGATCATACCTTCCCGATGCCAGACCGGTTAACTCTGCCGTATAGGTGACTGCCTCAACAATCGGGGTATATCCTGCGTATTCGCAGAAATCATATGCCAGCTCGACAAATACTCCCGTCAGTTTCTTTCCTTCATAGAAGGTCATGGGCACCCACATTCCGCCTGTAACTATCTTAAGGTCTCCCTTCTCACCGGTGAAGGTATGATCATCCATTACATCTCCGGTTCTGTCCGGGTCTTCCCACTTATCCCTGATCCTTTTATACTCACCGTTTTCGGTGATCATCTTCATGTATTCGCTGAATTCCGCACACAGCTTTTCTCCCTTCTCCGTTTTGGGAGTTCCAAAGCCGTAATCCATATCCGCAACCGGTTCCTTTATAAAGGCGAGATCCGGATGTGATGTCCTCAGTTCCTTTTTCTGACCGGGATATCCCAGACCGGCATCGACCCTGCCTGTCGAAATTGCATTATAGATATCAGCCTGTGTATCATAGTAAAGTATCTGAGCATCGGAGAATTCTTTCTGCAGATCATAAACCCACTCGGATCCGGTCATAACAGCGATCTTTACGCCCGGATAATTGAGATCGCTTAAGGTCTTATCAGTAACCGGGTATCCGTTTTCATCCACGTTAACCGAATTGTCACTAACGGTCGTAACTCCTATAAGCTTTGTAAGCAGAATTATAATTATTATCGCAAACAGCAGCAGCCATTCATATCTTGTATTTCTGTTTTTGTTATAATTATCATTCTTACTCATTTTTTCCTCCCGACCCCCGTTAACAGAATGGCTTATATAATTTTATCATATTGACAGACAATTTCAAATAGTTAGTGTATAATTTTAATTGGTTTAATAGTTAATTATATAGAACATAGGTTCTGAGGCTGATATAAAAGAAGAGGAGAATAAATCCCCTCTTCCTACACAATCAGTTTTCCTTTATGATATGAGTTTGGGAACTATAAA
>JAFSYI010000040.1 GCA_017450065.1 Lachnospiraceae bacterium
CGGAAACTCTACAGTTTCTCTGATCAGCTCCCTGTCCACCCCACAGCGCAGGAGCACCTCATATGCTATTGTATTCTGCAGTGTGTTCCGGACACGCAGTTCAAGATTAAGTTCATCCATCCCGTCAAGCAGGCTCCCTGCCGTAGCATAAGAAAGCTGATCCTTAACTATATCGGGCGCTACATCTTTAGCTATCCTTCCTGCGATCTCCATTATCCGGTCTTCAAAGGTCCCGGTGCCTGTCTCACCATACACCTTCTCAAGGGATCTGATCACCGGATCACGGTGTTCCTCCCTCATTTCTTTCATCTTTGGCTTACGCCCGATGAACCTTGCCTCATGTACATCCGATACATCAAAGACATACTTTAATCCAGATCTGCTTATCCCATCCTCATCAATAAGCGCTATCCCCTTTGCACCCTTATTGACCCAGCAGTGCATCCTTTCATTCCAGAGCTCAAGCGATGCGCAGGCAGTTGTATCCGGCCTCTGTGCATATATGAGCATCTGCTCATTGAATGTATATTTATACACCCTCATGGCAGTATCCAGAAATGCCATCCACTCCTGTTCGTTCTCGACGATCCGCTTAGCCGCGAACTCCGCAAGGCCCTTGATCTCGTTGTATCTTCTTGCCATCTGATCCATATCCTCCTTCCTATGCTTTTATACAAAAAAACAGCGGCTACAAGATCTCTCTCATAACCGCTGTTACTAATCTTTTATATTTACATCACCTGCATTTTGCTCAGTTAAAAGTATATCTAAACCATTGGATTTTACACCAAATTTGATTACAGAAAAATTCTGAAGAAAAGAAAAAATGAAGCTGCCCTGGTTGGGAAACAAGTTATAAAATGTTCAGACCGGATATAAGAAAAAGTGAGAGCAGTGTACCGCATATATTCAATGCAGACCTGCTCTCTTTGTACTTTCATAATACGCCTTTTCACTTCTCTATGTCAAGGATTTTTTCATCCTTTGTGATGACCTTCAGACGCCTTATTCTCTTGGAT
Source organism: Lachnospiraceae bacterium (assembly GCA_017450065.1). GTDB lineage: Bacteria > Bacillota > Clostridia > Lachnospirales > Lachnospiraceae > UBA2868. The sequence continues at coordinate 1,020 of JAFSYI010000040.1, forward strand.
AACTTGAAATGCCACCGAAGTTCCTTCAATGCCAGGTCCTCGCGTAATTTGCAGCGTCTCAGATCAACGATAATGTTGGTACTTTGATGCGAGGCGTTCTGAATCGTATTCATTATAGTTCTTTTTCCGTCGCCCTGCGGAGACTTCATCTCCCAAGGAACTCCTTGTAGCATGATATCAGGCATTCTCAGACCTTTTATCCCGGATGTAGGTATAAGCTCAACATCATAACCATTCTCTAATAGGAGTTTCACGGTACTATATTCATGTGCCTTCAAGTGTACGCCGTTTTGCGTTAATTTTCCTTCTTTCATAGGGCAAAATATAGCATATACTCCATCTAAACGGAATACTTTTCCACATAATTTCGCTCTTTCCTTCATCTTAATTAACCTGGGGCAGCCGAAACTGCCCCTTTGCTACATCGTTCCATACCGCAGGTCATGCTGCTTCATTAACGAGCTGTCTCCCTCGTCTTTTTTGCCACCGGATTTTCCCTTCCTGCTTCGTTTTTTGCTACTTCTGCCTTCTTTTCAGATAACAGATCCTTCATGGATACACGCTCACGCTCCGGCTTCCTTTCGGTTCTGTCAGCCTTATCGGCACGACCGCCGCGTTCCTCTGCCTTCTCAATCTTCTGTGCCTGCTCCCTCTGCTGCTTCCTTTCCTCCATCCTGTCCGCCAGCACAAGCTCTTTCTCCTTGGAATCATACATATATACGTGATCCGAAAGCCTGTCCTCGGGTGCTACTTCGCCTGCATTCACATCCTGTACCATAGCCTCAAGGTCACGCCTGTCCATTTCCACATCTGCGGGAAGGACAATGACCTCATGTATGCTTGACGGCAGGACTATGAAATCGCCTCCCAGCTTCTGTGATATGTCCTCCATTGTCTTTGCATCAAGCAAAGCAGCCGCTCCGTTTAGTGTATCCCCATTCGAGAGCACATACATTGAAGGATGCTCCTCCTCCGGCGGTATCATAAATGACCTGGGATCATTCTCGGGTATACCGTCAGGGAACATCATATTTATAAGGACATCACGCATTGTCTTAAATTCGATCTTGGATTCCGCAAGGTTATGGAGGGCGATATCGTGGAGCTTCTCCTTGCTTATGCCATACATTTCCAGAAGATTGTCTGTAACGGCAGCTGTCATATGTCCGTCCTTGCTGCCTCCAAGATCAACTGCATACATGACAGCCAGATCCTCTATCCTGGTATGAGGCTTATTCGCAAGATATTCTGCGTTCATCTCGGCATTTACAAGCTTGCATATGATATGATCCTTCACCTGTTCAAGATCCGTGATCATGTTAACATCAAAATCCTTTCCGACATCTCTCTTGATGCGGACTTCTGCTATATCCCTTAAGATATCATCGAAATCCTTTCCGTCCTGATACTGCTCATAGAACTTCTCAAGATAGATATTCGGAGTGATGTTTGTTTCATCCGTCTTTATCATAATGCCCGTCAGCTGCATATCGTTATTCTTGGTGACATCCTGCAAAGATACGCTTGCATCCTCATACTGCGACGGCAGGAATCTCTTTATCTCCTCTGCAACCTGCTGTGTAAACTCTTCAAAATCCATCATACCGCACCCCCGATCCTTGCCGCCTTGTCACGGCTTGCCTTCTCTGCCTTTGCCTTCATCTCAAGCTTGCGGAAACACTGCATATAAGCATTGTATCTTGCTCTCTGCGCAGCCCTGCTCACCTCATCCGTTTCTACCGGTACATATAATTTTCTGCTCATCCCTTGTCCTCCTCTCCTCTCATATCGTCCGGGTCTATCCCGTATACGTCACACATAAACTGTATGTATTCCTCCAAAATACCCATATATTCATCAATCAGGTTGGAATACTTATCACAAAGCTGTTCATACAAATCTACGATCTTGTTATAAGAACAGGCTCTTTTTCTGCTGACCACCAGACCTGTAATGGCAGAAGCTGCCGCAGATATGACTGCTGTCATGATCAGATTCTTTCTCATGCCTCTTTGTCCTCCTTCTTCGGGAATTCCATATTGAACTTAAACTGGAAGCCGTTAATCTGCGTGCCGTCATTCTTGGTATACGAATACTCCTGTATCCCGTCAGGTATAAGGTATGCATCATAGGTGCCGCCCTTCTTTGACTTAAGGCCCTGTACGAATATCTTCTTATCCTCCAGAAGATCCTTCACCTGTTCCTCGGTAAGTTCCTTGCCGAATGCCTTGCCGATCGTCATTCCGCACTTTTCGGAACAGTACGGACCGAACTTCCCATTGATCACATCTCCCCCACACTTGGGGCACTTTCCTAATACATTGTTTGAACCAAACATATTTCTGTTCTCCTCTCCGACCTCGTGATAGGTCTTAACCAATTCTGTTATCATATTTTTTATCCCGCGCATGAACTGTTCCGGATCATATCTTCCCTTGGCCATAAGGGTAAGGGCATTCTCCCAGTCGGCAGTCAGCTTGGGACTCTTGACTACATCCGGCAGGATGGTGATCAGCTTCTCACCGTCTTCTGTCGGTATCATCTGTTTCTTATCCCGCCTCACAAACCCGTCCTTTACGAGCTTTTCGATGATATCAGCCCGGGTGGCGGGAGTCCCGAGCCCTTTACGCTCCGCATCATCATCAGTATCGCCGGCACCAGCCTTCTCCATGGCTTGCAGCAGGGAATCCTCCGTGAAATGGGCAGGCGGTTTAGTGTAACTTTCCACTACAGCTGCTTTTACTCCAGGCAGGATCTCACCTTCGCCTATGAAAGGAAGGGCCTTTGCATCCTCTTCCCCTTCGTTATCATCCCTGACCTTATAAGTGCTGCGCAGTACCCTCTCATATGCCTTAAAGCCTTCCTTTATGACCGCCCTTCCCTTTGCGGTAAACTCAATGCCTTCACATATGATCACGGCTTTTGCGCTCCGGTATTCATATTTTCCGGATGTTGCTGCCATGACCCTTGCAGAAATAAGGGAGAGCACTTTAAGCTCTCCCTCTGAAATGCTTACATTATTCAGGTTTCTTATCTCCACCGTCGGAATTATCGCGTGATGGTCGGTAACCTTCTTGGAATTAAGGACGCGCTTTAAATCCGTTATCCCGGCTGTTTCTTCAGTGAGGTATGGATATGATGCTTTTATTATTCCCCTTACCTCACCTATCGTACCCTCCATATCATCGGAAAGATACTGTGAATCCGTCCTCGGATAGGTACATAGCTTCTTCTCATACAGGGACTGGGTGTATTCGAGGGTTTTCTTTGCTGTAAAGCCAAATATCCGGTTGGCATCCCTCTGCAGCGTGGTAAGGTCATAGAGCTTAGGCTGCGTAACGCTCTTATACTCATAATCAACCGATTTTACGCAGGCATCCGCACCGTTACAGATGTGTGCCACCTCATCAGCCATTGCTTTATCCGTATACTTCTCCGATACGGCTTCCATCCCTCCTGTGTTCAGATGAACGGTATAGTAGGGTATTTTCTTAAAATCCCTTATCGCTGTTTCCCGCTCCACAAGCATCGCGAGCGTTGGAGTCTGCACCCTTCCGACCTTAAGCACCTTATTCCTGTAAAGAACGGTAAAAAGCCTTGTCCCGTTAAGCCCGACCAGCCAGTCAGCTTCCTGCCTGCATACTGCCGAACGGTAGAGATTGTCATATTCAAAACCCGGTTTAAGGTTCTTAAATCCATCATGGATCGCCCTCTCTTCCATCGAGGATATCCATAACCTTTTTATGGGCTTATTGCAGCCTGCCTGTTCATATACAAGACGGAAGATAAGCTCACCCTCTCGTCCGGCATCGGTCGCGCATATGACGTTCTCTACATCATCCGACCACATCAGCCATTTAAGTACGTTGAACTGTTTTGCCGTATCCCGCTTTACCTTATACTTCCATGTTTCCGGGATTATCGGCAGCGCTCCGTAAGTCCAGTGCTTATATGAAGGATCATATTCTTCCGGATAAACAAGCTCTATAAGATGGCCGTAACACCAGGAAACAATATATCCGTTTCCCTCAAGATATCCTTCCTTCGGTTCATCTGCTCCTATGACCTTTGCGATAGATCTTGCAACACTCGGCTTTTCTGTTATAACAAGCTCCATAAACGCCTCCTATATGGCCATTCCCATGGACCTGTCATGAGGCTTCGTTGAAGGCTTCTGCATATCAACTATGGGCTTCTTCTCTTTGATCATATCCCTTACGGAGCCTCTCTCCTGCTCCTTATACCTTTCCTTATAGGCTTCGACCATCTTCTTAAGCTCCCCGTTGCTCACCTTCGTCTTCTCTACTCCCCATGTGGGCTTGCCCTGCTCATCCACACCGGTCTTTACGTTTCTGCGTACCGTGGTATGGCCATCTGCGGGGAGCTTTACCCACATGCCCTTTCCGAACTGGTTCACATGGACATGATTTTCCTTTACCACAAAGGTCTGCCAGGGACGATGGTCGTTCTTATCGGGATTCGGGATCTTTATCTCCGTATACAAATTGCCGTCCTTGCCCTCGAAGGTATCACCTACAAGACCCTTGCCGAACTTAAGTGTTATCTCCTCATATTCCTTCTGAGTGCTCTCCCTGTAAGTCTTATCAATGCTCTTCTTCTGTGTGCCCCCGGCATGGTCAAACGGATTATCATCCTTCTCTCCGATCATCTCAAACCCGCCATTGCCATATTCATTGTTTCTCTCATCCATTGTATTTTTCCTCCCATTTATAAATTGAGAGCCGGACATATAGTTTATGCCCGGCTCACTGGTTCATTGTTAAGCCATATGCTTCATTTAATTGTCTTCCTTCTCGTAAGGATCCTCGTCATCCGATGCTTCAAGCGTTTCTGCCGCATCCTCCTCGATCCCGTCATGAGACGGCTTAGAATCTTCTTTATCCTTGAAGAAATCATCTTCCTCAGAGACAGCCTCTTCATCGTCATATTCGTCGCTGTCATCGACATCACTTCCGCCTTCATCGTCATCATCTCCGGCTTCATCTTCATCCTCTTCTATGAAGTCCCCGTCCTGCCTGGGCTTGATCACCTTAAAGTAATAGCCTATAAGGATCACGGCTCCGCCAAGAATGGCCATTAGGATATAGCCGAGTATCGGGTTGCTCGGATCTTCATCCAAACCTCCATCCGGCTCAGGCTCATCAGGTGTTCCCTCTGCCGGAGCCTCGGTAGGAACAGGCACTTCCTGTGTCTCCTCATAATCCGTATTGTTATTGGGAAGCGCGCTCTCTGTAACAGGTATCTGCGATTCAAGGGCTGCTGAATTCTTGGGAAGTGTCTCCGAATTATCTGTGGTAACATTGAGCAGGTCATTCTCTGTTATCTGAGTCAGGAAGTACACCTCCTCCTGCTGTCCGTCACGGTCTATGATAAGGAAAAACTGCTTTCCGCTTGCCGCTTCTATCGTGTAGAACTCCTTGCCAAGGTTCATATCCTGCCCCTGCACTTCCTCACTGTCAGGAATCGCACCTTCCTCTATGTCAGTCATATCAGCTACCTGTCTTTTATCCGGATCCAGCGTTACCGTTGTTTGCGAGGTTGTATTCCCGTTGCTATCAGTCTTTGTATGCTCAACCACAGAAGCCGTTGCGTTCGCAGGCTTTGTTGCTTCTGCACTCTTCGGAAGCTGTTCTGCAGGATTGCTCGTATTATCAGTTGAATTAGGATCCTTGTAATATGGGTTCTTGGTCTTATACACCTCTGATGTATTCCCGGCATTATCCATAGCCGTGATGGTAAAATACTCATATCCTGCATCAAACTGGGAAAGCCTTATATTTACAGTTCCGTTTGTAAGATCATAGAACTCATATCCGTTCACGTATATGACCTTTACACCGGATTCGTTATCAACAGCTTTTACAGTAAGAAGGCCGTCAGATACCGCTGCGTTGAGGGTGGGCTTGCCTGTGTCATAGCACTTTATAGCCCTGCTCCTCTCATAACCTATGTCATTTGCCGCCGTCACAAGCACATAGATCGTACAGTTCTCGGAAATATCAAGGTACATATCCTCGGTAACATCCTGATAGGTTCCGTTCTGACCGATCTTTGCCTGAACGGACTTGATCGCAAGATTGCCTGTATCTGCCATATCCTCTACCTTAAACGATGCCCTCACGTTCGTACCTGCGCTGTACCAGCCTGACGGTATATCTATAGTTATCTTTACTGTAGGCTCCTTATATCCGCACTTCTTATAATCCGCACTGCATACAGGGCAGTCATGGTTATAGTCGTACTGCCTGCACTTATGGTCACAGATACACTCAGGTTCCGGTGTCGGCTCCGGTTCAGGTTCCTCGCCGTTTCCCGGATCCTCTCCACCGGGCTGTTCTCCGGTACCGGGATCTTCGCTGCCGGGTGTTTCTCCTCCGTTTCCCGGATCTTCATTACCGGGGGCCTCACTTCCGGGCTCTTCACCTGTTCCAGGATTTTCCCCTGTTCCGGGTTCCTCTCCGTCTGAATGTTCTTCACTGTTATCTGTTCCTTCACTTCCTGCGGTTTCTCCTGCATTCCCGGTCTGACCCCCATTACCGGCATCTGCCTCTGTTCCGTTTGCAACTCCGGTATCAGCCGCAGGCATTTCCTCATCTGCATATACAGATATGGCTGAGGAACTGTTTGCAATAAGTGCTCCTGCCGGGAGTGCAAAAAGCATCACCGATATTATCAGCGATGCCATAATCCTACGTATTAACTTGTTATGCATGATCATCTTTCTCCTTTACATTCTTTGTATCCGCTTTTTCAGCGTTTCTTTCGGGTTCTTTTATCTCATCTTCTATGAATTCCAGGACCCGTGCTAACTGTTCTTTACTTGCGTATTTGAGCCTGACCAGCTCATCGGGACTTAAATGATGCTTTGCAAAGACCCTCTGAGTCTGTGCTGCCAGAGCAAGATCCCGTTCTCTTTCAAGATTGGCTATCTTCCTGCTCATCTTCTCGTCATAAGCCTTCTTCTCCTCCTTGAGTCTGCTGATCTGCTCATTCATCTTTTCAATAGTCATGAGCAATCCTCCAAAATCAGTGTTTTTTCAATGTCCCGACAAACGACCAAAAGAATAGAAATGCGTCTGCCAGTACGATGTATTTATTGAGGTATATTTGATCGGGTCACCGCAGTGTATCATCTGTCCGTTGCCTGCATATATGCCGACATGACTGACGGGATTCCCGGAATTGTATGTTCCTGTAAAGAAAACAAGGTCTCCTGCTCTGGCCTCAGACGGGCTTACCGGAGTACACTGGTTAAATATCCCCTGTGCCGTTGTACGGGGCATGTTATAGTAACCGCTGTGCCTTAAGACATAGCTTACATATCCCGAACAGTCAAAGCTCGTTGAAGGGCTAGATCCTCCCCATACATATGGGAATCCAAGATATTTTTCCGCCTCAAAGAACAGGGCTGCCACATCTCCGCTCCCGCCTATCGGGTCTGTTGTCCCGTAAATGGAGCCGTTCCCGTTCTCAAAATAAAACAGCGGATTGTAGTATTCTCCATCTGCCATGCATTCAAGATGCAGGTGTGAACCCGTGCTTGATCCTGTGCTGCCTGTTGTTCCAATGATCGCTCCGTGCTTTACATCCTGCCCCTCACTCACGTTCATGGTCGCCAGGTGGGCGTATTTCGTTACATAGTTCTTGGCATCGGCGATAACGATGTAATTGCCGTACTCCGCATCATAGGTAGCCGTGCTTACCGTTCCGTCCTGAGCTGCATATACAAGCGTTCCCTCGGGTACCGCTATATCTATCCCTCTGTGGAACTGGTTCTCCCCGGTCGTCGGATTCTTCCTGTATCCGTAATAGCTCTTTATCATGTGATACCAGTCAAGGTCGAGCGGTGTATAGAACTGCTGCAGTGCTCCTCTTGTTTCCATATATGTGTCATACAGTTCCTTTTCATCGCCGGATAAAACATTTCCGACCACCTCTTCCATCGGCCTGCTCTTTAGCTCCACCTGCAGGACTCTTACCTCGTATTCCTCTTCATATTCTTCGCCGGTATCAGGATCTGTAACAGTCCTCGTCCTTATATCGATCCTTGGAGTGAGCGTGAGCTTATACATCTCGTTAAACAGCGCTTCTATCTGGTCATCCACATCCACTGCCGCAAAATCAATGTTCATTGCGGAAAGATAACTTATAAGTACAAACGGATCATGTCCGATCTCGCCAAGGTTATACTCATACTCGTCAAAATCAGGATGATCCGTTTCTATACTGTCTATCTTATTCTGGAGCTCCAGCTCCCTTACCGTCATGGCATCATCGGATTTATCAAGCTCTGCGGGCCTGCTCTGATAGCTTCCCATCATGGTAGCAGCAACTCCGCCGCCAAACATCGCTCCGCAGGATGAAACACCGGTTGCTATTACAACAAACAGAAGGCCAAACCCTGCTACAGCTCCTATCACTCCGATATGCTTTATTATGAACTCTTTTACCTTTGCCGCTATGACGGTCGTGGTCTGCACTGCCTTCTGCGCGTAAGCGGCTGCTTCCTTCGCATGAGCCCCTTTCCTTAATGCCAGGGCATACTCACGCTTTATGCGCTGTTTCTGGATGAATTTCCTTATCGCCTTTTTCTTTATCTCAGGATTATCTTCAAGGTATCTATTAAAGATAAGGTTCGTTTCTGCCTTGAACTGCTTCTTTTCAAGAGCTGCAACCTTTCTGACCTTCCTTGCCTTAACTGCCTTCTTCAATCGTCCGGCCCGGTATACAACCTCCTCCCCGGCCAGCTCGGTCTTATGTGCTGCCTCGACTCCGGCATTCTCCTTCTCTTCCTCCGAAATCTTCTGATGAACGAAATTATGTGCTGCCATCTTTGCCCTCCGGCTTGATACCGTGGCAGGGCTTCCTTTCTTTTCCTTTTTCGGGACCTTAAAGGTTTCAAGCTCATATGTTACTTTGCCGGTTGTCGGGTCGAACTGTTTTACAAGCCTGTATTCCTTGCGTTTTCTCAGACGCTTACGTGCTTTCTGCGTCTTTCTTGCTGCGGCTTCTGCCTTCAGCTCATATCTGTCCGCTACACCGTTGCCTGAAATCCCGGTACCGGTTTTCCCGTCACCGGATATTCCGTCACCGGGTTTGCCGTTACCGGAAAACCCGTCATCGGTAAGATCCTTTCCCTGTCTCCCTTTCTTCCCATCGGCTTTAGGATCCGGATCATGATCCTTGTGCGTGCCCGTTACTTCTCCGGCAGGGTCCTCAACTGTATACTCAGATCTCCCCTGTCTTATCCCGTCGGAAACCTCTGCTCCTGTATCCTCTAAGAAATCATCTTTGTTCCTGAACCTTTCATCAGGTCTTATATATGTCTCTCTCGGGGACTTATGCTTCCCGTGATACCTGCGGACACGCCTTGACATTGATTCCTCGCGCTGGGAAATATACTCGATGTTTCTTTCATCCTCAGCTTCATGCTTATCGAAGAACTCCTGATTGGCCATCCTGCTTAACATCTCAGACCTTGATTCGGTTACCAGTCCGGGCTGCTGGAACTGAGCTTCCGTATCAACAGGATCCACTCTTCCCTCTTTTTTTAAGCTGTCCCTGTAGAACTCACCCGACTTCTTCCTGTACTGCTTCTTATTCCTCACTGCATAAGTGCTGTATGATCTGCTTTTATCCTTTTGTGCAGTCGCGGGTTTTGCATGATTCCAATATTGGGAAGCTTTTGCGGTATTTGGTGTATATTCACCCTTCTTGATATTTACTGCGTTAGAGCTGTTTTCTGACCCATTTGGTGTATAAACATCTTTTACCATAAATTCGTTTTCCAAACTGCTGCTTATATCATGTGCAGTTTGAAAGTCGCTTCCGGTATTTATACCTTCTGCAGACCGAAAATCCTGTCCCAGGTAAGCATCTTTCATCGGGTTTGCTTCATTAGCAGCATTAAAGCGCCTTGTGGCATTCGACTTGTTTATGCTATGCCGGGGATTAAAGTATGATCCTGTATCAAAACCATCTGTTCGGATTTCCATTTTATTTCCGAATACAGCATTTTCCTTCTGCATATCGCCCTTGAAAACATCATGTTCCTGTTTATCATATGACCTGTAGCTGTGCTCAAACGCTTCGCTCCGGCTGGTATTAAAGCTTTCTGCCTGCGGCTGTATAAAGCTTCCTGCATTATCACTCCCGGATCCCTGCCATCCTGCTACTTCATTGTTTATACCGCCGGCCCCGGAACCTGTTTCAAAGGTCTCCTGCTTTAAGCCCTCGTTCCGCAGTTCCTCATTCCATGCCGCTCTTTTCTTTCTCTTTGCCATTTGAAAAATCTCCCATATCATTAAGAACACTGCCGCTGTTTTCATCTACCTCCTCGGGCTTCGTGTTCATGATCTTAAATGTCTTTGTATCTGTCGGATATCTGTCCGCGAACGGTATCACCACATCATTGAACAGGATAAGGCCACAGCCCGATTCCGAATTGGTCACATACTGCAGCTGCTTGGATGAAAGCCCCAGCTTGTCTGCCAGTATCAGCTGATCTTTCGCATTCTGGTTAAGTAGATAGACAAAATCACTGTTTCCGAGTATCCCCTCTATCTCCTCCGAGCGTAGGAAATCACCTACATTCTGTGTAAGGCCCGTAGGTATTCCACCCCATTTCCTGAAACGCTTCCATATCTCCACCGAATACTGTGCCGTCTGCTTGTCCCTTAACAGTAAGTGGAACTCATCGCAGTAATAACGGGTGGCGACTTTACGCTCCCTGTTCCGTGATACCCTGTTCCAGACGGCATCCTGAACGATCAGCATCCCCAGTTCCTTAAGCTGTTTTCCAAGGTCTCTTATATCGAAGCACACTATCCTGTTCTGTGAATCCACATTTGTCCTGTGATTAAAATAGTTCTGGGACCCATGCACATACAATACAAGACTGTTCGCTATACGGACTGCCTTCTGCTTTGCATCAATAGCCAGCTGTTCGGATATCCCTTTATCCGGTTCATACATGATCAGGGCATTATAAAGGTCTTCCAGTATCGGCATATTTTCAGGTTTCGGATCGTTAAAGTATTCATCATATATTCCCTCGATACATCGGTCGATTATACCCTTCTCATCATTGGCAAGGCCGGTCTCACCTCCCGCAATGGCATCGCACAGGGTAATAAGGAAATCGCTCTTAAGCTTAAGGGCCTCCGTGTCATTCCTGTGTGATACCTGTATATCCATAGGATTAAGGAAATCCTTTGAATTGGTGGCAAGTTTAACTACTTCCCCACCAAGTGCCTTTACAAGAGGGAAATACTCTCCCTCGGGATCACATATCAGTATGTCATCCCTTGAAACAAGGTAGCTTCCGAGTATCTCACGCTTTGCTGAGAATGATTTTCCCGAACCGGGAGTACCGAGTATGACACCGTTCGGGGTACGTAGCTTCTTACGGTCTGCCATGATCATGTTATTGGACAGGGCATTAAGACCGTAATACAGCGACTGTCCCTGCTGGAACAGCTCCTGCGTGTTGAAAGGTACAAGAATCGCAAGGTTCTTTGTTATAAGATGCCTGCCCTCTCCGGTATTGTTGATCCCGATAGGTGCCGCAGCATTCATAGCTGACTCCTGTTTGTACTGAAGGTCGATAAGCCGGCAGTTTGCCTGCTGTATAATTCCCGATATCCTCTGCTGGACACTCTCAAGCTCTTTCTTGTTCCTTCCAAAGCCCGATATAAGGATCGTCGTCCATATGAGCTTCTGATTGGATGTGTTGAGATCATCCAGCAGCTCCATAGTGTTCTTTTCATATAGCACTATGTCTGTCGGAAGAATATCCATATCATATCCGGCCCTTATCGCCTTCTTCTGCTCGTCTATCTTAGACTTCTGGACATCTGAAAGCGCCCTCTTTAACAGCTTTCCTGCTTCTATAGGCTCAATGGTCTGCATATGGATGGATATCGAGATATTGCTGTCGATATCAAGCAGACGTTTTAACAGCTCATCATTAAGCTTCGGGGATATGATATCAAGGTACTTTGTGGAGCCGAACATATGCCCCATCTTATATCTCCCCGGAAATCTAAACTCAAATCCCTGCGGTGCTATATAATCCTTCACCGTGTTCCCTGACTCTGCCATCTCCTTAAATGAAAAACGGAAAGTATCCATCTTATCCTGATTGAAGAATTCATACAGGATGCTCAGACGTTCCTTTCCGTCAAGGCTCCTTGCATTGGTGCCAAGGTTCTTAAGGTTCTTTATGATATCCGATTCGATGCTTATCATCCTCTGGCGCGCTTCCTTTATGTTCTGTGCCTCTATCCCGAAGATGATATATTTGCTCTTTATCACCCCGTTATTGCCCTTTGCCGAGAGATCCTTTAACATATCAGAAAACTCTTCCCTGATATCATCGAACCTGTCTCCCTGCGGAGGGATCTCAAACTGGGCTTTCAGTATTTCCTTGTTAACGTGCCTGTTAAACAGGAATATCTGGAACGTGATCGAGGGATCGAAATAATTGATGAACTGTGAGTACAGTCCCAGGATATCCGCCCTCTCGTCCTCGTCGAGCAATACATAATTGATATCATAAAACTCGATCATCTTTGTATATACGCCCTTCTTAACCTTGCAGATACCATCACGGTACATCTTGTCAAAGGTTATGGTCTGCTGGGTCGATATCTGTTTCCCGGTATTATCATTCTCACCGGCAAGGATCTTCTTTAAGTTCTTAAGCCTTACATGTTCTTCAAACGTAAGCCCGGTAAATTTCTTTATCAGGGAAAACTTCGGCTTATCAGACTTTCCCTTAATCTTTCCTGCCTTTCCGGTTCCGCCCTTCTTAGCCTCTGTCTTCTTTGGCACTTTTTCATTAACAGTGGATTCAGGCTTTTTCTTTGCTGCCCGCTTTTCCGGCACGGCCTTCTTTCCACTTCTTCTGTCTTGCCTCAAGAGCTTCCACCTCCTTTTCCATTTTTTCTCTTTCCTTTAGCTGCTCATACAGGTTGCCCGCCTTATATCTGCGTATCCCGGGCCGTAAGAACTTCATCGTTATTATCTGCCACAGATACTGTTCCGCCGGCACTCCGTCCTTTTCATACATAGCCACAAAAAAGAACGGGAGCATGACTGCCACCATCATAATGGCAGCCACATCCGTTCCGATTACCTTCCTTGTCATCAGATAAAATGGAACACCTGTCACCGCAGCTGCACTGAAGCAAATGATCTGGCGCTTGGTGAAATTCCCTAAGAACTTTACCTTGATCGCACTGGGATCTTTTGCCACGTCTACCGAAATAGCCATAGTTATGTAAACCTCCTGCTAGTGTGCATTTAAAATACTGCGAGATACTGATCCTGTCTTAAACAGGGAAAAACACAGCACTACCGTATAAGCCATTACCTGCCATAATGCCGAATGCAGGTTGCCTGATATAGCTACTGTGTTCACAAGTACTGCATATATCGCAACGCAGACCATTATGAAAAATCCCTGAAATGCGAGAGCGATCACTCCCTTAAGATAATTAGACCCGATGCTGCCCCATTCCCTGTTGGTAAAGGTCGCAAACGGCACCGGTGCTACCGAAACATAAAGATATATCTCTATCATACGTCCGTATAAAATGACGGTGATCAGCACGGACATGATCTTCATACATAAGCTGCATATCATGGTCTCAAGACCCAGGCCTATAAGCTCTCCGATCTCCATGGTCGATAGCTGTGAATTGAACATAGACATAAGTGTTACACCCACATCCAGGTTTGTTGATCCCGTGATAGCTGATGCCGCGCTGTTTACCATATGCCCGCCCACATCAAAGACTGCCATCACGATATCTGAAGTCCTGCTAAGGAGCATTACCGCTATGCATGCCTTGAACAGATACCTTATGAACAGGCTCGTATCAAATTCATGCATGTTGTTCCTATCTATGACCATAGTTATCAGTTCATAACACAGAACATAGGTGATTATTATCCCCGCTATCGGCACTATGACCGTATTCGACAGGTTCTGTATCATACTGAATATACCTGCGTTCCATCCGCTGGGAGTCTTGCTAACCTCTCCGGCTATGGTGCCTACCTTGTCATTGACATCGGTAAACATCCCTTCGAGGTTAGTCAAAACCCATCCCTGCAGCATTTCCTTTATGAGTTCGGTAATCTTGTCAACGATAGAATTCATCTACCGCCTGTTCCCTCTTATGAGAAAAGAGTAGTAAGCTGAGGGATCACCGTCTGCGCTATGATAACGATACCTGCGCCTGCCATCAGCTGCTTAACGCCCTGGCTCTTTGCTCCGGGGTTATCATTTCCGTATCCCTCGAGGAGGTTTATAACCCCCCAGACACCGACGCCCCCGCCGATCGCCGTCGTAACTACCTTGAGGCCATTTATGGCCGTTGAGAAGAATCCCATAGTTATGTAAACCAAAAACGCAGAAATCTTTTTTCTATTTTGTTTTTTTGCAAAACCCAAACATTAATGAAACCGCCCTTCTTCAGACTACAGCGGATCCTAAAACTGCGTTTCCGGTCATCCTCCTTCTGTTATTAAAATATTTATCTGGGTTTTGCAGGTTCGGAGGACATAAAAAACCTGTGCCATATCAAAGTTCTGTCCGTGACCGCATATTTCTGATACAATGGCTACAGGGTCAGGTTATGCCTCTCCCACTCACGGCAGACGGTGATCATTGCTTTCCAGGCGTTCATCGTCTGCTTCCTTATAAATGGTATGGCTCCGGCATCAGGTTTGCCCTTGCGGGTCCGTCTATCCTTACGCCTATTCAGTTGTCGCATCATCATCCTCGATAAATCCAAGGTCATACTCTTCCAGAAGCTCATTTTTCTTCATTCTGAGCTTTGTTGAAAGAAAACTCTCCACGTCAAACAGGTTCTTCTCGTCATAATCGGACAGCTCTCTGTATCGTTTATGCTTTGTAATATCGTATTTGTCTGAGAAAAATGGTCTCACACCTCTAAGCTGCATGATACATTTCCCGCCGTCCATGACTGCTATCTCGTCCTGTGACATGAGCTCTTTCCCCGTTTTCTGATAATTCAAACCGTAGGATGGGGAATTACCTCTGGTATCCGATGTGTTATAAAGGTCAATCGTCTCTTTACCCAAAATCTCCGACATTTCTTTAAGTGTCGTCTTCTCTTTCCCTCCGAGGAATAACGTGGTATCACAATTGCCTTCGATCGTATCGGCATTATCCTTATAGATTGCTTTAAGCTGGCTCTTTGACTGCAAAATAATAGAAGCAGATATTTCCCTGCTCCTTATCGTCGCGATCAGCTTATCAAACTGTGGGATCTGGCCCACGTTGGCAAACTCGTCCAATAAGAATCTTACGTGTACCGGGAGCCTGCCATGGTTCTTGTCATCTGCGAATTCACACAGGATGTTGAAAAGCTGTGACTGCATCATTGCCAAGATGAAATTGAATGTTGCATCGGTATCAGACATGATCATGAACAAAACCGTCGGCCTCGCCCCAAGTCCTTCCAGATCCATCTCATCGTATTCCGTTAGGTCCCTAAGCTCCTCAATGTCAAAAGGAGCCAGTCTTGCACCGCATGAGATCAATATGCTTTTCGCTGTCTTGCCGGCCGCAAGCTTATATTTGTGGTATTGTTTTACAGCGAAGTGATCCGGATGCTTTTTCTCGAGGTCTTCGAAGATAAGATCGATGGCATTTTTGAAGCTTTCATCCTCCTCTCTCGTCTCCGATGCGTTGATCATGTCTATAAGCGTTGAAAAATTCTGCTCCTCTTCGATACACTGGTAATATATGAACCCGATATATGCCTGATAGAGCAGCTTCTCCGCTTTCACCCAGAAATCTTCAGTAGCCTGCTGTCCTTCGCCTTTGGTGTTCACTATAAGCGTGTTCACCAGCTTAAGAATATCCTTCTCCCCGTGCAGATAGGCGAATGGATTATAATGCATCGACTTACTGAAATTGATAGTGTTCAGCACCTTTACCTCATAACCGGCATCTATGAACATCTTTCCGGTCTCAAGTATCAGGGTACCTTTCGGATCCGTGACTACATATGAGCTGTGGAGCTGCATCAGGTTCGGTTTGACGAAAAACCTCGTCTTGCCCGAGCCGCTCCCACCTATGACAAGGATGTTCTTGTTCCTTGCATATTTCGGCTCTTTTGGCCTTCCTTCCATCTGCAGTCCCTCAGTCTGCGTTAATATAACGTTATTTTCCGGATCGTTAAGATCCATGTACGGTTCTATATCCTTTTCATTGCCCCAACGGGCGCTGCCGTACTCCTCGCCTTTGCGAAACTTCTTGGCATTTTTGCTCTTTACATACACAACGAGCCTCATGCCCGCTCCGGTCAGTGTTCCAAAGAACAGATCCTTAAAGTTCATGCTCGGTAATATATTCCCGAAAGCCGTTCCCATGTTTCCAAGACTCCCCATAAGCCTGTTAAAGAAATCCGGAGCCTCCGTGATGCGATACGCATAAGCCATCTTGTCTCCGAAATACCCGAAGATCAGATAGGGGAACACCTTTGCAAGCAGTTTGGTTCCGCCTTTCTTGACGAAATTCTTTCCTGCAAATGTAAGTGCCTGATCTATGGGATTGGACTTGGCTGTTTTCTTAACAGATTTTCCGGAAGTCTTTCGGATCATTCCGGATTTAGCTGCTTTCTTCCTCTTATTACCGGTATAATTCTTTCCGGATTTACGTGGCTTATCCCGTGGCTTCGGGACATGCTTTTCTATCATACTCATAAGCTCTGCCCCCTGTCCTTATGCCTTGTCTTCTCGCGCTCGCGGTTCTTATCCTGGCTTATGCTGAGGTTCTTGTACTTCTTCAGAACCTGTTTGAATGTCGGTCTTTCTTTTTTTTTGTTATTTTTCGCGATGAACTCCTTGAACGCCAGACCCATAGTATCCTGATCCCTGCTCTTAAAGAACACAAAATACTTCGGCGGATCCATCGTCTTATCCTTCTTCACCGCGTAGTCGATATGGTATTTACGTGCTATACGCTCGAAGGATCGTATATTGCTCTTATCAACCTCAATATTTGTTGCGCCTGCATTCTGCTCCATAAGCTCCTTAAGCGTCTGCTTGCCCTTTGAAGGCTCCTCGGCTTTCCTCTTAAGATCAGCGGCTATCCTCTTCTGTGCCTCAAGATATTTCATCATGGCTTTCGCCAGCACATTCGCCGTAAGCCTGGCAGTCCTGATGCATAACGAAACGACCCTTTGGTTTACTTCCTCCTGCACCGGTCTCACCTCCCTTCCTGTCAGCAGTAGTCATATTTATGCATTATCTTCGGTTTTTTCCTTAGCAGCTCATGCTTAAGAAGGATGTTGCATATGACTTCATCATCCACGGCATTAAGCTGTGCCAGTATCGCGATCATGCGCCGGCCGCCGC
>JAFSYI010000041.1 GCA_017450065.1 Lachnospiraceae bacterium
AATAGCAACAGTTTTCAATGTACATTGACAGTTTCATATGACGACAAAAACATTCCACGGGGATAGTGCCCTTTTTTTTGGGGGCATTCACCGCATGTCGTCATAGGGAAAGGTCTAAAACGACACTTCGGGGACGGTCGTGTTTGTTTTTTAAGTCTCCGTGAATAATTCAGGTTTAGTATTATTTTCTCAAAAACTTCTTTGTATATCCAATCTATGTCCTCTTTTTTTCTATTAGATTCAATCAGCTTTTTCCCATACGTCGAAATACTAATTATCATTCTAAACAGATATTTTTCATTATTTTTTTCACTTTCTATTTCAGTTGCCACTTCCCAACATATAATTGACCCTTTTTTATTATTTGTCACGTCACGACGATCAGGAATATATTGGTTTGCCTTGATGGCCTGTTCCTTATCATTATTATAATAAAATGTTTGTTTTTCTATTACTTGCCGTAAGGCCGAACTCTTCTGTATTAGATCTTCCTTAGATGCCATTCCCTCAAAGGCAGGTGGGCATAGCCACTTCCATTCTCCTTTTTCGTCCAATACAATTGCTGATAAAACAATCTCATTTGCTTTTATTCCATCACATTCCTCTGCCATGCAATTACCAATCTGAGTAAGAATTTTACTTGTGCGCTCTTTCGGATTAATATAATGTATAATAAAATCTTTTAGATTATTATTGTCATAAGCAATCTGTTTGTACCCATCTCGTAATATCCTATTCTTTCCCTCCTCATATTCGTCTTCATGAACTGATACTGTACATCTAATTTGATTCTCTGCCTCATATGAATTCTTATCCATATTATCATGACTGGATATATAATTTGCCATCAAATTTAATACTATACAAAAAATCATAGCTACAATGACAAATATACCGTAATTATTAAGTCCTCCTCCATCATCAGTCAAAAACACTCTTTGGATAGGAGAAAACGATATTAGAAAAGTAAATGCAATAGGAAGTAACTCAAAGAAAAATCTCAGAAACCACATTCGATTTATTCTGGATATGATTTCTCTCATCAACTCTTTAAAAGTTTCTTCTGATAAGTCATTCATAAAACCGTTATCCTCTACGTCTTTGGCATACCACTACTACAGATTTATTGATTTTTTTCGGTGGGTGTCGTCTAAGTAATATTCTTTGTACAGATGGTTGCTTTCTTACAGATAATACCCTTTCTCCTTTTTTTAAATCCGCATCTGAATTTTTAACTTTATGTAACATGGTTCAAATTTTTCCTCTATTTCCCAAGCTAAAACGCCTTCATCTAATAATTTACGATTTCTTAGAAGTTTTTCTTAAACTATATCATATTACTTTGATCATCTTTGTTGTTCTGTTTATATCTACCAAAGTTCCTTAAACTCCCTATGACTCTGGATTATCTATTATTTGTCTGTTATGCATTATCTAATTATTCGTCTCTTCATTAATGTCTCAATGACATTGTTTTGAACATAATCTTCCAATCCAGACCCAGATTCCAATTGGTTATATACTCCGTATCAAGCTCCGTAGCTTCTTCAAAGCTCATTTCCTTACTCTTACCGCTTGCCTGCCATAATCCTGTAATCCCCGGCTTACATGCCAGTCTTGCACGATGTCTGTGCTCATATTCTTCCCATTCCTGTACTGATGGTGCCCTTGTACCAACAAGACTCATCTGTCCAAGGAAAACATTGAAGCCCTTTGGAAGAACCTGCAAGCTCCAACGTCTCATAAATACACCGATACCCGTCTTATACTCACCGTCAACCTCTTTATTTCCTATGAATCTGGGGTCCTTGGAAAGACCCATCGGCTCGTCTCCATGCTTCTCTTTCCATTCACTTAATCTCTGATCCGCATCAAGATACATAAGGCGCATCGTATACATATTGAACTTCTTGCCATTCTGCCCAATACGCTCGTGCTTCAGCAAAAGAGGACCGGGAGATTCCTTCTTTATCATAGACCCAGCCACAAGCATAACCAACAACGCAGCCAAGCTCATAAACAATCCGGCTACTATATCAATAACCCTCTTAATGAACAGTTCCCATGTTCTTGCAATATTAATACTGTTCGTAATAACAGGCTCCTTGGCTATACGCTCAATTAGCTGATAACCTCTCATCTTTTCTCTGATTATCAGCCTTTGATGTATGGTCACTGCCATTTCTTCACACTCGGAGATAAAATCCTCCGGGATATGATCATGATCGCCAACCGCAATATATACTTCGTCAATCCACTGCGTCATAATATAATCCGGAGCATCTTCTATATTGGAAACAACAGGTACTCCGGCAACCTCTGTTTCACTGCCGTCCCCATCAACCAAAACAAGTCCGTTTATATTGATACACTCCTCCGGATGAGAGTTTATCCGATTTACCATCTTCTCCGCTATCGCCTTATCGGAGACAAGTAGCATATTTCTTCTCTTACCTAGGAATATATAATTGTTTAAAATATACTTATATAGAAGACGAAATGCAAAGCTTATAAAAGCATATATAACCACGGTGGCATGCAATACTATACGTGATACGTTATCTGCTTCCTTGGTTGAGAACAGGCAAACCACCGATCCTGCAAATACCATAGCACTCTGGAACAGGGTCATGCGGAATTCCTCTGCAATCCCGCGACGGAGCACATGTTTCATGGTATTAAAGAACATGGCTACGAATATTCCTATTACACACAAAAGAAGTCCGATCTCCCTGTAATACTCGCGAGAATAAGCGAATCTGTTAAAACCGAACCTGTATGCATATGCTGTTATGAAAGCTATCTGAAGGCAGATGGTGTCAAGCAGTATGAAATCCCAATGCTTGCTCCAGCCCTCCAAAGAACGCCTGTACATGAATCCTCCCTGGAATCATCAGAAACAAAACAATAATAAAAGGGGGTTATCGCTACCCCCCCCCCCCAGAGTTTATAGGCTCTCGGAATCTTTAGCCCAGATTCCAAGGGCTTTTTCTTTATGTCTCTTTTTCAAATCCCCCCAAATTCTCAAAAAAATTTAAGATTAGGGGTTGACAAACCCTCAAAAATCTGCGGCCGCTTCGCGGCCTATTGATTAAGAAAGTGCGTCATGTGCGGCGCTGGAAAAATCTTAATCGGAGGTGTTTGTCTATGTGTAAACCAATTAACCTTGGCGGTCATGCCGCCTATCAGACAAAGATGATATCTTTGCTCAAGCAATACTATCCTGATTCTTTCACTCGTTTCGGCCCTTCCCTCTGGAATACGATTGGCAAATTTTATTCCATGGATCTTACCCAGATTGATGTAATAATGCAGGACCGCTACTCTATATTCGGTCCAATCCCAAGACTTCCTTCAGATATGATTCGTTCCATGATGGTATCTCTGGTTATGCAGAAACCTAACTACACAACCTGGAGCGAAGAGTTAAAAACCAACCATCTTGCTGCAATCCTTAGCGGATTTCATCCCGATGATACTCCCGGGGTAGGTACCTTCTATGACTTCTGTGACCGTCTTTGGATGTCCGATAAAGATAACATGTTAGATCACGCCCAGCCTCTAAAAAAGAGAGAAGTCGAAAAGCCTAAGAACCCTGATGATAAAGCTGCTCCCATAGAAAAAATCTCAGTGGAAGAACTCATCAATCAGCTTAAATCAACACCTTTATCAACTGGCACTCCCTATGCAAGGCTCTTTCAGATATTCCATGATGTCTTCCTTATGCATTCATCTGATCTTGGACTTATTGACATGGATAAGCTCGTCCTTTCGGGTGATGGTACAGAAGTAGTAACCTCAGCCAGAAACAGATACCGGAAGCTTTGTAATTGCAAAGACAGAAACTGTTCCTGCAATCGCTGGTATTCCCAACCAGATACTGACTGTGGCTATGATTCTTCAAGGCACTTGTTCTACTACGGATATGATATGTACATGTTCACAGCCGCAGATTCTGAAAATGACCTCCCAGTATTTCCTCTTCTTAACAGAGCATCTATGCACGATTCCTTTGGGCTATGCTATACCTACCATGCCATGAAAGCATTTCTCAAAGAGGCAAATGTCACAGAGGCTCTACTTGATTCAGCACATGATGTTATGGCTATATACAAGTTCTGTCAGGAAAACTCTATTGCCGCAATCATCGACCTCAATGAACGAGGAGGCCTGAATTTCAAGTACCGGGATACCTACACCATTGGCAAAGATGGTATTCCTGTTTGCCAGGCTGGACTTAAAATGATCCGTGATGGCTATGAAAAAGGAAGAATGCGATACAAGTTCAGGTGCCCTAACTGCTATCATTGTGACGGCATACACTGTGATTATAAGTGTTCCGACTCTGACTATGGCCTTGTAGTCCATGTTCCCACAAAGGAAAATCCTCGTATATTTACTGTTCCTGCAAGAGATTCAAAGGAATGGAAGTTAGAATACAACAAGCGTACTTCTTCAGAAAGATGTAATAAGCGAGAAAAGATTGACTACCAATTAGAAAACGGCAGGCACCAATCTACAAAGATGTGGTACTGCCGCCTCTATTGCATCATGATGTGTCAGCATCTAGATGCCTGGGGCAAAGCTCAATCCGATAACCCTATCAAAGATATATTCGCTCAAGCCGCCTGATGTTTAGTTGATCAACTGATAGTATTCTACCACATTGATCAAAAAAGTCACTCAAAACAGGTGCTGTGTTAAAGTACGCCTTTTTTAGGACATATATCACAGAATCATCGCCTTCATCTTTCTTTTGGGGATAGTATTTACTTTTCAATGTTCATTAGGGGCGACTCCCCTCTATTTATGGCCTAAATGCCCTTCAATTCCGAAAGGCTATTTTCCGACAATTCATTTGATTATTTCTATTATGTCAGTATACTATTTCAATCAGTCCCGTATATTGTCTCAATTGTTCCAATATACAGTTTCAATTGTTTCAATATAATTCGATGTCTCGATACTTTCGGGCTTCTTAGCCATTTGCCATATAACATCTACCGAAGTATTTATAGAAATCGTTTCAATCGCTATAATACCTATCTTTTTTTATTTAGTCAATATGCAACATGTGTTCTATGCCGTGTCTGATTTTCGTAATTTTCGTTAACACCACATGTCCTTGTACCCCATCAAACAAACAAATCAATATGTTGTAAATCTTGCTCGCAAGAATTTTTTTCCAAAATTCAGACAGAGGGACGGTTCTTTTGTCTTGTCACCCATCCTGCTATTCTGATTATCTTTACCTTATAATACAAAAATACATCATCCCTCATACCTCTTATTTGAGTGCATTTGCTTCAGGTACCATTAACACTACTTTCGTTATTGTATATGTTTCACGCATTATTGTTCTTCTTTTTAGCCTTTTTCCTAATGAGATTCTATTTTTATTGGAAGCCTCATCACATTTGTTTTCATCTCTCACCCTCTTTCTCAGTAGCCACACTCGATAGTCCATTATCTTATTGTAATTCGCATCAACCATCTCCGTTTCACAAGTGTATAAAAACAATTATTTTTCTTCTATCCAATCACATCAAGATTACTGAGATACTCCCTAACCTTTCCGTTAACCTCTTCATACTTAATGTTGATCTCTCTGGTTCTATTATAATCTTCTTGCTCAAAACTATTCTTATCTTCAGAACGGTTAAACACATCAAAACGTCGTTCATATGAATTCAGCTGTGAAGACATCATTGAAAGAATATCTCTATATCCTCGATAAAAGTCCTCCGGGATAAATGGGGCAATTGAATAAAGATAATTCTGGGCCTCAACTACTGAATTAGATGCTTTATTATAATGATCTTCATCCTGTTTTTTTCGTACATGCTCGTCTGCCGGAACATAATTCAAGCCATATGGTATCATTATCTCACAATCTCTAACAGCATCAAAAAAGCACTTGGTCAGATTCTGATATATTTCAAATTCTGCATCAAAGCGTTTTACACTGATATGCTGCTTAGTGCTTAGGTTAATCCTGTGCTCTTCTAACTTTTTATCAATTTCCGCTTTATATGCTTCTATTTCTTTATCAAGTTTCATCTGATATCTGGATTGAAGGCGGTCAGCAATCTTGTCAGAAGCAAACTTTACCACAGCCGCTACTATTACTGCTCCTCCACCAACAGATGCTATAACGGATAATACAAAGCCCCATATTGTAGATATCGAGAAATATACATTTGTTGCAGCCATATGCTTCCTACACTAATCCCTTCTTTTTGCTACTAACGCATATATAACAGTTTCCTGTAATCTTTGAAAGGAGTTCTCTACTTCAAATAATTGATTAGCAGACCAATTAACGGAATGAGAATAGACGAAACAACAGTAAAAATGTTTTTATATGAAAATGTCATCCTTCTCTTTGCCATTTTAATCTTTTCTTCAATGAGTAAAAGTTTGTGATTTCTATCTTTACACATTTTAATTTCCTTATCATATTCACTCATTAACTTAAACCGTCTTATACGCATACTGTTTAATAACTCCCTATATGGGACATACAAATAGATAAGAGTAATAATCAAAATCGTCATAACTGATGCAAGGACTATGTCGCCTCTATCAACGATCACCTTCATAACACCGCTATCGGTAAACCTTAGATAGCAGACTGTGTAAATCACCAATAATCCTATATATAGCATTGCAAAAGAAAAATCTGCTGCAATAATATTAAGAAGTTCTACGACACTCTCGTTCTGATCATACTCCTCATCATTGTAGTTAAATACTTTTCCTTCCTTATCATTGGCACAATAAAACACAATAAATCCAATTTCGTAAACCATGATGAGCAAAGAAGCAAATATATCCCAACTCATACAAAAGAAAAGGAAAAAATACAAGTGCAAGCCTATAGGAAGCATAATGAACCAGCAGTTGTTGGATGTTTGAAGTGTAATGAGGCAACACAATGCACCTCCTACTATTGTTCCTGCAATTACAAGTATTGCCGGGAAATTATACTTCTTCTTATTCTCTAACTCTTGTCTCTGTGCTGGAATATTTTCCTGAAAGCCACTATCAAAAATAATACTTTTGCACGTGTCAAGTTTATTTGAATAGTATGCTGATAGCAGGTAT
Organism: Lachnospiraceae bacterium; assembly: GCA_017450065.1. GTDB lineage: Bacteria > Bacillota > Clostridia > Lachnospirales > Lachnospiraceae > UBA2868. Next base: position 7,108 of record JAFSYI010000041.1, read on the forward strand.
GAAAATATAAAAAAAGCATTATTGCAAAGACTGCTTCCCCAATCATCTAAATAGGTAAACATTCTTACATCTTTCCAAAAGGTTCCACAGTACATATTACAGGCAAAATTGAAATAGACAATAAGCAATGGAACCATATAGAACAATGCACGAAAGAGAATCGAATCATACTTTCTTGTCCATCGTTGAAATACAAGGGCTAAATTAAACTCTCTCGATAAATCAAACCAATGCAATGCTTTATGGCAGTGTGAATCATTTGGTTGTTGGAATACTTTATTTTTCTTACAACTCTTTGAGGTATTATTCAGCATATAATTAATAGCCTTATTTTTTTTAGCATATGTATTTCTTAAGACAGATGGTCGGTTCTTTTGTCTTGGCACCATTTAATTCCAGTCTTCAACTATAACTATTTCTTATAGTTACATAGTTCCCTATCTGATAGTATTGTCTATACATCTATCTGAACAACATTTCCTATTTTAGTCTGTATTGCTGTATATAAATCCACTGATGCTTCAGGTGTTGAAAGTGTTACAATTAGTGAATATCTCTGAACGTTATCATATTTCATCAAGTAACTCCTCTCTCTCCACCATCCAACAACCGGAAATACCGCTATATATTCGCAGTCGCATAAATCAGAAGCGTTAATATCTATCATCATATCAGAGTGAACAGAACCAACATCCCTATTATCTGATCCCAAATACCACCGCGCACTTCCGGATGTTCCGTATCCGGTATCTTTTTTATCATCTCGCATTTTAGCATTAATTCTTTTCTCAAAATCGCCCAGCGTCTCATTAGAATTAATAACATCAAACCGTAAACCGCATGACGAATATCTGTATTTGTTTTTCCAACCTACCTGGCCGGGCCCCGGTTCTATAAAATACGACAAAGTAACTCTCAATGTTACCGGCGTGCTTCCCAATGATAACAATAGTTCCTTTGGCCAGGGCACTTTATGAATATGCATTTCATTCATTGACTTCTTGCTATAAGGCTTCAGCTTGCCTTCAATTATCATATTTACATGGTTGTTCATACACATTATTGCTTTTTCTATATTAGGTATTCCATATCCACACGTCTTTAATAATTCCCGTCTTCCTGTGGTTTTCTTATCATCCGGGCAAAACTGTTTCTTCATTTCAGCAGTCCAACTTGCAGAATGAATAATAAGTGCGCGGATTGTTTCCGGCCATAAATCCGGGTATTCAGACATTAGCTGTGCTGCAAACCAGGCCGCCTGCCCAGTAGCCGAACTTGTAGCATTAATAACGTCATACTGTTTTATCAACGGATTTCTGCTTGTGGTAAGCAACGATAAATCATCGCAGGCAATATAATCAAACCCGTTCGTAGCCATATTTCCTCCATCAAACAATACTTCAGGTTTTATTGGCCAGTTTTTATTCCACATTAATGACGTTGAACTGAATGGTGATATTCCATCTATCTGTGCAACAGCCTGATATCCTTTGAGTTTAGGATTATCAATAAAATCACACCCCGCATATGCACCAACTGTTATTGCATTCCATGCCTGTCCGGGACTTTCAACTGAATGTATCCTGTTTGCACCGGGATAAGCAATATCCGCCAATTCGTTCGGTTGAACATTACCGGCACTTACAATTATCAGGCGTTTTATATCCTCTTCACTTGCTCCTGACGCAATGTTGTCAACTTCCCCAGACCATGATGTGGGGCTTCCGTCCTCTGTATTATATATCGATGAAGTAACGGCCATACAAATAACCCTATTAGACTTAGGATTTACCACCTCTGCCATGTTAATTGCCTGTTTAGTCAGATCTCCATACAGCTGAACAGGGTTTTCACCTTTAGGAGGAAGTATTTTTACAGATTCTATCTCGTGAGTAATGGTAAACAGCTCATCTGAAAGAAGTTTCTTCTTCAAGTCAAAGTAAAGGGTTACTCCAGCCATCTCAGTTCCATGACCATTATGGTCGGATGCTTTCCACGTAGGGTTTACCGCTTGTATATGTTCATCAACTGTTGCAATTGAAAGTAATGGATGCCCATTATTCAGCCCTGTATCCAATATGCATACCGAGGTGCCATCCAATGCAATAGATGTCCTCTTTAAAAGATCATCATTCCATTCTTTTTGCTCTTTTCCGGATAACTCTGTAAAAAATGATGTCGGTTCTTGAGCCGGTCTAATTTCTGCTATATAACAACACGCATCTATCAGATTTTCGAGATTAATTCCATCAACAAAAATAAGCTTAACCAAACGCTCCGGAAATACTATTCTTTCTTTTTTTATTGGAATTCCCAACTCATAACAAACAGTCTCAGCAGATGCTTCCACCTGTTCATATGCTTCTACGCTATTACTGTTATTCACCGAAACTCTGAACCATACTTCAACCCATTTCTTCTGTTCCTGTGGAATAGCATTATTATCTCCAAACCAAAAAGAGCCCAATACCGCTCGGCGAATATCATCTATACTCGTTATCAGCTTCTCATGCTTCGGGTTTCCCTTTTTTGTCAATTCGCTCTTATATTCATTTAGCTGTTTAAGAAAGAATTGTTCTTTTCCATTTGGGACATAAACAGTAGCTCTTGTCATATTTCTCTTCGGGTCGGCATGAACATTTAGCAACGAAATACCTTGTGTTCGATTATCAAGGCTTTTGATTTCCAAATCATACTCAGGAGCACTTACAAACTCAAGATACATTCCCTCCTTATGTCTTACCGCTGCAGCACTTTTTTTATTCGTCTCGTCCTGATAACATTTTTCCAATAAACTCTTTATATAATCAGCATGTGAAATTTTATCACGTTTAGGATATCTGGTTTCACCTCCGCCTTGTGGCGAAAGTGCAAACTTACGAGAAGTATGGGTGTTTGTTAATACAATATTTCTCTTTTCGACCAATCCGGTTATGCCTCCTTATATATCATATGCCGTTCATCTATCAGTCTTAATAGATCTGAAGTTGATATTTTTTTGTCATATAATATGGATGTCTTTATTGCATCGTCACAAATGCGGATAATCTCAGCATGGCTCAAACCATTTGCACAATCCACTATGTCAGAAGACACTACAAACTCTTCATCATATGCCTCCAGTTTGTATTTAAACAGCCTGATTACTTCATCCTCTAAAGGCAAGTCATAGTGAAGTACATCATCAAATCTCCTGAATAAAGCTTTATCTAACAGTTTTTGATTATTTGTAGCTGCAACTATAATAGATTCCGAATCATCCATCTCAATAAACTGAAGAAATGAGTTCAATATCCTTCTCATTTCACCTACTTCATTATCCAGATTTCGATCTGAACCTATGGCATCAAATTCATCAAAGAAGTATACTCCTTCCTCTGATGAAATGTATTCAAAAACCTGATGGAGTTTGGCACTGGTTTCACCCATATATTTCGTCACTAATTTATCCATTTGTACTGTATACAATGGCAGTCCTAATTCTGATGCAATAATTGATGCCGTAAAAGTTTTTCCCGTTCCCGGTGCACCCTCCATCAAAAGCTTACGTCTGTTTGTCAGACCGAATGACTGAAGTTTTCTTCTATTATGATATTCGCATAAAACTCTCTGCAATCGTTGTTCCAGATCCCGAGATACAATTAAATCCTTCATGAACACAGAGGGTACAGACATCTGTAACATTGTATTTCCCGAGTGTATCCTTAAGATACGCCCTGAATTTGCAGACAAAGAATCCACTGTTTTCTTTAACTCACGCGCTGTATTGTCGTGACCAATTCTTGCTTCATGAGCGGCAATCTGCAAAACAACAGTCTTAAATTTTTCATCATCACGATCTGTATAAGCTCTAACAAGATTCTTTATCTGATCCGCTGTCGCCATACAAGCCACCTCCTTCCCGAAACTCATGTTCACATAATAACATTTTTACAATCTTACCGTCAACACAGGCATCGGGACGGTTCTTTTGTCTTGTCTCCTGTGCAGCAAACCGATTATGTATGCTATTAACAGACCCTTCAAGTAGTGATATAATTTGTAATTAATGATTACGCCAAAACATTTTCAATCCACGGAGGTCCCCCATGATCAAAAACCAATGGTACGCTGTCCTCTCATCTCACCAGATTAAATCCGGCATGGTAACCGCCGCAAAACGCTTCGGCCAAAACCTCATCTTTTTCCGGACTTCCACCGGAGAGCTCGTCTGCCTAAACAGCCTCTGCGCTCACCGCGGTGCTTCACTTGCCAAGGGATGCGTAAATAATGATCATATTCAATGCCCCTTCCACGGCATAGAATATGAATCTACCGGCAAATGCGTACACATTCCCTCAGAAGATAAGGGCTCTAAAGAGGATTATTCCCGATTCCACCTGATACATTACCCCGTGCATGAAATCGGCGGTATTGTCTTCATATGGTACGGAGATAAGGATCCTGTCGGAGAACCGGATTATTTCGATGCTATGACCGACCCTGCCATTATATGATTCTGTGAAATATGATACTTTATCATATGAATAAATGGAAATGATAAAAATAATGCGTAATCTGAACGATATCGGACGTGAGATTGCCGTAGATGTGGCAAAAGGATTAGAAATGCAGGAGAAATATTCGCATATCCCTATTTAACCTACAGGTTAATCCCTTAACCTGTAGGTTAAGTCTGCCCTGCCTTTAGTCCTCCGAAAGACAGGGCTCATGTTTTTTTGTCTTGTCTGCCTCGTTTGCCTTCCCGTCCCTCGCATGGATATATGTTATCAACGGAAGAATCAACCATACGGTTGCGCACTCTCTCTGCTCTGTCTGCAAGGGATTGTACCATCTCCTTCTGCGCTTCCGAGGGCTTAAGGGTTACGTTTTCATATTTTGCCTCCGGCACGGGAAGCTTAAGCATATCCGGTGTCTGTATGTCGGCACACTCTTTAAACAATGACATCAGCTCCGGCAGGTTAAAGAACTTCGCAAACCTTGTCTTTGCTCTGTAGCCTGTCCCTTCGGGTGCCAGCTCTATGGATGTCTGTACTTCTCCAAAGGTTGCCGCCCATGCATCAAACTGCAGCAATCCCATCTTCTCAAGCGTATTATACTGAAGATAACGCATATTCGTATATAGCTCAGTCATACTGTTAGAAATAGGCGTACCGGTTGCGAAAGTTACTCCCTTACCGCCTGTCAGCTCATCCAGGTATCTGCATTTATTGAACATATCCTGTGATTTCTGTGCCTCTGTCTGGGCTATGCCTGCGTTCCAGTCGCTGGGAGTCTTGCTAACCTCTCCGGCTATCGTTCCCACCTTATCGTTTACCTGTGTGAACATGCCTTCAAGGTTAGTAAGAACCCATCCCTGCAGCATCTCCTTTATTAGTTCGGTGATCTTATCGAGTATATTCCCCATTTAAGGGTTTCCCTCTCAACTGAAAAGCGTTGAGAGCTTAGGTATCACCGTCTGGGCGATAATCACAATACCGCCTCCTGCCATCAACTGCTTGATCCCCTGAGACTTGGCTCCGGGGTTGTCATTGCCATATCCCTCCAAAAGGTTTATAATACCCCAAACGGCCACACCTGAGCCGATTGCCGATACGACGATCTTAAGCGTATCTACTGATGATGAAAAAAATGTCATAATTAATTCAATAACGCCTGTTTTTTAATTATTCACTGCCATTTCTTACTGTGTGTTATCTTATTCCTGTCAGCCCATAATCCTGATAAACAAGCGTTATATCCTCCTTTCTGTATATTTGATTTAGTGTGTTATTTTTGCAAGTAAAAAGAGCTTCCGTGTATTCACAAAAGCCCTTTGTCAGTAATTCCCTTCCGGTATTACTGTTACGATATTCAGTTGTAAATTGTGGATCAGATCCCCGGATGCAAATGCTTCGTACTGTCCGGGATGATCCTGCTATGCTATAACTCGATTTCGCCAAGATCATAAGTGTCCATGACCTGGCTGTTCCTCATCTTAAGCTTTGTTGACAGATATCGATCTATGTCGAACATGTTCTTTTCATCGTAATCTGACAGCTCCTTGTACCGCCTGTGCTTCGTTATGTCATATTTGTCTGAGAGAAAAGGTCTCACGCCTCTAAGCTGCATGATACATTTTCCGCCGTCCATTACTGCTATTTCATCCATTGCTATCAAATCCCGGCCCGTCTTTTGGTAGCTAAGCCCGTAAGACGGTGAATTGCCTCTTGTGTCTGATGTATTGTAAAGATCTATGGTTTCCTTTCCGATAATCTCGGTCATCTCCTTAAGGGTGGTCTTTTCCTTGCCCCCAAGAAACAGCGTGACGTCACAATTACCTTCAATGGTATCGCTGTTATCCTTATATATTGCCTTTAACTGGCTCTTCGACTGAACTATGATCGAAGCCGATATCTCACGGCTACGGATCGTTGCGATCAGCTTCTCAAACTGCGGTATCTGCCCGATATTCGGAAATTCATCAAGCAGGCACCTTACATGCACCGGCAGTTTGCCATGGTGCTTATCATCTGCGCATTCGCACAGAATATTGAACATCTGCGACTGCAGCATTGCAAGTATGAAGTTAAAAGTAGTATCCGTATCGGACATTATCATAAACAGGGCTGTCTTGCGTTCCCCGAGCTGATCAAGCTCCATCTCGTCATATTCGGTAAGCTCCCTCAGCTCCTCAATGCCTGATAGCTGCTACAAGATCCTTATTCTTATCTGCCATGCTTGATATATCACTGATGTAATCATCCAGCGAATTGGCAAAATCCTTCATGGATTCAAGCTTGATTATATGCCTTGCAAGGGGTATCACCGCCTTAACCTTGGTATCAAGCAGCACCTTCTTCAACACTTCATTATTATGAGCCACCATCCTATCGCCTCCCTTCCTGTTGTTCGTGTGGTAACTTCATGATGTAATGATCATTACTGCGGCCTCGCTTCACTCAGTACATCATTAGATCCGCTCCTGCCGCTTTATGCCAGTGCCCCGGCATCATAATTATGCACATAACAAAAGGCAGCGGACCGATCAGGTTTGTTTCCTATCGGCTTTCGCTGCCCGAGTATAATAATATCACACGATTTTCACTTTAAAAAGGGCTGTAGAGCGGACAATCAGGGGACAATTGCTCCGTGGATCATCCTTTTCATTAATTACACATTATTATATAAATCCATGCTGCGCCCCCATTTCCTGTAATGCCTGTTTCATATTTACACCCTTACTGTCTTCAATCTGTTTTCTTGACTCTTCAAGATCAGAAAGAATGTCGTTCTTTGATTTTGGAACAAACGGATTAGCAGGTTTATTAGAAGTAAATACTCATACCTATCCCTCCTCTTATCTTCAATTATATTATACGTTTTATATTAATATTACTCAATCAAAAAATGCCAATGACCATTCAGAATATATCTATGCCCAATATATATAAAACCTTCCTTATCGACTTATTCAGCACTTCACACGAATCATCCTGCCTTGTTATACAGTAACAGTTATCATATGAAGCCACACCGGGGTCGAGGATCCTTACCATTATTATGCCAATACGCTTGCATATCAGGTTCTTAACGTACTCTTTCTTCCTGCTCTCCCTTTTATTGGAAAACTCTATAGCCAGCTTCCTGTCCGGAAGATAAAGGCTCAGCGGTACGCCTATATCGGGATCGTAGTCTTCCAGGATGCTTAATCCGCTCTTCTTAATATAATGTGCTATACTCCGCCTTGCTATGGTTCTCTTTCTCCTCCTGCCAAGCTTTCTGGATTCAAGCATGGCAAGATAATTCTGTATTGATATTTCTTTCCGGCAGTCCGGACACTCATTGCCGCCTTTGCACCGGGTACTTATCCTTGCCCTCCATTCATAACCACAATCCCTGCATATCCACCATACAACGGCATACGATGATTCCGATACTTCGGCAGGATTGATCTCATTCCTGTCTGACCATTCATCCATTATTGCCGGTCTTGTGGTCGCAAGATCATTGTAGCCTGCCAGTATCTTACCTGCACAATATGGACAGCCATGTCCTTCATATCTGTCTGCTATTTTCGCCTTCCACTCGTGACCGCAGCCTCCTTTCCACCAAACGCTCTTATTTGACTTACACATCACCATATCCGGCTTAAGCGTGCCGTTCCTGTCTGACCACTCGGCTGCAAGCCCATGAGCATTGGATTCTAAGTCATTGAATCCCTTCAACAGCTTAATACTCGTACAATACGGACAGCCCGATCCGTGAACCCTGTTCTTGACGATTGCCTGCCATTCATGACCGCACTGACCCTTCCACCAAACCTTCTTGCTTGATCCTAACGTATAATCCGCAGGAGCCGACATATTCTTTTCCGACCATTCCGGTATCAGCTCCGGCTTCCCCGTAACTAGTGACTCCTTCATTTGTATGCTCCTATCTCATCTAATTTTTATCCGGCCAACTCCCTGAGAAATCCCTTGATACCCAATATCCCTTCACCGAGCAATGCTGTTAAATGCTCCGGTATGATCATAAGACCTATCGCAGCAGCAAACATAGCCACCGCCTGTCCTGTGCTGCTGAATTCACCAAATATAAGGAAGATCAACGCCAACACAAGGGTAAGGAATCCTAATATACATCCTGCTCCCGACAAAAGCGCCCCTAATCCTGCTACCGCAAAATATATGACCGTAAGCGGAAGCTGTATGATGAAAACAATTATCTTAAGAAGAAATCTTAATATTTTCATAGGTAACTCCGTCCTTTCCTCTGAAATGTGGAACTGAGTTCCACATTTTGCTTTATCACGTTGCAGTCCTAAAATGTGGAACTGAGTTCCACATTTCTTCTCTGAACTTCTATGTCATTACTCCGTACATATCGTGATTAACCTCTGCCCTGTAGTAGCTTCCTATGGTTATCAGCGAATTAAATATGGCTGCTTTCAGGTAACTCTTGATGTTACCGATCTTGGTTGTCGTGTTCTTAAGGCACCTTATAATGTACTCAACATGCTTCCGCCTCAGCTTGAACAGCCTTGATTTAACATAGTCTGCATCAAAATCCTTGCCTGACAGCCTGATCTTGGGCTCTGTTTCAAGCATCATCTCAACCGTAAGCTCAACTATCTCGTCAACTGTGTCAATATCCGAATCGTCATAGTCCGAAATATAGCCATAATCTATCTGCTCCCTTATTCCCTCCCTGAATACGTTCGCTCTCTTTATATCCGTATCCATCAATCCTATTCCATCAATCTCATGGTTTCTCTTAAACCTTGACAGATAGTATGCATAGAACTTATCCTCCGTCTCTGATAAGATTGGATTAGGATTGTTATTATTATATTTATTATTTATATATTCCTTATCACTATGACCGGTAAAATTTACCGTTTCATTACCCCCAAAATCTACTGCTCCATTACCGGCAAAATCTACCGGTATATTGATTTTACTGGATTTCACGGATGCCGGTTCAGGCGATTTTCCACATATTTTCTCATTTTTTGCCTTTTCTTCTCCAGATCCTGCTTCTCCATTACTGTAATTTTTACCGGTAATGAAAGCCTTGCCCTTAAGATCCTCTGAGATAAAATTCTTAACGTAGAGTATATTACCCTGTCCGAGACCTACCTTAACCTTCTCAACAAGACCGATCTTTTCAAGCTCCGTCAAATACTTGGTGGCTGTTTTTCCGACAGGTTAAGGTCACACTCTATATCCTTAATCTTATACCTTATATATACTTTACCCTCTTCATCGCGCCATCCACGTCTGGTTGACAGTCCCATCCTGTCAAGGAGCAGGCCATATAGCATGACCGCCCCTAACGACAGATCCGAGAATTTCGGATCAAACAACAACAGCTTCGGGATCTTTATAAAGCTGAACAGCTCAGATTCCATCCCGTAGTAGTAATCAAAAATGGTCTCCTCACTCATCTGCCTTATCTTCCTCCCTCCGGTTATCCTTCCAATAGTCAAGCAGCTTGAATATAACCCCTTCTATATCCTCCTGCGAATAATAAGAAGGAAAGTATTCAGACAGCTTCTTGTCTGACAAAACTACCTTCCTTGGCTTATCCCTGAACACGTCTTTATTAAGGACATAATCAGCCACGTCCTGATTGAGTGCGTTCTCTTCGTCCAGCTCCTTCAGTTTGGCAATGACATCTGCTTTGATAGGACCGCCAATACTGACATGCTCATAAACCCAATACTGCACTTCCGGCCTCAACCCTGCTATTTCTGCCGCAAGGCTTATTATTATCTTCTTATCATCCAGCATATCCATAAGTTCAGGAAGAAGATTGTTTAAGCTCAGGTACTTTTGAACCTGTCTCCCTGAAATTCCTGCATCCCTTCCTGCTATATCCCTGCTCCTGTCTCCCTTTCTCATACCGTATTTCATGAGGTTATTAAGCGAATCAATCTTCATCTTGAGTGAACGGGCTCTTTCCGACGGGAGGATCTCCTCCCTCTGTATGTTGGCATCTACCATTAGCACAGTGGCTTCATCATCGGATAATTCCCTTATAACAGCAGGAACCTCATTAAGACCTGCCAATACCGCCGCATGAGTGCGTCTGTGTCCTGAAATAAGCTCATACGCATTCTCATGGGGTCTTACAATAACCGGAGCCATTATTCCGTTATCCTTTATACTCTCAACAAGCTCAGCCATCTTATCATCGTCTAAGACCTTGAACGGGTGATTTTTAAATGAAACAAGCTTGCTTATCGGTATATATTTGATCTCGTCCCTGCTTATCTTACCTTCCAGACCGCCGTCAAGCAGGATGTCATCGAAAGTGCTGTCATAATCCTTATTGAGTACTATCTCTTTCTTCTTAGCCATTTCCCAGCACCTCCTTCGCTATCTCAAGGTAGTTTCTTGCTCCCTGCGAATTGTGGCTGTAGGAATGTATGCTTACGCCTTCTGATGCCGCCTCTGCTATCGCAACGGCATTAGGAATAGTCAGATCATAGATATTGTACTCAGCACCGTAAGTAGCCTGAACTGCCTCCTTATTCCTTTTGGTATTGTTGAATCGTCCGGTATCCATTGTAAAAAGAATTCCTTCTATGCTAAGCGAGGGATTGAAACGGTTCTTAATGCTGCGGACGCTTCCTATTATTTCCTGAAGACCGTCTATACCGAAATATTCTGCCTTCGTAGGTATTATTACGCCATCCGCAGCCGCAAGAACGTTTATGTTCATCATCCCAAACACAGGAGAACAGTCGATAACAATGACTTCATAATACTCTCTCATACGGTCTACATAGCCCTTCAGCACCGTTTCCGGACTGTCAGCAGAATTAAGGGCAATGCCGCTTATCAACTTATTTGCCGGTATTATATCCACGCCTTCTTCTGAAGTAAGCACTGCCTCCGTCGGATCATAGTCAAACCCCATGATCTCCTTCTCAAGCATATCCTTAAGCGTCACCCTCTGTTTCTTAGAAAATCCGAATCCTATGGTCAGATGCCCCTGGCTGTCCGTATCTATCGCCAATACCTTCTTATTAAGCCTTACAAATGCTGCCGATAAGTCTATTGCAGAAGTAGTCTTACCGCACCCGCCCTTGAAATTAGCTATAGCCAATACTTTACTCATGATCCACGCCCTCCTTTACCAAAACATCTGAATAAGCCCTGTAGTATCTGTTGGTATCCCTGTTCGGGAACAATTCCGAGAAGTTCATCACTTCACACATGCCCATCTCCTGGCACATTTCAAGCATACGCCTGAAATTGTCGATCTCCTCCGGCGTGGATTGCATACGCACCTTCACATAGTCCTGTTTTTCGGGCTGAACGATCATCTCCCTTTCCTTCTTTGTGGCGTATTCACTTTTCCAGTACTTCTTTTTACGCCACGCCTGTTTCGCTGTGGTCCTCTTTGACATTCTGATCTCCTCCTTTGAATTTTCATTTGAATTTTCGCTGCTACGCAAAAAGGACGCATCTTCATAATCTTATTGATTATAAAGACACGTCCTCTGAATAGGATTCTCTTTCAGATTAAACTAACCACAACTTTTTTATTTGAACTTTTCCACTTTGTAAAAAAACTGTTATCGAGTGTTATTCAGTATTATAACTCGAAAAAAAGTTGTGGAAAAGTTGTGTTTTTGGCACTTACAACCTTTTTAATACAGCTTCGCACCTGCCGGAATGCTGTTGCTCACCCTGATAAGATTGAGCATTTCCTTGCTTCCCTCCTTGTGCACGGCCGATAATAACATACCGCATGAATCAATTCCCATCATCTTCTTTGGAGGCAGGTTCGTTATCGCAATCAACGTATCACCTATAAGCGATTCCGGATTGTAGTACTCCTGAATACCGCTTAAAATCACTCGTTCCGTGCCTGTACCGTCATCAAGCGTGAACTTAAGAAGCTTGTCTGATTTGGGAACTGCAACACAATCTATTACCTTGACCGCTCTGAAATCCGCCTTGCTGAAAGTATCAAAATCAACCATATCTTCAAACAAAGGTTCTATCTTAATCTTAGGTCCTCTGCTATCTGTAGTGCTTAAGGTTTTGAATCCGTACCTTGCTGCGGACTTCATTGTGGGAAAGAATAAAACTTCTCTTATACTCTGGCTGTTAGTAAGAAGCATCGTGAGCCGGTCTATCCCATATCCGATACCACCCGTGGGCGGCATACCTATCTCGAGCGCATTAAGGAAGTCCTCATCTGTATGGTTTGCTTCCTCATCGCCTGCTGCCGCAGCGGCATCCTGAGCCTTAAAGCGCTCCCTCTGATCGATCGGATCGTTAAGCTCGGAATAAGCGTTGCACATCTCCCATGTATTTATGAAAAGCTCGAACCTCTCAACAAGGTCCGGTCTGTCGGGCTTCCTCTTGGTAAGAGGGCTTATCTCAACCGGATGATCCATTACGAATGTAGGCTGTACCAGATTTTCCTCAACATACTCCTCGAAGAAAAGGTTTATTATATCGCCTTTCTTATGATAAGGCTCGTAGTGGATATCCTTCTCATCGGCAAGCTTCTTTGCTGCCTCGGTATCGGGAACCTGATCAAAATCGATCCCCGCGTATTTCTTTATTGCATCTATCATGGTGATACGCTCAAAAGGCCTGCCAAAGTCAAGCTCGATATCACCGTATTTGAATTTCGTTGTTCCAAGAACCTCCTGAGCCACATGCCTGAACATGTTCTCGGTCAGATCCATCATTCCATTGTAATCTGTGTATGCCTGATAGAGTTCCATCAGCGTGAATTCGGGGTTGTGCCTTGTATCAAGGCCCTCATTCCTGAACACGCGGCCTATCTCATACACCCTCTCAAGTCCACCGACTATAAGTCTCTTAAGATAGAGCTCAAGTGATATACGGAGCTTAAGGTCCTCGTCAAGTGCGTTAAAGTGAGTCTCAAAAGGCCTTGCAGCCGCACCGCCCGCATTTGCTACAAGCATGGGCGTCTCAACTTCCATGAATCCCTGCGAATCAAGATAGTTTCTTATAGTTGAAATAATACGTGATCTCTTTACAAATGTCTCCTTGACTTCCGGATTCATTATTAGATCAACATATCTCTGCCTGAATCTTAAGTCTGTATTGGTCATTCCATGGAATTTCTCCGGCAGTATCTGAATGGACTTAGATAGCAATACTATCGATTCTGCATGAACGGATATCTCACCCGTCATTGTCCTGAACACATATCCCTTGATACCTACGATATCACCTATATCATATTTCTTGAAATCGGCATAAGACTCTTCGCCTACTGCATCCCTTGCTACATAAACCTGGATATTGCCGGGCTTATCCTGGACATTGCAGAATGCAGCCTTACCCATGATTCGTTTACTCATGATACGTCCCGCAATGCTTACGTTTATCGGATTCGCATCCATTGTAGCCCTGCGCTCCTCATAATCAGCCTTCCTGGCCGCCCTTGCTTCAGCCTCGTCAAGACCGCTCACATCCACCGGCGCACGGTCACCTATAAGCTTAGCCTCCAGCTCCTCATATTCAGCCTTGGCATCTACCGAATGATGGGTCTGGTCGTATTTGGTTATGATAAAAGGATCCTTGCCTGCTTCCTGAAGGGCTGCAAGCTTCTCTCTCCTTACCTTAAGGAGCTGTCCTATATCCTGCTGCTGTTCTGTGTTCTGCTCGTTCTTCATATTTTAACTCTTTCTCTTTCTACGGGTAAGTCATAAGGACTCCACCGCTTCGCCCTAAAGGACTAGCTTCGCGTCGCGGTACCCCTCATGACATTTCGTCGGAGCCATCCTTAATTACGCTCTGCGTAATGGCTCCTCCTCTAATAATCCTTATCACCGGGACGGATTATCTGAAGAACCTTATATTTAAGCTCGCCCGCCTGTGTCTCAACCGTAACGGTCTGTCCCTTCTTGGCTCCGATAAGCGCCCTGCCTACAGGTGATTCATTGCTTATCTTACCGTTGAGCGAATCAGCCTCTGTCGATCCGACTATCTTATATTCCATATCCTCTTTGAATTCCAAATCTCTTATCTTAACCTTACACCCGATACTGATCTTGCCTGTATCTACCTCTTCATCGAGGACTACCTCTGCATTCTTAAGTATCTTCTCGATTTCCTCGATACGTGCTTCTATATCGCGCTGCTCATCCTTGGCTGCATCATACTCTGCATTCTCGGAAAGATCGCCCTGTTCCCTTGCTTCCTTAATCTTCTGAGCTACCTCTGCTCTTCTAACTACCTTAAGATCATGCAGCTCATCCTCGAGCTTCTTAAGTCCCTCATAAGTTAAGATATTTTTCTTCTCCATTTCCATCGTATCATCCTCTTTTGATCTGACTTATTATGAATCGGGATCCTTCCTGATATACTGTTTTATTTCTTCATATATCGTAACTATTCAGAACCCCATTCGCAAAGCCGTGCTTCGCACTTCGTTTGCTCATGTGGTTACTTCGCCATATACATACAATCCGGCATTCATGCAAGCATGTGCCGTCTTGTATGTGCATGGCTCTGAATAGTTACCATATATCTATTAAAAACAGAGTAAAGATTCCCATACTTGCGTAGTATACTCCATTCACTTATTCACTGTCAAGAATGTTTACTACAAACATCATCCAGTAAGCGTTCGAGCTCTTCGTAGCTTACTATCTCACTGAGCCTTCCCCTGAGCTTCGATGATCCTGGCAGTCCCTGTGTATACCATGCCGCGTGTTTTCGCATCTCACGGATCCCGATGTAATCGCCCTTGCATTCAAGCAGCATCCTTGCATGCTTTAGTATCATCTGCCTGCGTTCTTCCATCGTAGGTCCGTGATACCAAAGCCCTTCATCTGCCATGGTAAGTTCCTTAAAAATCCAGGGATTACCCTGGCATGCACGTCCTATCATAACAGCATCGCAACCTGTTTCTTCTATTATACTATAAGCTGACTCGGCATCCTTTACATCACCGTTTCCGATGACCGGTATCTTAACAGACTCTTTTACCTGCCTTATGATATCCCAGTCTGCCTTACCGGAATAATACTGTTCCCTGGTCCTTCCATGTACTGCCACTGCCGATGCACCGCTTTCCTGGGCGATCCGGGCTATTTCAACGGCATTTACATGATCCTCATCAAAGCCTTTACGGATCTTTACCGTGACCGGCTTACTTATCGATCTTACCACTGCCTCTATAATATGACCTGCCAGAACCGGTTCCTTCATAAGCGCCGAACCTTCATGATTGTTCACAACCTTCGGCACGGGGCAGCCCATATTTATATCAAGGATTGAAAATGGTCTGTCCTCTATCCTTGCAGCCATATCGCCCATGATCGCAGGATCAGAGCCAAACAGCTGCAGGGAAACCGTCTCCTCTTCAGGTGATATCTCCATTAAAAGATCCGTATTCTTATTATTGTAATAGATAGCCTTGGCACTGACCATCTCCATGCAGGTCATACCGGCTCCCATCCCGGTGCATAACACACGAAATGGCAGGTCGCAAACCCCTGCCATCGGTGCAAGTATCCATCTGTTTTTAAGCTTTACATTACCTATTGTTACCATTCTTCTCATCCGGCATATGCTGTAGTGAACGAATTTATCCGAAAGTACCTCTTTAAATACAGATGTCTGGTTCTCACTGGCGGTTCTTGTCATATATGATCCTGAGTCCCTCCAAAGTAAGATCCATGTTGTATTCATCGATCATATCTGTTTCATCATAGATCGTTCTGCCCAGTCCGCCTGTTGCTACCACTTTAAGGTCATCATATCCGGATTCCTTCTTTACCTGTTTGATTATGTATTCTGTCTGACCTATCTGTCCATACATAAGACCTGCCTGCATACTCGTTACCGTATCCTGTGCGAGTATCGAATCAGGCTTTACGATCTCTATTTCAGGAAGCTTGGCCGCACCCTCGGAGAGCGCATTGGCCGATATCCTTATTCCGGGTGCAGTGATCCCGGCTACGAAATGCCCTTCCTTTGTCACCAGATCATAGGTTGTTGCCGTTCCGTAATCAAGGACCAGAACGGGACCTCCGTAAAGCTCATATGCCGCAACCGCATCAACTATTCGGTCAGAGCCTATTTCTCGCGGATTCTTCGTAGCAACCTTTATTCCCGTTTTGGTTCCGGGACCTACTATAAGGGGTTCCTGTTTAAAATATTTAACTATGCTGCTTGTAAGGGAATGCATTACACCGGGAACGACGCTTGCTATGATAACACCGGTGATGCCCGAAACTTTCATCCCCTGTCTCTCTATAAGATCCGATATCATGGTCCCGTACTCATCCGATGTCCTTGGTATCTTGGTCGTCAGGCGGAAATGGCCTTTAAGTGACTTTCCTTCATATAAACCCAATGTAATGTTTGTATTTCCCACATCTATTGCAAGTAACATTTTACTTCCTCTGCTCCTTATCAAATGTTGTTATTCTATATTGTAAATATTCAGAACAGACTCAAAATACTACATATTTTCCGCTGTTTTGGATTCATCCGGCATATATATAATATGCGTTCCGTATTACTCACACCTGCTCAAAGCAGATCCTCATCAAGACTCTGACCTAAAAAGACTACTTTATAATACAGCTCGAGGCTCTCGAACAGCTCCTGTTTCTTCCTTAATATCTCCTTCACAAGAAGGCCTGAGCTTATCTCGTCATACAGGATATCATCTTCTTCGGCATCTGTTTTTATACTCAAGCTTCCATCCGGAGCATATTCGAAGGTTATGATACCTCCGACCTCTTCGGTAAACAGCACGCTGATGATGTGAAGCTCATCCTTTATCGAGTCCGGCAGTCTGTTGAATGTTTCATTAAAATAATACTTCTGTTCGTATGCATTCGCCCCACACAGCACGATGGTTTCATCTGATTGCATTTTTCTTCCATGTTCTCCTTCATCATATCTTCAAATAACACAGTACAGCCACTACGGCCATGAGTATCCCAAACCCTCCGAAAGCAAATGCGAAACCGGATCTGGCCCTTATTTTCTTAATGCAGTTGAGCATGGACAGAAGAGCTCCGAATCCGAATATCCGGGAAAAATACATTCCCGTGCCTTCACCGAAGGAATTAAGGACAACCATAACCAATATCCCTACAGCCAGAGCCGCATTAATGAAATCGATCAGGAAATCCTTTCCCCTCATTACATTTCTTATATATGTTCTGGATTCTTTATTCATTACTATCCCAATGTAGCGGCCATTACAGCCTTTATGGTGTGCATGCGGTTCTCCGCTTCGTCAAATACAACCTCTGAATATTTCTCGAATACCTCGTCGGTAACTTCCATTTCCGTCAGGTTAAAACGCTTGCCCATCTCCTCTCCGATCTCGGTCTTAAGATCATGGAATGACGGCAGGCAGTGCAGGAATATGGCTCCTTCCTTAGCACGATCCATTATGTCCATGGTAACCTTGTACGGAGTAAGCTCCCGTATCCTCTCCTCCCACACCTCATCAGGCTCGCCCATGGAAACCCACACATCCGTATATATAATATCAGCGTCCTTTGTTGCATCCATTGCATCTTCGTTAAAATCAATCGTTCCGCCACTTATCCTGCAGAATTCCCTGCATTCCTCAATAAGCCTCTCATTAGGAAAATACTTCTTCGGTGCGGCAGCAACGAAATGCATTCCCATCTTGGCACATGTGATCATAAGGGAATTACCCATGTTATACCTTGCATCTCCCAAGTATACAAGCTTGCGGCCTTCAATGGTTCCCAAATGCTCGCGTATTGTAAGCAGATCGGCGAGCATCTGAGTGGGATGGAATTCATTCGTAAGTCCGTTCCACACGGGGACTTCTGCATATTTGGCCAGCTCTTCCACTATTTCCTGCTCGAAGCCGCGGTACTCTATTCCGTCAAACATACGTGAAAGCACCCTTGCCGTATCGGCTGTGCTTTCCTTCTTTCCTATCTGTGAACTCTTGGGATCAAGATAGGTCGTGCCTATACCCATATCATGAGCAGCCACTTCGAATGAGCAGCGTGTCCTTGTACTTGTCTTTTCGAAAATGAGAGCAACATTCTTTCCCGTATACATCCGGTCAAATATTCCCTTTTTCTTCTTCGCCTTAAGTTCGGCTGCCAGATCAAGAAACTCCTCAATTTCTTCCTTTGAAAAATCCTTAAGTGTTAAAAAATCTCTTCCCTTTAAGCTCATGACGGTCCGCCCTTTCAAAAAAATAAGAATAGATTAAAGTGTACTATATTACTGTATTTTTTACAAGTATGCAAAACAAAAATGGTGGTGTATAACACCACCATTTCCTTATATTCTTATCTTACCAAAATACATGATTTCCTACTACAACACCTTCGTAACCTGAGCTTACCGGTCTGAACTTGGTTGCTCCTCCTACATATGATGCACCGCCAAGGGCCGCCTGAGCTGCCGCTACACAGCTTGATTTCGGACCCTGTGCACATATCTGAGCCACCTTGCCGCTTCCTGCGGGTGAGAACTGTCCCTTGGCATATATTACGGAATAAAGTGAATTACCGTATCTGCCTGTACGAAGCCTGTTCATAACGACCGCACCTACGGATACCTGTCCTTCGAAGCACTCGTTTCCCGCTTCACTCTGTATAAGAGATGCCAACAGTGTCAGATCATCATATGACGCTGCACTGGCCGGTGACGCGGAAGGCTCACTGCTTCCCGATGAACTACCGGAAGTCTTGTCAGAGCTCTTGGCTGCCTTGGAGCTGCCTGCTGTGGCCGCTTCTTTAGCCTTCTTCTCCGCCTCTTCCTTGGCTCTTATGGATTCGATCGTTTCACCCTTTCCGATCTCATCCGATATATCAACATATTCGGCTGATACATAACCAACCGTTCCATCGGAGAATTCAACCGATACCCAGTCGCCCAGATCCTCGACAACCTCAATCTCATCTCCTTCGGCGAGCAGATCGTACACTCCTGCATCCTGACTGGCTTCTTTTCTGACTCTCAGACATGATGTCTTTGATATGGCTACCTTCTCAACCACTGAATCTGCCAGTTTCCTGGCGTCTGCTCCGAATAATAAATAATCATTCTTTACCCAGCCTGTTAACTTACCTGAGCGAATCTTTGTCCAGCCCGATCCCTTCTCCAGAATCTCACCGGCACATTCTTTGTAAAGCTTACCTACTATTTCTGAATCTTCAGAGGAAGAAGCTCTGACATTTACCGCCTCTTCAACATTAGCCATTGCCAGCTTCCCGTAACTTATGCCTGCGATCTCACCCCTTAGATCGGTATTGCCTTCCGGGACGCTGTCTTCCGATCCGTCTAACTTGATATCAATGGTGGAAACAGGACCAACCTTGATATTTATCGACGAATCTTTATCTGACCCACTGTTTTCGGCTACAGTATCATTAACCGTAATCTTTGCCGCTGCAACATCAGACTTGGTGATAGTCTTGCCTGCTGCGAAAACACTCTGCATACCCCCCAGCATCACGGTCGCTGTGACTGTAACCCATGTCACTGCCGCCATACAAGCATGCATTCTGTTTTTCATGATTTCCTCCTATAGTGATCGATGACCAGACCTAATTCCTACAACTTGTGGCACCTTCCCTACCACACACCATATGTTGTGAATTATTACAATTTTGTTACAAAAATAGAAGTCATCGAACTATACTATAACAGGGTTTTACAGAATTGTCAAATGTTTGTTACGTTTATTTTACAAATTTGTTTCACATACTTCTGGATTTTGCGGCGCATGTCCTTTCAGCTTCTATGACCGCAGAGCGGAAGCCCATCTCCTCAAGTACTGCCACGGCATCGATCGTCGTTCCTGCCGGTGAACATACCATATCCTTAAGCTCTCCGGGATGCTTCCCGGTGTCAAGTACCATCTTCGCACTTCCGAGAACTGCCTGAGCCGCCATTTCATATGCCGTTTTACGTGGAAGACCTTCTGCCACTGCCCCGTCTGCCATTGCTTCTATCAGCATGAACACATATGCGGGAGAGCTTCCGCTTACCGCCACTACGGCATCCATCTGACTCTCCTGAACCTCATAGGCTCTGCTGAAGCTGTTCAGTATCTTTAATACGGTGGCAAACTCCTCATCACTTACAAGTTCATTCCGGCATACGCCCGTACAGCCTTCACCTACAAGCGCAGGTGTGTTGGGCATGCATCTTACAAGCTTGACGGGCCTGCCATATTTCTCTCTCAGCCAGTCAAGTGTTTTACCGGGTGCTATGGAAATGATGACAGTGTTGTCCGATACGGTATCCTTTATGTCCTCTATTACAGCCTCATATACCTGTGGCTTAACGGAGGTTACCACTATGTCAGCCCTTGCTGCGGTATTATTGGAGGCAGTTACGTCAATACCGTATTCCTTCTCCATCTTCTCCGTTCTTTCGAAGCTGGCATCTGCTCCTATGATATCATGCGCTGATACTACATTATTGGATATAAGTCCGCCTATCATGGCCGATCCCATATTTCCGAGTCCTATAAAACCTATTTTCATGCTATTCTCCTTTTATTGAATACAATAATAATGCGGCGGCCACTGCTGCATTAAGCGATTCCACCTGCCCATGCATGGGAATCCTTATCAGTTCGTCCGCCATTTCAGATGCTTCATCACTGAGGCCGTTTGCCTCATTTCCTATCATGATCGCGCATCTTCTTCCGTAACTTATCCTGTTATAATCGTGTTTTCCTTTAAGATGGGCGGCGTATAGCTTAACACCCACTCCTTTAAGCTCGTCCGCTGCTTTCTTAAGCTCGCGGGTATATGTTATCGGTACCCTGAATACCGATCCCATCGTGGATCTTATGACCTTGGGATTATATATATCGACCGTTCCCTCGCTCGCAAGTACGAAATCGAATCCGGCAGCCTCTGCTGTCCTTATCATCGTTCCGAGATTTCCGGGATCCTGTATTCCCTCAAGTATCAGGATCCTTAGCGACATATCCTCACTGACTCTTAATAAATCCTCCAGCTCATAGTGTTTTCTTTCAACGATACAAACAATTCCCTGAGGTGTGACTGTATCCGATATCTTCTTAAATACCTGTCTGCTGACCTCTGTATAACCGGTCTTTTCAAGCTTGTGTCCGCATTTCTTGAGAAGTTCGGATTCTTCATCCTTATCATCATATCTTATCGCGATATTGACCCTGTCGAGCAGATCCTCGCTTATATATACTTCCTTAATACGAATCGGAGGCGCCTCAATAAACATCTTAATACCTTCCGCTGCAAAGGCATTCTGCTCACGACGCGCCCTGGAACTGCTGTTAAGCTGTATTATGTTTTTAATTCTGCCGTTTGATGTGCTTGTTATCATATACTCAGTGATTTGGTTACTTCATATTCATACTCGGGAATGTCCTTCTGCATGGCCAGTGCTTCATCTATGTCAAAATCACAGTATTCCCCATGCTTATATCCCACTACCCTGTTGGTCTTGCCTTCGCACAGAAGGTCGGCCGCATATGCGCCCATCATCGAACCGTAATATCTGTCCTTACAGGTAGGAGAACCGCCGCGCTGCATGTATCCTAAGATCGTTGCCCTGGTCTCCACACCCGTGGCTGCCTCGATACGTCTTGCCATTGATGTGGAATGGCCTATTCCCTCCGCATTTATTATAAGATGATGTGTCTTGCCTTTCTTGCGGTTATTGATGATATTATTGATGATCTCCTGCTCTTTATACTGGTATTTCTCCGGAAGAAGGATATCCTCGGCGCCCGATGCAACACCGCACCACAGTGCTATATATCCGGCATTTCTTCCCATAACCTCTATTATGGAGCATCTCTCATGAGAGGAGGATGTGTCTCTTACCTTATCTATTGCTTCCATGGCCGTATTAACGGCTGTGTCAAAGCCTATGGTATAATCGGTACAGGCTATATCAAGATCTATCGTTCCCGGTATGCCGATAGTATTGATCCCGCGTGCCGCAAGTGCCTGGGCTCCTCTGTAGGAACCATCGCCTCCGATCACAACCAGACCGTCAATCCCATGCTTTCTGCATATTTCGGCACCCTTGTCCTGGCCCTCGGGAGTCTTGAATTCCTCACATCTTGCGGTTCGAAGGATCGTACCGCCTCTCTGTATGATATCCGACACATCACGCGGGCTCATCTCATTCATTTCTTCATTGAGAAGTCCCTGATAACCCTT
Organism: Lachnospiraceae bacterium; assembly: GCA_017450065.1. Taxonomy (GTDB): domain Bacteria; phylum Bacillota; class Clostridia; order Lachnospirales; family Lachnospiraceae; genus UBA2868. The sequence goes on from JAFSYI010000041.1 coordinate 29,777, forward strand.
CTGAATACCGATAACACGCTTGCCGTTGGCAATCGCTCTCCTTACAACGGCTCTTATGGCCGCATTCATTCCCGGCGCGTCTCCTCCGCTCGTCAAAACCGCAACCGTGTTTATCTCTTTACTCATGATACTTCCTCCGATTTATGCTATAGTGAACGAATTTAATTCGTTCACTTTGCGCCGATTGCGAGGCATCGAAGATGCCCATCCTATCGCAATCGTGTGCATCAATTTGGTATAGTAAACGAAATTATTTATTTCGTTTACTATAAGTAACTTATCCGGAACGTCTGACTGTGTGCCGTCCCGAATAATTACCATTGTATACTTTTCATGCCTTTATTTCAATGGGAACGGAAAAAAGTCTATACCGTCTTCACATTTTCTTCGCCATACATTTCCTTAAGCCTGCCAATAAGCTCCTCATCTGCCTTTACTGTCATATTGCTTCCCCTGATCTGCTTCATCTGCCTGGTTTCTTCTATATAAACAACCGCAACATCCCGGCCGCTGTGGTTCTTAAGCACATCGCACAGCTCCTGTTCATTGTAGTCCGCCATGGTTTTGAAACGGATCCACAGCTTCCTTGGAACATCCTCAAAAGGTATTATCTGCTCACAGATCACCTTGGCATCCTTATCTTCTTCCACCGAAGCTCTTCCTTTAATGAATATCCTGCTGTTTTCCACTAAATACTTCGAATTCTTCTCATAGTCACCCGGCCAGACGATGACTTCTACCGTACCCAGCAGGTCCTCAAGGTTTATAAAGGCCATGGCCTCACCCTTCCTTGTGTACTTGATCGTCTTACTCTCCACAAGGCCGCCGACCACGACTTTTTCTTTATCGGTAACCTTAACGGTCCCCGTCTCCTCATCCAGCATAAAATCACCCGTCTTATGGCTCACCATCCGCTTCCACACGGCTTCATCGGCTTCAAGAGGATGACCGCTTACATAGATGCCAAGCACTTCCTTCTCATATCCAAGCAGTTCATCCTTGGGATACTCACCTATATTCGGATATTTAAGCTCATACTCATCCTTCTCATCATCCGAAAGCATGTCAAACAGTGACATCTGCCCCTCCATGGTGTTCTTACGCTCAACAGAGATGCCGTCTATTATCTGCATATATACAGCCATCTTCTGCCTTCTGGTTCCGGGGAGGCAGTCAAGCGCTCCTGCCTTTATAAAGCTTTCAATAGTTCTTTTGTTACTCTCCTTGCCGGAAAGGCGTTCAATGAAATCCTTAAGACTCCTGTACGGTCCTCCTTCCTCTCTCTTGGCCACAATGGCCTCTATGACCGGCCAGCCCACACCCTTTATGGATGCGAGTCCGTATCTTATATTTCCGTCCGCTACCGAGAAGCCGGCTACACCTTCATTAATATCGGGAGGCAATATCTTAATCCCCATGGATCTGCAGGAATATATGTAGAAAGCAACCTTATTGAAATTATCAATAACGCTTGTCATTAAAGCTGCCATGAATTCCACCGGATAATATTTTTTAAGCCATGCGGTCTGGTAGGCAACGAAGGCGTAAGCTGCCGCATGTGATTTGTTAAATGCATATTTGGCAAAATCCATCATTTCATCATAGATATGGTTCGCCACCTTTTCATCTATCCCCTTGGATATACAGCCCGGAACTCCCTCTTCTCTGTTTCCGTATACGAAGTTATGCCTCTCCTTCTCCATGACAGACTGCTTCTTCTTACTCATGGCGCGTCGTACCAGATCGCTTCTGCCAAGAGTATATCCGCCAAGATCCCGCACTATCTGCATAACCTGCTCCTGATAGACTATGCAGCCGTAGGTGGGCTCAAGAATAGGCTTAAGCTGGGGGCAATCATATGATATTGTATCCGGTGAGTTCTTTCCTTTTATATACTGGGGGATGAAATCCATGGGACCCGGCCTGTAAAGGGAGATCCCGGCTATGACATCCTCCATCGACCGGGGCTTCAGCTCCTTCATAAAGCTCTTCATCCCCGCACTCTCCAGCTGGAATATTCCATCTGTCTTACCCGTTCCTATATATTCATAAACAGCCTTGTCATCATAATCAAGAGTGGCCATATCGATGTTGTGCCCCTCCTTTACGGATGCAAGGCGTGATGCATCCTTTATGACCGTCAGGTTCCGAAGCCCGAGAAAGTCCATCTTAAGAAGTCCCAGCTCTTCAAGTGTCGTCATAACATACTGTGTGGTTATCTTGCCGTCGGCTGCTCTTGAGAGCGGTACGAATTCATCAGCCGCCTCCGGGCAGATAACAACTCCGGCGGCATGCATGGACGTATTTCTGGGAAGTCCTTCAAGTCTCATGCACATATCGATGAGCTTCCTTGCCTGCTCGTCGTTATCATACATCTGCTTAAGCTCCTGACCGTAATCCAGAGCCTTCTTCAGCGTTATATCAAGCTCCGGCGGTACCAGCTTGGCCAGCGTATCGCAGTAGGAGTAGGGAAGATCCATGGCTCTTCCGACATCTCTTATAACTCCCTTGGCACCCATGGTACCGAAGGTTACTATCTGAACGACCTTCTCCTTGCCGTATTTTTCCACAACATAATCTATGACCTTCTGTCTTCCCTCCGGTTCAAAATCAATATCGATATCCGGCATGGTCACACGCTCCGGATTGAGGAAACGCTCAAACAGAAGATTGTACCTGATCGGTTCTATGTCCGTGATCTTAAGACAGTATGATACTATTGAGCCTGCTGCCGAACCCCTGCCCGGTCCCACCGCAACATCATGCGTCTTGGCATAGTTGATAAAATCCCATACAATAAGGAAGTAATCCACAAAACCCATGCTGTTTATTGTGTCAAGCTCATACTCAAGCCTGTCCTTAAGCTCTTTCCCGTTCCCCGGATATCTTTCGTCAAGGCCCTTATAACACAGCTCCTTTAAGTATTCAAAGGAAGTATAACCCTTGGGGATATCATAATGCGGCAGCTTATAGGTTCCGAATTCTATTTCCACATTACACCGGTCGGCAATCTTCTGCGTATTGTCAACAGCTTCCAGGGCATAAGGGAACAGTTCCCTCATCTCATCCTCTGACTTTACATAGAACTGGCCTCCCTCATAACGGAGCCTGTCCTCATCCTGAACCTTCTTTCCTGTCTGGATGCATAAAAGGATATCATGACTCTCCACATCACCGGCATATGTATAATGAACGTCATTGGTAGCAACAAGAGGTATGTTAAGTTCCCTGCTCATCCTCATAAGGTCTGCGTTTACGTTCCTCTGTGCAGGTATCCCGTGATCCTGAAGCTCCAGGAAATAATTACCCGGACCAAAACATTCAAGATGCTTTAGTGCCGATTCCCTGGCCTCCTCATACATACCCCTTGCAAGGAAGCGCTGAACCTCTCCGGCAAGACAGGCTGAGCAGCATATGATGCCTTCATGAAATTCCTTAAGCACCTCCATATCCACTCTCGGTCTGTAATAGTATCCTTCCGTAAAGCCCCTGCTGACTATCTTGCACAGGTTTGCATAACCCACGTTATTCTCTGCAAGAAGTATTAAATGGTGGTATCTGTCTTCTCCGTGTGAAGCTTCCTTATCAAACCTGCTGCCGGGTGCCACATATACCTCGCATCCTATGACCGGCTTAATACCGGCATCCCTTGCTGCCCTGTAGAAATCAATGACACCGTACATCACGCCATGATCCGTGATGGCAGCGGCGTTCATTCCTAGCTCTTTAACCCTGTTCACGTATTCCTTTATCTTATTGGAACCGTCCAGAAGCGAATACTCCGTATGGCTGTGAAGATGGACAAATGACATTTTACACCTCTTGATAATAGCTTTACCGTCTTTTGGCAAAAATATGTTCTGTATAAATATCATATCATATAAGGCAGAAAATATACAGTTACTTAAAGTTTAAAAAAGGGGCTTTTATATATTGGGAAAACCATGTAAAATAATAAACAACATATGATTTTTGAAGTATGACTTTCTGAATGCAAACAAGGAAATGCATTCAGAAATCATGCGTTCCGCATGACACGTCTCTGCTTTCAGCAGAGCCTGGTCGAGTACGAATCCCGAATTTCTGATGAAATTCAGGATTCTATATGATGTGAAATAACGGTTTTATATGCAGAAACATATTATATGAGGGGAGAATTCCGCATGAACGACAATCTGATCTACTATGACATCAAGGATGTTTATAATGTAAAGCTTCACGGACGAATTGACAGGAGCATGGATGTTATACCGCTTCTGTCAAACGGCCAGGGTATTGAACTGAATTCCACCGGTTCCGAGCTGTGGGTGGATATTGAAGCCGATTATGACTTTATGGAGCCGTGGGTTGCCATCGAAATAAACGGGGACATGGTAAGCCGCTTCATGATAGACAGGGGGGAACACACCATATGTCTTTACAGGGGCATACAGTCAGGAAGGACGACCAGGATTAAGTTCTACCGTGAACTGCAGGCAATGAGCGAGGATCCCAAAACAAGGCTCGTAATAAAGGGGCTTCATACGGACGGAACGTTCATGGCACCTCCCTATTATGAGAGAAGGCTTGAATTCATAGGCGACAGCATCACCTCAGGTGAAGGAACCTACGGAGCCCCGGAGGACGAGGATTGGACAGCATACTGCATGAGTTATTCAAGAACTTATATCAATCTTACCTGTAAGGAACTCAATGCGGAAAGTCATGTCATTTCACAGGGAGGATGGGGTATATTCTCCGGATGGGATAATGACAGAAGACATGTGATAAGAAAGTATTATGAGCAGCAGTGCGGTCTTGCTTTTGGTGAGGAGAATAAGAAATACGGAGCAGATAAGCCTTATGATTTTGCTTCCTGGAATCCCGATGCCGTGATCATCAACCTGGGAACCAATGATGCTTCGGCATTTAACGAGGCTTCTTTTACGGATCCCGATAGCGGTGATGTATGGAAGCTTAGAAGGAATGAAGACGGATCCATCGTACCAGAGGATGAAAAGAGGATCATTAAGGCAGCCATAGATCTGATAAAAATGATACGTAAGGATAATCCGTCATCACATATCGTATGGATGTACGGAATGCTGGGATATGATCTGTCGCTGGTGATATCAGATGCGATCAACCGTTATAAGGCAGAGTCCCATGATAATAATATCCAGTATATCATGCTTCCCGCCATTAACAAAGATACCGTGGGAGCGAGACAGCATCCCGGATACAGGGCACATGAAATAGCAGCCCGCATACTTACGGATTATCTTAAGTCGGTATTTGTGTAAGCAAAGCTTCATGCATAATCAACGCTTATCATTGTAAGACCCATAGCCGGGGCAGTAGCTCCGGCTATTCTTCTGTCCCTTGCTTCAAGAAGTTCCGTCATGCTTTCGGGAGCTCTCTTTCCAAGACCCACTTCCAGCAGCGTGCCTGTCATGATCCTTACCATATATTGGAGGAATCCCGTTCCGTGATAAGTAAAGGTTATATATGGGCCTTTCTTAACTATATCGATCCTGTCCACTTTTCTCACCGTGGATTTCTTCATCTTCGGATTGGAGCAAAAGCTCTTAAAATCATGTTCTCCCTTAAGCAGCTCTGCCGCCCTTTTCATCCTGTCCAAATCCGGAGTTTCTTCCATATAATATACATATTTCCTGTCAAACACCGGTTTGACGGAGCCTGTATAACAGGTATATCTGTATGTCTTACCCGTTGCATTATATCTGCTGTGGAACCTGTCAGATGCTATCCTTACCTCTTTTATACAGATATCATCCGGCAGATAGCGGTTCATGTAATCTCTTATCTCCTCAGGATCCATGCTGACATCAATAAAGGCATTGGCTATCATTGCCCGGGCATGAACTCCCGCATCGGTTCTTCCTGCCCCTATGACCTCTATCCTTCTTTCTGCAGCCGGTATCTCTTCCTTAATCGTTACATCAGCCGGTCCGTTATGCTTCATTCCTATAACTGCAGGATTTTCTCCGGCAGCATCCGCATTCCTGACTGTTTTCATGTTCCGGGCTGCGTCTGTACCGGCAGAAGCTGCCATCCTTGACAATACTGCTTCAAGCTTCCCCTGAATGGTCATATCTGTCGAAGGCTGACGTTCCCAACCCTGATATCTGGTTCCGTCATAGCTTATTGTGAACTTATAATTTTGTTTCATTTTGTCACCGGTATTTGTGCTTTACCATATTTGTTTATCAACCGATCCCGGTATAGCGATCCTTTAATACCCGGACTGTATACCGCCTGCTTATCCTGATTAAACATATCTGAAAGACTCAAAGCAGTTAGAAGGAGTGACCACCCGAGTGACCGCCGCCTCCGCCTCCGCCACCGCCTCCGCCTCCGGAACCTCCGGAGCTTGAGCTCCTGGGCGAATAAGTCTTTGTGGTAGTAGTCTTGCGCACATTTGGATTCTCAAAGCTGAACCTGGCATTAATGGCGTTCAGTATCTCGGTATTGGATGGCCTGCTCATACTTGATGCTATTCTTACAATAAAGTAATTGATTATAAGTGCCAGAAGGATCGCAAGACATGCGTTGGAAGCATATTTCATCGGAGCGGCTATCTTTTTCCCGGACAGTACGTACGAAACCTCAATGAATGCTTCTTCCGCACAATCATAATAGTTACCGTTTGAAGCCATCTTGTAAATATTGTCACCGATAATGTTCATTTTCGAGACTGAAAGATCATACTTATAATCCCCGTCACTGTAGAACTTAAGCTCTCTTGTATCCATATCGATAAGGAATATCACTCCGCTTTCTCCTCCGATACGGTCCACGTAATAAGCCTCGGCATAATCGGCAGCATCCCCGTATGGGTTATCTTCTATTGTGACAAGAAATATCGAACCGCCCCACGAGCAGTCAGCCATAAGCGGGATCAGACGTCTTTCCTCATCCTGCGAAAACAGGCCTGCCTTATCGTCAACGATTATTACATTATCATTCTCCGTATTGTATGCAAAAATGTAATCTTTTTCATCAGTTTCTATGCTGTACTGTACCTCGGATGAGGCAGAAACCTCTCTGATACATACCCCGCTTACCATGGTCATCACAGCAAAAGCGCATAGAAACATGGAAAATATTCTGCTTTTTATCATATTTTTCTTTTTATGCACGGTCATCGCCTCCCTTCCTGTCGAACTGAGGAAGTCTCCTGGTAGCCATGATATTATAATTGTTAAAGGTATAGCGGAAACTAAACATAAAGATTACGGCATTGATCACAACCATCACATAATATGGCATGTCGTTTACCGGCTGTATCAGGAACAGAGTCAGCAGCTCCACTATCACCATTACGAGCCCGACTGCCAGAAGTATCTTCTCAGTGCCATCCATTTCCGCCTCTTCTACTCTTATCTGGTTAGGAAGAACGTCACTGTTCTCCTTGTTTTTGCCGGCTGAAGCGAGTCTTTTCTTATTTAAAATATGTTTCAGACCTTTATCGTTATCTCCCCTTACCGTGTCCTCTATCGAACTTCTCTGGAGCATGTTGATTATGAATTCCATTATTGTCAGCACAATCGCCGTTCCAAGAAGAACCCCGGGTGTAAGTACAAGGAACATATTAAGAAACATAAAGATAATAACCGCAAGAACCGCCGTCCCTATCAGATATTTTCTGACATCAACAGGCAGGTCGGCAGCAACTTTTCCTGTCTGACCGTTTACGGTAGCATAGGTCACTCTGTCACCGTTTCTGTATGATAAGAACCATACCGGATACATGGATGAATGTGCATTCGTGGTTTTGGATGAAAAAGCAGTCCTTGTTCCCGGATTCGAAGATACAGAAGCCGTGGGATTATCCTCGGTTATCGTAAATTTACGGAACTCCGGTGTATCTGATTTGATACGTTCAAGTGATCTGTCGTATGCAAAAACAGATGCCTCCTCAGCATAGACCTTCTTGTCAACATCCGCTATGTCCGCATAATATCCGCTCATATACGACGGCTCAAACGGTACCCTTTTACTTACATCAAAGGGAGCAAGTGCCTCACTTATACTGTCGGAAAATGAGGAAGCCGCATCATAACTAAGGCCGTCATATACTGCATCTATATCTCCGGTAAGGGCATAATGATCGGTTATTATATAGTCGCCCGATCTGTGTGAACGTTCTCCCTTTAATCTTACCTTTCCCTTCTGAACCACATCATAGGACCAGTAAGGCATATATATTCCTCTGAAGCCGTCTATATACTCAGCACTTTTGTATTCTTTCGGAAGGAAAAGAGCTTTCTTCACAAGCTTTAAGTAGGCTTCTTTACAGTCCTCCTTGGTCTTTGAGAATGGAATTATATACTCGGGACGTTTATCCCGCGCTATTCTTGACGACAGGATCGTGGATGCTCCGCAGAAGCTGCAGAACGCCGCAGCCGTATTCTCATCCACGCTTAGCAGTTCACCTCCGCACTGTGGGCAGGTAAATATCGTTACCTGATAGGTGTCCTCTTCTTTCCGGTCTGATGATGTACCGTCCTGTGCATTATAAGCATTATCTTCTCCGGCAGCTTCATCAACCGGTCCATCACCATACTCCTGCTGTGATATTGTATGCTCCTCTGCATCCTTATTAAGCCCGAACAGTTTCGGATCGAATTCGGAAGCACAGAAGTCACACAGCATAGTCTGTGTCTTTGGACTGAACTTAAGATTTGCTCCGCAATTGGGGCAGGCTATCATAGGTCACTTCCTCCTCATTTAATTTTTTCATACCCTTATCATTTTACTGTTTCTCTACAAGCTCAGGCGGCAGGTATTTAAGTATCATTCTCTCAAGATCCGTTCCCTGAACAGGCTTGGTCAGATAGTCCGTAAAGCCGGCATCGATATACTCCTTTTCAGCACCCTGAATTGCATTGGCTGTAAGGGCGATCACAGGAGTTCTTTCCTTATTATATCTGTCACTCCCGATCATTCTGTTAAGCGTCTCGATCCCGTCCATCTCAGGCATCATATGATCGAGCAACACAAGATCATAATGATCCTTTTCATACATTTCAAGGCACTGCTGGCCGCTGTTTGCCGTATTTATCTGTATTTCCGTAGTCTTAAGCAGGAGCTTTATAACCTTATGATTAACCGCAACATCATCAACAATGAGGATACATGCCTTCGGTGCCTTGAATATCTCTTTGTAATTCTCACCCGTTGTTTTCTTGCCGTTAAGCTTATCATCAAGATTTCCGAGAGGCTCGTCCGACATGATCTCCTGAGGTATCGTTACGGTAAACTCGGAGCCCTCACCCAGTCTGCTGTGAACCCTTATCGATCCGCCCATCAGATCTACCAGCTGTTTAGTGATCGCCAGGCCAAGACCGGTTCCCTCGATATTTCTGTTTTTCTTTTCATCTGCTCTTTGGAAGGAATCAAAGATCGCACCTATTCCCTCTTCGGATATTCCTCTTCCGGTATCTTCAACGCATATTATGAGGTCGATCAGTTTCTCACCCTTTTGCCTCTTACTCACCCTGAAAGTAATAGAACCTGTATCGGTGTATTTAACAGCGTTGGTCAGAAGATTGGTTATTATCTGCCTTATCCTGAGTTCATCTCCCAAAAGCCCGGACGGAAGATTCTTATCATATTCAAGATTAAGCTTAAGGCCTTTGTCTCCGGCACGAACCTTAAGAAGACTGTAGCAGTAATCAATAAGCGAATATATCTCATAAGTCTCCGGAATGACCTTCATAAGTCCCGATTCGATCTTGGAAAAATCAAGGATGTCATTTATCAGTGAAAGCAGGGTATGGGAGGCATTTTCGATATTGGTCGCATAATCAAGTATATCCCTTTCATTACTCTCGCGAAGGATCATTTCATCCATGCCGATAACCGCATTTATGGGAGTCCTTATCTCGTGCGACATTCTGGCAAGAAAATCCGATTTGGCTTCATTGGCAGCTTCAAGATTTCTATTAAGCTCTATAAGCTCCTGTTCCTTTATCTCCAGTTCCTTCTTCTTTCTCTCATATATCCGGCTCTGGAACTTAAATATTACGCCAAAGATCAATACTATGCTCGCAATCGCGAAGATATAGTCCACATATTCTGCCTTCTTATCGGGCATCGGCTTAACGAGTTCGGGATGATAATACTCCATCATAAGAAGGCTGCTGTAAAGGACAACATCACCTATATAAAGAATGATACAGGGCCATCCACGCACAATAAGCCATATAAAAAGTGCTGACAGCATCAGCCACATAGGCATTGCGGATTCCTTTCCGCCTTCCGTAAAATACAGTATAGGCATCAGGAAATAACTGGCAACAACTCCAAGGACCACTCCTGCGGCATTTGGCTTGTTTCTTACATTGGCAACATAGAGTGAAAATATGAACGAAACAATTAGAAGCAGCATTATCCAGAATGTTCTTGATCCCGTGCCGATTATAAAATCAAAAACTATACATACCAAAAGAGCCACAGTTCCAACCGTCAGGATTATATTCATAAGACGGTGCTGTATCTCCAGCTCTTCTCTTATAAGATATTTAAAAACATTCTTATATTTTTGAAACATTCTTTATGCCTTTTATCCCGATATTTCAAAATATATGTGCTGTTCTGAACGGTATGACTTTCTAAAACATTTCCTTGTTTGCAGTCAGAGAGTAATCATATAATGTATAATAGTAAATGTTCAGATCAGACTCGGAATACTACCTATATTATATTATAGAAGTATAGCATGTATATAATATCCAAACAAGATAGGACACTCAGACAGATATGAATGATAACGATAGTTACTTTAAAAAAGCATTGTCCGATTTTGCATTTGATGCTGCATATGGCGATTCAATACGTCATCTTTACAGCAAAGGATACTCTCCGGAGGCCATAAAAAAACACTTGGATTGCGAGTCACTAAGTGTCGAAAGGATTAAGTATGTCATTGACAGATTTAACGACTCGCTCGTCTCAGATATTCCTGCCGATGAAAAAATCCAATCCGATCGATCATCAAAAAACGTTTCCGGTCAGCTTATAAATAACGCATGCCGTTATGAGTATGTCAAAGAGTATGATGAATATGGAAGAGCTTCCTTTATAAGGCGAAAAGTGCCCGATTAAATATCTCAGGGTATTCAATCGGGTACTTTGTTTCTGCAGTATGTTTAAATCGCGATTTATATATAGATTATCCACACCGAAAATATTTTCGGTGTGGATAACTGTTCCAAATGGATTTCCTGTGTTTTTGTGAAATCCACCTCATTTTTCCTTTAGCGCTTCACATCGGCAAATATTTAACTGTTTATTTAATTTTTCTCTTTTTGAAAACTCCCGTTTATAAAGAGATAAACGCTGTATCGCAGGTAAATACTGGTTTCTTTATTGACGATCCATGTTTAATACCACTACAGGCTACACATCTTTTTCTCAGCTGAGCGAGTTCACAGCTATAACCACAAGATCATCTTCTAAAAGCTCAAGCTCCGGATCGGCCGGCAGCTTCTCTTTATTCCTCACTACCATAAGCGGGATCATATCCGGCATAAAGTGTATTTCTTTTATCCTCAGTCCGACCCATCCGCTGTCCTTTTTAATTCTTGATGTTACGTATTTAAGTCCGCTGTCTTCGATCGGCTCTCCCATGACCTTCATTTCAGTATACTGTTCAACAAATCCGGCAGATATTATACCGGTTGGAACAGCCACCATTCCCACTCCCAGGAAGGAAATGATAATAGCCATTATTTTTCCTGCAACGGTAACCGGATATATGTCTCCGTACCCTACCGTAAGCAGTGTAGATACTGACCACCATATACCTGAGAAGGCATTTTTGAACTGATCGGGCTGTGCATCATGTTCGAGGCTGTACATACACAGCGAGGATGCCAGCATCAGAATCAAAATCATGGTCATTGAAGATATCAGCTGATTTTTTTTCTCTATCAGTACCGATGTGATCACATTGAAGGCATCATATCTTGAATTTATCCTGAATAACCTAAGTATTCTTATTACTCTGAATATCCTGAATGCCACAGCTCCTGCCGGAAAAACGAACGGAAGGAAGTACGGTATTATGGCAAACAGATCGATAAGTCCGTATACCGACAGTATGAACTTCAGTCTTCCCCTCAGCTTATTTCTCTCTTCAGGATACAGATAATCCGCTGTCCATACTCTGAGTATATACTCCACAACAAATATAAGTATCGTTATAAATTCAACAGCGTTCAGTACCGGCATATACGGTTCCATCTGTTCAAAGGTCTGAGCTACTGTGACGAACAGATTTACAAAGATTGCGATAACTATTAATCTGTCAAATATAACACTCGGAAGATCTCCGCCGCTTCCTATTTCTACTATATTAAATACCCGTTTTCTTATATTTTTCTCTTTTCCTTCCATAAATGTCCCTCTGATGTTTCTCTTCTCTGTTTCCGCCTGTTTTTATCTCTCACCGTTTTCCGTTAGTGATTTCTTCACGTACATCCTGTTCTTCTTTTATATATCTCTTTATGCCCTGTGTTTCAATCTGATACTTCCGGATTTTCCTACTTCATTATAGATTTTCATACTTGATATTTGCAAGCTTTGCTTTTTGTGAAAATGTTTGTCGATTTTATGTGTTATTATTTCTATTTTCAAAAATTGATTTGACTTACCATTAATTTAATATACAATATAAGTATAACTTCAAAACACACGACGAAAGGAGAACTTTTATGAAGTATGTATGTCAGGTATGTGGATATGTTTACGAAGGCGACACTCCTCCCGAGAAGTGTCCTGTATGTGGTGTCGGAGCTGATAAATTCAAAGCCGTTGAGGGTGAGATGAAGCTTGCTGCAGAACATGAATACGGAATCTACGCAAAGACTGTTAAAAACAATCCCGATATAACGGATGAGGACAAGAAATACATCTTTGAACAGCTTAAGGCTAATTTCAACGGTGAATGTTCCGAAGTAGGTATGTATCTCTGTATGGCACGTATTGCTCATCGCGAGGGTTATCCGGAAGTAGGTCTATACTGGGAAAAGGCTGCTTATGAAGAAGCTGAGCATGCAGCTAAGTTTGCAGAGCTGCTGGGTGAAGATCTTGAGCCCAACATGAAAGCTACCACCAAGGACAACCTTGCATGGCGTGTTGACTGTGAGTTCGGAGCTACTCAGGGTAAGTTCGATCTTGCTGCATGTGCAAAGAAGAACGGCCTTGATGCGATCCATGACACCGTCCATGAAATGGCAAGAGATGAGGCAAGGCACGGCAAGGCTCTTAAGGGATTGCTTGACAGATATTTCAAATGATCCCGGCAGTTAATCCCTAAATATGCAGATCCTGCTCCGAATGGTGACAGGGTATTATATTAGGGAAGAAACTCAGTTTGTTATGCTTCGGTAAACAGAAGTCCAAAGGTTCCCTCGCCACAGTTAACAGCTATGGCGGGGGAAGTTTTTTGAAAATATATCTTATCAAACTTCATTCTTTCATCAATATAGGAACGGATCAGCTCCTTATCTCGTTTCGTCAGTCCCACATATGTTACAAACAGTATATTCCTGTCAATATTACCATTCGGAACCAAAACTGAGTCTATATATTTTTTCCAGACTTTTTCTTTGGCTCCAAGATAGAACTTACCAACCTTTAGCCTGCCTTTCTTCATTACAAGCACCGGTCTTATCATAAGAACATTCATGAGATTGGCAAGTCTGTGGCTTACCTGTCCCGCTCTTGCCAGGAAATCAAGGTTGTTTACGATAAAGCTTGTATGGATTTTCTTTATGCTCTCTCCAAGGAGCTCTTTTATTTCATTCGGTGACTTTCCTTCTTCCACGAGAGCACATGCCTTAAGCACGACAATACCCTGCCCGGATGACAGATGTCTGCTGTCTACAACCGTTACATTGCCAAATGAGCGGGCTGCATCCACTGCATGAGGATATCCGCTGTTTGTTATATCTCCCGAGATTGATATATGTATTATATTATTGGCCGATACGAGTGCATTTGCAAAGAAGCTTTCATGATCCGCAACATCCGCTGACTGCGTCGACACCTTATGATCCGGTTCTTCCATATATCTTAACAGACCATCTGTATCTATCTCGACTCTGTCCCTGAATATACCTTCATCCGTTACAACCTTATGCTCAATGACAGAAATACCGTACTTATCAAGAAGCTCCTGCGGAAGATCAGCAACGCTCTCCGTCGTTACGGCGATCGTCCTCTTACGCTCACGGGTCTCCATCCACGACATACTTTCTTCTGTTATTTCTTCTTCTTCGCCGATCTTGTGCACCAGCTCTTTCGGGAGAAGACGGTACAGCTCACTTTCAAGTATATTTCCGCTCACAGGTTTTTCTATATAGGAATCAAAACCTGCCTTCCTGTATAGCTGCCTGTTTTCCTCTCCCGCATTTGCGGTAAGAGCAACAATTGCCGTTTCCCTGCATTTGCCTCCCGCCTGTGCCCTTATGTTTCTTAAACACTCAATACCATCCATTTCCGGCATCAGATGATCCATGAATATTACATTATACTCGTTATTTAATGTGAATTCCAATGCTTCCCGGCCGCTCGATGCCGTATCTATCTGTATCTGTGTGGCACGCAGAAGCTTTCTTGCCACAAGCAGATTGGATTCATTATCATCCACCACCAGAAGTCTTGCCGAAGGTGCTTCAAATTTCTGTCTGTAAGTCTCCCTTCCATTCAGGATGTTCCTGCTTGCCATATCCAGTTCACCTATTACAGAAGTCCCGGATACATCCTGCGGAATCTCCACAATAAAGGTCGATCCCTGAGTATAGATGCTGTTTACCGTTATACGGCCGCCCATCAGGTCGACCAGTTGCTTGACTATTGACAGTCCCAGGCCCGTACCCTCAATATAACGGTTGTTATCTTCATCAACCCGCTTGAAAGCATTAAACAGATGGGGAAGGCTTTCCTTCCTTATACCGATACCGGTATCGGACACAGTATATATTATGTTCATGCTGTCCCCACTCTTTTCACCACACTGAACGGTCAGGGTTACCGAACCTTCTCTTGTATACTTTATGGCATTATTGACAATATTGATCAGTATCTGCCTGATCCTTACCTCATCACCGATAAGCTCTGCGGGAATATCAGGTGAAACATTAACATGAAAATCAAGTTCTTTATCCCTTGCCCTCATCCACATCATAGCCACTATCTCAGAGAGCATGTCTCCGGGATTGTACGCCGCCTTTGCCAGTTCCATCTGTCCCGACTGGATCTTTGACATATCAAGAATATCGTTTATAAGATGAAGAAGGATCTTTCCGGCTGCCTCGATATTGGCCGCATCTTCCGCTACCTCTTCCGAAATATCCTCCCTGAGTATCATCTCATTAAAGCCTATTATGGTATTTATCGGAGTACGTATTTCGTGGCTCATATTTGAAAAGAAACGGTTCTGGGCTTTGCTCATCTCTTCAACCTTTTCAGCTTCCATCCTTGCCTTCTTATTCTCATTAATGAACAGAAGATTCTGAAAAGATGTCATTATGTATATGACAAGACCTACAATGATCACAGAAACCAGGGTATCAAGTATGGCCATCTTTGACGAATGCGGAAAGACCAATTTGGAGTATTTGAAGCCTATATAGCATTCCAGCGCAGCTGTCAAAGGGATTAACGAGAGCATTATGGAACGCCATCTTCCGCTAAGTATGATCCCAACATAAAAGAAAGTAAGAGAATACCAGATAAGTGAGCCTCCTCTTGTACCTCCTCCGTAGAAAAAGCAGACCGGAAGTACGACAAAGATCGCGTTAATTGCAATAATTATCCTGCACAGATCCAGTTTGTTCAATTTAAACAGGATAATGAATAATATCGGAAAGAAAACAGCCGAAGCTCCCAATACGATTATTTCAACAATATTCTCACCAAGGATGATATCAGCAACAAAAACACACATTATGGCAAGCTGTACCATAACGGTTAGAAGTATGAACTGGCGATCCCTGAAATCAAGCTCATCTCCCGTAAGATGCTCTATACCCTTTTTGATAAGCTTCATCATCACTTACCCCCTTCTGCGGATTTCCCGTGACTATTCTTCGTTTTCATTGGATTCAGGCTCAAATTCCATCACAAAAGGAGCCGGTTCGAATTCCATAACACAGGATACTGTATCGTCTCCGGGATCAAGCCATCCCTTTATGGCATCTACTGTTTTATCATATAGTGCCATCATCTCATCATGCATTTCTTCCGTGATCCCGTTACCACCCTTCTTAGCCTTATCCTCCAGCTCCTTTGCCCTTTCTGAAAGCCCTGATGCACCGATCAGCCTGGAAGTACTCTTAAGAGCATGCACATATATCTCGTAATCCTTATAGTCTTCTTTTTTATATGAATCGCTGATTTTTTTCTTCTTATCCGGTGCTTCATTTATAAACTGTTTAAGGATAGTCTCATACAGCTCACGGTCATTCTGAGAATACCTGAGGCCTGCTTCCATGTCTATCCCGGCATCCGAAAGAGGAGAAGTACCACCGCCTTCAATCTTATTTCCCGACTGTAAGCCGGTATTATCATCTGATTCCCTGTTAACATGTTTTGAAATACTCTCATATGTTATGGCAGACTTGGGAAGAACTCTCTTTAATACCCTTTCCAGCTCAATGATCTCAATGGGCTTGCTTACAAATCCGTCAAAGCCCACAGAAATGAACATCTCTTTTGCCGTACTGACGGCATTGGCAGTCAATGCTATGATCGGCATATCCACGGCTCCGCCGTGTTTGTCGGCTCTAATGGCTTTCATCGCCTCTATCCCGTCCATTCCCGGCATCATATGATCCATGAAGACGATATCAAAGCGTTCTTTCCTGCATATATCGATGGCTGCCTGACCCGAAAGCACTGTTGTAACCTCCATACCATAATTCCTGAAGATCCCTCTTGCCACAGTCAGGTTCATAGGTTCATCATCAACAACCAGTGCTTTAAGTCCAATACACCGCATCCTGTTGTTATCCTGTTCATATCCGGGCTCCATGTTAAGGATAGTAGTTACGGGGAAGCAGTAAAAAGGCTTCTCAAGCAGGATCGTATGCGAGCCTTCCGGCAGGGCAAAATCATCATCTGCCACAACGACAACTGTCATTTCACCTGTAAGCTTCTCTATATAGGAAGGATCGCTTTCATATTCTTCCGCAGCCACAAAAAGATGTGTCAGCCTCACAGATCCGGTCAGCCTTTTCAGATTCTCTATATTATCCACCCTGTGCATCTGTACATTCAGACCATGTACTATATTGCTTACCATCCTGTTATAGTATTCACGCACATGCGGGTCCGGATACTTATCGAAATTCAGATATGCTCCAAGACACAGGCTCTCCCTGCGAAGCAGCGACATGCAGCCCGCAGGATCGACAACCTTCTGCGGGATCGATACCTTTATTGTAGTACCATCACCCGGTTTGGAATGAACAGTCAGAAAGCCTCCCAAAGACATAACAAATCCACTTACTATGGGAATCCCGAGGCCCAGGCCTCCGCCCATCCTCGTACGTCCCGAATCGGCCTGGTAGAATCTCTCTGTCATACGTTCAAGTTCTTCCTCGTTCATACCTATGCCTGTATCGGTAACCTCAATGCACAGGTTAATGCCATAGGACTGCTCCGTTGCCGCGATCCTTACATAGACTCCCCCTTTTACGGTATATTTAAGTCCGTTCATAATAAGATGCCACAGTATCTTCTTAATCTTGTTGACATCCGAATGCATCACCGACGGTATTGCCGGATCCACATCTATGATCAGCTCTATATCAGGGTTCTTGTAAGGACGCAGCTGCATTACAAGATCATATAGCACAGAAGCCAGCATGTAATCCTCATCATTCCTGACAAGGATATTTCTGTCTATCTCCGAATAATCGAGAATATCGCTTATCTGCTCACCGACTCTCTTACCTGCATCCCGGATTGCCTTTAGTTCGGAGACCAGTTCATCATCCCCCGCCTTCTCAATACATACACCGGAAAGTCCGACCACAGCATTAACGGGAGTACGTATCTCATGAGATACATTTGCCAGAAAATCATCCAGTCTTTTCGTAGCATCCTTAAGAAAATCAATCTCATTCATGGATTCATTAAGTACCTGTCCCCATCTGTCTATAATGGTACCCGCGAACCATCCTGTCATAAAGATTACGATAAGATGCATGACCGTACGGCTTATGATAAGTGCATCCAGACGTGTCCCACCCCGGACCATTATGATGATCTCGTATCCCATTGTCAGGTAGTAGGTTAATATACACAGATTGATGAGCTTCTTGATACCTGTCATCGTATACAGTATTATCACCGCCGACATTACCACTGCAAGATCAAAGGTACTGGTCTCGTGTATACCATAGAAAAAAAAAGTTCCCATCATCAGCAGGGAATATATCCACAGCCTTTCACGGGGCTTAAGCATCTGCCTGATATGTATGGTCCAGCTTGCCATGAGCGCGACACATATTACAATAAGCGCCCATTTTTCCCATGACATAAGTAATGACTCGCCCATCAGAATGATTGAAAAAATGGTATAAGCCAGAAGGATCATGATATGTGAAGTATTAAACAATTCATTTTTTTCAATATTATGCTCGCTCATTCTATTTCTCCCTCATATCAAAATCCTTATCCTCATCTATCATGGAGAGCATAATATCCGCAAATCTCGGATCGAACTGGGTTCCGCTCCCCTGCAGTATCTCATTCCTTACAAAGCCCTGCGGCAACGGCTCTCTGTAGCTCCTGCGGCTCGTCATCGCATCATAGGAATCTGCAACGGCTATTATCCTTGCCTCCTCAGGTATCTCATCACCCTTCAGTCCATCGGGATAACCGCCTCCTCCATACCTTTCATGATGCCATCTGGCTCCATCTGCAAGCTTAGGCATATCTTTAATATTCTCAAGTATCTTGGCTCCCTTTACAGGGTGGGTCTTAATAAGCTCAAATTCTGCATCAGTAAGCTTTGCCGGCTTATTTATCACGGCGTCGGGAACTCCGATCTTACCTACGTCATGAAGCAGTCCCATCATATATATCTCATCAAGCTTCTGTTCGGAATATCCAAACCTTCTTGCAATCTCTCTCGAATACTCGGCTACTCTGCCGGAATGGCCGTTCGTGTAGGTATCCTTGGCATCTATGGCTTCCGCCAGCGCTCTTACTATATCAAGCGTCAGATTCTCATTTTCCTCTGTCTTTCTCTCAACCTCCTGCGTGAGGTGGTTCTGCAAAAGTACCAGCTCAAGCGTATGCTTTACGCGCAGGATAAGACTGTCAGGTACTATGGGCTTCCTGATAAAATCCATTGCACCGAGTGCAAGTCCCCTTGTTTCCGTTTCCTCATCTTCATCGGCAGTAAGATAAATTACAGGTGTTCTGAATGCTCCTCCACCCTGCTCCCTTAATAATCCGAGAGTCTCAAATCCGTTCATTTCGGGCATTTTTATATCAAGCAGAATAAGATCCGGGTCATTATCCTTCATAAAATCAAGCAGGGCCTGCCCCGACTTTAGCGCTGTCACCCTGATATTATTCTTACTCAGTACACTTCCCACAATAGTAAGGTTGGCAGGATCGTCGTCAACCACAACTACCCAGTCACTCTGTTTCTCATCATTGTATTGGTTTTCGTGAAGATCTGTGTCTACACTGCCCGATTCAACCATAAGTTCAACAAGCCTTCCGTAATCACCTGCTGACCATGATTTTCTGATGCGGTCGATAACCCGATCCACATTGTACTCTGTTATCTCTGGAAGCAGCAGAAAGAAATGATTCTCCCCTATCTGCATCATGACATCGCTGTTTCTTAATGAATTCTGAAGGAGTTCTCTGAAATGCTCGATTATCTCCATCCTCTCTGCCGCAGGCAGCTGGGTATTGAAAAAACGGACCGTAAAAAGGAGCTTATATGCAGTACCTCTGTAACGGTCCATATATCTTATCATGTAACGGTATATATTTCCGAAAGCCTCACGTCCCATCCACATGGCGCTCTGTGGCACGCTTCTTTCCTCAAGGATATGAGTCAAAGTCCTGATATCCATATCTCCCGGCACATCATCTTCCCTGAGGTCATCTTCCCTGATGTACAGCCTGTACCCATGCTTACCGTTATTCTTTACATGATAAAGAACACGGTCGGCAATATGGAAAAGCTCTGCGAAATCCCTGCCTGCCTCCGGTACCATGACTGCTCCGACAGATGCTCCGATGGGAATCCCCATCGTCTCGCCCATTATTCTGTGCGCAGCACCGAGCATCTCGGCATTTATTCTCTCCGAATATGTTTTCAGAGCCTCTTCATCTCTTATATTATTACTGAAAATAAGGAATTCATCCCCTCCTATGCGCCCGAAGGTTCCGCCGCCTTTCATGTTGTCCCTCATTATCTGCGCAAAGGTTATAAGTACCTCATCGCCTGTCTCATGGCCGTATATATCATTTACCAGCTTAAATGAATCAAGATCGATTATGATAAGACAGCCCTTTTCCTGAGTACACTGTCTGCTTATACGGTCATTTACTGCCGATTTGTTAAGGAACCCTGTAAGCTTGTCTATGGTAGCCTCTTCTTCGAATTTAGCCATCTGTCCATGGGTATTTATTATATTTTCTACTCTGCGGACTAAAATATCGGGGTCAAAAGGCTTCCTTATGTAATCGGAAACTCCCATATCAAAGCCTTTTTTCTCGGATGTGCTGTCATCATCTGCCGTGAGAAAGATCACCGGTACCTCGGAAAAACCAAGCTCCTTCTCCAGGTCACGGTATTTTTCAAGTGTGATAAATCCGTTCATCACAGGCATTTTTATATCAAGCAGAATAATGTCCGGAGCACCGTTCGTACGTACATAATCAAGAAGTGACTGTCCCGAATTAAGAGCCGTCACCCTCATATTATGGCTGCTAAGTATTTTACCGGCTGTCTTTAAGTTAGAAATATCATCATCAACTACGATTATCCAGTCTGCCATGGTGTTCTCCGTGAATTTATTCCCTGAATCAATTGGTTGCTGTTACCCGGTTAACTTTTTATTACTTTATCCCTCGGAAGATACTTAATAAGCGTCTGTTCCAGTTCATGACTGTTGATCGGCTTTGAAAGATAATCCGTGAAGCCTTCAGCCATATACCGTTCCTTTGCTCCGATTATGGCATCGGCAGTCAGACAGATGACCGGCGTCCTGACATTTTTGCCATCCTTTTGCTCTCTTATATGCATAAGTGCCTCTGTTCCGTCCATCTGAGGCATCCGTTGGTCCATAAGAATGAGGTCATATGTATTCTCACGAGCCATCCTTATTGCCTGTTCACCGCTTTCGGCAGTATCTATCTTTATCAGTGTTTTCTTTAACAGTCCCTGTGCCACCTTATGATTTACTTTTGTATCATCAACAACCAGTATGTGCGCCTCGGGTGCCCTGAACTCTTCACTGTATTCCTTTACAGACAGTATTTCCTTTTCAAACCTTTCCCTGAAATCCCCTACAGGCTGCGACGAAACTATCTTCTGCGGAATCTCTATCGCGAAGGTGGAACCACTTCCGTATGTACTTTCAACCTGTATAGATCCTCCCATCATTGTCATAAGCTGATGTGAGATCGCAAGTCCGAGGCCTGTTCCCTCTATTGTGCTGTTATGAGAGAGATCCAGCCTCTGGAACTTGGTAAAGAGCTTATCCATTTCCTCGCGGTGCATACCTATGCCGGTATCCTTTATCTCTATCGAAAGTCTCAGCATCTGCCCGGGCTCCATTCCGTTATCGGCCGTGCCCCTCACCTTTATACGCACACTTCCTTTATCGGTATATTTTACGGCATTTGACAGGATGTTTGTTATCACCTGACGCACTCTTGCCTTGTCTCCGTAAAGTTCATCGGGCAGAGCCTCGTCTACATCCACCGAAAATTCCAGGCCCTTTTCATTTGCCTTAAAGAACACCATGTTGCTTACATCATTAAGAAGATCGGTCAGTGAATAGGGAGCATCTACTATATCCATCCTGCCGGCTTCTATTTTTGAGAGATCAAGTATATCATTGATTATAGAAAGAAGATTTCCGCCGGCGCTCTGGATATTACCGGCGTACATTCTTATATTGTCAAAGTATCTGTCATTTCCGGCAGATTCCCGCGCTTCCGTACATTCTCTGATTATCAGCTCGTTAAAGCCAAGCACCGCATTGATCGGTGTCCGTATTTCATGAGACATATTTGCAAGGAATTGCGATTTTGCCGCGTTTGCTTCGTCGGCTATCTTCTTCTGCTCCTTTAGTTCCTCCATATAACGGTAATGCTCGCTGTCATCGGAAAGTGTATACAGCGTACCCACTACATTGCCTTTTTCGGTAAGGCGGTTTGCTCTGGGTGTGTATATTTTCCCGTTCAGTCTCAGCGGCTTACCCTCTCCGATAGCGTTTTTGAAGCTCTCTATCAGCTCATTTGAGCTACTCTCTTCATCTCTTTGCACAACCGTTTCTTCGATCAGCTTCTGCGCAGGCTTGTTATAGTATGTTATCATTCCGTCGGCATCGGCAAATATTATCTCCTCGGACAGCTCATCCACAAAATAATTCTGAGCCGCACTTTTTATATCAAGCATTCTGTATCTTATTATCGCAACGAGCATAAAGACCGTACATATGGCAAATCCGATTATCATTACATCGATCTTGCGGGCAAGCGGTACCAGCTTGAAGAAATAGATCACATAGCTTACACCCAGAGAATAGATCGCTATTGTCATCACAAAGTATCGTTTTTTTGCAATAGAGTTCTTTTCATGTATGAATGATCTGGTTATCATATACATTCCGCCCACGGTATAAAAAAGATTCAGGGCAGTCAGAACATAATAAAGAGGTCCCCCTGTGTGCAGCAGCTTTGGGAAATCTCCGTCCATTACGAATTCCATATAATTATAATAGAGATCGTTGCTTTCAAGATTAAGAATAGTGGCGTATATACCTATATGAATTACGGAAGCTACGGTCCTAAGGCATTCCGGGAATTTAACATCACAAAGCTCGACCAGGAACAGAAAGAGTGACAGTCCTATCCATATCCTGCCAAGATATGCCATTTTTAAAGCCGTAACATATGTTTCCTGATTATAAGAATGAAGCTCAAGAAGACAGCCTGTATCATATACAAGATTGGCAGCAGCGCTGAAAAAAAGGTATGTGTGAAGTCTGCTTTTCCATTTCCTTAAAGCGAACCAGCATACGGCAAATAATCCTGCTATCGTAAAATATAGAACACCTATAACAAACTGATACATTTATCACCTACGTTTTCTTTCGTGAAAAATGGACATACCTGTTAACAGTATATCAAAACACGGCTTTGATTACAACGGACGAAGACGAAAGGAATGTGGCTTTATTCCCATTATTATGATATGATTCTAAGGTCAAAAACTTCTCTTAACATGATTTCATGGAAAAAGCAGCTTATGAAAACAGAACATGGTCATAAGGAATCCATAGTCTCATGACGAAATACAGGCAGGAAAGGGACATTATGAAAAGAATAATACTTACCGGCGGAGGAACTGCCGGACACGTTACACCGAATATTGCTCTCATCCCCACTCTTAAAGAGTCAGGATATGACATCCAATACATCGGATCATATGAAGGTATAGAGAAATCGCTTATGGAGGACATAGGGATACCGTATCACGGGATCGCCTCCGGCAAGCTGAGAAGATATTTTTCCCTCCGGAATTTTACCGATCCTTTCAGAGTTCTAAAGGGTTTCTCGCAGGCAAACCGACTTATCCGCGAGCTTAAACCCGATGTCATATTCTCCAAGGGCGGATTTGTATCCGTACCTGTGGTAATAGCTGCGGGAAGGAATCATGTTCCTGCGATCATCCATGAATCGGATATGACACCGGGACTTGCGAATAAGCTGTGTTTCAGATCTGCGAAAAAAATATGCTGCAACTTTCCGGAAACACTTGAACTGCTTCCCAAAGAAAAAGCTGTGCTGTCGGGTTCTCCAATAAGAAAAGAGCTGCTTGAAGGTAATCCCGAAGCAGGAAAGGTATTCACGGGATTAACCGATGATAAGCCTGTTATCATGGTGATAGGCGGATCACTCGGCGCTGCCAACGTAAACAGGGCGGTTAGAAATATACTTCCCGAACTTCTTAAAAAATACAATGTGATCCATCTTACCGGCAAGGGCAAAGGAGATACTTCGCTTAACAATACGCCCGGATACCGCCAATATGAATATATCAAGGATGAACTAAAGGATCTGTTTGCACTTGCGGATGTTGTCATATCCCGGGCAGGTGCAAATGCCATCTGTGAACTCCTGGCTCTGAAAAAGCCCAACCTCCTTATCCCCCTGCCGTCAGGCAGCAGCCGGGGGGATCAGCTCCTCAATGCCGAATCCTTTAAAAAACAGGGGTATTCCATGGTTCTTACAGAGGACGTCCTTACAGACGGGCTTCTTCTTAAGATGATAGATGAACTGTATGAGAGCAGAAATATGTATATTAAATCTATGACTGACAGCAACCAGAATGATGCCATAAATACAATCATCTCCCTGATCAGGAAATACTCGTGATCAGGGAGACGGGCAGCTTCACTTCAATATTGTTAAATATATTAAGGAACTTTCTTATGTTCTATAAAGAGAGCAGCCTGCAAAGCTCCTTCTGTTCATCGGCGTCAGGTGATGTCGGCTTCCACTGAAGCACGGCTCCATCATCCTTATATCTCGGGATCAGGTGAACATGAAAATGGAATACAGTCTGTCCTGCCGCTTCGCCGTTGTTCTGTATAATGTTGAATCCGTCGCAACCAAGCTTATCTGTCATATGTATGGCCAGCTTCTTAGCCAGTTTTAACGCCTTTCCTGCCGTCTCATCATCAAGCTCATAGATATTGGCATAATGTTCCTTGGGAAGTATCAGAGCATGACCCTTAGTTGCAGGCGCCGCATCAAGGATTACGGTAAAATCATCATCCTCATAGATCTTGTTGGTTTCAAATACACCGTTTGCAAGCTTGCAGAAAATACAATCATCTTTCATTTCTTTTTCCCTTTCTTCTATATATTTGTTTCATTTGAAAATGCAAACATCTGGTCAAGCATCCTTAGCCTTCTGAAATCTCCCTTGACCTGCATATTACCTGACATAAAGGCTCTCTGGAAGCTCATCTGACCGGCAACAATGCTGTTAAGTACATCATCCGTGACCTTGCACAGGACCTCCGGATCGTCATAATTTCCATAGTAACAGTTAAGCTCCGAACCCTTTATGTCCAGAATCAAAGGCTTCTTCTTTTCCTTTATTAAAAACTTATATACGCCGTTTGCACCTGAGAGAGGCTTAAATTTCTCCCTGAAATCCGCAATATAAAGCGTATTCTCGTCAATACCCCTGTGCTCCATCTTACCACGGAACAGATTGGCAAGCTCCTCTATATCTTCCCTCTGCTTCTGTACATAGCTTTCATCGGCCGCATATTTGGACAGCTGCTCCGATTCCTGTGGTGTCAGCGGTATGTTACGGTTGCCTCCGCTTATCTTGTTAACCGCCTTATTGCTGGCGGGCAGTGACTTGAACTTCTGAGATATCGTACGATACAGATTCTCAGCCTTCTTTTCAATTATACCAAGGTAATCCTGGTTAAGCTCAAAGGAAACAAGATCCTCAACATATCCGCACAATCCACTGCACGGCAGTCCTCCGAGCAGCTCCCATGCCAGTGTGAGATCTGTCATTGCCTCCCTCTCACCCGGAGCTGTGGACATGACAACGGGACACATATATGTAGTCTCGAACTTCTCTTTATTTCCGTAAAGCCAGCAGGCATCAAGAAACTGCTGCATATATCCGCCTATCCCGAACCATTCGACCGTCGTTGCCAGTATTATACCATCGGAATCGTTTATTGATGCAGGCAGAGTCGTTATCGTGTTCTTGAGTTCATAGAGGTTAAATCTCTCAACCCTGACATTAAGCTCATCGAGCACTTCCTGAAGCTTGCCCAATACAAACAGCGTAGGATCATCGATTATCCCTCTTCCTCCATAATAAATATTTATCTTCATTCGTTATACTCTCCTTGACTCTTCCAATACCTGTGCAAGCTTTAGTATAACACATTTTTTCTTTATCTGAAATAAAACAATTCCTTCCCGAAGCTTATCTCATCGTTAATATTCAGTCTTATCTTATCACCCGACCTAAGCCTGCTGCCATTCACAAAGGTTCCGTTTGTACTGTTAAGATCGGACATATAGTATTCTCCTCCTTCGAATAAAAGTCTTGCATGTATCCTGCTGACCGCATCGGATTCGATTATCCCGTCACAGACGCCTCTTTTCTTTCCTATTGTATAGGGAAGCCTGTCTATCTTAAGTTCGTTAAGCCCCCTCTGTGAAAACTGTACCAGTCTGTGTATCATTCCATGCGTGTTTGATGCGCTGTCGCTTTCCGGCTCCGGATCTTCCGTAAGTCTGACAGTATTGCCTAAATGTCCGTCTTCTGCGACCATAATATTTTCCTGCGTCAATAATACCGTATCTGTCCGGTCACTGCCTATCCTTCCGGCAGCTGTTGTCTGTATGTTGCCGGTCATATACATATAAATATCATCCCGGTCACCTTCTGCTTCGTTCAGCAGCTTCTTAAATCTTCTTACACTGCCATACCATTTTATGATGATCAATACCGGCATCAGGATACATACAGCGCATGTTATGGCGGTTAATACCCTCATTTCCGTCATGGCAAGGAGAGCTGTCAGTGTTTCGTTATCGTATATGACTGAAGTAAGGATGGTTCCCGTTACTATAAGAAGAAGGACAGAGCATACGATCATTATAACTTTCCCCTGAGCAGGGATCACAGGCATATCATCCTCATCCGGAAGATACAGATCGTTTATATCCTCTATAAGGAAGCTGTCTTCTTCACTGTCTTCACCGGCTTTTGCAGCTTCTGTCTCCTCATTTCGCGAGAGCAGCTCACGTAATGTATAATCCTCGTTAACAACCTGCTTATACAGATCATAGGCAAGAGTCGTCGCAGCCTTATCGGTATGGTCGGCTCTTTCAAGAATATATTCCGCCAGACCGTTCATTCCTTCGAACAGGGTGGTACAGGAAGCAGGATAATAGCAGAAAAGAATACGGTCGTTACTCTGATCGACATATATATGCTTCGGATCAAACATTAAATGTTCAACGGGAAGAAGATATTCATCACATGCTTCCAGACCGCATGCTATCGCACTTATGAAAGCACCGATAAAACGTCTGTCCATCTCGGTGTGCTCATAAAGACTGTAAATACTTGTCTTGGAAGTTATATCATAAACATACTGTTCCTTCCCGTCAGTATGTACTATCCCGGTCTTCAAAAACGCATTTATCGGGTTTTCAACAAGCATCCTTGATTTATATCCGGCATTTACCGCCTGCCCGTTTTCCAATATAAGAAAATTTCCGTTTATTCCGTTATCATATCTTTCTACAAACAATATCCTGCACCTGACTTCCTTTTTGTTCTGATATATTCAGCTTCATTAAGTCTGTAGCTTTCGCATTCGTAATCATGCCCCGTTGTTCCTGGGCTTATAAGCCTCCGGATAAGTCCCCCTCCCATACCGGTATTTCCCTTAAAGCTTACTCTTACGGCATCCTCCCCCACATCTATCCGTGTGCTGTAATCCCATTTGCCTATGAGACGTCCCGGTATCACTTCAGATATTGCTTCGTTTGCCATATCCAGGGCTTTATCCGGATCCGTCTCTTCACTGCCCCGAAGAGCCGCCGACATGCAGGCTTTATTGACAATACATTTATCATGTAATATAAAACCCGAAAAAATAATAAAGATAAAAATCCCAAGTATGAAAGGCATCAAAAGAGTCATCTCGATCGTCATACTTCCCTTTAACTTCCCGGTCACTGTTTCTGTTCCCCTTTCTTTCATAATTTCCGGTTCCCTGTCCCTCCTGTCATAATCTGAGCTCTGCTCCCCGTATCATCCCGGAAAACAGCATCCACACATAAGCTCCCAGCAGAAACGGCATATACGGAAGGGTCTCTTTTCTGTTCTTTCCCTTAAACAGCATCAGTATGACGCCAAAGACCGATGCCGTGAACATTGATACAAACATCAGCGCTGCCGTGTTTGCAAAGCCCATCATAAAGCCAAGCAGAAGCATCACATAAACATCACCCATCCCTATTGCTTCCTTTGTAAGTCTGCTTACTGCAAACAAAACCATCCCCGGAATAAGGGAACACACAATTTTAGAGATATCCGGCTCATATATAAGCAGGCTGTCAATATACTCATATCTGTCTCCCAATATTTCAACGCATATCATAAGCAGGACACAGGATATGAGGGATGCGGCAAGAAGCCAAATGCTTATGCCGCGCTCCCTGAGATCTGTATAACTGCAAATGATCAGCAATAACAAGCAAATTATCCACATAAAAAATACCTCAAACGGAGTTTCTCCTCCCACTATCTAATGTTTGTGTCCGCATCTTGAACATGCCCTTCTCCCATTGGCCTCAGATAAAGGAATACTGAAAACCGTCCTCTTTAAACCACTGCACTTAAGGCTGCTGTGATAGCATGTTCCGTCATGGGTTATATATACCCTGTTACCGGCTGAATGGCCGCATATCTCACATGCATAATATTTATGTCCGGAACTGTTCCTTAAATTCTTAAGACTTCCGATGTCTGTCTCCCTTACAGAGAGCCTTAAGTAACTGCATTCCCTGTCAGTATGATATACGGTTCCGGTCTCTGTTACATATACATATTCTTCCTCTTCTTTTCTCTCGGCTGTTCTCTCAACAAGCCCCTTTTCATAGCCGATATAGGTATGCATTACACATCTGGCGGCAAAGCAGTGCTCAAAAAGATGGAAAAAATCATACGGGAGCTGTGCCTCATAGGATGCATTTATCTCTACCACTTCCCGGTTATCAAGCCTGCTGCCGGAAAAATCTATTCCAGCACTCCCTCCTTTTACAGGTGCCTTGCTTATCAGGCCATCATTAAGCCGTGACAGAACCGCACTCCTGACAGAACCCTCGGTGCAGTTCCAGCTGTCATATGCGGTCATTGCAAGCTTCTTTGTTTCCTGATGTACTGCCTCCTGAAGATTAAGATGAAACCTCAGCAGGTTAATTACCGACAAAATAAGGAACATGGCAAAAAGAAAAACCGGTATCACAAGTGATGCTTCTATGGTCAGGCTTCCCCGGACTTTTCGCGGCAGCGCATCGCCGGATTCATTGTATTTGTGCCAATTACCCGGCCGGGTATGCATATTCATCTTATGATCCATATATACACTTAAGCTCTGCGCTCCCGCTTTTTCCCGGGATCCATGTTTATTCATATATACAGTCACGTTTTATTTCATGACTAAAACCATATCCGCTTGACATTTTCACACCTGCCTCCAGATAGCTTACACAGCCGTCTATTCTGAAGCTTCCGTTATGGAAGCACCTTTGGTTACCTTCTATGATATCCATACATCTCATTCTTTTTGTCCTGTCATCTGTCTCTTCCAGAAAAACCCCCACATAGTCCTTGTAGCTTATGCCCTGACCGCCCTTATCATTAAGGAACGATCTGAATCTCATAATATCGTTTAGTGAAAGCTTCACCTGTGACGGACTCTTTATAACCGGACTTCTGCCATTATTAAGCAGTCTTCCCACATCCACTGCCGATTCCGCATAGGCCCATGCATACACTATGGAATCCCTTACAAGCCCCACAAGATACGGATCCGGCATTCCCCACTCAAGAGGCATATTCAAAATGACCACCTCTACAGCCTTATTCCACGCTGCACTCATCTTTCCCGCATCACTCTTTATACAGTGCAGGTTATCACTTTCTCTTAGTTCAAGCAGTTTTTTTACCACACATTTAAGATTATCCCTGTCTGAATCCATGCCATAGATTATATATTCAAGCTCGGCGGTAAGCTGCTGTTCATCCGAATGTTCCGTATAACAGCCTGATTTCTGCATAAGGTACTCTGTGAACATATCATCACCGGCAGTATCTCTCTTGATACGCGACATTGCATTCCCTTTGTTAAGAGTGCGTCGTGACGGTATATCACCGAACCTTAAAGCTTTAAGATCCCCTCCTTTAAGGAAGTCATCCTCGGACATTACCATGCCTCTTACAATGGCACCCGGATTGGTAAGTGGAAAACCGTAGGAATCGATTGCCCTTAGCTTTCTATCCCATTCAGCTATAAAATCATCATTTATTCTTATTCCTTCCACACTGCCTTTATTTGCAGAAATATCATTCAGATATCTAATCTTCCCATATTTTTTTATATAACCGGCAGCCTGCGCCTTAAGCACTTCTCCGTCTCCGTCACTTGCCAATACATAGCTTTCCGCTCTGGAATCTCCAACGGTTTCCCTGTACCATTCACCGGTTACCCCTGTGCCGGAATAATCGGTATTGACGGTAATATACTGTGACAGATGTCTTGCCACATTATCTATACCCGCACTGCACTCACCCCTGTAACTGCTGTCTATGAACAGAAGATCATATCTTTTATACAACTCCTGATCATATTCACCAAAGCATGAATTCAGGCCCGCATCCATTACGCCTTCAACATTCATACGGATAAGCTGAAGCCTGGCGCTTTCTATAAGAACGCAGATAAGACCTGTTAACACGGCAAGAACAAGAGAAAGAAATACGGTGATCTCAGCCTTTTTCATATTCCGTTTAATCGCCTAAACAGCCGAACTGTCGTTGACAATTCTTTCAAAGATCCCGTTTACAAGAGATGTAAGCTGATCCCTGAATATAACTACCAGTCCGATCAGAACGACCAGGATCAGTATCAGTTCCACCACTCCGATACCCCTGTTATCCTTTGTACATCTTTTTGTAAGCTCCATAAATCCTTTCATAATATAAAACATTCCATGTCCTCCTTTTTGATCAGTGTTTTACATCCTAAATGCAATAAATGCCGGTACCATGACTATAACCAACACAACAAACAGCATCATAAGCATCGGAAACAGCAGCCTTGTTCCGGCTTCCTCTCCCAGTTCCCTGGCTCTGTCCTTTCTCTCACAAAAGGCTTCTCTTGCCTCCATTTCAAGCATTGGCATAAGGTCTGCCCTTCCGCGTCCCATTGCCTGACCTATGAGGCTTATAAACTGTCTGTATTTATTAAGACCGCATCTTGCGGCAAACCCTTCATATGCCATCAGTTCTCCCATTCCTTCATTCATCCGTCCCTCACATATAAGCATTTCCTCATACAGATATCTCCTGTCTCCGCCATTGTTTACCCGGCTTAAATAGTCCCTGCAAAGCTTGCTCCATATACCCCTTGTGGTCAGTCCCGCAGAGTAAAAGAGTACAAACCTGTTAACAAGCCTCGGATAATCACTCATCAGCTCTCTGTCCCGCTTTTTAACCCTGTTATGAAGCTCCTGATCCTCCCTGAAATACATCGCGGCAGCAGCAATAAGGACCATAATGAGAATGACCATACTCTTATTATCCCCGGCCTCCTCATATATCACAGGCGTGTCCTCTACTATGTCCGGAAGTTCCAGATACTCATCCTCTCTGGTATTTTCATCAAGCTCACCGGCCAGAAGCTTAACGTATTCCCCGAGAGTATATTCACTGCTTTCTTTTTTCTGATATATCCGGATACTGAAATCCATTTCATACAGAAAATCTTCATAGCCAAGCTCTGCATGTATTCCTGTCAATATACCTTCGTTTATATTCTTTATCCCGGCAAGTTTTTTCAGTCTTTCCTCCGAGATCGTTCCTTTGGAGCTTATCAGCAGCGGATCATCGGTCCTCCATGTTATAATAAAGGGGAATCCCTCAAGAGAAGCCGGAAAATACATATCGGTCTCTATATGGTCAACCGATCCGTTATCCTTAAGGATTTTTTCCATAAGTATTCCGTCAGCCTCTTTTGCCATTTCCATGAGTCTTTCGGTTCCATACTTCATTTCACTGACCTGTATATCGATCATCTCAGGTTCATCGGAAGCCTCTTCCCTTACCTTAAGCCTAAGCTTCTTCTCTGTTCCCATATATGGATTTCTCTTTATCAGATTTCCTTCCAGAAGCTCACCCGTCCTTAACCCTGCCAATTCGACTGCAAAAGCCGTTATAGCTCCGGCACATATGATAAGAACAGTCATCCTCAGCTTGCGTTTGCAGAATTCAGTGCTCTTTTGGTACACATCCTGAGCCGGTTCTGTCTTCCTGATACCATCCTTAACCCGCTCACTAGTCAAATGCCTTATTATGATCCGGCGTTTTTCTTCCGACAACCTGTTAAATATGATCAGAAACGAAAGCCCCGCTATCAGTATAAATCCGTATATTATCAACATCCTTGATCCGCTCCGTTCGGTTTATGTACTCTTAAATTCCGGTACCCTTATTCAGACCTTTATATCTATAAGCTTTTCAGACAGCAGATACGATGAGGCGTATATGAGAAGACATACCGTCATAACCGCTATCCCAACCGGATTATGATACAGCACACTCAGGAAGCTTCCGCTCGTTATCCTGAGATACAGTATTATGGCAAAGGGAATGATACACATAAGTCTCTGTTCGTATTTCCTGCCTGTAAGTATCACTCTTATTTCCTTCTCCGTATCATCCTTTTCCTTCATCATCCTGACTGTTTTTCTTATGATCCCTCCAAAATCACCACCGCTTCTCTTGGCCAGTGTAAATATTTCCGCAAAATCCGTGATATCCTCAATATCAGCTCTCTTTGCGAATTCCTCCAGCACACTCTCCAGGGCAGCCCCCGCTTCCAGCATGGAGAAGAAATATTCAAGCTCCCTGACTATAAGGCTGTTCCTGCCATAAAGCCTGAGCATGTCCTTATGGGCTTCGTAAAAAGAATTCTCTATCGAATATCCTGCCGAAAGAGCCGATGCCACACTGTCGATCATGTCCTGAAACTGTCTTCTGAGCCTCGTCTTCTGTTCTTCCTTAAGCTTTTCCTTTATCCTTTTAAAAAACAGTACTGCGAAAGGAAGTGATATAATAAAAGCAAATAAGGAATCATAGAAGGCGTAGGATATAAACAGACAAATACCTACATAGAGAATCGAATATTTAACTGTGTCCTTTATGTCCATCCTGTAACTGTTATAATCCATCTATTCCTGCCTTTATCAGCTTCTCCCTGTGTTTTAGCGATCCCAGTTTTCTGAATTCACCCATAATCCTGCCTCTTATCTCTTCTGTCTCCTCGAAACGATACAGAATCTGTGACTGTACTTCGCCATTGTCATATCCTGTAATTTCCCTTATTTCAAGAAGCCGTCTGCTCTTATCCCTAAGCCTTCCAAGCTGGATGATAATGTCTATCCCGGAAGCCATCTGTCTTCTGAGCGCTCCTATGGGTATCTCCGTGTGCAGCATCATCATGGTTTCCAGTCTGGATAAAGCATCAGCCGCACTGTTTGCATGTATGGTCGACATCGATCCGTCCTGTCCCACATTCATGGCCTGGAGCATATCTATCGATTCGCTGCCCCTTACTTCCCCGACAATGACTCTGTCTGGCCTCATCCTGAGTGCTGTCTTTATAAGATCCCTTATACTGATCGCATTGCATCCCTCTACATTTGCATTCCTTGCCTCAAGGGAAACCAGATTCTCTATACCCTGAATGATAAGCTCCGCACTGTCTTCGATGGTTATTATCCTTTCCGTTGTTGGAATATATCCGCTTAAAACATTCAGAAAGGTTGTCTTTCCGGCACCGGTTCCGCCGCTTATCAGGATATTATACTTTGCCTCTACAAGCCTGCTTAAAAAACCGAGCACCTCCCTGCTTACCGAATCCATCGCTATAAGCTTTTCCCCGTCAATCGGTATCTTAGGAAAACGTCTGATCGTCAGGATCGGTCCGTTAAGCGCCACCGGCTCAAGAACAACATTTACTCTGGAACCGTCCTTAAGCCTTGCATCAACTATCGGCTGCGCGGCGTTTACGGTCCGGTTAGCCCCCGCCACTATCTGCTGGATTATATCTGAGAGCCTGTCTTTGGAATCAAAGCTCCGTCCGGTATCAATAAGGCCTCCGTCCTTTTCAATAAAGATAGAGTGTGTGCCGTTAACCATGATCTCCGTTATTGCCGGATCCTCTATAAGCTCCTGCAGCACATCCAGTCTTCGCATTGCGTTGAATATATCCTTACGCATGGACAGCTTCTCTGATAAATGCAGGGTAACCTGGCGGTTTTTGATCCTTATCTTTTCATCTATTATCTTTAGAACTTCTTCATCATCGATGTCCAGCCTGCCTTCAAGTTCTCTCTGAACCTCCTTTTTTATCTCCTTTGCCTTTAATGCGACCATATCACTTCTGTTCATTATTCATCCGCCTTAAGCTTACATTCTATCTGCAGCATATCTCGCTCCTTATATACTTTCCGAGCCGGCTTGTCTTAAGCTTTCCGAGGGTACCGTCAATATCCTCAAAATACGGAAATCTAAGTCTTATAAGCTTACTGCTGATGGCTTCCCTGTCCGGATATCTTAGAAGCACTTCATCAAAATCCTTAAGCTTCGCCAGGGAAAACCCGTCATTCCTTACCGGCATGTATACACAGGAACATATATTGAGCAGTTCCGGAATCCCCCTGATACAGTCCGACAGATCGATGATCACCGCATCATATTTTCCCATTGATGTCAGTTCACTCAAAAAGGATATCCACAGTAAAGGATCGGTCTCCTGCAGTTCATACGGTGCCCGCACCGGTATAAGTACATCTAATCCATCTGCCTTAACGGTATATCTTGGAAGCATGTTCTTAAGTCCGGACGGATTAATGGAATATTCGTACAAAAGCTCCTGCATATTGTATTCAGACCTGATATCAAGAAGCCCGTACAGTCCGTTATATCCTTCAAGATTGATATACAGGATCTCTCCTCCCTCTGCCATGATCTGTCCCAGTGTAAGCGCAAAGGTTGTCTTAAGAGTGTGATTGACCGGGGAGTAGACTCCTATCAGCTTCATGCTGTTCTGTTTCAGTGCATCATTCACTATCCTGTGCTTTGCTTCTATGTCCTGTCCTATCAGTCCCACGATGGCGGCTGCCGACTGATATTTATATATGGTGCGCTCTTCCGAAACAGAATCCCTGTCATCAACCAGAATATATCTTCTGACAGCTTCGATATTCACCTCCCTGCCGCCTTTGATAACATGATCACTCATCTCATTCATGAAGACTTCTTCGATCAACAGCAGAGAAACAGTCCTGCCTTCCATATCGTTTATGAAGGCTTCAGCCTCTGTATAAACAAGCACTTCGTAACCGCATTCGCTTTTTCGAAAATAATCCGCAAGCCTCATGCCGTACTCACTGTCCCTGTCACATATGACCAGTATTTTGTTATAGGTATGCCCGATGTTCATTCTCCTTTACTCTGACTCCGTTAACTTATGAATTAAAATTGGAAACATAAAAGAAAGATCAATGAATTAAACTGTGCTTTTGAAATGCTCTAACCTGTGACTTAGAACGTGATTGCATTATAGGTTTGAATCGGCACTTTGTAAATACTTTTGCAGAAGAAAAATCATATTTGTTAAACCTTCACAAAAATCACAATTTTTACTATATTAAAACACCCCTGAAAAAGGGGTGTTTTTGTGCACATCTTACAAACCTGACATTTTAAAAAAATTTCCGCTTTATCCGGATTCAGACGGTAAAGCCTCTGTTGGATGCTCCCGCAAGACTCTCATTAAGGCTTCCCCTCCCGTAAGTCAGTCCTGCATATACTTCCTGCGTATTCGACATAAGAGGTGCCGAATCATCCTGCGACGCTATGTCTTCAAAGGATTTACGAAGTCTTTCCATCAGTCTCTTCGCCACGATAAGCGCTTCCTTATCCTTTCTGACCGGAGCAAGAGCCAGCTGCCTGCTGATATATACGTAAATCCTCATGAGAGGATATGCAGGTTCGTAGTTAAAATCAAGTGCTTCAAGCAGATCACCCACGCATTTACCGGCATATCTTGAATTGGCTCCAAAGGCCTCAAGATTATTCTCATCATATGACCGGATGGCACTGTCAATATATGAAAGCGCTATGTCATATACGATTACAATAAGCTCACTTCTGTTGGCCTGTGTTATCCTGAGAGTATAATCCTGTTTTTCTTCCTTTGTCATTATATTTCCCCCTTATGATATTTACTGTAATAACTGCAGTGCCTGCTGGGGCTGTTCGTTGGCCTGTGACAGCATTGAGGTTCCTGCCTGGACAAGCACCTGCAGTGTTGTATATTCAACCATCTCCTCTGCCATATCCACATCCTTTATTGTTGAATATGATTTGGTCAGATTCTCTGTGGAAACATCAAGATTGCTTATAACCTTCTCGAAACGGTTTTCATATGCACCCAGCCTTGCCCTTATCGATGAAGTAAATGACAGTGCCTGTTTGGTCTGATCCATGGCCCTCCTGGCTCCTTCCGGCGTCCTTACATCTATCTTTTCAAGGCCCATGTTCATAAGTGATATTTTAGGAATTGCTATTGTTATTTCCTGGCCTTCGGATGCTCCTACCTGTATCTTCATTCCTCCTATGCCCTTTAGATCCAGAGACGAAAGATATGACGGAAACGAACTGCCTGATCCCAGATTAATCCTTGCTCCATCCCTGTCTGTAAAGCTGATACTGTTGCCGTTAACCGTTGCATAGACTGTTTCACCGTTCATGGTTGCCCTGACGGTGCCCCTGTCAAGGACCGTACTTCCGTTACTGAGTGTTGAATCTATCGGAATCTCGAGATTAAAATCATCCCCGTTTGTAAATCTGATACTGTTGTCGGTCACTATCCTGCTTACCGCAACGCTTTCCCCGCCCTTACTAACCGCAAGACTATAGGGATCTACCATGACTTTTTTGTTGGTGGCAGTGGAATCTGCCGAAAGAATAAGCTCAGATCCGTCCTCCATTGTAAGCTTGATGCGCTCACCGTCAACTTCCAGATTACTCTTATCTGTCAGAACCAGTTCGTTACCGTCCTTTGTAATGCTGACACTGTCTTTGGTTATCGCTGTAGACCCATTTTTCAAGCTTAATATATAATCATCTCCAAGAGGGAATCCGGGATCATAGTTTTCCACGGTCACCGAAAGCTCACTCGAATATCCCTTAAGCTTCTGGTCACCGTTAAGCAGACCCTGGCCGTTATACTCCGTATCCCTTGAAATCCTCTCTATCTCGGTTGTCAGCTGGCTTATCTCACGCTGTATTGCTTCACGGTCCTCGTCTGTCGTGATCTCGTTTCCTGCTTTTATCGTAAGTTCACTTATCCTCTGGACGATATCCTGGATCTCACCCAATGCTCCTTCTGCCGTCTCTATAACATTAACAGCGTTTGATGCATTCTGGTTTGCCTTGTTCAAATTGGCTATCTGAGCCCTCATCCTGTTGGAAATTGCCATACCTGCCGGATTGTCTTTGGCTCTGTTTATCCTGTAACCGCTGCTCATTTTCTCGGTTGATGACGACTGCCTGGCTTCATTGGATCTTAACACATTACCGGCTATCATTGCCTGAATATTGGAATTGATCTTCATACCTTACCTCCTCGATATAACTGTAATAAATGCCTTTGCCACCTCATACAGATCGGCATTGTCTGCCGCTTCTCTCTTTTCCCCTGTTCTTGCGAAATCATTCAGCTTAAGTCCGTCGCTTCTTACATAATCAAGCTCCGATACACTCCTTCCGTTCACTGATATAAGTTCCGTAAGCTCGTCTTTTAAAGCCCTGAGGCTGTCTATTCCGTCCTGTCTGTCGGAAGTTATATAACCTCTGCAGTCCTTTCCGCTCATCGTAAACCTTGCCGCAACTCTTCCAAATACCGTGGAATCCATGGTTGCCACAACATTTCCCTCATCTCCTGTTCCGCTTACCAGCTTTAAGTTGATTGAAGTCCACTCGCCTTCTATATTGACCGGAACCTCATAATTCTGCTGCCGTGAAAGAGCTGAAGCTATGCTTATCTGTTTATTAAGGAGCTTAAGTGTATCCACATCCACTCTGCCTGTGGTCCTGTCTACAGCCTCATCGATTACTCTTGCGGCCTCCTGCCTTAGCTCTTCATATCCTTCCTGCGCTGTTTCTTTAGAAGTAAATTTCTCTGTAAGCCCCTGCGCTGCGCGTGCAAGCCTTTCCTCATTCTCCCTGCCTGTCTTGCCGGCTTCCTTCATAAGATCGTTAAAAGTCTTACCCCTGTTGTTCAAAAGCTCACCTGCTGCCAGCAGATTGTTTACGGTTACAGGCTGTTCATTACTCCTTAGCAGCTCTATCACCCTGTCATCCAGGTTTCTTGCCTCGTTCAGGGCTTCCCATCCATCCTGAAGCTGACGTTGCAGGTCTTCTTCCCTGTCATATCCTTCTATGGTCTCATTTGCGAAGGTCTCAAGGGACTTATCAATGTTTATTCCGCTCTTTAGCATCCCCTCCGGGCTCAGCTTATCAAGCGCCTCCGTGGCCAGCGAATTAAGATAATTCTCCATTCCCCGTCCGGCAAACCCTCTGTCTATCTGCTCTGAGATTGAAGTTCCGCGTCTGTTAAGACCTGTAAGTCCTCCAAAATCATTATCGACGGAAACATCCATTCCCCTTGCCCTGTTGCTTCTTGAAGCAGACAGAAGATTTCGAAGTGTAAGATCCTCCCCGCTTGACAGAACATTTCCGATGAGCTTACCGTCACTTTTCTCTATCTGTCTGAACAGTCTGTAAACTCCTATAAATGCAGCCTTTTCGTTATCGGTTATATCACCGCGTTCTTCCAGCTTTCTTAGGAACCGGCTGTATCTCTCCGCATTTTTGTCTTCCGAAGTCTCTAAAAGCCTTTGACTGAGACTGTAAATACTCTCATCTACGGGATTCTCTCCCTTCCTTATAAGCTCAAGTGTCTTGGCGGGAGTCATAAGCTCCATGACTCTCTCAACCGCTCTGTCAGCCTCTCTCACTCTGTTTATATTTTCAGGATTTATTTCAGTCTGTGAATAGCCCAGTATCCTTACTGCTTTTCTGTTTGCATCATTTAATTCAAAACCGTTATCTGTCAGTATGTCATCTACGTTTCTGAAAGCCTTGCGGATACTGTCTCCCATATCCGCTCTCGGTGCGGTCATAAGCGTTTCATAGGACTGCCCTGCTCTTATATATGCCGCTCTCAGCACATTCCCCTGTTCACTCAGACTTCTTACGGTCGGATCATCATTTCCCTTAAGTCTTCCGAGAACCTCTGCAGGCACTGTCCTTAACTGCTCGAATATGTCTGTCGTTTCCCTGTAAAGGCTTATTCTGCCGTCAAGAAAGTCTACATTCCTGTTTTCTCCTCTTTGTGCAGGATCAAGAAGGAGCGGTTCAAAGAAGGATCTCTCAGCTTCCTTAAGCTCTGTCACCAGTCTGCTGAGTGGTTCCGTATCTATGGAAATCCCCTGCTTAAGTAATCTCAGATTAACCTCTGTGCTCATCATAAGCCTTACTTCTTCAAGCTGCCTCCTGGCCGTTACCGCCGTATCCCGGCCTGACATATCCACCGAATCATAAGCAACTGCTGAAGCACCCTGCGTACCCGCTTCTCCGGCACTGTTTATATCCTGTGAAAGCTCATACATATTGCGGATATTCATTTCCTTACCGGAAGCCGCAACCATATTAACCGCCTCATCCGTTATGGCAGCTGTCTCATCCATTATCCTGGCTGCTGTCATATGATCGGACTCTGTTTTATCTATTACTGCATTGACAGGTGTACGTCCGTCATTAATGGCCACTGCGGAAATATCTATTATATTTTCGGAGGAAAGAGGTAAGCTAAGACTGTTAAGCCTGTCAAGCGCTCCCAGTGTCTGCTCGGTGATGGGAATGCCGCTCTTTATTATCCATTCAGCCTCTGACATTGTTGTTTCATTTACCAAAAGACCTGTTCTTGTGATTATTCCTTCGACCTGGCCTCTGATCTGATCCATATCGAAGCTGTCAGCTTTCCTGGCATAATATCCGTCCGTACTGTCCTGATAGTAACCTCTTGCCTGCCTTCCGGTTCCTGCCCCGGCACTGTATTCGGCCTTATACAGATTGGCTATCGTAGGTTCAAGCCCGTTGATAACCATATATTTTTTCACTTCATCCGACAGACCGCCTATCTTCCCTGCTGTATCCGCCGCCTCCGCTATTCCTCTTATATTCTCTTCATTAAGAGGAAGGTCGTTACGTGCAAATACATCCCTTAACTGTTGCGCTGCGATGTCTCCACCTGCGATCTCCTTTATCTGATCGTCCGTAAGGTCATCATTATATCCGGCAATTACAGTTCCGTTCTGCGCAAGCCTTGCTTTAAGCTTATCCAGAGAGGTCACCTGTGTTTCAATATCCGTATCCGTAAGGGAATGTCCTTCCTCCCATAATTTGGCGCTGTCTTCTGCTGACATAGAATTAGACATTACTGCCATATACTTTCTCTGTAAGGCAATATCCTTTTGCCCTGCATCCTGCATAACTTCAGCGGAGGATTTAAGTTCTCCCATTCCGTATGCAGCGTTATCCGTAACTGTGCCAGAAATGTCTACCGATATTCCTCCCATAAAGGCGGCATTCCTTGCCGTTTCCTTTGTCCGGAGGTTCCCATATTGAGTTTTTTCCATGTCAACATTCTTATTGTGGTTAATATTGTTTGTATCTATCTTCATATTCTGCTCCACCTGAATGTTTTCCCTGACACCATATATTTCGACAATAAATCCCCTTTCCTTAACCCTTAACTTACAGCGGCACGGCCTTTACGTTCGACACGGAAAGCTTGGGCCAAATAAGATGTATATCAAAAAGAGCCATATCCCTGAAAGGATACAGCTCTTAATCTTAATGTTCATTAATACAGAAATACTGCCGCCCCGTAAGGTGCCAGCGGATATGCCACCGAATAAGGCATTCCGTCCCACGGGATCTCCTCGGCCTGATATGTGGTCTCTCTCGGAATTCCGGTACCTCCGAAACGCTTCTCATTACTGTCAAGCAGCAGCTTGTATTTCTTCTTCTCCGGAACTCCCACTCTGTAATCATCTCTTGCGATCGGAGTAAAGTTCATCACAAATACCAGTCTGTTCTTCTTCTCGTTTTTCCCATGCCTTATAAAACTGTATATACTCTTATAGGTGTCATTTGCATTTATCCACTGAAAACCGTTAAATCCCCTGTCACATTCATG
Source organism: Lachnospiraceae bacterium (assembly GCA_017450065.1). GTDB lineage: Bacteria > Bacillota > Clostridia > Lachnospirales > Lachnospiraceae > UBA2868. The sequence goes on from JAFSYI010000041.1 coordinate 71,173, forward strand.
CAATGCGGGATATTTGGTATACAGCTTAAGAAGCTCCCTTACATATGCCTGCATGCCTGAATGCAGATCGTCTTCAAGAAGCCCCCAGCTAAGCTCTGTTTCTTCATTCCACTCGGTATCCTGGGCAAACTCCTGTCCCATAAACAGCAGCTTCTTTCCGGCATGCCCCATCATAAAGGTATATCCGACACGAAGATTTGCAAACTTATCAACATAATATCCGGGCATCTTGTTAAGCATTGAGCACTTAAGATGCACTACCTCATCATGTGAGAGTACAAGTATATAATTCTCCGCGTCATTGTAGCTCATGGCGAAGGTCATTTTATGATGATTATCTTTTCTGAACAGAGGATCCAGCTTCATATAATCACAGAAGTCATGCATCCAGCCCATATTCCATTTAAATGTAAATCCAAGTCCCCCGTCCTCAGGCGTTGCCGTTATCTTGGGCCACGCGGTGGACTCTTCGGCTATCATCATCACACCCGGAAATTCTCCGAGGATCCTTGAATTCAGATGCTTGAAGAATTCGATAGCCTCGAGATTCTCATTTCCTCCGTATTCATTGGCTACCCACTGCCCATCCTTCTTACCGTAATCAAGATACAGCATGGAAGCAACCGCATCCACTCTAAGACCGTCTATATGGTATTCACTAAGCCAAAATCTGGCATTGGCAATAAGGAAGTTCTTAACCTCATTCTTGCCGTAATCAAAGATCTTGGTTCCCCAGTCGGGATGTTCTCCCTTTCTTGTATCCGCATATTCATAAACACAGCTTCCGTCGAACTCAGCAAGACCGTGCGCATCTCTCGGAAAATGAGCCGGCACCCAATCGAGTATTACACCTATACCGTTTTTATGAAGCTTATTTATCATATACATGAAATCATCGGGAGTACCGTATCTTGAAGTCGGAGCAAAATACCCGGTTACCTGATAACCCCATGATCCGTCGAAGGGATGCTCTGCAATACCGATAAGTTCAAGATGCGTATAATGCATATCTATAAGATAATCAACAATTCTGTCCGCAAACTGTCTGTAGGTATAGAAGCCCTCATCTTCACGTCCGGGGTGCCTCATCCATGAACCTATATGACATTCATAAACAGCGATCGGCATCTCCTGGATATTGCTCTCATCCCTCTTCTTAAGCCATGATGAATCCGTCCATTTGAACCTGTTTATATCAGCTACGATAGACGCGGTCCCGGGCCTTAATTCAGCATAATTAGCATATGGATCTGCCTTGTAAAGCTTCCTGTCATCAGCTGAGATTATCATATATTTATACATAACACCTTCGCCGATACCTTCAACGAACAGCTCATATATACCTATGTCCCCTGTCTTCTCCATCCGGTCAGCTTCTTCGTTCCATCCGTTAAAATCGCCTATTACATACACGTCCTTTGCCTTGGGCGCCCATACGGCAAAATAAACTCCTTTTTTGCCGTTCTTTTCCGTAATGTGCGCTCCCAGCTTCTTGTAAATATCATAGTGCGTTCCGGAACCGAACAGATATCTGTCCATTTCCGTTATAAAAGGTGTTAAACTCTGATTCCCTGCCATGGCCTTCTCCTTTTCTCCATGATAGCTATTATCAATGATAATTATCGTATTACTGAATAAAATCTTTTTCCCTTAAGATTATAAAGTCATTATCATCATACCTTTTTGCCAGCAGTACATCCATAAAATGTGACATGTTCTTCTTATCAACATGCTTTATCGCGTTATCTATTATTTCACATACCTCTTCAAGCGTAACGTTATGATCCAGTGTCTGAAGATCACCTATGCGTCTGTAAAGTGCGAGAACTCCCATATCATCTATAACATATTCAAGTTCTCTCGCATAACATTTACCGTAAGCAACCAGATCATCTGTCGAATAATCCTGAAGGTTGATTCGGGCGTTAAATACCCTTGCCATGATATCCTTTGAGGAATTCAGTATTTCCGACATTCCCTTTTTATCGCCTTCAAGTATGACCAGAACAGGTTCACTTTCAAGCTCCAGAGCTTCAGCCACCAGTCTGGCGGAGGAAGGTGTCAGATCCTGGGCATTCTCTACAATAAGGGCACCCTGTCTTAACTTCTTTATCGTAAGCGGAATATCCTTTTTGTTTAAAGCTTCTCCCGATATCTTGGCAACCTTACCTTTGAACCTGACCTCCGTGGCACGCATAACCTTTACAATATCCACTGCGATGGCTTTTCTTCCGGTAGGTTCGTCACCCATTACTATTACATTACCCCTGGATGACTCCATTCCCGCATCATCCAGTGCTTCCACTATCTGGGATTTAAGCCATTCAATATCCTGGAACCTTCCGAAAACAAGCTTCTCTTCCTCATCAAATTCCCGCTTGCTTCCTGTCGTTGTTTCAAGCTTCATATATCCCGGTCTGTTCCGAATGGATATTTTATTATTTTTATCACCGCCGGTACGTTTATGTTCCTCTATCCCCTCCAGGTCGAACTCCATTCCGGCCTCGTAGTTGGCTCTTGCAATAGCATCGACCGGCATATCGTCAGTCTTCATTATTCCGTCAAGACCGTCCGGCTGTTCGATCATGACCATTTCTTCCACTTCACCGTAATCATCAAGCTCTTTATACGGATATTCCGGAAGCTCGGAAGTCACTTCAAATGCTTCCCTCCTTGCTGCTTCTTCATCTTCTGTATATGACAGTGTTTCGTCTTCGTCATCAGCATCTGATAAGTCTGTTTCTTCATCATCTTCGGGATCTTCAATATTCATTATCTCCCTGAAATACAGTTCATTATTATCACTGATCTCAGTTTCATTATTGTCATCCGATGATTCATTGATGCTCTTTATATCAATATGGTCGGTTTCAGATTCATAGACTATCTCACTGACAGGCATTTCCTCTGTCTTGCCTCTTGCTTCTTCCTCAGTCCATGAATCATCTTCCACCTCAAGCTCATAGGATATTTCCCTTTCGGGAAGAGTCTCTCCCCACACAGAATCCGTTGTTTCTGCAATTTCCTCGTTTTCTTCATTCTCAGCATCTTCAATGTCTTCGGATTCCTCATCGTTTATGATGCTCTCTTCTTCTGCGGGAACCTCCTCACCATCCTCCGGTTCCTCTTCGTTTATGATGTTCTCTTCTTCTGCGGGAACCTCCTCACCATCCTCCGGTTCCTCTTCGTTTATGATGTTCTCTTCTTCTGCGGGAACCTCCTCACCATCCTCCGGTTCCTCTTCGTTTATGATGCTCTCTTCTTCTGCTGGAACCTCCTCACTGTACTCCGGTTCCTCTTCGTTTATGATGTTCTCTTCTTCTGCGGGAACCTCCTCACTATACTCCGGTTCCTCTTCGTTTATGATGTTCTCTTCTTCTGCGGGAACCTCCTCACTATACTCCGGTTCCTCTTCATTTAAGATACTCTCTTCTTCTGCGACAGGCTCCGCACCGCCTTCCGCCTCTTCTTCATTCAGGGAATCCTCCTTCACTTCCTCAGATTCCACAATATCCTCTTTCTTTGCGAAATCTATCTCCGATCCTCCGTTGATTCCCTCGTCGTAGTCCCATTCATTGTTATATGCATATCCCGCCTCATACCGGTCATATCCGCCTGCTTCTGCCTCTTTATCATTATCCTGAAGCAATCCTTTATCATCCGTTTCCGGATCCGCAGCTTCCTCAGGCATGGTAAAATAGGGAGTGTAATTGGGGATTCCCCTTGGCGGTGTGGGTTTTGCTATATCATCTATATCCGGAAGCACTCCCTTAAGCTGTGCCATAATATCGGCTGTCTGCTGAAGAGACAGAACCTTGGCCTCCTGGATACGCCTCTCCTCGTTCTCTCTTTTCCTGTTTTCCCAGTCTTCATATATGCTTTTAAGCTCAGGGTCTGATTCTTCTGCTTCGTCTACGGCTTCATCCTCCGTAATACCGGCATTATCTTCATTTACAGCTTTTTCTGTATCATTCTCCGTATTATCCGCGGCTACATATAAAGGATCATCCTCATCCTCCTGCTCATCATCGGCAATATCGCCCGTATAAGCATTCTGTGATCCATATCCCGGCATAAACGTGGTTATCTGGACATCTTCTTCATTTCCCGGAACCTCATCAAGTTCATTATCCGCGGGACTGAAGCTCTTTAATGATATAACCGGGCCGTTACTGTCAGTAAGCTCTATGTCATTCTTTATATTTCCGTCAGTATCCGATCCCGCATTTTCATAACTGACCGGTTCTTCATAAGAAGAATAGGGATCATACTGAGCGTTGCCGCTGTCTGCTGCAGCTTTTTTTTCATTTTCAAAGAACTTCTTTATATTCTCAGATAATCCGTTCTGCAGATCTATCGTATTATACATACCCATATTAACGGGTTTTATTTCTATCTTGTCGATTTCAGAAGTTGTGAGCATCTGCGTTGTATGCAGTAAGTCATTCCTGACCGGTTCTGCAGACAGCTGCATTACAGGTGTCTCCGCCTGCATCATCCCGCTATTTGGCTCACCTGTATTATTAATGGGGTCCATACCTGATTCCAGATCGGATACAGGTGTATTCATATCCATCGGCAGACCGGAGACAGACATGCTCATGTCAGAAGACTGCTCCTGACCAAATATTTTCATATCCGGTATGGGAGTATTCATACCGGGCTTATTATCAAACGCCGACTGTCTCTGTATAACGAGACTACCGTCGTTCTCAGGGTTGACAATTCCCCCTCTTTGCTGATAATTCTGACTATAAGGTGTCATCGGTATCTGTTGGAGATTACCTGACTGTGGATCCGTATCATACAGCTGCCGGGAAGTATTGGAATTCATACTCATGAATTTATCCGTCATGGGAATAGGCTCCTGCCTTCCCTCATACTTAAGCTGCTGTTCCTTTGAAAGCCTTGTATGCTTCATTTTAAGCTCCATGGCTTTCTTTACGTATTTTCCTTCACCAAACCAGAGTATCAGCTCGTCACAGGCTTCGACACACTTGGTCTCCTGACCGATCTTATGATACAAAAGCGCTAACTCATATGCCCAACGCTCGGTATAATCCTTCTGTTTGAACTCCTCTAACAGCTCGATCCGTTCCTCAATGGAAACATCAAGAGCTTCATACAGCTTATACAACAGGATATATCTGCTCGTATCACTCGGAGCGAGAGATATGAACTCCTCATATAGAAGCTTGGCCTGCACCACATCATTAAGCTTAATAGCCAATTCACATAAAGCATATACGATATTCCTGCTCGGATATCTGTCATATGCAAGCAGAAGAATCTCTCTGGCTTCCTCATATTTCTTGTTGATCTTGTATATTTCGCTGACAGTCTGGAGCATTGAAACACTCCTTACCTTACGCCAGTCAATCCCATCGGCTATATTCATTGCCTCGGCATATCTGTGTTCACCTATCAGCTTTTTGATTTCATCGGCATGAACCTGATATTCGTACTTGTCCAACTCAGCTCTCCCGGGTTTATATTAATCTTTAACTGTCATAAACGATTTTTAATACAGAACCTTAATTACAGTATACGCATACGTAATAAATTCTATCATAGCCATTGTAACTTGTCAAAAAAATAGCAAACGATATCAGTCATTCCTGCCTGATGAAAGTCTGTCCGAAAGCAACGCAAACTGTTCAAGTGTAAGCGCTTCTCCTCTGACGTTTTCAGGCAGTGAAAGTGCGGCAATTCCTTTAGCAACCTCCTGTTTGGAATAATCAAGCGTCATAGCCCCCGAAATACTGTTGGCAAGCGTCTTTCTGCGCTGATTAAAGGCTGCCCGTATAAGCTTAAACATAAGTTCCTCATCCCTCACCATGACTTTGGGGGTGTCATATACATCAAGATTTATCACTGCAGATCCGACATTCGGACGCGGAATAAAACAGTTGGGCGGAACATTGGCTGCGATATGCGGAGATGAATAATAGTTTACCGCCAGGCTGAGAGCTCCGTAATCCTTACTTCCCGGTCCGGCCTGCATCCTGTCGGCAACCTCCTTCTGTACCATAACCGTTATACTGCTTACAGGCACATGTCCTTCCAGCAGGCCCATTATTATCGGCGTTGTTATATAATACGGAAGATTAGCCACGACTTTTGCCGGCTTTCCGTTATTATCCTTCATTATAATCTCATTAAGATCCAACTTCAGAATATCTTCGTTGATTATACTGACATTATCATAGCCCATAAGGGTTTCATTGAGGATAGGGATAAGGTCTTTGTCAATCTCAACCGCAGTTACCTTCCCTGCACGTTCACAAAGATACTGCGTCATTGAACCGATTCCGGGTCCTATCTCTATAACGTAGTCATCACAGGTAAGACCTGCTGCATCCATTATCTTTCCCATTACGTGGGTGTCAATCAGAAAATTCTGTCCGTAACGCTTCTGAAAAGTAAAATTGTATTTCTTTATGATTTCTATTGTGTTCGATGCTTTTGCAAGTTTATCCATCCGATCTTACCCCAAACAGGCCGGCTGCATTTTCATAGGTTATTTTCTCCACATCATCATATGACATTGATTTCAGCTTTGCCATTTCTTCTATTATATATGTAAGATAAACCGAAGAATTACGATGTCCTCTGTACGGAACCGGGGCAAGATAGGGTGAATCTGTTTCGATCACCAAATTTTCTATCGGTAGTTCGCGTACGATCTCATGAAGTTTACGACCGTTTTTAAAGGTCACAACCCCACCGACACCTATGAAATAACCCATCTTAACATATTCTCTTGCCAGTTCCAAAGAATACGAAAAGCAGTGTATGATTCCTTTAAAAGTTGTATATTCAGGTCTTTTAAGTATATTAAGCGTGTCTTCTGCCGCATCCCTGCTGTGTATTACAACCGGCAGGGACAGCTCCTTTGCAAGCTCCAGCTGTTTTATAAACCATTTTTTCTGTGTTTCCCTGTCAGGTTCATCATAATGATAATCCAGCCCTATTTCCCCTATGGCAACAACTCTTTTATCACCGGCAAGACCTTTTATCCACTCAATGTCACCATCGGTGAGCACTGCACAGTCACTCGGATGTACTCCTATGGCAGCATATATATGATCATATTCATGAGCAAGACTCATGGTCTTCTTTATGCTCTCAACAGAGGAGCTTACATTGATGACAGGTTCAATCTTTTCCTTCTTAAGCAGCATAAGCAGTTCATCTCTGTCCCGGTCGAATGCTCTGTCATCATAATGTGCATGTGTTTCAAAGATCATTCTTTTAATTCCCTCCGAAATTTTTTTAAAAAAACTATTGCAAATTATAGTATCCTGTAATATAATCTCAATTGTGTCGCGGAACAAGCGCGATTAGCTCAGTTGGTAGAGCACCTGACTCTTAATCAGGGTGTCCAGGGTTCGAGCCCCTGATCGCGCACTAAAGCACTGATTTTGCAGATATAGGCTGTGAGGTCGGTGTTTTTTTATACCTTTTTACAACCATCTCTCAAGTATCAGCCTAAGTTCTGTCATATTTATGGGTTTTGCAAGATAATCCTGCATTCCTGCATCAAGAAGCATCTCTCTTGTCCCTTTAACAGCATCCGCCGTGAGTGCTACGATCGGCACTTCCTTAAAACGCTTACCTTCAAGGCTTCTTATGAGTCCGGTCGTGTCCACTCCGTCAAGTTCAGGCATCATATGATCCATAAAGATAAGATCGTATTCCCTCTGCCTTACCATCTCTACCGCATCCCTGCCGTTTATAGCAAGATCAACATCTACCTCAAAAGGTTCCAAAAGCCCCTTTGCGACATGCAGATTAACCCTGTTATCATCAACTATTAATATCTTCTTACCCTTGTATCCTACAGTCTGCTCTTCCTTCTTAAGTTCATCAGGTACATATCTGAAAGCTTCCAGATCGGCAGCAATCCTTTCTCCTATACAGCCGTCTTTAACAGGCTTCTGATGAAGCATTACATGAAAGGTTGATCCTTTGCCGTATACACTGTCCACCGTGATGTTACCGCTCATCATTATAGCCAGGTTCCTGCTTATCGCAAGTCCAAGACCTGTTCCCTGTATATCTCTGTTCTTTCTTGTATCAACCTGGTTAAACACACCAAAAATGCTCTCAATATCTTCTTCATGGATACCGATTCCCGTATCACTTATATCATAGAAGAAAACCATGTCATCGCTTAACTTCCGACAGCTGCAGCTTAAGGTTATGCTGCCCTTCTTTGTAAACTTAACCGCATTACCAAGGATATTGACAAGTATCTGACGAACCCTCAGTTTATCACCGATAACATGTTTTGGAATTTCCGGATCAACGGACAGCTTAAGTTCTATATCGGTATCTGTAAGTCTTGTACGTATAAGTGTGCTTACCTCAGCTATAAGAGATACCGGATCATATTCTTCCTCAATAATTTCATATTTTCCCGATTCTATCTTGGATATGTCCAGAATATCATTTATAATCCCCAAAAGACCTTCGCCGGCTGATTTTATAACATTAAGCTGTTCCCTTACCTCTGCATCGATCTTCCCGTCGCGAAGTATTATCTCACTCATACCGATTATCGCATTCATCGGTGTCCGGATCTCATGACTCATATTGGCAAGGAAATTACTCTTTGCCTTATTTGCCTCATCTGCGATCCTGCTGCTTTCATATGCTCTCTGCATGGACACAACGGCATCGGTCATATCCGGAAGAAACAGTATCTCACATCTTACTTCCTTAAAATCATCATATATGATCGACCTTATCAGTCTGCAATATGACTCACGGCCTCTTATGGCAAGCAGTCTGGCCTTATATTCCTCAGCCACATGATTAAGGTCTGTAACCGGTTCTACTATATCTTCAAGCATCTTTCCCTTAAGATTTCCCTTTCTTGCAAAGGTACTCTCGGCAATCTTGTTATACATTTCCACCTTTCCTGTGGGATCGAGGATAAGTACAGGGACATTGACTTCCCTGAATACATATTCAGACACATTTCTTGTAGAAATACCAAAGGTCATATAGCGCTTGGATATAAAGAAAAGAAGCATTGAAGAAGCGAAGGCAAATACTGCGCTTCCCGGAACAGCCGGTGTATTAAAGAAAATCGGAATAAATGTATCAAGAAGGAGTCCTGCTATCAGTATTGGGCCAAACCATCTGAAACGCTTAATGAGATGCCTTTCTCTCTTATACTCAACCTTTTTATTCCACCACGACAGGATTACGTAAAAGAATACAAGAGAAATAAGAATAGAAACAAACTGAATATATCTTCCGACAGATGCTTTGGGGGTATACCAGTAACCCCAGGGTGTCAGGCTGAAGGTTACCGCATTCTTACCTATTATCAGGAACCATGCTATGAGATAAATAACTGAAGAAAAAGTACATACCGTTGCCGTGATCTTTGCGGGGTATTTTGCAAGATAAGAAAGATACGAAAGTACCGAGCACATATATGTGATCACGGAAAGCTGCGCTATAGCTCTTGCAACATAAGCAAAATCACTTCCATAACACAGACCCATCCATCCATAGCCAAAATCCCATACAAAGATACTTATGCACGCAAAAAACATCCTTCTTCCTGATTTGGAGGACGGGTGTCCGCTGTATGTACTGTAACCAAGTAATAATGCCACTGTTCCCATAAAAAACAAAGCAAAGGAAACAAGGGCTGATATCTCATATCTGATCATATTTTTAAGACGTCAGGCTCCTTCATATGTGACCAATGATTTCACATCATATTTTTTTAAATTATCTCTTCCGTTAAGCCCTTCAAGCTCCACAAGGCATAATATCTTTACCACTTCACCGCCCTGCTTTTCTATAAGCCTGACGGCGGCTTCAAACGTTCCCCCTGTTGCCAAAATATCATCTATCAGAACAACCTTCTGTCCTTTTTTTATATCATCCCTGTGTATCTCTATCTCTGCGGTACCATATTCCAGTTTATATGACTGCGAAACTGTTTCTCTTGGCAGCTTACCCTTCTTTCTTACCAAAACCAAAGGCTTTCCGAACTCATACGCTAAAGGTGCACTAAATACAAATCCTCTGGCTTCAATACCTGCTATCAGATCGAACTCTGTATCCTCCAAAATCCTCATAAACTCATCAACTGCAAGCCTGAAGCCATCCGGATTTGTCAGAACCGTGGTAATATCCCTGAATATGATACCCTTCTTTGGAAAATCAGGTATCTCTGTAATATATTCCTGTAACTGCTTCATGTAAATGTCCCCCAATTATAAACCAACATGTTAAGTGCAAAATCAATTCCTATATAATATAACATAACCTTCAGAGTTTGTAACCATCAACAACAAACCAATACTGTTTTACACAAATAAAATCTCTCCCGGTGTTCTCATCCGGGAGAGATCATAATTTCAATATGTTTTGATCTTATTCAGACTTTACCGGTCTTTAATTAAAAGCATCCCCAGTTATATCCGCATAAAGAAGTGCATGTTCTCCATGAAAAACTGCATGCAGTAGTCAATTTACAGGTAGAAACAGGCTTGCAAGGCGTGCAGGGAATGCAAGGAGTGCAGGGTGTGCAGGGTTTGATCACTATGCAGCAGGTCTTCTTAACATTCTTGATCTCAACCTTCTTCTTAACACTTGAACTGCATCTGTCAGCATTAAGACATACCGTCTCGCTTCCCTTTACTACTTCGAACCTGCTGTTCGAACACTGGGTATTTCCACATGCATCTGTCTCTGTTACAGTGTACTTAACACCTAATGCAAGGTTCTTAAAGGTAACTGTCTGTCCACCCTTGATAGGAACTATCTTCACGCATGAATATGCATTTCCGTTAAGGTCATAGTAAAGTGTCTTTTTCCACCAGCAGGTACCTGTAGTTGATGTCAGTGTTACATAGAATGTTGTGTCATCCTTAACTGCCTTTCCACACTTATCAACATATACCTTTGTTACTTCAATTTCGCCTGTGGGCTCTTCGGGCTCTTCGGGCTCCTCGGGTTCTTCGATCTTCTTATTATCAAATGCGATCGAATCTACTCTGTTACTGTCATCACACTTTATGCTGCATTCCTCAGGAGTAACGTCCTCATTAAACTTATAATAGCTCTCTGTCTTGTTCTGGTTTACAACATAACGTGACTGTACATTCTCGATGTCAACTTTAACGATATATACTGATTCATCCTTTGTATAACCTTCGGTATCTCCGCTCTCGGTTACTCTGTAATAATGCGTTCCCTCATCTGTAAGAGCATAAGGTATGGTATCAAATGCTGCTTCTGAACCGTTGTTGTTTACTGTCTGGATCTCTGTCCATGCTCCGTCTTTTGCTTCCTCAAGCTTGAAATTAAATACTTCATTCTCTGAAGGGGTCTGTCCGTCTACTGTCTTTACAAGCTTAAATCCTGTAGCAGCACCCTCAAACTTCTTGCCGTTGTAAGGCCACATATGACCTTCATGTCTCTCACTGGTGAAATCCTTACTGATCACACATCCGTTGTAATCACCGCCACCCGGGAATCTTACGAAAGCATTGGGAGCAATGATGTGTCCGAAATGCGCATGTGAAGAACGCATTGTGATATCTGTTGCATTGGGCATTATGAAGACTATACTTGAATTCTTACCATACTCGGCTGATTCTTCAATCGTTCCGTTTACCTTAACATCCGGGAACATTGTGATCTCATCCGAGCTGTCAACTATAAGGATCGTATCTACAGCCGACTGAACATCTGATCCATAGATGTTGATCATGCTGATTCCCTGAAGTGAATCTATGCTGTAAGTGCTTCCTGCCCTGATGTTAAGTGTTGTTGCTGCCTTTTCAGAAACAATGTTGTAGAAATCCGTTTCATTTTCTCTGTCTATTACATAATCTACAGCAAGTCCTGCGATATCACTCTGGATCGACTCAAATGCCGCATCAAAGTCAATGTACTCGTCAGAATACAGGAGGGCTCTTGTATTATGGATTCCCTTTCCTGTTTCCTTATTTACATAGCATCCACCGAAATCATCATCCCAATCTACGTTTGACTTTCTCCACTCATACTTGCCTTCGTTTACAGTACCGAGATACAGGATTCCGCCACCTACGGAAGCATACCACTCATTCTGTGTAAGAGCACCGCGGATATAACTGTTTGCATCAAATATAACACCGCGCATTCCCCAATATGTGATCTCTGCATCTCCACCGGCTGCGATGGGTCCCATTGTATGATTGGTATCAACGATGCTGTTCTTTATAAAAAGATTATAGTTATTAAGTATATATCCTACAGAATATGAACCTCCGTCCTGAAGGAATGTTGATACCTCTACCGTTTCCTCTTCCTCAACATTCTCTTCCTCTGTCTCTTCGACGATCTCATCACCGGATACTGTTTCTTCGTCTTCATTTACAAGATCTATCTCATCGCTGTTCTGCTGCTCATTATCATCTGCATCATCGGATGTCAGAACAGTCTCATCATCTGCAATATCATTATTCTCTTCGTCTGCAATAATCTCATCACTGCTGACCCCGTTTTCATTACCTTCCACAGCAAGTGAATCTGCCTCACCAAGCGTCTCATCTACTGAAGAATTACTGTCATCGAGAATCACTTCTTCTTCCACAACCCTGTCCTGTCCCCAACAGAACAGATAATCCTGCGGGCATGCCATTGCAGCCTGAGCGTTGCCCATAAGCATTGATACTGCTGCCAGCATCGCGCCAGTTGTCTTCAACCATTTTCTTCTTTTCATCTTTTCTCTCCTTGATAATTAATGATGTGATACATTATACCCTCTATGTAACAACATCTTAGTTTGTATCAGTTGATAAAGTTTCGAAACATGTTTAATGTCGATTTTTATCAGCTTGATATACTTTTTATGTTGTTATGTGTCACATTCTATCATGTTTAGGTCAAAAAAGATAGCCTTTTTTTCATTTTTGTTAAATCGGTATAGTATTATCTGTAAAAATAAAAATGTGTTGGAAAAATCATCCAAATGTTTTCAAATATGTTTAAGACACTTTTTTCTCGTTATTCTACCTTTATCATCCGGTATCCGATACCGACATGAGTCTGGATATACTCAGGAGAATCAGGGAGCGATTCCGGCTTTTTCCGTAGAGTTACCATAAAGACACGAAGAGATGCTATATCATTGTCCCAACTTCGTCCCCAGATATTTTGCATTATATATGTATGGGTCAGCACCTTACCCGTATTTTTGGCAAGAACGCAAAGCATCCTGAATTCAATCGGAGTAAGCTTCAGCTCTTCTCCGTTAAGATAGGCACAGCCTGCCGGGTAATCGATCTTAAGATTTCCGTTTGTGTAAACAAAACTGCCGGTTCCGCTTTCTGAGCTCATCACGGAAAGACGTCTTATGATAACACGAAGACGTGCCAACAGCTTTTCAACCGAAAACGGTTTTGTGAGATAATCATCGGCTCCCGCATCCAGTGCGGTTATCTTATCCGTATTAAGATTTAATTAAGAAAACAAATCCCTGAATTCCTTTCTGCCCGGAACCCACGCCTTCTCATAAATATGTGTGAAGTGGTTCTTGACCGTTTGTTCACTGATCCCAAACATATACGCTATCCTTCTGTTGGAAAATCCGGATACCTTTAGGAAACCCAATTCAAGTTCACGCTTTGTAAGTCCGAATTTACAGGCAATATTCAGGTATTTTTCCTTGGTAATACCTGATTCACTCATCCCCTAAATCCATTTCCTCGTTCATTTTTCTTTCGGCATTCAGCTTAAGAGGCATAAGGAAGAATTCAATAATGACTGCATAGAAGCCCGAAAGAAAACATACCGCAAGATCCGGACCGATCGTTGAGGGTGTATCCAGCCTTCCCAACAGCAGGATACCCGATATTATGATAGCGAACAATGCTCCGTATACTGTAAGCTTCTGTGCGGCATATACCGCACCTATTATATTTTTCAGTTCAAGAAGACTGTACTGTTTTATTCCGACGGAAAATGACTTTATGAAATCCTTCCACTCACCCATAATGATCAGGCCGGGTATCAGGATCAATATGATACAAAGAAGAGAAGGCAGGTCAAGAAACCAAACGATCGTTGACAATCCCCAGGCGGAGAAAAAGAGAATAAATAAGAATATCGCCAAAAAGAGCAGCATTTCGCCAAGCAGCACCATTCGTATATTTTTCTTCATGAGAACACCTCCCGATATGTTAGTTTATCGTTCTATAGCAAACATATCACACTACTCACGAAAAATATATAGTACCTTTTTGGACCTGTATCACAACTCAAAGTAGAAATTACGCGTTTATACAACCATATTACAACTCATACTTGTGATAGGCTTAATGATATATATGCGTTTCTGTCATGTTTCTCAACAAATCTTATCAAAGTTGTTCTCCTTTAATCTCAGAAGTCCTTACATAATGTAAGGTACATAGAGCTTATTCCCGAGGCGCTTATAAGACTAGGTTTTTTAATATCTGCAATTAAAAATAACTATAAACCAATACCTTGCGATAACATCTCGAAGAGCAGTTTTAATAGTTTTCATCAAAGAAAATATAACATTAACGAACTCATTCCGCCAGATTGTTCTATTTTTTAATACATCATTATCTGCACATAATTGTTAAATGCAGTTCATCAGGACTCCCTTTGGCCAAATTTTCCAAAGGGTAAGTGGAATTAAAAATTCAATTTTGCGCATCGATATATAATTAATTTAAGTGGTGTTGTCGTTTAAAAATATGCTATAATAACCTTACCAAGAAGGTCTCCTTTAATAGGTAAACAGAGATGAGTCCTTTAAGGGGCTTTCTCTGAGTTTGGTACGTTATCAATAACAGAGAAAGAAAAAAATGGAGGTATTGAATAGCCTTATGAACTATCCTTCAAACAACAAAATCGGATATTCTATTAAGGATGTGTCCGAAAGAGAAGACCATGCGGAACTTATCAGAGGCTCTTTAATTGTAACAGACAAGACATCCGTTGCTCATAATAACGCGGTGCTGGAAGTCGCCACGGCCTTAAGACAGTTTGTCACTGCTAATAATGGCAAATGCAAAGTATTTACAGAAAACGTTGCGTTATACTGTGATGAATTATGCGATGATAAGGGTAATCTGTTTTTGCCGGACGTAATGTCTGTTTGTGACGAAGCCGGCATAAAAGATGATGGAATACATACCGCTCCTTTATTTGTTGCAGAAGTCACATCTGAATCCACAAAAAAGAATGACTATGGAATAAAAATGTTGACTTACAGAGACATAGGCGTAAAGGAGTATTGGGTTGTTGATCTTCAAAGGAAATCGGTAGTTCGATATTTGGCAGATAATGATTTTGCTCCAGAAGTAATCGTATATCCTCACATAACAACAATTTCCGTGCAGGTTTACCCGTCGTTAGAAATTGATTTAGCTCAGTTTTTTGAGTAAAAAACTGGGCGATTCAACGAAGCATAAATACTCTCAACTTCGGTTGGGAGTATTTTTTTGCAAAATCCGGGCTTGTCATTTGGCAAATTGAGCTTTGTTGGGCATACTATAAATGGTTTCTCTTTTGTGGTACTTGCGAAGACATTCAAAAGGCTCCTTTGCTGAGCAGGAAAGAACAAAAGAATCTCGAAGAAAAGCTCGCCACCACTCAGGTCCTTCTCTCTAAAGCCAACAAAATGGTCAACATGTCAAATGTGGAAGCCGTCAGGTCCACTCAGGCAGCTAAGGAGGCTGCCGGGCAAAAGGCGGTAAAGGATATCACTTATCATAAAAAGATAGCCGATAATAAGGTTTCCGAGGCAATCAAGGCAAAGAATGCCGCCGTCATACAGGCCAATGAGAAGGTAAAGACTGCTGAGAAAAACCGACAGATAGCGCAGGGATTACTGTTTATCACGCTCCTGTGCTGCATTATCATGCATCCGGCTATTCTATCGGATGCATGGGATATGGTATATGTGCCTACTGTATGGATCCGGGAAAGCATTGGTAATGTTGAATCCGCTCTGCTCGCTCTTGCCTGCATTGCCGGGGGCGGTTTCGCAGGCTACAGATTATGGCTGTATTACAGGAAACGCTGGTGCTGCCTGTCACAGAGGATATTACTTGCATCCCTTGCTGCCGTCATATTATTTGGAGATATTAAACATAAAATCGCGGATATCAACCTTGTCCTACTCGTAATCATCATTCAAATCCTGTATCTTGGGCTCCTTATTTATCTTGACGACCATTTTGAAACCCATAACAGGACATATGCCTGGATCAGAATACAGCATTTTGATTATTGATGTTTTATCTCCACCTTCTGACGTTTTCCAAGTTCTTCAAGGGATTGCGAGGATTAGTTCTATTATGAATTTGTTCACCTGTTTCAGTATAAAAACCCGCTACCAGTTGATATCTGATAGCGGGTGAAGGGTTCTTTATCTTTTCTCTTATACTATATATACGGTGTTGGAGTCGGGCAGAATCGACCAATTTGGCAAATCTCTAATACCACGGTTTTTGCGTAAGTGGTCTTTTTAGTGCCTATTTGGCAATTATCAGTCCTTCACTACATCATTCCACCAGACAGGATATCCGTCCCTCTCCAGTATATAATCTTTACCAACCATTCCTTCCATCTTTTTGATAAACTTAATGGTCTCCGCATCATCTAAGGATACGCCCTGATGACACTTCTTACATAACCATACTGATCCATTCCACTCTGCAGGACTCCCGCACTTCCAACAGGTAGCTTCTCCGGCGTTACCAACACCGCCTTTTGCTCCGGCCATAGCAGCATCGCTCATTTCCATATTTTTCTGTGAAGAAAACTTGTTAAGCTCATCATTCCAGATTTTTTCCATGTTATCTCTTGTAAGTTCACTCATTTGATCGTCCTCCTTATATTTCCGCTTCGCTTTGGAAGCTGTTGCTTTTTGTTCTTTGCCTTATTATACGATGGAGAAACTGTAAAAGTAACGGATATTGCGTAACTGGTCGTTTTTTATGTCTATTCGGCGTGTCTTAGTATACGTTGGAAATATACTAATAAGCATGCATTACTCCGTCATCCATGTTCTGCGTATCCAAATAAATGCTGAACAGGATCTGCTCTACAAGTTCTTCGGCATCATCCCCGTCAAGCCAGAAGGACAGTTCCGCAAAATCATCATCATTTTCAAATATATAATTAGCTACACGATATGATTCTCCATCATATTCTTCTTGAGAATAATACAGCATCATGGAAATACCGTTATATGTTACTTCTTCTACACCGTCAGCCTTGTATTCCTTGGCTTCCTTTTTGGCATATTCCTCTAAAGTCATACCGTCTTTTCCGAACTGATAAACATCGAAATCCATAAGGTGCTCATCGCTCTTATAGTAAGCGATCTGATCGTCTTTACGATCATCCTTGGTTACTTCTCCGCTGTAGTAGTCAGATGGGATGCTTATGTTAAAACCTGTTGTTCCCAGGGCAATTTCCGTAACTACGTGATCAGTCTCATCGGTACTTACGGACCTGGAACCACCCCCCGCAAAGACAAGGTTCGCCATCTTTACCACTTCTAAGCCTTCCTTATCCGCACCATTTGTGAATAACGAGAATTACTTATGTTTTCAGACGTATACAGACGGACATCGGCCATGATCTCACCTACCTTATCTACGCCTTCAGCATCCCATTCATAGAAAAGGCCTGAAATATCTTCATAATCCCCGGTTTTCCTCATCCTGGCACTATACCTTACATCATCCATCGTAAAGTTCATTTCTGCCAAACCGTCATTTTCATTTACACCAAATGCTACATCATAGGCCCCCTCAGGTACAATAAACTCGCAGCCTGTTCGTTCTTTTACTTCCTCGGCTGTCAGATCATATATCCAGGGATTTGCCAGTCCGACCATCTGTTCCTGACGGATACTTGACATTATCTGTTCTACAAGTTCTTCAGCATCATCCCCGTCAAGCCAGAATGACAGCTCAGCAAAATCCTCGAAGTTTTCAAATATATAATTGGCTACCCGGTATTCTTCTCCCTCGTATTCTTCCTGTGAATAATACAACATCATGGGAATACCGTTATATTTTACTTCTTCCACATCGTCAGCCTTGTATTCCTCAGCTTCCTTTTTGGCATATTCCTTTAAAATCATACCGTCTTTTCCGAACTGATATACATCGAAATCCATAAGATGCTCATCGCTCTTATAGTAGGCGATCTGATCGTCTTTACGTTCTTCCTTTGTTACTTCTGAACTGTAGTAATCAGAAGGAATGCTTATGGCATATCCGGTAGTACCTATGTCGATATCCTGAGTTTCCGATGCTTCCGGTTTTTGCTCATTCTGTACTGCACCATTCATATTGATATTAACGTTAACATTCTCGCATCCGGCTAATGTCAGTGCCATTGCTGCAATTATTACGCTCATTTTTGTTCTTGTCATGGTTATCTTTCCTCCTGTCTGCTCATTAGTAATATCAATAATCGATAACGCCTTCGATCTCCCAACCGTAGAAACCGCGGATCTGGTTAACATACACTTCATCACCGGGGGTGAGCGAAGGAAGATGTGATCCTGCCACAAGAAGCTTTCCACCGCCTTCGTATACCTGATATCCGCTTGACTGGCAATCATCCCATACGCTTGCATAAGCCGGATCATCCGGACGGGGGTTAACCATTACTATTCCGGAAATAACAACTGTTTCATTCCACGAATCCAGTTCGCCGCCTGTTGCCTTAGCCATCATCTCATCATTAAGTTCCATGTTCTTGTTCTCTGCCATTGTATTATCCTCCTTTTCCAATTGTTACCTTTGTTATGAAAACGCTGTCGTAATGGACCGACGCCTTCTTACCTTACTTTAATGAATGCTATCCCGGCGATAATACCCGCTATCATACATCCCAAAGCCATAAATATGTTGGATTTTGTAGAAGTGCTACCCAAGTCGATTTCTGTGGGCTTGGCCGGATTATATCTTATATTGATGCTGTCTCCCACCCTGTACGCATCCGGATCAGAAGATCCTGTTGACAGGTCATTGTAATAGGTCTGCCCGTCAATCGTATACTTTATTGACGGATAATAATATGTCCTGGTCTTTGGCTTGCTGTTTACCTCGATAACAGCTTTATTGCTGTTTGTGTCATGTGAAGTAGTTACTTCTTCTCTTATCTCCGTGATTACTGCGGTGGTTTCGGCGGTGAGAACCCTGTTATTATGAACTGTCTTTACTATAAGAAATACTCCAACTGCCATGAACAGCATGCCGATAAGTAAGATCATAGGTTTCGGCATCCTGCGCGTATTCCTTCTTATACCTGTTCCATTATAAAGTCCGTTGTTCATCCCGCCTGCTACTGTGTTGTTTAATGTGTTGTTTACTATGTCGTTTATTCTGATATTCATAATTATTTCCTCCTTGGAATCATGATCCCTGTTGGTACATTTACCTGTCGGGAATTCTTCGTTTTTGTTTTATGGCCTTATAATAGTACACGGAAACATAAATGTCAGAGATTTTGCGTAAGTGGTCTTTTTTCGTGTCTATTTGGTAATTATCACAAACGGTATAGATATGGAGTACCCTGTTTTGTAAATGCAGAAGAGCCGGATCATCAAAATCCGACTCTTAGCATTTACCTATCGTATTATAATACTAATTCGTTTTTTTCACTCATCGTTTTTCCTCATCGTTCTTTCAAGATTCCAAATTGGAATCTTGAAGCTATCATCAAGATGCCAGATTGACTGTTTTATTGTTTATTGCCGTTTTCTCTTGCTTTCCGAGCATTATCTATAGCATGCTGCTTTGCCTGTTTCTTATAATCAGGATGATCTTCTTTATATTTTTCCATCAATTCTATTTGGGAATGAACCCATTCAGATTTTTCCTCCCAAGACTTATCTCCGGGATATGATCCGAGCTGCCCTTCTACAATCCCGGAAATAAAAGCATCCTCATAAGCCTCAATATACTTGTTCTTTTCTGCTTCAGGCATATCTGCCTGCATTATAAAGCTATAATAATCTCCGCCTTCCAGAATATGCTTATCCAGTGCATCTAGCGTCTGTTCCTGATTCCCCAAACCTGACATATGCTGTTTCCAGGTATGACCTTGCAACATGAGCTCTAATTGCATCTCTTCGGCAACTTCCATCATTCGCGCAGCATATTCTTCTCGGGTTTCTCTTTTTGCTTTTGTATTCCACCGTTTTGCTTTCAACGCATCCTGAGCAAGCTTCATAAATTCCAAATAAATATTGAATCGATCGAATGTTCACATAATCCTGTTTGGATCAAAACGCAGGTGAATTGACAGGTTCTCCAACGGAATGGGTTCATCTCCGTTTTTAATCTCAATATATTCCGAAAGCTGAGGATTAAAACCAAAATATGTAGCTTTATCAGTATCTTCAACCCATTTACCATGAACATCCAAGGTTCCATTAGCCATTAGCAGAAACAACAGCTGATAGAAATCACCTTCATAAGAAAAGTCAGTATACTGCTTGGGAATTCCTTCAAAAATCATCCATGAGAGCTTAAGTGATTCGCACATCTTGTCGATCACTTCTATTCCGGGAACCATTTTTCTTGTTTCATACTTACGTATTGAAACAGGATGGATCCCTGTGATATTAGCCAGCTCATTTGAGGTAATGCCATACGATTCCCTTAATTTCTTTATTCTCTCTGCGATATCCATAATCAGCCATCTCCTTATAGACTCGTAATTGCTGTATTTTACTTTGGTAGCGAAAAGACTACAAAAATTTAAAAACTATTGACAGTAGCTTGACAATTAAATATGTTTTATAGAAAGCATGCATCTTCATTGTCGTTCAAAAGCAGCATTAAAGCTTTCTTAAGCTGTCTTCTTTCAAATTCATCACTAAGCAATTCTCCTGCAGGCAAATTCGAAATATACGTTACACTGTTATCTGAATTAGCTGCAATGTGTTCGACAATTTTCCATGCAGGTATGCCATTCGATTGTCCGGTGTACCCAACAACAGTAACATCTCCAGTCATTATTCTGTCTCCATATCACAACTTATGTTTATCTCTACAACTCCCAGCTTTTTGGAACTACCTTTGCTCACCGTTGATTCGGCAGTAAAGGCCTCCTTTATAATTTGAAAAATTTCTTGTTTGTTATAGATTTCTTTAATGTCTTCATCTAAAATATTTATCTTTCGTATATTCCAATGATATTCAAGATACTTCCCAGTTTTATCATTACAACGTCCATTAATGACTTCCAACTCAATTTTCTTACCGTCGAGTACCAGCATATACCAATATATTTCTTCATCATTATATGCTAAACCCTGATGATCTACTTGTAAAAAATAATAATGTCTTTCCCTATCTAGTGTCATTTCTGATGTATGATTATAAATAGAGCACCCGCTCAAATCTCTTACCCCTATTGAATTTAAATATTCCCACTCCGGCATTTCTTCTCTAATATTTCTGAATTCTTTTACAAACGCCATTTTTACCTCTCTATCATTAATTCTCGTATAGCATGTTATTTTGAGCTTTTCTCAATTTTCACAAACCACAACTTATGTTTATCTCTACAACTTCCAGCCTCTTGGAACTACTTCTCTAAACCATTCAGTAAAAAACATTACCATCCCACATCAACCTTTACTTCTTGGTAAAATGTCACCATTTTGTATTTGTGTGATTATATCTTTATAATCATTTTCCATTGCTATTTCATCGGTTTTTTTCTCATCCAAATTCCTGTAATATTCATATTTATAG
The DNA here is from genome assembly GCA_017450065.1 of Lachnospiraceae bacterium. Lineage (GTDB taxonomy): Bacteria > Bacillota > Clostridia > Lachnospirales > Lachnospiraceae > UBA2868. Next base: position 92,958 of record JAFSYI010000041.1, read on the forward strand.
TATAATTTTTTCAGCCTCCTCATTAGAGTTAAACAATGCTTGAACATCTATGCTTTTTCCACTTTCTAAAGCATCCACAACGTCTTGATTACTATCAAAATTAAAATATGCAAGCTGTGAAGCTATAACCATTTCCCTATCTGTATACTCTGTTTTGTTTTTATTCGGCTCCATTTTTCAAAACCTCTTCTCTCATGATTAAATATTCTTCTTTTGAAATGCTTAATTTTAAAGACTCTTTTTCAAAATTAAAAAACATATGACTATTTACAATTTTATCCATATTTGATTTATCATGTGTATGACTACTCCAATACTCCTTTATTCTTATCATCTGATTCTCATTCACAACTCCCATATATATACCTATTCGTGGAATTATATTATTTTCAATGAGTGTTCCTATGCTATTTGCAAATATTTGATACTCATTATTCTCATCAGATATAGTAAAATCGTTTTCAGGAACAAACAAATATACCAATGCAACGCCATTCTCTTCTCTTAATTTCATATAGTCTTCCAAAGTAATACACTTAGGATTATCTTCTAAAGCCTTAGTACCCTTATCTCTCCCGATATCAACTGCAATATACACATCCTCCCAAATAGAATTTAATGTATTATATAAACGCTCCTCAATCTGTTTTGCTATTACTCCCTCTAAATAATAATCATAAATTATATATCCACTTCTACTAAATTTCGCTTCAAATATAATGTCTTTATCCCTAACCGGGGAGCAATATGCATAGAATTGTTTCCAATACTGTGAATATATACCTTTTATTTCAAATTCTTCTCCAAAATATTCTTTTAAGCATTTTTTTGCAATTTTCTCACAATGTGCTTTAGAATAAAAATATTGCGTCCATTCCCCACATCCCACCAATAATGTCATCGAAAAAATAAACACTATTACAACTGATATAAAACTTCTGCGCTTCATAACATCCTCTGATACTTTATTCATTCCCATATATTCTCCCAAAAAGTATTCTCTAAATTAACTTTTATATAACCGTTTGGTATCATATGTTTTCGTACAATAGATTTTGTCTTTAATGCTTCTTCTATTATTATTTTGATATCTTCTTTTTTGTAAAAATCATATACATGACCATT
>JAFSYI010000042.1 GCA_017450065.1 Lachnospiraceae bacterium
GGAAGGATCCTACATAAACAACGTGAACAGGGGAACTGCCAAGGTTACCATACACGGACTCGAAGGCGGGGAATACGGACTTGGCGGATACAAGACAGTAACCTTCAGGATAGGAACAAGACCCGTAAGTGAGTGGTGGAATGGAATCTTCAGTAATCTTAGATAACAGATGGGCTCCGGAGTGAATAACTCCGGAGCCTCTGTAGTTAATAGAAACAAATCTTCAAGATAGGAACCGTCCCTGTGTCTTTCCTGCAGGTTCAATCCTCAAATAGTACATTCACCGCATTACGGACAAAGAAACGTTCGAAAGCGGCAGATACAAATGGAATATCATCACAGGGGCGAAGATCACGTTCATCCCTTCCTTCCTTGTCCCCATCCTTTATCTGCAGGGTCAGATCCTTAAATGAAATATCCCTTATATTTATCGTTTCGTCGCCGTAGATAAGTATGCCGTTATCGGAATTACAGCGGATATTGTTAAAACGGATGTTGCTTATGTGTCCTATCTTGGTCCCGGCATTACGCTTTACCGCGGTAATAGCTATGGGCTCCGCATCTCCCCACCAGTGCTTTTTGGATACGAAATGGGTATCGATGGTAATATTGTCAAAGCTCACATCTTCGATGCTTCCTCTGTCTCTTAACTGAAGCGATATACCACGGTTTGTATCCGTAATACGGATATTACTGATGCGGATATTTCTGAACACTTCCTCACTTTCGGTGCCGAATTTGATCGCAGCGCTCGTTGATGACAGATCGCAGTCCGTAACCGTAATATCCTCGCATGACCCGTAAGCCATACCGTATTCCGTGTTCTTGAAAACAATACAGTCATCTGCCGTACTGATCCTGCATTTGGTGATACTTACATTTCTGCAATGGTCGGGATCGATGCCGTCGCAGTTGGCCAGAAGCCGGTTGTTGTCTATGGTTATACCCTCGATACGGATATTTCGACAGCCTACCGGATGAATGGTCCAGAAAGCACTTCGCCGCAGGGTGATACCGGTAATTGTCAATCCTTCGATATTCTCCAGAAACAGCATCGGAACGCGTGGATAAAATGCCCCGTCGATGTGCCACTCAGTTACCGTTCCGTAGAATATCTCTTCATTTCCGTCTATTGTACCTTCGCCGGATACGGTTATGTCGGTCGCATCCTTTGCATACAGAAAAAACAGGGTAGGATTGCCCGAATATTCGCAGCTTTCATATGTTGGAACAGTCACTTTTGATTCATCCGGATCGTAATCTCCGTCCGGGGCAAAGTCACTAATATTGTTACTTGCCATAAGCACGGTATGTTTATCAATATGAAAGTCAATGTTGGAGCGTAAAACGATGGTTCCCGATCTGTAAATATGTGAACCTGACAATAACACCCTGCCTCCGCCTGAAGCAAAACATGCATCGATCGCAGACTGAATGGCAGATGTGTCATCATGGACACCGTTGCCGACCGCTCCGTAATCCTGAACATTATAAATCATAGGAATTCTCCCGATATAATAATTCACAGCCGGCGGTCCGGTTCCGGTATGTGTAAATGAATATTAGCATCACGTATCTTGTTTTGTCAATCCAAAACATTAAAAATATGCTATTGTTTGTATATTTCACGAAAGGCACGGGGAGACATATCGTGTTTCTTCCTGAAGCAGTCCTTGAAATAGTTCGAGCTGTTGAAACCGCAGCTAAGAGCGATCTTTGTTATTGAGTCATCGGTCGTTATGAGCATCTGGGCTGCCTGCTTCATGCGAATGTAATTAAGATATTCCTTAAAGGTGGAACCGGTCTGTGCCTTGAACTTCTTGGAAAAGTAGGAGGGGCAGAGGCTGAATTCCTCGGCCAGTTCATCAAGGGTGACCGGGTAGGCGTAATTGAGCGCTATGTAATTGATCGCCTGTTCAATGTCGGAGCTGATATCCATACTGCCTTCAGGGTGTTCATGAACAAATACGCCGCCTCTCTGCAGTGTCAGCAGAAAAGACATCATTAAGAGGCGCATGAAATCCGAAGTGAAATCATCGGGTGTCTGTGTCTCTGACAGCATCTGTTCAAATATATTCTCTATCTTCTGACGGAGTCCCTCACTGAGTACTACCTTCATTGTGGAAGAGAGCATATTACAGATATCCTCATGCGCTTCCATAAAGGTTTCGGGCAGGGCATTTAATTCGCAGGATATAACGATCCGTTCCGAATTGACGGTGCCTTCATAATAAGATCTGTGCGCATCCCCGGCCTTCACTATGAACAGATCACCCTTACGTAAATGGAAAGAACGTCTGTTGACGGTATATGTGCAGGCTCCGCTTTTGAGATAGTATATTTCGCAGTAGCTGTGGGTGTGGTCGTAGTCCATGCCGAAGGACGGCCGCCTCATTTTTTTGTCAATATATATTCCACTCTGATTGTAATTGGATTCCATATCACAGACACCTTACCTTTATCAGATTATGCTTGCATACTAATATACTTGTTAAAATTATAACACACGAAAGACAAAAAATCTGTAGTATTTTCAAAAAACAGCTAATTTTTTGGTATTATTGAACCGGATCCGGCTCTAAAATCAAAAACATCAAAAGCTTACATGACATTCGTCACGGTCCGGGGAATGTCTGATAAGTGACACGGGAGAGGGAAAGGAGCAATACATTATGATGAAGAAACTATTGGTTACACTGCTCAGCGCATCCATGATCGCAGGGATGACCGGATGTGCGGGAAGCACGGCAGCCGCACCTGCGGCCGCACAGCCTGCAGAGGAGACAGCGGAGTCCCCGGCAGAAGACAGTTCGGAAGATGCACAGGAAGCGGAAGCTTCAGAAGACGGTGCGGAAGCCGATACAGCATCTGCTGCGGAGGGAGAGCCGGTTACACTGCGTATGGCATGGTGGGGTTCACAGACAAGACATGATATAACCGTAGAGGTTATCGAGATGTACGAAAAGGAGAATCCCAACGTAAAGATCGAGTACGAGTTTTATGATTTCGACAGTTATTTTACGAAGCTCAAGACACTGGTGGCTTCGGACCAGGTGTGGGATATCTTCCAGCTGGGAGGTAACTTCCCTGAGTATCTTGATAAGATTTATTATATGAATGAGTTCATAGACAGCGGAGTAGTTGATACATCAGGTATTTCCAACGCATATCTTAAGATAACCCAGGATACCGAGGGAAATCAGATAGGTCTTTCCAACGGACTTAACACCTATGGAATCGCTTATGATGTGGATATGTTCAATGAGGCGGGAGTTCCGCTTCCGACAGATGACTGGACATGGGATGATTTCGCCGATGCAGCAATGAAGATCCATGAGCATACCGGTAACTTCGGTTCTTCGGGCTTCACATCCAGTGAGTTTATTTCGGGATGTTCGACCTACATTGCACAGCAGGGTAAGGTTGGTGAGAACAGCTTCTTCAATCTTAATCTTGACGGTATGGGCTTTGATGACGCACAGATGCTTACACCTTACATCAAGATGAGAGCCGACCTTATAAAGGCAGGAGCTTCACCTGATGCCGGAGCAGAGATGGAGATCACGGATATTGAGAATGATTTCCTTGTAACAGGTGAGGCAGCAATGACATGGGTGGCTGTTAACCAGTTCCCGACGATCTACGATATCTGTGCCCAGGAGGGACGTACACTTGCACTTGCAACGGTTCCGCGTGTTAAGAAGGACGGACCTTCAGGAACAGTGATCCAGTCATCCCAGATGCTCTGTGTATCACAGGACAGTCAGTATAAGGAGGAGGCTGCAAAGTTCATAAGCTGGTTCCAGAACAGTGTTGAATGCAACAACGTTCTTAAGGGCGAAAGAGGTATCCCCATCAATGATGAGGTGCGTAAGGCCCTTGAAGCTGAGGCTACCGACGGCCAGAAGGAAATGTATGATTACGTATCTCTTGTAGGTACCTTCGAAACACCCGAGAAGATCAATGTATTAAGCCCGGCCGGACAGGACGAGGTTGTTGACAATTACCGTAATTATATCCAGCAGGTTGTAGCGGGAGACATTACCCCGGAAGAAGCGGCAGACAAGACTTATGCCGATGCGAAGAAGCTCTTCGAATAAATGCGGAGGATCGGTCATACCCGGCAATACATGGGTTAAAACGAAAAATACAGTAACTGAATAGTTACAAGATACAAAACAGCACAGGTACACTTCACGAAGGAGTGTACCTGTGTTATAAAAGAAACAGTACAGGGTGTACGAAGGAGGGTTTTATCATGGCGGAGAAGGCTGAAAAAACGTCCGCGTTTTCAAGATTTATGAACAGCAACCAGACGGTTGGATATGTCTTTGCGTTTCCGTTCATATTCGGCTTCATATGCTTTTCTTTTATTCCGATAGTTACTTCTTTCTATTATTCCTTTACGGATTACTCCATGGGATCGAAAACGCTTACTTATGTCGGATTTAAGAATTTCCTTCAGTTGTTTTCTGATGATGTATTCATTAAATCACTTGGCATAACAATTAAATACGTGCTTTTATCCGTACCGCTCAAGCTTGCCTTTGCACTGCTGGTCGCATTTGTGCTGACAAGGAAGAGCAACATGGTCACTCTTTACCGTTCACTTTACTATGTTCCGTCGCTTGTCGGAGGAAGTGTTGCGGTTGCACTTGTCTGGAAACAGCTGTTTGCGCGGAAGGGACTTATCAATGTGGTTCTTGCGGATATGGGACTTAAGACGGTTAACTGGTTCGGAGACCAGAAGCTTGCCCTGTACCCGCTCATACTTATGACGGTATGGCAGTTTGGTTCATCAATGATCATATTTGCGGCAGGTCTTAAGGAAATACCGGTTACCTATTATGAGGCGGCCAGGATCGACGGTGCTAACGGTCCACAGACCTTCGCACGGATAACCCTGCCCTGTCTGTCACCGATAATCCTGTACAACCTGGTCATGCAGACGATACAGGCGTTCATGTCCTTCACTCAGGCGTTTGTAATAACGCAGGGCGGTCCGAACAACGGAACCATGCTGTATGCACTCAATGTTTACAATCAGGCATTCAAGTACAATCATATGGGTTACGCCTGCGCGATGAGCTGGTTTATGCTTATTGTGATGAGCATCATAACTCTTGTGATCTTCAAGACATCCAGGTTCTGGGTATTCTCGGAAGGGGGTGAGGACTGATGTATACCGCTAAGGTTACAAGAAAAGTCATATATCATGTGCTTGTAGTGATCTTCGGCTTTATTATGATATATCCCGTTTTATGGATGATCGCAGGTTCGTTTAAGGATAATTCGGAAATCTTAAGAGGTTCACTCAGTCTGATCCCGAAGGCGGTAAAAGCAAGCAATTATTCTACCGGATGGAAGGGGTTTGCGGGAACCTCATTCGCAAGGTTCTTTCTTAATTCATTCATCATTACGGTAGTAGCGACTCTGGGAACGGTCATAAGCTCATCACTTGTCGCCTATGCCTTCTGCCGTATCAATTTCAAGGGCAGGAAATTCTGGTTTACCTGTATGCTGGCTACAATGATGCTCCCGAGTCAGGTGATAATGATCCCTTCATTTCTTATCTGGTACAGGATAGGGCTTGCAGACAGCTATGTGCCGCTGATCCTTCCGTATTATTGCGGGCAGGCCTTCTTCATATATCAGATGATGCAGTTCATGAAGGGGATCCCGAGGGAGCTTGATGAGGCGGCAACGATAGACGGATGCAGCAAATATACGATATATACCAACATAATCCTGCCTCTGCTCAAGCCATCGATCGTTACGACAGTTATCATCCAGTTTTACTGGAAATGGGATGATTATATGGGACCGCTCCTTTATCTCAGCAAGCCCGAGTCATATACGGCTTCTCTTGCCATCAAGATGTTTGCGGACGCCGCGAGCAAGACGGATTACGGAGCTATGTTTGCAATGTCCACACTGTCGCTTGTGCCTGTATTTCTGATTTTCCTTATCTTTAACCGATATCTTGTCGAGGGTATAGGAACCAGCGGTCTGAAAGGATGATAATATGATAAAAAATCCCATACTCAGGGGCTTTTGTCCCGATCCGAGCATAATAAAGGCAAATGGGAAGTATTACATTGCTACTTCTACTTTTGAATGGTGGCCGGGTGTTTCGCTGTTTGAATCAACCGATCTCAAACACTGGAAACAGATCCGGTCGCCCCTCCACAGAGAATCACAGCTTAACTTAAAGGGCGATCCTGCATCCGGTGGGGTGTGGGCGCCCTGTTTGAGTTTTGACGGAGAAAGATTCTATCTTGTGTATACCGATGTTAAGACCAAGAAGGGACGCTTCTACAATACCAACAATTATGTAGTCACTACGGATGATATTTATGGGGAATGGTCAGATCCTTTATATCTTAACAGTATTGGTTTTGATCCATCACTGTTTCATGATGAGGATGGAAAGAAATACCTTGTAAATATGATAAACGGATTTAAGGGGATAACCGTACAGGAGCTTGATCCCGTAACACTCAGACCCGCCGGGGAGCGTATTAAAGTGTATGACGGCTCCGGAATCGGATGCTGTGAAGGACCCCACATCTATCATATAGGAAAATATTACTATCTTATAACAGCGGAAGGCGGTACGGGATACGATCATGTGGTGACTGTCGCAAGAGCAGAGAACGTGTACGGTCCGTATGAAACCTGTCCCGACAATCCGCTGCTTACCTCGGACAAAAACAGGGGTCTGCAGAAATGCGGTCACGCAGACATTGTGAAGGCGGATAACGGAGAATGGTATCTTGTTCACCTTTGTGCCAGACCGTCAAAAGAAGCGGGAGGATGTATTCTCGGAAGAGAGTGCGCCATACAGGAAATCGTATTGGATGATGACGGTTTCTTCAGAACAAAGAGCGGGAGCAGGTACTGTATGGATGAAATAAAGGAGCCTTCGGGACTTCCGCCGTATCCTTACGGTGATGCATGGGACTTCCTTGATGATTTCACAGATTTACAGATAGATGTCAGATACAGATCTCCCAGGCGGGATTACAACACCTTTGCACATATAGATACAGATAGCTGCAGGCTTATCATCAGGGGAGAGGAATCCATTAATTCACTGCATGATGTTTCCCTTCTTGCAATAAGCCAGTGTGAGAAGGCATGTACTGTCACGACAAGGATGTATTTTAAACCGGAAGCACCGGAACACCTTGCGGGACTTGTTTATATGTATGACAATATGAATTTCTATATTCTCGGAAAGAGTGCTGATGAAGCAGGAACCCCTGTTCTTATCCTTCTTAAGAGTGATAAGGGCGATATTACGGATATTATCGAACCGGTCGGGCTTACCGGTAACGGGGCTCTTGACTTAAAGATTGAAACAGACGGTGTGAACATCCGCTTTTTCTACGGCTTTGACGGCGATTACGTAGAACTGCCGGTAAGGGGCAGTACCGGGATACTGACGGATGAATACTGCAGAGGCTTCACCGGTGCCCACTTTGGAATGTACGTACATGATATGCTCGATAAAAAGGCAGAGGCGCAGTTTGAAAGCATCAGGATCATTTATTCATAATTATCACAGCTATTCGAAACAGGCTCAAAATAGTACATATTTTGCAGACCGGGATTCATAACAGAACGGAGAATGAGAGTGAATACGATATCGCGGGTGACTTTTAAAACATCTGATGAGCAATTACAGCATCTATATGATGAGGCGGAGAGAAAATGCCTTCTTAATATAAAAGATTTCGGCGGAAAGAATGTACTGGTCGAGGGTGGAGGCTATGAGAAGATATGGCTGGAGACACAGCCAATGGGCGGTGAGATGTATGCCAAGCGCAATATCGAGGTCGGCCTTAACAACCAGCTGATGTTCATGGAGCATATAAGGGAGGACGGAAGGCTTCCCGGCTCAATAGCGCTCATAGACGGTAAGGCGGTTCCTCAGTATAACAAGTTCCAGGGGTACTGCTTTCCGGCACCGGCCCTGAACATGTACTATCTGGCCGGGCTTGATGATGACTATCTGGAGCTTCTTTATTCAACTCTCGAGCGCTTCGACGATTATCTGTGGAGGGTGAGGGATTCCGACGGGGACGGCTGTCTTGAGTCCTGGTGTAAATATGATACCGGTGAGGATAATGCTCTACGTTACTCAGATGCGCCTGATGCATGGAGCGAGGAGTATCCGCCGGGAGGCTGTTCGGTGGTACCTATGGCTTCTCTTGATGTTATGAGCTACTCATATTCGGGAAGGGAGACTCTTGGCAAGGTAAGCCGTCTGCTCCATAAAGACGAGATGGCAGAAGAATGGGATAAGAAGGCTGCCGGGGTCAGGCAGAAGATAAGGGAATATCTGTGGAGTGAAGGAAGGGGAACCTGCTTTGACAGAGACAATAAGCACAGGGAGATGGAGGTTCTTTATCACAATACATTAAGGGCAATGTATTTTAACAGCATAGATGATGATATGGCGAAACGGTTTGTTAATGAGCATCTGCTGAATACGGATGAATTCTATACAAAAATGCCGCTTCCTTCCGTTTCTGTAAGCGATCCGCTGTTTCGGAATATAACGACCAATAACTGGAGCGGGCAGTGTGAAGCTCTTACATATCAGCGTGCGATAAGAGCCTTGGAGAATTACGGATACAATGAGCTTATACCGAAGCTTGGAAGCTGCCTGTTTGATGCGCTTAAGGATGAATGCAGGTTCGTTCAGCAGTTTGATCCCTTTACCGGCGAGATATCAAGGGTATCGCTTGACTCTGAAATGGATGCGTACGGTCCGGCAATGTTGTCGGTACTTGAGTATATATCAAGAATATACGGTGTACACAGGGAAGGTAATCTTATGTACTGGGGATGTACGACTAAGGCCGGATGTATATATGAACAGGAGCTTGCCGGACATATTTACCGGATTGAGAATTCACCTGCAGGTATAAAAGCGGAGATTGACGGGAAGGAGATATTTACTACCAGAGCGAATGTTAAGCTGGTAACGGATCTTGAGGGAGAGATAATAACAGTCTGTGAATTACATTAAAACATAAAAAATATTGATGCAGTTACCGATGCCATAAAGAAAAGTGAAGGATTTGAAAATACAACTCGTGAAATGGTAGAGAAGTATTGGTAAGACGAAGCTCCGGGGTGATTACTTCCGGAGCCTTTGATTTTATCTCTTCAAGATTGATTTTTTCTGATTTTTAAAAACAGTATAGAATCCTGAATTTCATCAGAAATTCGGGATTCGTACTCGACCAGGTTCTGCTAAAAGCAGGACCGTGTCATGCGGAACGCATGATTTCTGAATGCATTTCCTTGTTTGCATTCAGAAAGTCATACCCAGGTGAATGAATTAGTTTCCTGCCGCGAAAACAAACTAAGTTATTCTTGTTTTCTGCCGATACAATTTATAAAGTATGGAACTTTATTAAGAGGTGAACAGGGGTATGATACGCCATAGAGCGAAAAAAGATAAAAGGAATAAGGGATTTACTCTGGTTGAGCTGCTGGTAGTGCTTACTATATTGGCTGTTTTAGCGGCTATTGCTGTGCCTGCATTGCTTGGATATATTGACAGAGCCCGGGCTAATGCAGATATAGTGCATGCACGTAACTGTATGCAGGCAATGCAGACAGAACTGATGGAATTATACGCTTTTGACCGTTCCGGAGAAAGACGTTCAACCAGGGAGGGAGACAAAAGTTCGGTATTTCCCGGATATGCAGGAGTGGACAGTAATAAGAATGCAGATATAGATCTTAGAAATTCAGCCGGAAAAAAGACAGATTATGCCGGGAAGATACTTAAAAGTGCAGATGAAGACCCATATTTACTTATCATAGGTGTGGGAAGCTGGGGGATATATGAAGCAACTGATGATTCCCGTAAAGCATATACCTGTTATATATGCATGTACATGAAGGATGAGAATTCAAGACCGATTTTCTTCGATGGTGAGAGATGGACCACAGACTATCCTGATAAAGCGGGTAAGAGCCCCAGAGCGGCGAATGAAGTATATAAAGCAGGCACTAATGAGATCAATAAAGGCAGAAAATATGCGGGAACCTTTATTCAGTATTACGTGCTGGCCGGTCCTAAGGATAAAGTTGTTACCGGAAATTCTATCTGGCAGTGGATCAGAGACCAGGTAGCTAAATTTAAGTAGAAGAGTATAAATTGCGTACACTCATCGGTGTGATTTTTTTAATGATTTAGGATTTGATCAGGAGCATATTATGTGTATAAGCTTCCAAAAACGACAATTCAATAATAGCAACAGCGGTTTTACCCTGGTGGAGCTTATTATAGGGGTTACAATTCTTGCAATCCTTGCCGCTATTGCCGTGCCTACTCTTCTTACGTTTCTTGACAGTCAGAATGCTGAGAAAAATGTGGCGGAAGCCAAGACCATATTGGCATATATGCAGGCGGAAGCCACCAAAAGCTATGACAGGGCAGTAGGTGAGAAGATCAATGATGTATTTGACAGCAGCGATTTTATGATGAAGGCTGCCAGTAATACGGATTTAAGGGGAGACACCTTCGTTCTTGTGGTTATGAAGGATTCAGTACCCAAGATTGCAACGCCGCAGAATAAAGATGCATGGACGGTAGGAGAGCTGTATTATTATGATAAGACAGGTTCGCTGGGGGTCAGCTGGGACGGAGAGAACTGGACCTGTGAGAGACTTCAAAAAAGAATCTGGAATGGCAGGGATCTGTCTAAAATAGAAACAGGTGAGAAATTTAAGGAGGTTATGGGGTTGGAGGGTTATGCCTTTGAAGGCAGCCTGAACATGAACCATGTCTGGGACACCGGCTGGAACAAGCCCTAAAGAATCAGGAGGCATATGCTACAGAAGAATTACTATTTAAAAACTCCCCTTTCCATGGGGCAGGCATTATCGGATATTAAGAAGACACTTGAGAATACACCTCACAAATCGGCACTTCTAAACATTTTTGAGTCGGGTTTTCCGGGAGCACATGTTAAGAGAATGATCGACATCATAAGATCGGCTCTTCCCGATCTTGAGATGGCGGGTATTTCCCTGTATACAATGGTCGATATGCCCGGTGGGATAGGAGTGAAGGCTAACCTTATTGTATTCGAAGAGTCAGGTATCGAGGTCGTATCAATGGGCTGTGGTCCGGGAGAAGAGGATGCGGCTATAGGAGCAATGCGCTCAAGACTTAGGGAGCACCCTGACGCCAAGGCTGTTGAACTGTTTGCTTTTGACAATGGCCTGAATGTGACGGAATTCATGAAAGGCATATCCGAAGGAAATGAGAATATAGGGATATTCGGTACGATAACCTCAAACAGTATACAGGGTGCTGCCAATATTCATGGATTAAACAAATATAATCTGTTCAGGTTTTCGGGTGATCATCTGGAAAACAATCAGCTTATCATCGGTGATAATATATATACATCCGGGATCGTAGCAGTGATCTTCTATGGATCTTCCCTTAAAGTGGAAATAAATTATGCCCTTGGCTGGCATCCGATCGGACGTGAGATGGAGATAGTTAAGGGAGAGAAGGGCAGGTTCGGTGAGACAACGGTCACCAATATAGACGGTATGCCGGCAGTGGATCTGTACAGGGAATATCTGGGTGTCTGTCCTGATGAGAATCTTATTACCAATATCTGCGAGTTCCCGCTCATGGTACAGAGAGACGGAGTTGATATATGTCTTATACCGTGTAATTACGGCGCTGATAAGGAGCTATATTTCAGTATGGCACTTAATGATGATGATAAGGTCCGGTTCTCGTTTGCAACACAGGGTGAAGTGCTCTCTGCAATGCGAGCATCCTTAAGGTCATTGCGATCGTTTCAGCCCGAGGCTCTGTTTCTTGTATTATGCGGAAACCGGCTTAATTTTCTCCGCGAAGAAGCGAAGCTTGAATGGGAGGAATTCGGTGAACTTATCCCTGATTATGCACTGATGCACGGTGGAAGTGAACTGCTGTATAAAAACGGAGCAGGCGGTGTGTTGAACAGCGCCCATCTTGCGATCGGAATGCGTGAAGGTGAACCGGAGACTGTTGCGGAACGGACCGGTGAAACAGAGACTGGTCGTCAGACCGTAGAGGAGAATTCCGAACCGGATAACGGTAACAGAGAAGACGGAAATAATGCCCATAATCAGTCAGTGATCCCGCTGGCCGAAAGAATGTCCGTGTTCTTAAGTAAGATGACTGGACAGCTTATTGAGATGGCAGAGGATGCCAATGCCGCCAATCTGGCGAAATCAGCCTTCCTTTCCGCCATGTCGCACGAGATACGTACGCCCATCAATGCCATACTCGGGATGGATGAAATGATCTTAAGGGAAAGTAATGAATCTCAGGTAATAGGCTATGCCGAGGATATCCGTTCTGCAGGGAATACACTGCTTGGGATAGTAAATGATGTTCTTGATTTTTCCAAGATAGAAGCCGGGAAGATGGATATTCTGCCTGTGGAGTATGAACTTTCATCTGTCATAAACGATCTGTATAATGTAATATGGAAGAGAGCTGAGGATAAGGGTCTTAAGCTTGTTCTTGATATTGATCCCGCAATACCGTCGATACTGTACGGTGACGAGATCAGGATCAAACAGATAATTACGAATATCCTTACGAATGCAGTTAAATATACGGAAGAGGGAACGGTAACCTTAAAGGCGGAATGCAGGAGGCTTGGCAAGCCGGTAACCCTTGATAACAAACCATGTGAGGTTCATGGAACGGAATGTCTGAGAAACCCGATGATGCTTATTGTAGCGGTTACCGATACGGGAATAGGGATCAGGGAAGAGGATCTTAAGAAGCTTTCCACTGCCTTTACCAGAGTGGATGAGAGAAGAAACCGTACTATAGAAGGGACAGGGCTTGGACTTAATATAACAAGAAGACTGTTGTCTCTTATGGGGAGCGATCTTCAGGTCGAAAGTACATATGGGAAGGGTTCGACTTTCTCATTCGAGATCGTCCAGGGGATCGTCAGGGATGAACCGGTAGGTGAGGTGACCGAGAGGTTCTTAAGGTCGGCTGCCGTACGAAGGAAATATAAGGAGAGCTTTACCGCTCCGTCCGCAAGGATATTGGTAGTTGATGATACCAGGATGAATCTTGACGTGATCGTTAATCTTCTGAAGAGAACACGTATCACTGTTGATACTGTCGAAAGTGGGATGGAGGCGCTTGAAGCTGTTAAAAAGACTGCTTATGATGCGATCTTTCTTGATCACCGTATGCCGAATATGGACGGTCTGGAATGCTTTAAGAGGATGCGGGAGCTTAATGATAACATAAGTAAGGACGCCCCGGTTATCGCTCTTACGGCCAATGCGGTTTCGGGAGCCAGGGAGGAGTATTTAACACTCGGATTCGCGGATTATCTTACGAAGCCTATTGATTCGCATAAGCTGGAGGAGATGCTTATAAGGTATCTTCCTGAGGATAAAGTCAATATAATAAAAGAGGAAGATAAAGAGACCGGTAATAACAGAGGAAACTCAGTAAAGGAAGCTGTATCCGGTGAAGCGGTTTTAAAGAGTTCGGAAGAAACGGAAGCAGCAGAGGTATCAGTAGAGGAAGCAATACCTGACTGGCTTAAGAAATGTGAGGATATCGATACAGAGAGCGGAATCGTAAACTGCGGGTCGACAGAAGGATATATTCAGATACTCACGGGCTTCTATGAGAATATCGATGCTAAGGCAGATGAGATAAAGAATCTGTATGAAGAGGGTAATTATAAGGATTATACGGTGAAAGTACACGCCCTTAAATCATCTGCCCGTATAGTCGGGCTGACAGAGCTGTCACAAATGGCAGAGGCGTTGGAGGCAGCAGGCGATGCAGATGACACGGATACGATCTGCAATGGTACACAGCCTCTGCTTGATAAGCTTATATCATATAAGGATGTACTTAACGGGCTGGCTAGTGACACCAGTGATGAGGATCTTCCTGAAGCTCCGCAGGCGGTGATCGATGATGCATATGCCGGTATCGGTGAGTTCGCTCAGATTCAGGATTACGATCTTACACAGATGGTGCTTGATTCATTAAAGGAATATCGTCTCGCCGGTAAGGATAAGGAGAACTTCGACAGGATAGGTGATATGCTCTATAAGCTTGACTGGGATGGAATTCTTGAAGTTATAAAATACAGGTAACTATATTCAAAACAGGCTCAAAATACTTCGTATTTTTCGCTGCTTTGGATTCATCCAATACATATATTTATAAAATATGTCCCTTACAAGCAAGCTTGACGGTTCATATTTTAAAATATATGTGCTGTTCTGAATAGTTACAAATTCAAATTGACACATTAGATATAATTTTCTACGATAGATACAGATATAGATATAAGAGAGCAAGAGGAGATAAGATGGCTGATAAGGCACTGGTTATATGCTCATCCGAGACCTTTACCGTAAGGGGTCTGGAGATGAAGCTTAATACTGTAGGAGTTGAGTCCGTAAATGTAAGACCTAAGATTAAGGAGATAGCGTCTTCAATAGAGGGGACAGAGCTTGTAATCCTTTATACAGACGATACCTTCAGTGGGGCATCGGAAATTCTCGTATACGTTAAGGACAGATGTCTCGGACAGGAAAGAAAGGTTGTTGTAATAGGAAGCGAAGCTGAGTACCGGGAAGTTAAGCAGTTCATTCCCGATGAATGTATGCTGGCTTTCTATGAGAGGCCGCTTAAGATGGATAAGTTCCTGGATGATGTATCCGAATACTTCGATGAGGAGGCTGTGTTTAAGAGGCGTAAGAGTATCCTTATAGTGGATGATGATATGTCGTATCTTAAGATGGTATATGACTGGCTCAAGGATAAATACCATGTATCGATGGCAGGCTCCGGGATGCAGGCTATTACCTGGCTTGCGACCAATCATGCAGACCTTATTCTCCTTGATTATGAGATGCCGGTGACCAGCGGGCCGCAGGTGCTTGAAATGATCAAATCGGAACCGTCAACGGAAGCGATCCCCGTTATGTTCCTGACAGGAAAGAACGACCGTGCGAGCATAATGAAGGTATTGGAACTAAAGCCTGCCGACTATCTGCTTAAGACCATTACTAAGGATGCTCTCCGCGAGAAGCTGGAGCAGTTCTTCTTAATGCATGATGCAGATGTGTGAGGTGTGATTTGCTGTCCTTGAGAACAGTATCACTGCAGGTATGCATCCGTTGTTTTCCCCGGATGTAAATGAGTAGATTTATTTGTGCTTTACACATGGAGGTGTATGTGAATAAGGATAAGTTGCGCACCTACAGGAAATATTGCAATAATAAAGGCTTCACATTGGTGGAACTGATTGTTGTTTTGGTGATTCTTGCTGTTCTGGCATCGATCATCATACCTCAATTACTGGGATTTATTGCTAAGGCAAGAGGATCAAAGATACTGATCAAAGCAAAGAGTATAATGAATGCGGTTCAAACACAGTATCTTACCTTATATGCTCAGGCACCGCCTGCAGATGTTAATGGAAATCCGTATACAATTGAGACTGCATATCTTGGAGAAATAAATGGAACCGAGACTCCGTATCTTAAGAAAGCGGCGTCCCTTGCGGATATGCCGGAGTCGAATGCCGGTTTTTTCTTTATGACAGCTCAGCCGCAGCAAACGGCAGATTTGGATTACGTTACGGTCAAACATGAATCATGGAAGATAAAATACTTTATGTATTTTGAAGGAAATGATGCAGTATATTATAATGGTGAATCATGGGAAGATAATCTTAGCTTTTATACTGCATACAACAAAATAAAGGATTTATCGGAAGATGATTCGGTTCCGCATGGAACTCTGTTTAGATATCCCAAGTTATAAATTTTAAATTATAAGGAGAAACACATGAAGATCACAGATGACATTAAGTACATAGGAGTGGATGATCACGACATTGACCTGTTCGAGGGGCAGTATGATGTTCCGGAGGGTATGGCGTATAATTCGTATATCATAATCGATGATAAGATTGCCGTAATGGATTCGGTGGACGGGAACTTTACGGCAGAGTGGATGGACAACATAGCCGGTGCTCTTGGAGACAGAGAGCCGGATTATCTGGTAGTTCATCATATGGAACCTGATCATTCAGGTGGAATACAAACCTTTATGGATAAATATACCGGTGCTAAGATCGTTTCGGGGAAAGCTGCATTCAATATGATGAAGAACTTCTTTGGAACCGATTATGCCGACAGACAGGTGGTGGTATCGGAGGGCTCCACGCTCGGGCTTGGAAGCCATGAGCTTCAGTTCATATCTGCGCCCATGGTTCACTGGCCCGAGGTCATGATGAGCTATGACACAAAGGATAAGGTATTGTTCTCAGCTGATGCTTTCGGCAAGTTCGGAGCCGGTGATGCAGAGGATGAAGAAGGCTGGGCATGTGAGGCCAGACGTTATTACTTCGGTATAGTGGGTAAGTTCGGGCAGCAGGTTCAGGCGCTTCTTAAGAAGGTATCTTCGTTGGACATAGCAGTGATCTGCCCTCTGCATGGTCCTGTTCTTAATGAGGATCTCGGTTATTATCTGGATCTGTATGATAAGTGGTCGGCATATAAGCCGGAAGACAGTGGAGTGACCATCGCTTATACATCTGTATACGGGAATACCAAGATGGCTGCTATGATGCTGCATGACATGCTTAAGGATAAGGGTGTTGAGCATATTGAGATCTTCGACCTTGCAAGGGATGATATGGCAGAGGCTGTTGAAGCGGCTTTCAGATATGACAGGATAGTGCTTGCAACGACCACATATAACGGAGATATCTTCCCGTTTATGAAGAACTTCATAGATCACCTTAAGGATCACAATTACTGTAACAGAAAAGTGGCATTCATCGAAAACGGTGCATGGGCACCCATGGCTGCCAAAAAGATGAAGGACCATATGGAAGGTATGAAGGATATAACCTTCTGTGACACGGCTGTTAAGATCACGGGTTCGCTGAATGATGTGAGTGAGGCGCAGATAAGAAGGCTGGCCGATGAACTTGCAGGAATACAAGGGTAAGACAAGAGAAGACAAGACAAGACAAGACAAGGGGATGTGTCTGGTGTCTTATGGTTTTCTTTGGAACTGTAAAGGAGCAGCCCGGGATGTATCAGTTCTTCACAGACCCCGGAAATATATGCGGTAAAGACATATATATTGAAGGCCGGGATTACAACCATATAAGGAATGTATTAAGGCTTCGCATCGGTGAAGAGGTGTCTGTGATAGCGTCCGACAAAGATGGCGGCCCGGAAGGCACCGTACCCACGAAATGCGCAGAATCAGCCGGTGACAGTACTAAGGATATCACTAATAGCGGTACCAGGGAATACCGCTGCGAGATCGCGGACTATGAGGATGACAGGGTGCATCTTAAGCTGCGTTTCATAAAGGAAGACAATGTCGAGCTTCCCAACAGGATATACCTCTTTCAGGGACTTCCCAAGAGTGATAAGATGGAGCTTATCATACAGAAGGCTGTGGAACTGGGGGCATATGAAATAATACCTGTTCAGATGGCCAGATCGGTGGTTAAGTACGATAAGAAGAAGGAAGCAACCAAGATCACAAGGTTCAACGGAATATCGGAGGCGGCTGCAAAACAGAGTAAGAGGCGTATAATCCCTGAGGTTAAGCCGGTTATGAGCTTTAAGGAAGCGGTGGAATACAGCCGGAATATGGATTTAAAGCTCCTTCCCTACGAGCTTGCGGATATGGATTCCATGGATAAGACGCGGAAGCTGTTTGAAGGTATTAAGCCCGGACAGGATATAGCGGTATTTATCGGACCGGAGGGAGGTTTCGATGAACCGGAGGTGTTGCTTGCCGTTGATAACGGATTTAAGGCAATAACTCTTGGACGCCGGATCCTGCGTACCGAGACGGCGGGAATGACCGTGCTGTCGTGGCTGGTATATATGTGTGAGCAGTCCTGATTTATTTTGGGCAGTTGTGAGATCCGGACTTTTGTGGTAGGATTGTGTGAGTTCGGTTCACGGAACGATCCGCTGTCAAAAGAGAGACAGTAATCATACAAAATAAGAGGATAAACAGTCAAATGACAATATACCTGGACAACTCTGCAACGACAAGGTGCTTTGACGAAGTTCGTGAGCTTATGTCCGATATTATGGACAGACATTACGGAAATCCGTCAAGCATGCACATGGCCGGTGTGGAGGCTGAAAAATATGTAAAGAATGCTGCCGATACATTCGCAAGGCTGCTGAAGGCAAACGCGAAAGAGATACTGTTTACCTCAGGAGGCACGGAATCGGACAACATGGCGCTTATAGGCTGTGCGAGAGCCAATCAAAGAGTGGGGAAGCATATCATAACCACGAAGATCGAACATCCCGCAGTATTGGAACCATGTGCATATCTTGAGAAGGAGGGCTTCGAGGTCACATATCTTGATGTGGATGAGAAGGGATGTGTCAGACCGGAGGAGCTTCTCGCGGCATTGCGTGATGATACGATACTGGTTTCGGTTATGTATGTAAATAATGAGATAGGATCTCTCCAGCCGATAGCAGAGCTCGGAAGCATAATAAAGGAGCATGATCCCGGTACACTGTTCCATGTTGATGCGGTACAGGGCTTCGGGAAGGTTAAGATCAATCCAAAGAAGGAGCATATTGATCTTCTGTCTGTAAGCGGACATAAGATACACGGGCCCAAAGGGGTCGGTGTACTGTATATAAATGATAAAGTCAAGATCCAGCCGGTTATATTCGGGGGCGGGCAGCAGAGAGGACTGCGTTCGGGGACCGAAAATGTTCCGGGTATAGCAGGTATGGCTAAAGCAGCGGAGCTGTTATATGATGATTTTGATGAAAACATCGATAAGCTGTATGAACTTAAAGCTTATTTTACCGGTGAACTTAAGCAGCTTGACGGGGTGAGTGTGAACGGAATTCCGGATATATGTGATAAAGCGGATAACCTGTATGAAGCTGTAAGGACAACGGCTCCTCACATCATAAGCGCTTCGGTCGAAGGTGTCCGCGCCGAGGTTCTGCTCCATGCTCTTGAAGATAAGGGAATATATGTTTCATCAGGCTCGGCCTGTGCCAGCAACAAGCCGGCAATAAGCGCAACGCTTAAGGCGATAGGGGTAAAACGCGAACTTCTTGACTCGACCATAAGGTTCAGCATGAGCGTGGAGACAAGCCGGGAGGAGATAGATATAGCATTGGAAGCGCTAAGAGAACTTCTTCCGCGTTTGAGAAAGTTTACGAGAAGGTGAGCGCGAGAAGGCAGACAGAAGAAGACGGACGAAGTTCGGGGGGGTTCATCGCCGGGTATAAAGAGAGGAAATACAGATGACATATACATCATTTTTGATAAAATACGCAGAAATAGCCATAAAGGGCAAGAACAGATATGTCTTTGAGGATGCGCTTATTAAACAAATGAGGTACGCCCTTAAGAAGGTGGAGGGTGAATTCGAAGTCAGCAAGACCCAGGGCAGGGTTCATGTGGAGTGCCTGAGCGATTATGATTATGACGAGGTTACACAGGCTCTGTCGCGTGTTTTCGGGATCACGGGTATCTGTCCGGTCGTCCATGTTAAGGATGAGGGCTTTGACAGGCTTGCAGAGGACGTTATCCGGTATATGGAAGACGAGTACAGGTTAAAGAGGACAGACGGTGAGCAGGCCGGCAGCAGTGGAGAAGCCGACGATAAGGAGAAGCTGACATTCAAGGTTAACTGCCGCCGGGCAAGAAAGAATTATCCCATGGATTCACAGGAAGTGAACATGGCAATGGGCGAACGAATCCTCGATGCTTTTTCCGGTGTGAAGGTTGATGTCCATGCTCCCGAGGTTCTTCTTACCATAGAAATAAGGGATGAGAGCATATATATTTATTCGAGGATCATCCCGGGTCCCGGGGGAATGCCGGTTGGAACAGGCGGCAAGGCCATGCTGCTCCTCTCCGGCGGTATCGACTCACCGGTTGCGGGTTATATGATAGCAAAGAGGGGCGTTAAGCTGGAGGCTGTATATTTCCATGCTCCGCCCTACACAAGCGAGCGTGCAAAGCAGAAGGTTGTGGATCTGGCCGGGCTTGTTGCACGGTATGCGGGACCGATCACTCTTCACGTTATCAATTTTACCGACATACAGCTTGAAATATATGAGAAATGCCCGCATGACGAACTTACGATCATCATGCGCAGATATATGATGAGGATAGCCGAGCACATCGCCGGGGAAAGTCAGTGCCTGGGCCTTATAACGGGTGAGAGTCTCGGACAGGTGGCGTCCCAGACAATGCAGTCACTGGCAGCGACCAATGAGGTGTGCACGATGCCTGTTTACCGACCGCTTATAGGCTTTGACAAGAATGAGATCATAAAGATTTCGGAGAAGATCGACACCTATGAGACTTCCATCCTTCCCTTTGAGGACTGCTGCACGATTTTTGTGGCCAAGCATCCCGTGACCAAGCCGAATGTAAATATAATCAGGCGGTCGGAGACCAAACTTACGGAGACAATAGATGAGCTCTTCAGAAAAGCGATCGAGACAGACGAGGTCATCGTCGTTTCATAAAGACAGGCTTATACTGTTCCTTACAGGCTGCGCTTTGGGTGTGGCCTGTTTTTTATGGGTATACGGAGCTTCGGTCATCAACCCTTTGTATGATGCGTGGCTGTTTAATACGGATATGGATCTTAAGCAGCACTATATAGGCTGGTGTCATTACCGTATGAGTGACTGGCATTTTCCTGTGGGTCTTATCGATACCCTGAGCTATCCGACGAGCGTATCCGTGATATACACGGATTCAATACCTCTTGTTGCTTTGATATTTAAGCTTTTCAGGAATATACTGCCCTTAAGATTCCAGTATTTCGGTATGTTCGGTCTGTTTAGCTTCATGCTCATGGGAGGGATATCCTCACAGCTCATTTACGAGCTTATCTGTGATTACGCCGTTAGAGGGACCGGGGGACGGTTCTCTGGTCCCTTCAGCTCGGGACCAGAGAACCGTCCCCCGGTCCCTCCCCCGGTCCCTCCTGAATATACAGTAAGCGCGGCTGCTTCGCTTGTCTACATCCTTGGCTTTACCGTGCTGCAGCGTATGTTTTACCATACCGCGCTCGGGGCTCAGTGGATCATTGTGCTTGCATTGTATATATGGGTTAAACGAAGGAAACGGGAGTATACGGGATTTCTGTCTTCTTCACTGGTATATGCGATGATGGGGATCCTGTGCGTGGGCATACATACCTACTATGTTCCTATGGTAGGGAGTATACTGCTTGCAGCCTCTGTAGAGCGGATCATAAAGTTAAACAAGGATTTAACAAATAAAAAAAGCCCGGAGATACAGGCATCCGGCGGGTTCGGCGGGCCGATTCTGTCTGAGGCTGTGAATCTTGCAGCCTTCTGCATTGCCGGTATCCTTACACTCTATGTATTCGGAGGTTTTTACGGAGCCTCATCGGGCTACGGAGAAGGCTTCGGCAGTTTTATAAGCAATCTTAATACTTTTATAAATCCGATGTACGGAAGCATAGTGTTAAGACCCATGAAGCTTTATTATGACTGGCAGTATGAGGGATACGGATATCTGGGAATCGGGGTACTGATCTGTATTTTTATCATCATATGGGGCTGCATCTATAATATACATATTAAAAGTATAGCCGAGTCGGAGAAACCGGCCGGTATCATCAGGGCTTTCATGGCCGGGCATAGTGGATTATGCACCGGAGCCGTGCTCCTGGCCCTGGATCTTCTGCTTGCCGTTCTTCCGACAATGACGTTCTCGGATAAAAAGATCATAGGAATACCCATGCCTCAGCTTATAAGGAATGTATTTGGCATATTCAGATCAAACGGCCGGTTTATCTGGGTGCCGGTCTATCTTGTTATGACCGGGGCAATAGTATATACCTACCGGATCCTGTGTCCGTTTATACTTAATTTAAGAAAGGGTAAGAGCATCCTGATAAAGACCATGCTGCTTATTATGCTGCTGCAGGTCCTTGATACGACAAAGGCAGTGAAGACAAAGCAGGAATATTTCAGGACTCCGCAGATTTATACCAATATCTGGACCAAAGCTCCGTTCCCTGCCGGAGATATTAAATACAGAGAATTTGCATTCCTGTACAATGACAACGATATAATGATGGATACCGCATTTTATGCTTATCTTACCGATAAGAGGCTGAATAATTACTATTATGCCAGAAATATCGATGATGAGATCAATAAAAACATACAACAGTGGAGGAACGAGATCCTCTCGGGCTTTATAAGGGATGATGTAATATATATCTGTAAGCAGGGAGATCCTCTGGCCGGACTCTTGAAATCGGAAAGTAAGGAAAACGGACTTAAGCTGTATGATCTGGACGGAGAGCATGTTGTATTTGTGCGTTAGGACACAAAAAAAGGACCTCTGTCTGGTGACAAATAGCCCTTTGGTTGTTTAACTACCATCTTGAACTGAACAAATACTAGATCATGTATGGCTTAATAACAGCCAAAACGTCATCAGCATTGTCCTCAGCATGGATGTTAAGATCGATAGGCTTAGAAAGATCTAAGCTGAAAATACCCATGATGGATTTCGCATCAATTACGTACCTTCCCGATACAAGATCGAAATCATAATCGAACTTGGTGATGTCATTAACGAAAGACTTTACCTTATCGATGGAGTTAAGTGAGATCTGTACTGTCTTCATGTTGAATCCTCCTTTTCTG
Source organism: Lachnospiraceae bacterium (assembly GCA_017450065.1). GTDB lineage: Bacteria > Bacillota > Clostridia > Lachnospirales > Lachnospiraceae > UBA2868. The sequence continues at coordinate 22,771 of JAFSYI010000042.1, forward strand.
TTAAATTTATTTAATCCCTTGGTTTAAACACAATATATGATAATTCCGCTTTTTATAAAAGTCAACCGAAAATATGCTGAAAAAAAGAGAGGTAATATATGCAAACAGTCGCATTTCACAATCTGGGATGTAAGGTGAATGCTTACGAGATGGAACTAATGCAACAAAAATTCCGTGATAACGGCTTTGAAATTGTACCATTTAGTGAAAAGGCAGATATTTATATTGTAAACACATGTACGGTAACGAATATTGCGGACAGAAAGTCACGTCAGATGTTACACAGAGCCAGGGCGCTTAATCCCGAAGCTCTTGTCGTGGCTGCGGGATGTTATGTTGAGACAGACAGGGAAGGTGCAGTGAACGACGAGTGTATAGACATTGTGGTGGGAAATAAGGAAAAACCGGATATTCTGAATATAATAAGAGAGTATATCGCGGGGACGGGGACCAGGGGACGGGGGACCAGGGCTCCAAACTTTCTCACTACCCTGACAGAGCATACCCGAGCCTATATAAAGATACAGGACGGGTGCGACCAGTACTGCAGCTACTGTATCATACCTTATTCAAGGGGACATGTTACGAGCAGGCCGGAGGATGAGACCATACGGGAGATAGGTGCCCTGGTGCAGGCCGGATGCCGGGAATTCGTTATAACGGGGATACATCTGAGCTCATATGGCCTGGACATGCCATATAATATGGCGACGAAGGACGGAAGCCTTCATAACAGGGCGCTGACCGATATCATTAAGAAGGCAGACAGAGTGGAGGGCGTGGAACGTATACGCCTGGGATCGCTTGAACCACAAATAATAACAGATGATTTTCTTAAAGAAATGGCCGGAATAAGGTCGTTTTGTCCCCATTTTCACCTGTCTTTGCAGAGCGGGAGTGATTCGGTGCTAAAGAGGATGAACCGCCGCTATACAGCGGAAGAATACTATGAAAAGGTACAGCTTATAAGGAAATATTTTGAGCATCCGGCAATAACAACGGATGTTATTGTAGGTTTTCCGGGTGAAACGGAGAGTGAATTCGAACAGACAAGACAGTTCCTTGACAGGGTCGATTTCTATGAAACACATATTTTTGCATATTCAAGGAGGAAGGGTACCGTGGCTGACAGACTGCCGGGACAGCTGACACGCAGGGAGAAGAATGAAAGGTCGCAGATATTGATTTCGGATTCGGCAGCAAGAGCCCGGCGCTTCCGGGAATACTATATTGGAAAGCAGGATGAGATCCTTGCGGAGGAGACCGTAATTCTTAACGGTGAGCGGTATCATACCGGATATAACAGGGAATATGTAAAATACGCATGTAAACCTTTGGTTAATGGCTCCGGAAAGAGTCCTGCGGGGAATAATACGGCAGGGTTTACACCTGAAGTTATTGGGGAAGGTCCGGTAAATCGTAATGAGGATTATTCGGGAAGACTTATTACAGGCAGGACAGAAGGTTTTCTGAATGATGAGTTATTGCTGATGCAGTTTTCCCGCTGATGTGTTCATGCAGCCCTTTAATTGATGTTTTAATAAATGGCGGTGTTGTCTTTTTTGGTTATTTAGAGTAAAATATAGATAATTGTATGTAGAGACAGGAGAGCAAAAATGCAGGATTTTGGAAATACTCAGCATTTCAATGTTCAGGTGGAACCTGAAACGGGGGTTAAGGTGGTGCTGTCATCGGTATATGAAGCACTGAATGAGAAGGGGTATAATCCCGTAAACCAGATAGTAGGATACATAATGTCAGGTGATCCGACTTACATTACCAGTCATAATAATGCAAGAAGTCTGATAATGAAGGTCGAGAGAGATGAACTGGTTGAGGAGCTGCTGACACAGTATATCAGGAATAACGGCTGGGCTTGATATGAGAATACTCGGTCTTGATTATGGAACCAAAACAGTGGGGGTAGCTGTGAGCGATCCTCTGTTTCTTACTGCCCAGGGAATTGAGATAATAAGACGTGAGCGTGTGGATAAGCTCCGAAGGACCTACGCCAGGATAGAAGAGCTGTGCGGGGAATATGAAGTCGGAAGGATAGTGCTCGGGTACCCGAAGAATATGAATAATACCGAGGGTGAGCGGTGCGAGCGGACGAAGGAATTCAAGGAAGCGCTTGAGAGAAGAACAGGTCTGCCGGTCATTCTCTGGGATGAGAGGCTTACAACGGTCGCAGCCGATAATGCCATGATGGAAAGTGGCATACGCAGAGAGAACCGTAAGGATTACGTTGACGAGATCGCGGCAATGCTTATCCTGCAGGGATATCTGGAATACCTTCGTAATACGGGTGATGAATCTGTGGAAAGCTGACATTTCAGGAAGGTAACGTTTGGGAAATCTGCCCGGAAATCGCAAGACTTTCAGATAAAAAGGCAGTATACAGGGATAATATATATGGAAGAAACGAAGACAAAGGCAGCGGATAAGCAGAGCCTTAAGATTGTATTTGAAACGGATGAAGGTCCGTCTGAATGGTATGTGATCGATGAAACGAGAATAAGCGGCTGCAACTATATCCTTGTGGCCGATGCACCGGATGGAGATGCCGAGTGCATGATACTTAAGGATACGGCAGCGCCCGAGGATAAGGAAAGCATTTATGAAGAGATAGAAGACGAGAATGAGCTTAAGATAGTTGCCGCGATGTTTGAGGAGTCCTTATCCGATACAAGTATCGTAGACTGATCGGACCGGACCGGTGGAGGAATAGAATTGGCAAGAAGAAAAAGCGGCGGTAAGGCGCTTAAGATAATCCCTCTGGGAGGACTTGAGCAGATAGGAATGAATATTACCGCCTTTGAATACGGAAACAGTATCGTGGTAGTTGACTGCGGACTGTCATTTCCCGAGGATAATATGCTCGGGATAGATCTGGTAATACCGGATATTACCTATTTGCAGGATAATGCGGATAAGGTGGAGGCGATCGTGATCACTCACGGTCATGAGGATCATATCGGAGCGCTCCCATATGTTTTAAAGGAATTAAATGTTCCGGTTTATGCAACAAGACTGACGACGGCTCTTATAGAAGGAAAGCTTAAGGAGCACGGTCTGCTGGATGTCGTAAGCAGAAATGTGGTATCGGCCGGAGATATAATAACGCTGGGTGCCTTTAAGGTTGAATTTATAAGGACAAACCACAGTATAGCCGATGCCTGTGCGCTGGCCATTACATCACCGGCCGGCACGGTCGTTCATACGGGAGATTTTAAAGTCGATTACACCCCTGTTTTCGGTGATGCCATAGACCTTCAACGCTTTGCCGAGCTCGGACGTAAGGGTGTTCTGGCTCTTATGTGTGATTCCACCAATGCCGAAAGACCGGGATTTACCAATTCGGAGAAGACGGTCGGTAAGAAGATCGACGCACTGTTTTCAGAGCATGAGGATTCGAGGATAATAGTATCGACCTTTGCGAGCAATGTAGACAGGGTGCAGCAGATAATCGATGCCGCATACAGGCACGGACGCAAGGTGGTGCTTGAAGGACGCAGCATGGTAAATATAATCCAGGCAGCAGCAGAGCTCGGTTATATAGACGCCCATGAAAATACTCTGATAGATATTGAGGATCTTAAGAATTATCCCGACAAAAAGACGGTAATAATAACTACCGGTTCACAGGGCGAAACAATGGCTGCGCTTAACAGAATAGCCAACAGCACTCATAAGATATTGCAGATCAAACCCGGAGATACGGTGATCTTTTCATCAAACCCCATACCGGGCAATGAGAAGGCTGTTGCCAGGCTTATAAACGAGCTCAGCATGAAGGGCGCCGATGTAATATTCCAGGATGCCCATGTTTCGGGGCATGCCTGCCAGGAAGAGATCAAGCTGATATATACGCTGGTTAAGCCTAAATATGCGATACCCGTTCACGGCGAGTACAGGCATCTTAAGGCTCAGGCCGGTATAGCAAGGGAGCTTGGCATACCCAAAGAAAACATAATAATGATGGCAGCAGGCAAGGTCCTTTCCATAAATAAGAACGGCGCAAGGATAACAGATGAGGTACAGACGGGCGCCGTCTTTGTGGACGGACTCGGTGTGGGTGATGTCGGCAATGTGGTCATCCGTGACAGGCAGCAGCTGGCGGAAGACGGTATACTTATGGCTGTTATGACCCTTGAACGCGGAACCAATATGGTGGTATCCGGTCCCGATATAGTTACACGCGGGTTTATATATGTTAAGGAATCCGATGAGGTCATGGATGAGATGCGGGAAGTCCTTAACAATGCCATGGATAAGATACATGAGAAAAACATCATGGACTGGGGCAAGATGAGAAATATCATCAAGGATGCCCTGTCAGGATATGTCTGGAAGAAAATGAAGAGACGACCTATGATAATGCCGATAATCATGGAAACGGACCAGGAGTAGATTATGTCTAATGAACGCTTTGAAAGGGCGCTTGACGACCTTCTTGAGATTTTAAGAAATACTGAAGAATATGTAAATTACCGGAATACGTTTTCGGCCATAAGGGATGATGAGGGGGCAATGGAATGCGTCGACAGGATAAGGGAGCTTAACGTGGCCGTACAGGGAATGAGCGAGGATGAGTACGAGCGCGAATCAGACAATATTTCGGCGAAGATGGAAGAGCTGTGCAGTGATTCCAAAGTATCGGATTTCATACTGGCGGAAGTGGATTTCTCAAGACTGTACCAGTATATTACAGACCGTATCGTAAGTACCTTGGATGAGGAGACGTCATCCTATTAACAGGAGGCCTTAAATAGGGTTTTTATATGAAAGCAGTAGATTTAACAGTCAGTTTTATGGGAACAGTGGTGCGCGGAGTGCTGTTGGTAGTCTGCGCGGTTGTTGTCATTAATGTAGGAAAGAAAGCATATGATTTCGGCTTCAGGATATTTACCGAGGGACCGGTAGCCGAAGCTCCCGGCAGGGATATAATAATGTCGGTGGACAAGGGTGAAGGCCTGACCGATGTATCAAAGAAGCTGGAAGAGAAGGGTATAACCAGCGATTGGATGCTCTTCTTCATACAGGCCAAGCTGTCGGAATACAAGGGCAAGATAGAACCCGGTACCTATACTCTTAACAATTCACTGACAACGGATGAGCTCATGGCGATACTGACAAAGGCCGAAACTGAGAAAAAAGAAGGGGAATCGGATGAATACATACCTGATGAGCTTACCGAGAACCTGAATGAGGCCGATCAGGTATATGACAGTACAATGCCTGTCCAGTCAGGTTCCGATCTTGTCGAAGGTGACTTAGAAGAGGGCGAAACGCCTTACGAGGGTGAAGACGGAGAGATCGATATAGAGATAATGACGGATGATTCCGCAGAACCTGCCGGAGAGACGGGAGAGTGACACGGTGGGAGACGGATATATTGAAGATGAAAGAGTCGGCGCCTATATAGAATCGTTAAATGCCGGAAATGAAGGCTTCCTTGCAGAGCTTGAGACAAAAGCAAGGCAGGACCGCATCCCTATAATAAGACCGCAGGTACAGAGCCTTCTTAAGACGATAATTACGGGACTCAGGCCGGCAGAGATCCTTGAGGTGGGAACGGCCGTGGGTTTCTCGGCCATAATGATGGCACAGAGCTCATCTCCGTCCTGCAGGATAACAACAATAGAGAATTACGGGAAACGGATCCCCCTGGCTCTTGAGAATTTCAGGGCATCGGGATATTCAGACAGGATAACGCTCATGGAGGGCGATGCGGCCGGAGTACTGAAGGACCTTAAGGATGTAACCTATGACCTTGTTTTCATGGATGCAGCCAAGGGACAGTATCTTAATTTCTTTGAGGATGTCATGAGAGTGTTAAGACCGGGCGGCGTACTTGTTTCCGACAATGTGCTTCAGGACGGGGACATCATACAGTCGAGGTTCGCGGTGCGCAGACGTGACAGGACCATACATTCGAGGATGAGAGAATATCTGTATGTTCTTACACATGATGACCGGCTGAGTACAACGATACTGCCGATGGGTGACGGAGTCACGGTCAGCGTTAAACGGTTCTGTCCGGAAACGTGAACGGTAAAAGGCAGAGAAGCATAAAGCAGTAAAAAGCAGTAAAAGACTGCAAAATACAGAGAAATTGAAAAATCAAGACAGGATTTAATAAATCAGGATTTAATAAATTGGTCATATAACGGAGTGAACTGAGGAAATGATCAGAAACAGGAAGCCGGAGCTTCTGGTACCTGCCGGCAGTCCGGAGGTACTGAAAACAGCAGTGGTGTTCGGCGCCGATGCGGTATACATAGGCGGAGAGGCATTCGGACTTAGAGCCAAGGCCAGGAATTTTTCTGCACAGGAGATGGCAGACGGGATTGATTTTGCCCATGAACACGGGGTCAGGGTGCACGTAACCGTCAATATCCTGGCACATAATGCCGATCTTAAGGGAGCGGAGGAATATTTAAGAGAACTTAAGGAACTGAAACCGGACGCGCTTATAATAGCGGATCCTGGGATATTCACACTGGCAAGGGAAATATGCCCGGAAATTGATATACATATAAGCACTCAGGCAAACAATACCAATTATATGACTTATGATTTCTGGTACAGACAGGGTGCGAAGAGAGTCGTGTCTGCCAGGGAGCTCTCACTTAAGGAAATAAAGGAAATAAGGGAGCATATACCTGAGGATATGGAAATAGAGAGCTTCATTCACGGAGCAATGTGCATATCCTATTCCGGAAGATGCCTTCTGAGCAGCTTCCTTACGGGAAGAGACGCAAACAGAGGGGCATGCACCCACCCGTGCAGATGGAAATATACCCTTATGGAAGAGACAAGACCCGGTGAGTATATGCCGGTGTTTGAGAATGACAGAGGCACCTTCATATTTAATTCCAAGGATCTGTGCATGATAGAGCATATCCCGGAAATGATAAATGCCGGTATCGACAGCTTCAAGATAGAAGGCAGGATGAAGACGGCGCTGTATGTTGCCACGGTGGCCAGGACTTACAGGAAGGCAATAGACGATTATCTTGAATCGGAACGGAAATATCAGGATAACATGGACTGGTACAGGCATGAAATAGGCCAGTGTACCTACAGGCAGTTCACGACCGGCTTCTATTTCGGAAAGCCGGATGAGAACACCCAGATTTATGATAACAGCACATATGTGAGGGAATCGGTATATCTGGGTATGATAGAGGGTGTTACGGGAAGCGGTGCCGAAGGAAGCGGCAGGCAGACAGTCTCCTTAAGGCAGAAAAATAAATTCTGTACCGGCGATGAGATAGAGGTTATGAAGCCGGATGGACGTGATATCAGGGCGAAGGTCGTGCGTATAGCGGATGAAGAGGGAAATCCGCAGGAATCTGCCCCTCATGCAGGGCAGAAGCTGTCCGTGACTCTTGAGCCGGTGGAAGACACCGAAGCTTCGGGAACGTCAGGATTCCTGTCGGAATATGATATCTTGAGGGCATCAAAGGCCTGACCTTGATAATAAGCCGGATACCGCGGCATATGCGGGCAATCCTGCGGATGAGGTGCAGTACATAATGAGTTTACTGACAATAGTCGTACCATGCTATAACGAAGAGGCGGCTCTTCCGCTGTTTTATGACGAGATCAGCAGGACGATTGATGATTTTAAAAATACAGAGCCGGATCTGTCATTTGAGCTGCTGTTTATAGATGACGGCTCCAAAGACCGGACTATCGAGATAATAAAAGAATTAAGAGCCGGGGACGAGAGAGTGCATTATGTGTCTTTCTCAAGGAATTTCGGCAAGGAAGCAGGTATTTATGCCGGACTTGAGAACGCGGCCGGGGATTACGTCGTGATAATGGATGCCGATCTTCAGGATCCGCCATCGCTCCTGCCGGAAATGTACGCTGCGGTCACCAGGGAAGGCTATGATACGGCAGCGACAAGGAGAGTCACCAGACAGGGAGAACCTCCGGTGCGTTCATTCTTTGCAAGACAGTTCTATAAGATAATGAACAGTGTGACCGACCTTGAGATAATGGATGGTGCCAGAGACTACAGGATCATGACCAGAACCATGGTGAATGCAGTACTCGGCATGAAGGAATACAACCGTTTTACCAAGGGAATATACAGCTGGGTCGGGTTTAAGACCAAGTGGATAGATTATGAGAACAGAGAACGTGTGGCGGGAGAGACGAAATGGAACTTCTGGAAGCTTCTGCTGTATTCGATAGAGGGCTTTGTAGGGTTTACCACCGCACCGCTTACCATTGCGGCTGTGATAGGACTGTTCTTTACCCTTGCGGCCTTTATAATGATAGTTTTCATTATAATAAGAACCCTGATCTACGGTGATCCCACAAGCGGCTGGCCGTCAATGATCTGTATTATGGTCTTTATGGGCGGAGTGCAGCTCTTCTGCATAGGCCTTGTAGGCGAATATCTGGCCAAAACCTATCTTGAAACAAAGAACAGGCCCATATACATAGCCCGTGAAAAAGAATGAAAAGATTATACAGGAGATGATGGATGAAGCTTATAATCCAGATCCCGTGTCTTAATGAGGCAGAAACCCTGGAGATCGCACTTAACGATCTTCCGAAGCACATTGACGGGATAGATGAAATAGAAATCTTAATAATCAATGACGGAAGCGTGGATAATACGGTTGAGGTAGCCAGAAAATGGGGTGTTAACCATATAGTCAGCTTCACGAAGAATAAGGGCCTGGCCAAGGGATTCATGGCGGGAATAGATGCGTGTCTTCGAAACGGCGCAGACATAATCGTCAACACCGATGCCGATAATCAGTACTGCGGAGACGATATAGAGAAGCTGGTACGTCCGATACTTGATAAGAAGGCCGATGTAGTGATAGGAGAGAGACCGATAGATGCAACGGAACACTTCTCTCCCCTTAAGAAGAAGCTCCAGCATTTCGGAAGCTACGTAGTAAGAGTGGCTTCAAAGACCGATATACCGGATGCGCCCAGCGGTTTCAGGGCATTCTCGAGAGATGCGGCGATGCATCTTAATGTGATGAATAATTATACATATACGCTTGAGACTATTGTTCAGGCAGGCCGGACCAGCATGGCCATAACCTCCGTTCCCATAAGGACCAACGGAGAGCTTAGGAAATCAAGGCTGTTTCACTCCATGTTCGGCTATGTCAAGAGGTCTATGCTGACCATAGTCCGTGCATTTATGATGTACAGACCGCTGACTTTTTTCTCAATATTGGGACTTATTCCTTTTACGATCGGCTTTGCGGTTGCGGTCCGATTCCTGATATATTTTATAAAAGGCGCGGGGAACGGCCATATCCAGTCACTGGTGCTTTCATCAACGCTCATGCTTCTTGGTTTTGTTACTTTTGTAATGGGTATGCAGGCGGATCTTATAGCCAATAACCGTAAGCTGCTTGAAGACATACAGTACAGGGTGAGAAGGCTGGATTACGATGAAGAGGCGCGGGAGGCCTTAAAGGAAGCCATGGATCCGGTACTGAAGGATATAAAGGAAGTAAAACCGGAAGGATCGGAGACTAAGACCCGGGAAACAGGGAATCTGTAAGTATATTTCTAAGGAAAGGGATATCTGCGGCAGAATATGCGAGATGAAGGAAGGGAAGATATATCGGAAACAAAGAAGTGGGTGCTCATAGGTCCGGTTTATCCGTATAAGGGAGGCATATCCCATTATACCGGCCTTATGTACAGAGCGCTGAGTAAGGTACATGATACCATTATGATCTCGTATAAGATGCAGTATCCAAGGCTCCTGTTTAAGAAGGAGCAGAGAGATTATGACAATGATACCTTCAGGGTTGAGAATACCCGGTTCCTTATAAATACTGCGAACCCGTTTAATATACTTGCGACTGCGCGCAGGATAGTTAAGCTTGATCCCGGAAAAGTTATAATACAGTGGTGGCATCCATATTTCGCACCGTGCTATGTACTGCTTGCCGGAATGCTTAAGAAAGCAGGGATACAGGTGATCTATATATGTCATAATGTATTCCCGCATGAGAGATTTCCGCTTGATAAGCAGCTTACGAAAATGGCACTTAAGAGAGGAAATAAATATGTGCTTCACGCACAGGATGAGGTTAAGGAACTCCTGTCCATACGCCCCGATGCGGATTACAGGGTAACGGTGCATCCCACATACAGCGCTTTTAATTTTGAGAACATGGATATCCTTACGGCAAGGAAGAAGCTCGGGATTCCGGAGGATGAGCAGGTGATGCTCTTTTTTGGCTTTGTCAGGGAATATAAAGGATTAAAGCATCTTATCAATGCAGAGGCCATACTGGCGGACCGGTACAATAAGAACAGACAGGAATCGGCAGGAGACGATACAGATAACGGGAATGCTTCTGCAGAAGGAACCGAAGTATTACCGGGGATCCCGAAATTATATATAGTCGGAGATTTTGACGGAAACAGGGATGAATATCTTGAGCTTATAGACAGGCAGGGTATAAGAGACCATGTAACCGTAATAGACGGATATGTACCGGATAAGGAAGTAGAGAAATACTTTTCGGCCGCAGATCTTGTCGTACTTCCGTATGAATCCGCAACACAGAGCGGTATAGTTCAGATAGCTTACGGCTTCAGAAAGCCTGTTATCGTTACCAATGTGGGAGGGCTTCCCGAGGTGGTTGATGACGGGGTTACGGGCGATATCATAGAGCCGTTTGATGACAATGCGCTTGCAGAAGCAATTTACAGATATTTTGCCGAAGGCAGACAGGAAGCATATACGCAGGGAATCATTGAAAGAGAATACAGATTTTCGTGGGACAGAATGGCAGAACTTCTGTCCGGGATGTAGTTAACCTGTGTCCGGATTTATGATATAATCCTGTTTTGCCGGCTATACTGACAGGAGACAGAACTTGTATTACCTTGATATGCACAATCATATAATCCCGGGGGTCGATGACGGATCCAGGAATATGGAGATGTCGCTTCAGATGCTCGATCATGCATATAATGAAGGGATAAGAGCCCTGATACTTACGCCTCATTACCATGGTGGTTATGTTGAGACGGAAAGATCCAGGATAGACGAGGTATTTGCACAGCTTAAGGAACTGTCCGCAAAGGTACATCCTGAGCTTAAGCTTTTTATCGGAAGTGAGATATATTATTATCCCAGCGTGCCCGAATGGATAGAGGAGGGCAGGGTACATACTCTGGCCGATTCAAGTTACGTACTCATAGAATTCTCGCCTGCGGTTGAAAAAAGAGAGCTGACGGACGCGGTTAAGAATATCTGCAGCTTCGGCTACCGTCCGGTACTGGCTCATGTTGAGCGGTATGACTGTCTGGTCCGTGATCCCGGTCTTATAGAAGACCTTATAGGAAGAGGAGCATACATACAGGTGAATTCAAGATCCGTAACCGGAGAAGGCGGGATGAGGATCAGGCGTTTTATAAAAAAGCTTCTTAAGGAAGAGTGGATACACTTTATCGGAACGGACGCACACAGTATGGGGTCAAGAAAGCCGGATATGGCTGAATGTGCCGAATATATACTTAAGAAGTGTGATGAGGAATATGCATCGGCCATACTGTTCGGGAACGCGGTAAACATAGTGAATAATAAGTCTGTTAGAAGGCTTTAGATACAGTAACTGTACAGAACACGGAATAACAGAGAATATGATCCGGAAAGGGATTTGATGGAGACCAATAATCAGATACAATCAGAAGAGATAGAAATAGACCTTGTGGAGCTTATAGGAGTCATAGTCAGCAAGCTGTGGATAATCGTTATCTGTTCAGCTCTTGCAGGCACGATAGCATTTCTGCTCTCGGAATATGTGATGACTCCGCAGTATATATCCACGACCAAGATGTATATCATAAACAGGCAGAGTAATGAGCAGCTTACCTATTCCGACCTGCAGACAGGTACCCAGCTTACCAAGGATTACCAGGAGCTTGTTACCAGCCGCCCGGTGCTTGATGAGGTACGCAAGGAGCTGGCACTTGCCATGGATAATAAAGAGCTTAAGAGTAAGATCACGGTAAGCGTTCCCACAGATACCCGTATTGTCACGATCACGGTTCAGGATTCCAGTCCGGATCTTGCCAGGGCGATCGCGGACGAGATCAGGAATTCGGCATCGAATCACATATCCGCTGTTATGAACACGGAGGCCGTAAATGTGGTTGAAGAGGCGGATCTTCCTCTTGAACCCTCGTCACCCAAGATCGTCAAGAATACGGTAATAGGCGGTGCGATAGGTGCATTTATTTCCATGGCTTTCATAATCCTTGTATATATAATGGATGATTCGGTCAAGAATCCGGATGATGTAGAGCATTATCTTAAGGTAAGCGTACTCGGATCCATACCTTATGAGGAGGAGAATGAGGAAGAGGATGAATCTGCGGCCGAGAAGAAGAAAAAGAAGGCCGGCAAACATAAACGGAGCAGCTACGGCAGACGGAGCCAGACGCCGGTAAATATGGATATGCTTTCGTCGGGGAAGGAGATGAACAGAAGTGGATACTAAGGTTATAACGATAAACAGAAGGAATAAGTTAAGCTTCCAGACCAATGAAGCATATAAGTCGCTTAGATCCAATATGGAATTCTGCGGAAATAACGTAAAGGTTATAGCAATAACAAGCTGTGTGCCCAATGAAGGAAAATCATCCGTATCCTTTAATCTTGCGATCTCAATGGCAGAAGCCGGAAAGCATGTGCTCTTTATTGACGGTGATATGAGAAAATCGGTTATCCTCGGACGATATCAGATAACGAGAATAACCTCCGGGCTCAGCCATTTCCTGGCAGGAAAGAGAGATATTCAGGACGTTATCTATTCGACCAACGTTAAGGGCCTGCATATCATCCCCACAGGACCGGTTCCGCCCAACCCCTCCGAGCTTCTCGGAACATCAAGATTTAAGCTTGTACTGAGTAAGTTCAGGGACATATATGATTATGTGATCATAGATACGCCCCCTATCGGAAGCGTTATAGACGGTGCCATAATAGCCCAGAGCTGTGACGGCGTGGCTCTTGTGCTTGAAGCAAGATCGATAAGCCGTAAATTTGCCGAGCGTGTACTCGACCAGATTAGAAAAACCGGATGCCCGATACTGGGCGTGATACTTAATAAGGTCGACATGGGCGGTAAATACGGCAAATACTACGGCAAATATTATGGTAAGTATTACGGCAAGTATTATGGCAAGTATTACGGTAATTACTACGGTAAGGAAGAGTAACTGTAAATGGCAAACAATCAGCTGTTCAATGAAATAGGAGATGAAATAAAGGAAGCGCTCAAGGAAGGCCTGGCCAAGGGTGATTTTTCAGGGCTTAACAATGCCATTATGGGCTCGGTTAACAGAGTGATCGATGACGCCACCGATCAGCTGGAGAGAAGCACCGGCATTAAGACGGGCAGAGCGCAGAATGTCTCCACACATACCTACAGCACCTATTCCCGGGGAACTGCGACCAGGGAACGGCAGAAGCAGCTCGAGAGAGAACGGAAGGAAAGACAGCAGCGTCTTGAAAGGGAACGCGAGGAAAGACAGAAAAGACGTGAAACGGAGAAGGAACAAAGACGTCAGCGCCAGGCCGTATTTTCTTCAAGACCCGATGCGACCGAGGCCAGAAGGAAGAGCCTTGAGGAAAGAAGGGCGAAGAATGAGCTTGCAAGAAGGATGAAGAGTCCCAATGCGATAGTAGTGGGAGGCAATCTTCTGCCCACTAAATTTGTGGCAGTGGATGACACGAGGAGCATCCTCGATATAGTGTTCGGTGCTATCGGGGTGATGCTGTTTTTCACGCTTGCCATTGTACTTGGAACAGTAAAGGGCTTTGTTCCGGGACTTATCTTCTCACTGCTTACCGCTGCAAGTGCGGGTCTTGGTATTCTGGGGATCCAAAAAAGAAAGATAACAGAAAGGGCCAAACGTTATGCGAGGATCTGCGGAGAGAAGATGTATGCTAAGCTTTCACAGATATCCTCAGCCACCGGTATGAGTGAAAAGGCTCTTAAGAAGGATATAAAGAAGATGCTCAGGACGGGCTATTATCCTGAAGGATATATGGATGAGGAAGAGACCACCCTGATGCTTTCCGAAGATGTATACAGGGAGTATTCATCCATGAAGAGCAGGATGAAGACGGAGGAGGAAGAGAAGAGAAAAGAGGCTGAAAGCAGGCTTACAGGAGAGGAAAAGTCAGAGCTTGATATTATGGTCGGTGAAGGAATGGATGCCGTAAACAGGCTTCATAAGCTCAATGATGATATTCCGGGAGAGGTGATAAGTGCCAAGCTTGATCTTCTGGAGGATCTTCTGAAGCAGATATTCAACCGTGTAAGCGAACATCCCGAGCAGATGGACAGAATGCACAAGCTTATGGACTACTATCTTCCGACCATGCTTAAGCTTGTTGAAGCCTATGCGGAATATGATAAAGTGAGTACTCCCGGTAAGGAGCTTATCCAGGCCAAATCGGAGATAGAGAACACGCTTGATACGATAAATGAAGCCTTTGTGCAGCTGCTTAACAACCTGTTCCAGGATTCGGTATGGGATGTGACGAGCGATGCACAGGTACTTACGACCATGCTTACACAGGAAGGACTTGCGCAGGAAGCGGCGCTTAAGACACAGTAAAGACAAAAAGTAGGAGGGTTACAAAAATGGATGAAAACATGAATGCAGCAGTAATGGGAGGAACACAGGCAGCGGTCGCGGCGGAGCCTGTTACGTCGGCTATACCGGAAGCGACTCTGTATGAGTCGCCGTTTGCACCGATCGAGGAAACCAAGCCTGCCAATGCCGGTATAAACTTCGGTACGGAGCTTGCAGATATTAAGACAAAGACAGATCTGACGCCTGAGGAACAGAAGGTAGTTGACAGTTATGTTTCCCAGATAGATCTTAACAATACACAGCTGGTGATCCAGTATGGAGCGGGAGCCCAGAAGAAGATAGCCGATTTCTCGGAGGGAGCGCTTAACAATGTCCGTACCAAGGATATGGGCGAGATCGGTGAGATGCTTACAGGCCTTGTTGCCGAGCTTAAGGGCTTTAACAGCGAAGAAGAGAAGAAGGGCTTTCTCGGGATATTCAAGAAGGGTCAGGCCAAGGTTAACGATCTTGTGGCCAGATATGACAAGACAGAGGCCAATGTAAACAAGGTTGTCAAGATAATGGAAGGACATCAGGTGACACTGCTTAAGGATGTTGCAATGCTTGACAAGATGTATGAGACCAATCTTACATATTACAAGAATCTTACCCTCTATATAATCGCAGGTAAGGAGAAGCTCGCCATAGCCAAGCAGCAGGAGCTCCCCAGGCTGCTTAAGAAGGCTGAGGAGTCGGGACTTCCCGAGGATTCACAGGCTGCTTCGGATTACGCTTCAATGATAGAGCGTTTTGAGAAGAAGATATATGACCTTGAGCTTACAAGGAACATTTCAATGCAGATGGCACCGCAGATAAGGCTCATCCAGAACAATGATACGATGATGTCAGAGAAGATCCAGAGCACACTTGTCAATACCATTCCTCTGTGGAAGAGCCAGATGGTAATTGCCATAGGACTGAACCATTCGACAGAGGCTGCCAAGGCACAGAAGGATGTTACGGATATGACCAATGAACTTCTTAAGAAGAACGCTGAGGCACTTAAGATAGCGACTGTTGCGTCGGCAAAGGAGGCGGAGAGAGGAATCGTGGATATCGAGACTCTTACACATACAAACCAGACTCTTATCGATACGCTTAATGAGGTTGTACAGATACAGGCAGACGGCCGAACCAAGAGAGCTGAGGCCGAGAAGGAGCTCTCAAGGATTGAGACGGAGATGCATAATAAGCTCATAGAGCTCAGCAAGGTCAGCCTTCAGTAGAAAATGTACCGGCAACGGAAAACAAAACCCCGGCATTAATGTCTGCCGGGGTTTTGATCTGTCTGTATTTACCTTGTCTCTGTTTTATATTGCTCTGTATCATTTAATGTGGTTATACTGCAGATTGCTTCTGTAGGAGAGTACATCCGCACGTCTGCTCACGAATTCTTTAAGCGCCTCGTAGCCAAGTTCATTTTTCCTCCGGATATGTAAATTGTAATCTATAGTCCCGTCTTCATTTACGCACACATCATTCTCAACGATCTTGACATCCCACATGTCGATCTGATCGAGAAGGTCATGATAGAATGCGTCATCCGTACCGGCTTTTATCTTAAAATGAAGTTCATTGTCGTAATAAGAATCAAGACCTTTAAGGGATTTGCGTATGGTAAGCTGCATAATGCAAAGCAGGAGCAGGGAGAAGATGCCGACAACATACATCCCGGCACCGAAACAGAGTCCCAGCGCTCCTGTAAGCCACAGGCCTGCGGCTGTTGTAAGTCCTCTTACATTGCTTCCCGTCTTGAAGATAACGCCCGCACACAGAAAGGAAATACCGCTTACTGCCTGGGCTGCAACACGTGCTGCATCCACTCCTCTGGTTCCGTTAAAGTTACTGCCGTCAGGCAGGGTGAGATCTGCAAAGCCGTATTTTGATATTATCATAACTACTGCAGTCGTAACGCATACAATTACATGAGTCCTTATACCTGCTTCCTTGAAACGGTGGCTTCTTTCGTAACCGATTATGCCTCCGGCAAGAGCGGATACTATTATCCGTATGCAGAAATCCAGATTCTGCATGATATCAAACTGACTGTTTAAATATGTTGACAAAGCCATGGTATGTCCTCCCCTTACAAGCGAGCTTGACGGTTCATATTTTAAAATATATGTGCTGTTCTGAATAATTACTATATATTATATGGCATGAGTACTGTGGGTGCAAGATAAGAAATGAACAGGCTGCCCATACCGAGACTCTGATTGATAATTATGCCTGTATATGGTATCTTTAGAAACAGGCGGCAGTAAACGAAATAAACGCATAAGAGAAAAAGGAGAAATACAATGAGTGAAAAGATAAAGGTGGCATTCTTTGATGCCAAGGATTACGATATGGCTTCTTTTGATGAGGCAAACAGTGATGGCAGGTTCAAGATCAAATATTT
The DNA here is from genome assembly GCA_017450065.1 of Lachnospiraceae bacterium. GTDB lineage: Bacteria > Bacillota > Clostridia > Lachnospirales > Lachnospiraceae > UBA2868. The sequence goes on from JAFSYI010000042.1 coordinate 39,830, forward strand.
TGAGACCAAATTGGATGAGGATACGGTCAAGCTTGCCAAGGGTTATGATGCTGTCTGCGTATTTGTGAATGATACGGTTGACGCGAAGGTTGTCAATGCACTGTACAAGAAGGATGTCAGGCTGATAGCATTAAGATGTGCGGGATTTAACAACGTTGATGCGGAGGCAGCAAAGGATAAGATAGGAGTAGTGAGAGTTCCCGCATATTCGCCCTATGCCGTTGCAGAGCATGCAATGTCACTCCTGCTTACTTCCGTAAGACGTATACATAAGGCTTATATCAGGACCAAGGATTTTAACTTCTCCCTTAACGGTCTTATGGGCTTTGACCTCCACGGCAAGACTGTCGGAGTGGTAGGTACAGGTAAGATAGGACGTGTGTTCATTGATATTTGCAGGGGTTTTGGAATGAATGTGATCGCATATGATAAATTCCCCGCAAAAGATGCTGATTTTGAATATGTGGAGCTTAAGGAAATATGGAAGAGAAGCGACATCATATCCTTCCACTGTCCTCTTACCGAGGAAACCTATCATATGGTGGATGCCAAGAGTATTAAGAGCATGAAGAAGGGGGTTGTGCTTGTAAATACTTCAAGAGGAGCTCTGATCGATGCCGAAGCATTGCTTGACGGTATCAGGAAACGTCATATCGGTGCAGCCTGTCTTGATGTGTATGAAGAGGAGGCAGATGTATTCTTCGAGGACAGATCCGGACATATTTTTGAGGATGATACACTGGCAAGGCTTATTTCCATGCCCAATGTGATAGTGACCTCACATCAGGCATTTCTCACAAAAGAGGCGCTTACGAACATTGCCCATACGACTCTCAACAATATAAGCGAGTATCTTGAAACGGGGAAGTGTGCCAACGAAGTAACTGTGTAAACAGAATTTATAACCGTTTCATTATATACAAAAAGCCGCCTGTAACAAAAGCGGCTTTTTGTAATATGCGGAAATGAAATCATGTCAGTTATGTATGGCAAGAAGCTTGTCGATAAGGATATCGATATCCTCCTGGGACATGATGGCCTGATTGCTTACAAGGTCTGCATTAAGCTCATCAAGCTGCCCGTATTCCCTGTAGGTATTAAGAGCATCAATAAGTGAATCGATCTCGGCCTGGGACAGAACGGCATTGGCCTTGGGCTTGTAGGCGGGAAGCCCCTTGGCATTATTGAGGGATTCAATGAGCTTATCGATCTCGCTCTGGGAAAGGACCACCTGACTGTTTAGAACATCCTCGGAAATAACTTCATCATCCGAGTAACCTTTAATGGCTCTTAAGGCATCGACCAGAGAATCTACTTCAGCCTGAGATAATACTTTTTCCATGCTTACATGCTCCTTTATGTGAATGGTGTGTTTTCGTAACCTGTATATGCTGACGTGAACAGTCCTGATTACAGTATATCACAGATTTATGCAGGAAAAAACAAAATATGAAAATCTCTGTTTTTCTCTCTGTTTTACGCCGGTCCGGGGAAAAACGGAGATAAGATCCGCAACAGAATAAAAACAGATACACAATCCGGGAAAAGTGTGATATAATCATTACTGTGCCGCACGGTTAGTACATCGGTAGTATATCAGCTTCCCAAGCTGAGGAGGCGGGTTCGATTCCCGTACCGTGCTTGATCTTTAACGTCCGGGTTGTTGTATTACAACCCGGATTTTGTAAAAGGCAGTAATATTTTTTTCGGATTTTATTTCCATTACCGGTTTCATATCGTATAAATATATGTAAGAATAAAAAGAGATGATCCAGACATAAACAGTTTAGGAAAGGAGACCCGGTATGATAGAAAAGAAAGATGGGATTATTGCGGATGAATCATTAGAGAAGGTTAACGGTGGATTCTATGAGGAGGATGTAGGAGTAATACCCAAGGATTATCATAAGACCATTAAATGTCCCAACTGCGGAAATGAGGACAGAAGCAAGATTAAATATGAAAAGTCAGGTGATATCCTGCTTCCCGGCGATTACCATTGCCTGCTTTGCGGAAAATACTTCGATGCGGTTTAAGAGACTTCTCATTACGTAAGAATGCGGGGTATTATAACCTGCCTGGACAGCTTCATAAAATGTATGACAGATTCCCGGGATCGGTATATGATCCCGGGAATTTCTATGGATATACCATGAGATTTTCACTTGTTGAGGAACAGGGTACAATATGGTACAATCCTTAGATGTAAATAAAACAGTAACAAAAGTGAGGTAAATACAATGACTAATCATTCATACACACCCAAGGGCGTATGCTCAAGGAACATTTCCTTTGATATTGATGATGAGGGCAGGATCCATAACTTAAGCTTTGCAGGAGGCTGTAACGGAAATCTTAAGGCTATCGGCAGGCTTCTTGAGGGAGCCGATGCAAAGCAGTCCGCGGATATCCTTAAAGGTAACGACTGTAACGGAAGAGGAACCTCCTGCGCAGACCAGCTGTCAAGAGCCATATATGAGGCCATGGGAATCTGACCGGGTCTGATATAAGTTGATTTATGGGCATGAATAAACTATAATCGACTTATATATCGTTCTGAAGCTGAGAGGAAAACTGGTAAATGAACGCATTAAAGAAGACAAGGATATGGACATATTCAGTCATAGCATTTTTCTTTATTGTTGCTTTTGGCATAATAGTTTACGCTTACACCGGAACAGGTGAAGATACTGTAGCCTCTACAGGTGATAAGACTGATACGGCCGAACCCACGATGACACCGACGCCTACGCCAACGCAGAGCCCTGATTCCAGGAAAGAAGATAAGGCGGAAGAAGACACCGGAGAAAAGGACGACGGTTTAAAGGAAGGTCAGATGAGGAGTTATCTGTCCGGACTTCCCGTGAAAGAGGAAATAGCACAGAGAAGACCGATAGCGGTAATGCTTAATAATCTGAAGGCCGCACAGCCTATGTGCAGCGTGTCAAGAGCCGATGTTGTATATGAATATGTGGTGGAGGGAGCCATAACGCGTCTTATGGCCCTGTTTGATGAGTATGAGGATCTTGACAAGATAGGATCTGTAAGGAGCTGCCGTGAGTATTTTGTATATACGGCACTTGAGTTTGACGCTATCTACTGCCATTACGGTCAGGCTGCCTATGCCGTGGATCTTCTTAACAGTGATTATGTGGACAATCTTAACGGTCTTGGCAAGGAGGGTGATATCGTGTATTACCGGACCTCCGACAGAAAGGCACCGCATAATGCATATACCAGTGCTGCCGGTATAGATGCCGGAATAGAAATGCTGGGATTCAGGAGAAATCACTATGAGGATTTCCAGCGAAAGTTCAAGTTCTGTGATCTCGGTGATACCGTAACCAATGAAAACGGCCTGGAAGTTACCCACATGGAGCCGAATTACAGGATAAACAAGCCGTGGTTTGACTATGACCCGGACAGAGAGCAGTATGGACGTTATCAGTATGACGGTCCGCAGATAGACGAGCTTACGGGAGAACAGCTGTTTTACGATAATGTAATCTTCCAGTATAACAAATGGGCCCAGCTTGACGAAAAGGATTATCTGGCATTTGACTGTCATTCGGGCGGTGTTATCCAGTATTTTACCAAAGGAAAAATGGTGGTGGGAACATGGAAGAGAGAAGGCCAGCTGGCACATGACGGAAATTACGATCTGTGTCCCATCAGATATTATGACCTTCAGGGAAATGAGATAACAATAAACAACGGAAAGACATTTATCTGTGTTATTCAGGATACGGCAATCCAGGATATAGTTATTGAGTAGTTATGCAGATTGACATCAGTATGATTCATCAGTAAACAGCAAAAAATGTGTTTATGGATGAGTTACTTCAGAGTATGTGTTCATCCATATGTATAAAGGAGATATATTATAAATGAAGATTACGGCTCTTATCATGGCCGGCGGACGCGGAGAGCGTTTCTGGCCGAGAAGCAGAAAGAAGCTGCCCAAGCAGTTCCTGTCACTGACTGATGATGACAGGACCATGATACAGCTTACAGTTGACAGGATCCTTCCGCTTGTTGACATGGAAGACATTTACATAGCGACCAACAGGGATTATAAACCGCTGGTAAGAGAGCAGCTGCCCGGAATTCCCGGGGAAAACATACTGTGTGAGCCTGTAGGCAGGAACACAGCACCATGCATAGGACTCGGAGCCACTCATATTTCTAAAAAATATGAGGATGCGGTAATGATGGTGCTGCCATCGGATTCGCTGATCAAGAATGCTGACAGATACCTTGAACTGGCTGGCGAGGCCTGCGGTATAGCAGATGAAGGTAATAACCTTGTGACAATGGGTATAAGACCGTCGTACCCCGAAACAGGATACGGATATATTAAGTTCCGTAAGGAAGAAAGAAGAGGCAGTGCATACAAGGTAGACCGGTTTGTCGAGAAGCCTTCTACAGATAAGGCAAGAGAGTATCTTGATTCCGGTGATTATCTGTGGAATGCAGGTATGTTTGTTTGGAAGGTATCTACAATACTTGAACTTTTTAAACAGTATCTTCCTGATATGAAAGAGGGGCTTGACAGAATAGGGGAAGCGATCGGAACCGGGGCACAGGATGAGACCCTTGAAAACATTTTTCCCGGGCTTGAATCCATATCCGTCGATTACGGGATAATGGAGAAGGCTCAGAGCATATATACCATACCGGGTGATTTCGGCTGGGATGATGTGGGATCGTGGCTTGCGGTTGAGCGTATCAGGGCTGTGAATGAAGAGAATAATGTAGTAAGCGGAAATGTCGTGACGATAGATACAAAAGACTGTATAATAGAGGGCAGCGATAAGCTGATCGCAGCAGTCGGACTTAAAGATACCGTTATAGTCGATACAGAAGATGCCATACTTATCTGCGATAAGAACAGCACTGCAGATATTAAGAAGGTACTGGCCTCGCTAAGAGACAGCGGACATGATGAGGTTCTCTGATAAATGAAATATAACAAATATACGATCACAACTACAACCGAAGCTGAAGATGTTATAAGCGCATCGCTCATGGAACTGGGCATTGAGGGTGTTGAGATAGAGGACAAAACCCCGCTTTCAGAGCAGGATAAGGCTGCCATGTTTGTTGACATCCTTCCGCAGACGGAAGAGGATAACGGTGTGGCATATCTCAGCTTTTATCTGGACGCAGCGGAGGACAATAAGCAGCTTCTGGACAGTGTCAGGGAAGAGCTTGAAGACATTAAGAGCTATATGGATGCGGGAGACTGTACCATTAACTGTACCGAGCTTCAGGATACGGATTATCTTAATAACTGGAAGCAGTATTTTCATCAGTTTTATATAGGGGATGATATACTGATAGTTCCGTCCTGGGAGGAAGTAGCCGATAAAGATAAAAGCAAGCTTATCATACACATAGATCCCGGAACAGCCTTCGGTACCGGGATGCATGAAACCACACAGCTGTGTATAAGAGCTCTTCGCAAATATGTTAATTCCGATACCAGGATGCTGGATGTGGGAACGGGAAGCGGTATACTCTCGATCATGGCTTATAAATTCGGGGCAGCATCGGCAACGGGAACTGATCTTGATCCATGTACCATAGAGGCCGTACAGGATAATATGGAGAGTAACGGGCTGTCGGAAGCAGGCTTTAATCTGATCATAGGGAACATTATAGACAGTAAGGAGATTCAGGATGAGGTCGGATATGGCTGCTATGATATCGTAACCGCGAATATCCTTGCGGAAGTACTTATCCCCCTTACTCCCGTAATAGTAAACCATATTAAACCCGGCGGGATATATATTACTTCCGGTATCATTGATGATAAGGAACAGGCAGTAACTGAAGCTGTCAAAAAAGCGGGATTTGAAATTCTGGATGTCGATCATCAGGGTGAATGGGTCGGGATCACGGCGAAAAAGCTTTAATTATCATATATACGGAACACCTATGATTGTGTTTCATAAGGGAGAAACGGATGCCTGGTGACATAGCGGAAGATATGAAGACTCTTCCCGTATTTATAAGAAGATATAACGACTCAAAAAGCTTTGCGGACATGATACATGGTTACAGGGAGCTGACAGGAGGGTATAACTATGCAATAGAGAACCTGACGGAGCTTCCTGCAGATGAGAGATTTATGCGTATCAGTTCTGTCATTATAGCTAAAAAGAAGGCGCTGTATCCGGCGTATAAAATGTCCGAGGTATGTCCTGTTAACTGTAATGCATATCTGGTGGAGAAGAATAATTATATTGTTGTGCTATCGACAGATGCCAACCACATTTACGGTAAGAGAGTGCTTAAGTCTACATTCAGGACGACGGAATATGAACCGATCGGAGTGCTTGGAAAGAAGAAGGTGCACGTATATCTTACCACAAGGTTTTACCAGGGAATACTGCCTAAGATAGGTTCTGATATAGCAAGGTTTAAGGATGAACGCAATAAGAACAGAAGCAATGTGAGAACCGAGGCAAGCTTTACTGTCAGTCCTGAACTTGCAAAGGCCATGCTGGAATACAACAAAAGAGGTCCTGACAGCCTTAAAGCATGTGTGGTTGTAACTCTGGGAAAGATCGTCTGTAAGCTCATACAGAGAGATGCGATAATAATAAAAACAAGACATGAAGGAGGCATGCTCAGATGGGTGCCCATGATCTTCAACAGTGATGATGATTACAGCGAGCAGTATAATGATATCAAGGATCTGTATGAAAAGGCAGAGACCTTTGACAGCTGCAGCGTTGATATACTTAATGCGGAGTTAAGATACGACTGCGAGGAGTATTCAACACTCTCTTATGAATTCCTGACGGATGATACGTATAACGATTTCATAAGAAGAGTGGAGAGTGATACGACATATTTCATTGATGCTTACGGCAGGGATGTGGCACCGATCTCTGTCCGCCTTGAGATAAACCGGGATTCAATGAACATAATCTATTCATGTGATAAGGGATATCTTGGGAATGTGGATGTAAGTAAGATAAACGATATGTTTACCGTACTTATTTCAAGGATAGTAGCACCTAAATCATAGAATCCTGAATTTCATCAGAAATTCGGGATTCGTACTCGACCAGGTTCTGCTAAAAGCAGGACCGTGTCATGCGGAACGCATGATTTCTGAATGCATTTCCTTGTTTGCATTCAGAAAGTCATAGGAATCAAAACATGGTCTGTTGCAGATAACGGGGATACATTTTCTTTGTATCCCCGTTATTATTTATGGTATAAACCAAACCGTGCTGTATCCTGAGGCTCAGCTTACAGATCCATCATCTCTATATCACTGTCATTTTCTATATCCGTACTGTTCTTTTTGCCGGTTTTATTATTTTTGCTGTTCTTATCATTCTTATTTTTAATCTTTTTATTCCCGTTATTCTCAGCTTTATCCGTATTATTTCCGGAGTTGTTGCTGTATGAGACGTTCCCCTTATTTCCGGTTTTTGCTTTTTTGTTTTTATTCCTGTGTAACAGGATCGCCATGATGGCTGCCAGGAGGGCAGCGCCTCCACCGATCTCATATTTGGCATATTTTTCAATCGGGCTGACATAAGCATTTTCAACAAGGAATTTCACATTATATCCCGGCGCCATGAACGTATAGTATTTGCCCATGGGCTGACATTCTGCTTCGGTCTTTTCGTCTCCGCTCAGGAGCCATATCCTTACATCGCTTATGTTTTCGGGAGGACAGTATCTTATAAGATGTTCATCGGAGAAGTCCTCCGGTATGGTAAGCTCCCAGCATTCAAAGATATCGGGATCTTCATTTTCACCCGTAACCCTTGAATCGAGAGTATCTTCCGATATGAATTTACCGTCTGCAAGAACAGCCGACTGTCCGTTTTCCCGAAGCTGTGATCCCGCAAGCGTTGTTATATACCGTGCTTTTGTTCCTGACAGTTCGCTATCGGCGTGAAGATTAAGGAGATTGGCATTATCCCAGTCCCAGAGTATGTATTCATCATCCGTAAGTTCTATAGGAAGTGATGTGATGCTGTCTCCGTAATTATATTCCTTAACGGAAATGGTTTCATCATCAACCACAAAGCTTACCTTGATCGATCTGAATTCGGATGGTATGCCGTCAGCACTGAGCAGCTGCTCATACGGAATGGGTTCAGCCTTACCACTGTAGCTTACCCTGTCTATTCCCGCATGATCATCACAGACAAAGTAATTTGACTTAAGGCGTCCCTTCTGGCTGTTGTCACCTGCGATAGCCCCGAGACAGGAACCTTTACTGTTTATGGAAGGAAGGCTGTAACATCCGCTTATATCATACCCAAAACCTGTAATTCCTCCAATGTTATCATTGCCCTGCATGATGCATTTTGCCTGACAGTCCTTGATGGTTGAGAGTGATTTGCCGCTGATCCCACCGACATAATCACCTGACTTGCTGACCAGCTTGCCGTAGTTCTGGCATCTTAATATGGTACCCATTTCCTGAAGTCCGCAGGCACCGCCGATATAACTCTTCAGTCCTTCAATATATCCGTTGTTTTTGTTGTTCCTTAGCACACACTTGGAACGGTAGGTTGTTCCGGCGGCGGCATCCCTGATACCTGTGATGTCGCTCTCTAAGTCAAAGTCATATTCTATGGCCATTGTCCCGGCTATTCCTGCCGTGTTTATGTCTCCATGAACCGGACCGTTGTTCAGGGAATCTGCTATGGTTGCATCCGTTGAACTGTCGGCAACGGACAGGGAATCGTCCTCGTACAGATCTGTGTAATCCTCGTCCAGTACGCCGTCAATCGCATCTGCGATGAGAAGCATGATGACATTAAACTGGTCGTTTACCTTTATCATGTCATCCACCAGCTGCTGATTGGAAGAGTTCATTTCATTGTTCAGATATCCGAGATTGTCGCTCATTCCCTGAATGTTTGCTATAAGTGAATTGGAGCGGTTCCTGTATTCGTCCGAAAGCTTGGGGAAGGTAATCCTTCCTCTTGAATTAATGTCCGATACTATGGACTTAACATCCCCGGCAGCACTACCGAGATTATTGATCGACTGTTTTGTACTGTCAACGGCATAACGGATGTCTCTGCGTGTGTTTTCGGCCATTTCGGGCTCATGAGACAGCAGGATGCCGGCCATCGTATCCACATTTACCTCGAGCCATTCCGGATAACTCATTCCATCATGCTCATTTTTGAATTCTTCATTTGCCAGTTCCTCTACAACAATATCGGCCCGGGCGGAGGCTGTGTCGCTAAGAGATCTGTCCTTCACAGCGTATTCCTCATCGGACGAAGGGAAATCGGTATATTCCGGAGGATCCATGCTCGTGTCCTCATGGACTATACATGATATGTTATCATATTCTTCCTTTGTTCCGGCACCGGCAGAAGGCCAGCTTATTATATTTCCCGACACATCCAGTGGAACGAGGTTTGAGCTTGTCCCGTAGTAGATCGGATCGTTACGGTGCTGGTCAATAAATTTATAATAGTTGTACCTGTAGTCGCTCTCATAGTATTTTTCCCGAAGATTGTGATATTCATCCGTGCCTTTATCAATATTCTGTTTTGCGGCGTTATAGCTCAGACTTTCATCAGGAGAAAGGTATTTCTGTATATCAAGATCATTAACTGCGTTTGACAGATTGCTTATAGCCTTAGAGGCGTTATCGGCAGCCTGCTTTGTATGATCCAGTGCACCACCGCTTTTTGCCGCTTCTTCAAGAGCATAGTCTATCCTGCCCGTGATCTCGGTTCCGCTGTCCATAACCCCGTTTATCCAGTCCTCGGTCTCGTTGCTTAAGTATGAGGTGTCGGTGAGCGCCTTGTCGGTAAAGCTCTTAACCATATTGAGACGGGCACTTACTATTTCCGATTCACCGCCTGCATCATTAAGAGTTACATTGACAAGATCGTGCAGTGTGTTCATATTCGTTGTAAGCTGTCCCACGATATCTTTGGTAATGTCTATGATCACATAGGGCTCTGCCTGTCCTGCGATACCGCCTACGTCCTTACGCCCGAATACTTCACCGTTGTTAACACACATCTGAACATAACCGTTCTGGCGTCCTACAATACCTCCCACATTATATCCGACATGCTCATAACCAACGAGGGATTCATTGGTACAGCTTACTATCACTCCCTGTGAATAACCGCAGATACCGCCTATATCCACCGTGCTGTTTAAAACACTGGTAGAATCCTGCTTATTGTTATCTCCGAATATATTGAGTAAATTGTTGGTATATTTGCTGACATCAATATCCTTAAAGGAAATGGTTTCATCCATACTGGTTATATTGATCCTTGCTTCATTGGTGCATCCGTTCACTATACCAAGGTTATATCCTGTTATTCCGCCGGTGAAGTGACGTCCTATTACATGTCCCTTGCTTACACAGCTGCTGATAGTGCCTGTCTGCTCGTTATATCCTGCGATACCGCCGGTATAGTCATAACCTTCCACGCTGCCGTTAAAACGGCAGTTGCTTATAAGTCCGTAGTTATCTCCGACTATACCCCCGGTGGCGAGCTGCTTGTCCGAAGGCATAACGCTTCCCGTAACTGTAAGATTTTTGATAACGGCACTTGCCTGTGTTATACAGAACAAACCTGTATAGCTTTCCTCCGATGATATGTAAAGTCCCGATATGGTATGTCCGTTACCGTCAAAGATACCACCGAAAATAGGTATATATTTAAAACTGCTTCCGCCAAGATCTATATCTTCTTTAAGAATTACATTTTTATCTCTTGACCAGATATCAAGACTGCAGTTATCGGCAAGAGCGATAAGATCATCAACACTGGAAATGTAAATATCGGTTAGCTCTGTGATATCTGCAGCCGCCGTTGTGCCGCGGATGTCGCTTTCATAGGTTCCGGCTTTTGAAACGGGAAGGTCCGTCTTCTTTCTGCCGTAAGGATCTTTGGTGCTCTCTTCTCCGGAATCCTCAGAGCTGCCGTCTGCAGTGCTTTCGTCATATTCATCCTCCGGAGTAATTTCATTTCCGTTTTCGTCTGTGTGAATGATCTGTATATCGGGAGCCATACCGGTTCCTTCTGTCACGGTCAGTCTGGTGCTGGCCATGGTCCTTACCGTGAAGAGCGGATCCGATATACATGAAATAACCGTAAGTATAGCAAGAAGGGCAGCCGCATGCTGTTTATTTCTCATTGCCGCTCACCTCCGTTCCGTTTACTGTCTGTATGGCAGATGCGTCCGGATTTTTGCTGTTATCCGCTATTCGTGTGGGCATGCTGTCTATCAGGGCATCCGCCTCTTCCTGAGACAGAGGGATGATATTACCTGCTTCCACGAATGCGCTTACACTTCCTCTGACAATGGCACGCATTGTACCTGTGACAACACCGTTCACATGGCCGCGGACTATGCCGTTTACACGGATAAGACCTGAGGCCTCTTTCGTCCTTATCGGCATATTCATTACAAAGGCGGTCTTGCTGATTATGGTATCACCTACCAGCAGTATCTGCGGAAGCACGAACATTGTTATTCCTATGGATATTATGGTACCACGGCCTAAACACTGTCCGATACCGTAGATCGCTCCGTCAGATGTAAGGCGTCCTATCAACATTCCGGCAACGGCAAGCATTGTTCCCGATGTGACGATGGTAGGGAAGGATGCGTTCATGGTTTCTATTATCGAATCACGTCGTCCTTTGGATTCGCGAAGCTCCGTATATCTGCCCGCAATGACTATAGCATAGTCAATATTGGCACCCATCTGTATGGAGCTCACGATAAGCTGGCTCAGGAAGAAAATGTTATCTTTTTCAAGTGCCGGGACAGCGAAGTTGATCCATATGCTTCCCTGTATGACCGCAATAAGAAGTACAGGCATTCCGGCGGACTTAAATGTAAACAGGAGCACAACCAGCACGACAAGGATTGAGACGATGTTAACCACCAGATTATCTCTTGCAAAGGTTTTCTTAAGATCATACTGGCTCATCGATTCCCCGACAGTATATATTTTTTCACTGTAGATATCCCCTGCCATCTCATGTATCTTATCGATAAAGTCAAAGGTTTCCGGGCTTTCCTCGGGGAGGTTCAGGTATACGAGCATCCTGGAATAATCTTCACCCTGAAGCTGTTCTTTGGCAAAGTTCATCAGCTTATATGCGTCATCAAGCTTTTCCATTGCGTCTTCATCAAGGGTAACGTAACCCTCATCCACTTCGTTATGGATAAACATGAACATATCAATGAGGGGTACCTTATAGGAGGACAGTCCGTTGACGGCCTTTGCGTAGTCTTTATCATTTACGGCATAGGCGGTATATATCAGTTCAGCTATCTCATAATCGAGATCGATAAGCTCGGAGAACTGTCTCGGACTCAGTCTGTCGGTCAGAGTGTATCCGTTCATTGCTTCTGTATTTGCAAGACCTGTACATGATTTTACCTCAGGAGAGCTTTCAAGCTTTCGCAGGAGGCGGGCTTCCTTATCGTAACTGCCTGCCGGCACTACGATGGCAAGAAGGTTCTCATCGCCGAAGTTCTCCGTAAGCATATCCTCAGCTATCTGTACATCATTCTTTATGGGAGTTTTCAGAGTGGAATATCCGAATACGTAAGAGGTATCGCGCTGAATGATATAGGCGCTTATTATGGCCAGCAGGAACAGCGGTGCGATGATAAATCTTGTATCGTAATCGAATTTACCTACGAAGGGAATATCCGGTATAAAGTTCTTATGTTTTGTCTTCTCCATCAGAGGCGCAAACAACATGATGATTCCCGGCATGAGGAAGAAAACGGCGATAAGACTTAGGATAATGGCCTTGATAAGTACGACGCCAAGATCGGGACCGATACCGTACTGCATAAAGGTCATTGCTACAAGACCGCCGATCGTTGTCAGTGAGCTGCCGCTTATTTCAGGTATCGCCTTGGTAAGGGCAGTGATGATCGCTTCACGGACATCCTTATCCCTGTGTTCTTCCTTATAACGGTTAAGGAAGATGACTGCGTAATCTACAGACAGCGCAAGCTGAAGTACTATTGTTACCGAGTCGGATACGAAGGAGATGGTACCTAAAAGGAAATTGGTACCCATCTGCAGTACTGCGCCTGCTCCGAAAGTGATGAGCAGAACAGGTATCTCGGCATACGCCTCGGTGGTAATAAGCAAAACCGTAAGGACGACGATCACAACCAAAACGGAAATGACCTTCATTTCTTCATCTATAAGTTCTGCCTGGATATTGCCGAGAGTTGTTGACAGATAATGGTCATAGGGTGCTATCAGAGCTTTTACATCATCAAGATAGGTAAGGCACAGATCGTCCTTCTCATCCCGGTCAAAGGTTATGTCAAACCTTGCGGATCCGTTGTTGTAGTGCTCATCCGAATCATCAAAGTCAACCATGAATACTCCGTTTATTTTTTCAAGCTTTGCCTTGATATCCTCTGCCTGGGCATAGGATATATTGGCGATCATAACCTTGCATGAGCCATAGGTTACGAACTGCTCCTCCATAAGGTCAAGGCCCTGTTTTGTTTCGGTTGATTGAGGAAGGTAGGCTGCCAGGGAATTTTCGACACTTACCCAGTTACGGGAGAAAGCTGAAAACACAGATAGTAATACGAAAATAAGAAAGAAAAGATTACGTTTGTCTACAATAAAGCCACAGATCTTGAGCAATGCTCCGCTGCCGCTCTTTGGTTTGGTCTCGGGTTCCATATTTCACACCTCTAAAAATATATCCCCTTTATCGTACATGCTCCCCTTCTGCATGTCTGTTATTTAAACCGTCCGTCTTAGGACGTCTTTATATTGTAACACTTTAAAAAAATAATACAAGCCCTATTTAAAGTGACAAAACGGAGTCTAATTACTTTAATGCTTTTTTTCAGTAGATATGGTATGATGTTATATTATGAATGAAAAAGTACTTAAAACACTCGAATATGACAAGATTATATCAATGCTTGCCGAAAGGGCAGGTTCAGAACCGGGACGGAAGCTGTGTCTTGAGCTTAAGCCGGTATCACAGATAGATGAAGTCAGGGATCTTCAGCAGGAGACCTTCGATGCGGTCGGAAGGCTGCTTCGTAACGGAAGCATAAGCTTTGGAGGCAACAGGACTGTAGAAGCAAGCCTCATGCGCCTTGACATAGGAAGCAGCATTAATACTGAGGAACTTCTTAACATTGCCTCATTACTGGAAAATACCGCAAGGGTTAAGGCATACGGAGGGACCGGGGGACGGTTCTCTGGTCCCTCCTTTGGGGAACCAGAGAACCGTCCCCCGGTCCCTCCCCCGGTCCCCACTCCTCTGGCTCCGCTGTTCGAAGGTCTTACACCATTAAATTCAGTATCAACAGAGATACGAAGGTGTATAACTGCTGTTGATGAGATAGCCGATGATGCAAGCCCAGGACTTAAGAATGTAAGAAGGCTTATTAAGGTTACCCGGGACAGGATACATTCAAGGCTCAACAGCATGGTGAACAGTACTTATAAGGCATATCTGCAGGATAGTGTCGTGACTATGCGTGAGGGAAGATACTGTATTCCGGTTAAGGCCGAGTACAAGGGAAACGTTCCCGGAATGATACATGACAGATCTTCTACTTCATCAACCTTCTTCATCGAACCTTCGGAGATAGTTAACCTTAATAACGAAATAAGAGAGCTTGAGATAAAAGAAGCAAAGGAGATAGAGACCATACTGGCCACTTTGTCCGTATCATGTGCGGAACATACGGATGAGATACGGACGGACCAGAATATCCTTACCCGGCTTGATCATATATTCGCAAGGGGAAGGCTTGCTCTTGATATGAATGCAAGCACTCCCGAGTATAACGAAGAGGGTATCATAAACCTTAAGAAAGCAAGACATCCGCTTATTGATAAAGATAAGGTGGTGCCTATAGATATAGCTCTCGGCAGGGATTATGACCTGCTGGTAATAACCGGACCGAATACGGGAGGCAAGACAGTATCGCTTAAGACGCTTGGCCTGCTGACTCTTATGGGACAGGCCGGACTTATGATACCGGCGCTCGATCACTCTTCACTGAGTATATTTGATGAGGTATTTGCGGACATAGGAGATGAGCAGAGTATAGAACAGAGTCTGTCGACTTTCTCGTCACATATGAAAACGATCGTCAATATACTTGACAATGCCGATGAGCATTCGCTGTGCCTGTTTGACGAGCTGGGAGCGGGAACGGATCCGACAGAAGGAGCCGCACTGGCGGAAGCAATCCTTGACAACCTTCATAAGCAGGGAATAAGGACGGCAGCCACCACTCATTACAGTGAGCTTAAGGTATATGCGCTCAGGGAAGAAGGCGTATGCAATGCCAGCTGTGAATTTAATGTGGAAACACTGGCGCCTACATACCGTCTGCTCATAGGTGTTCCGGGTAAGAGTAATGCCTTTGCCATAGCCGGGAAGCTGGGACTTCCTTCATATATAATCGAGAATGCAAAGGAAAGGATAGGAGAGGCTGATGAGAGCTTTGAAGATGTGATCGCACAGCTTGAAGAGAACCGCGTGATCATGGAGCAGGAGAAGCTTACGATAGCCCGGCTGAAGGAAGAGACACAGCGGCTTAAGGCCGATTATGACGAAAAGAAGAATAAGCTTAACGAACAGAGGGAAAGGATACTGGGGGAAGCCAGGGAGGAAGCGCTTGCCATCTTATCCGAAGCCAAGGAAAGTGCGGATGAGGCTATCCGTAATTTCAGGAAATACGGAACCATTCAGGAAATGGAAAATGAGCGGACGAAGCTTAGAAATAAACGTGACAGGGTTCGCGGAGAAACCGGAGCGGGACATGCGGATGCCTCATCTGCCCAATCATCCGGTTCACGTCCAAGGCTTTCTGATTTCAGACTGGGAGAGAGCGTGCGGATCGTTTCCATGGGACTTAAAGGTACCGTAAGTTCGCTGCCCGACAATAAAGGTAATCTTTTTGTGCAGTGCGGCATAATGCGGATGCAGGCGAACATGAACGACATTGAGTTCATTATGACAGATGATATAACCGGACCGGGAATAGCACCCGGAACAGGGAAGAAACGCGGACGGGGAAACGGAGGAAGCAACGGCAGGGGCGGCAGCGGATATGGAAGCAGCGGACTGAGCAAGGCATCGACCATATCCATTGAACTGAACCTGATAGGATGCACTACCGATGAAGCTGTCCCGAAGCTTGAGAAATACCTTGATGATGCATATCTGTCCCATCTGGAGACAGTAAGGATAGTGCATGGGAAAGGAACCGGTGCACTTCGTAACGCGGTCTGGGACAGACTGAAAAAGATCAAGTATGTTAAATCGTACCGATTGGCCGAATATGGCGAGGGTGATGCGGGTGTAACGGTTGTGACGTTTAAGTAAAGAAAACCGGGCTCTTAAGGAGAGAAAACAATGGCAAATAAACAGAAGATACTGATAGTAGATGATGATAATAATATAGCGGAGCTTATATCCCTGTATCTTACGAAGGAGTGCTTCGATACACAGATCGTAAATGACGGAGAGGCGGCGCTTAAAGCATTCGATACCTACAGGCCTAATCTTATTCTCCTTGACCTGATGCTTCCGGGGATGGACGGATATCAGGTATGCAGGGAAATACGGGCAAGGGAACAGACGCCGATAATCATGCTGTCTGCAAAGGGTGAGATATTCGATAAGGTTCTGGGTCTTGAACTCGGAGCGGATGATTATATGGAGAAACCTTTTGACAGCAAAGAGCTTGTAGCAAGAGTTAAGGCTGTATTAAGGAGGACTACTCCCGCTAAGCCCGCAGAGGTTCCGTCGGATGTTAAATGTGTGGAATATCCCGATCTTGTGATCAACCAGACCAATTATTCGGTAATGTATTTCGGCCGGCCTGTGGAAATGCCTCCGAAGGAGCTTGAGCTGTTGTATTTTCTTGCTTCATCACCCAATCAGGTATTTACAAGAGAACAGCTTTTGGACCATATATGGGGTTATGAATACATAGGCGATACGAGGACCGTGGATGTCCATATCAAGAGACTCCGTGAGAAGATCAAGGATCATGATGTGTGGAGACTGTCCACGGTATGGGGCATAGGATACAAATTCGAGGTAAAGTAGAGGCAGACTGCCCGGATCAGACTTATAGTAAACGAAATAAATAATTTCGTTCACTATAAAAGATCTGTGGAGCGAAAACATTGAATGAAATACAGAAAAACTTTATATCTTAAATTAATACTTGCATATCTTGCTTTCGGACTTATCAGCTTCATACTGATCGCGACTCTGTTTTCGAAGCTTACCTTCGAGCATCTTCTGAACGATAAGGCGGCAGCGCTGTACAAGGAGGCCACACTCATATCAACAAGGTATGCGGACAGCTTCTACAGGGATTCCCTTGAGGCTGAGGATGTACGAGGCCAGCTCGAGGCAATAGACACTTTTACCCAGGCCGCCATATGGATAATAAATCCCGATGGAGAATTACTGTACAATTCAACGGACACATCTGTGGATCAGGAGAATACGGTTGAAATACAGAGCTTTAATCCTACGGATACGGGGAATGATTATTATATGGTAGGAAAGTTCTATAATTCCTTTGATGAGGATGTCCTGAGCGTCTTTTCACCCATCAATTCCAACTTCAGGGTTCAGGGTTATGTTGTCATGCATTACAGCATAGAGAACATTGAAAGAAGCCGTGACAGTCTTATGAACATTTACTATCTGGCGCTCGGCATAATGTTTGTACTTTCATTGCTTGTCCTGCTGGTTTTCACCCTTGCTGTTTACAGACCGCTTAAGAAGATAACCAGGGCGACCGAGGAGTATGCGGACGGTAATCTTACACATACAATAGAGGTGAACAAGGATGATGAGATAGGCCATCTTGCAGCTTCGCTTAATTACATGGCTTCCGAGCTGTCGAAGGGTGAGGATAACCAGAAACAGTTCATAGCAAATGTCTCGCATGATTTTCGATCTCCCCTGACCTCCATTAAAGGCTATATAGAGGCGATGGAGGATGGGACCATACCTCCCGAGATGATGGATAAATACCTTAAGATAGTGCTCAATGAGACAGAGAGGCTTACGAAGCTCACCAATTCGCTCCTGTCGCTTAACAATCTGAATACAAGAGGGATGCATCTGGATATAAGTGATTTTGATATCAATGCCGTGATAAAGAATACGGCAGCGACCTTTGAAGGAACCTGCAAGGCCAAACGTATCAGATTTAAGCTTGTGCTGTGCGGTGAGAGACTGTTTGTTACGGCAGATATGGGTAAGATCCAGCAGGTCCTGTATAATCTGATCGATAACGCGATCAAGTTCAGTGAACAGGGCTCGGATATAAAGCTTGAGACTTCCGAGAAGAACGATACGGTCTTCGTATCCGTCAAGGACAGCGGGATCGGTATTCCAAAGGAAAGCCAGAAGCTGGTTTTTGACCGTTTCTATAAGACCGATCTTTCAAGAGGCAAGGACAAGAAGGGAACAGGGCTCGGACTGGCGATCACGAAGGAAATAATAAATGCCCATCATGAGAACATAAATGTAATAAGTACTGTCGGGGTGGGTACGGAGTTTATTTTTACACTGCCAAAGAGCAGGGTTGAAGAGTGAGGCCCCATCATGCGCAGCATGATTCTGATGCACCGAGTGATAGGCCGCCGAACGAAGGTGAGGGGGCGTCACCCGCAGGAGGTTGGAAATGCCGCTTAATATAGTGTTACATGAACCGGAGATCCCGGCTAATACCGGAAATATCGGACGTACCTGTGTCGCAACGGGAGCGGTTCTGCATCTGATCGAACCGCTTGGATTCCGGCTTACGGAGAAGAATATCAAACGTGCGGGACTGGACTATTGGGATAAGCTGGATGTGCGAAGATATATAAACTACAGGCAGTTCATCGAGCTTAACAATGCTCCGCGTGTATATATGGCAACCACCAAGGCTCACAGGATGTATTCGGAGGTTTCCTATGAAGAGGATGCATACATCATGTTCGGAAAGGAAAGCGCAGGAATACCGGAAGAGATACTTGTGGATAATGAAGAAACATGTATCCGGATACCGATGCTTAAGGATATAAGGTCGCTGAACCTTTCCAATTCGGTTGCGATAGTGCTTTATGAAGCACTTAGGC
This sequence comes from Lachnospiraceae bacterium, assembly GCA_017450065.1. Classification (GTDB taxonomy): domain Bacteria; phylum Bacillota; class Clostridia; order Lachnospirales; family Lachnospiraceae; genus UBA2868. The sequence continues at coordinate 58,977 of JAFSYI010000042.1, forward strand.
AGCAGGGGTTTGGATCACTGCAGACAGAGGGAGAGTTACACAGACTTTCGTGGAACCGGGGCAGCAGACCGGAGATTATATAACGGGAGACAGGGCATGGGTGATATAAAAGAAGACATCAGAAATGAAAACAAACAGTCAGCAAACAGCAGCGAGCAGAATTTTGAATTTATAACGGAAACAATAAAGGAAAAGCCGGTAAGCAAAAGGAAGGTGATATTAAAGACAATATTTACCTGTATTCTTGCACTGGCCTTTGGAGCTATCGCCTGCTTTACCTTTGTATCACTGTATCCTGTTTTCAACGAATGGCTGCATCCGGTTGATGATACCAAGGTAGTGAGCCTGGGGCAGTCCGATGATGAAAACGGGACGGAAGAGGTTTTACCTGCTGACGGTAAGGAAGAGACCGATAACGTTTCGCCAGAAGATGCGGACGGAACGGAAACGGATACTTCGGGTGATGAAGGAGGGGAGCAGACGGATGAAAGCATTACAAAGGATACACCTGAAGATAAGCCGGAAAATAGTGAAAACAGCAATGTCGAGGAAGCATTACCGGCACCCGAGGTCATAACGCAGGTGGTTGAAACAGTAGAAAAGGATCTGGAGCTTGATGATTATGCACAGCTGTATCAACAGATAAGTGATGTCGCCGCCGAGGCAAGGAGAGCAGTGGTGACTGTAACCGGAGTCAGTGCCAATAAGGACTGGTTTATGAATGTTTATGAGAATAAGCATACAAGTGCCGGACTCATACTTGCGGAGAACGGAAAAGAGATGCTTATATTAACCAAGACCTCTCCTCTGAGCGGGTCCGATAAAATAGCGGTTACCTTCTGTGACGGAGCCAGATACAATGCGGCCATGAAGAAATCGGATCCCAACACGGATCTGTCTGTGATAGCGGTAGACCTTGAGGATATGAGTGCGGAGACCAAGGAGGCATGTAAGCTGGCAGAACTTGGAAGCTCAAAGAATTCGTCTATTGACGGAACCCCTGTCATAGCGGTCGGGGATCCGCTTGGTGCAACAGAATCGATGGCAGTGGGACAGATAACATCACATACCATTAAACGTGATATGACGGATACCAACGTATCAATCCTTACGACCGATATATACGGCAGTTCAAATGCCAGCGGCGTTATCATCAATCTTGCCGGAAGGGTTCTCGGGATCATAACCCAGGACGGAGCATCCATGGATGCGAAGAATCTGATACGCGGTTATGCGATCTCGGATATGAAGGATAAGCTTGAAAAGCTAAGCAACGGACAGGAGCTGGCATACCTTGGCATAGTGGGAATGGATGTTACCCGGGAGGCTGCGGATGAATACGGAGTGCCCATGGGTGCCTATGTCAAGCAGGTTGTGATCGATTCACCTGCGATGGAAGCAGGAATCCAGAACGGAGATGTTATCGTTAAGCTCGGAACAACGGATATAACATCCTTCACGGATTATAAGGATGCGATGCTCAAATGTCAGCCTGAGGATCTGATGATGGTAACTGTCAAGCGTATGGGCCGGGATGAATATGTTGAACTGTCATATGAAATAACCCTGGGGAAATTAAGCAGGTAAGATGGTAATTATCCAACAGGGCCACAAACGATGAATAGCCGGAAATATGGGATATATATTGGCCATATAGTAAGAAAGTGAGGATGCAGACTTGAAATACATAGAGGCATACAGGGAAAGCGACAATATAATGGATATCTATCTTATCAAACACAAGCAGTCGGCAGTGACGAAGAACGGCAAACCGTACGAAAATGTCATTCTTCAGGATAAGACCGGCACGCTTGACGGTAAGATATGGGATGTTAATTCAGGGGGAATAGAAGATTTTGAGGCAATGGATTACTGTCTGGTCGGTGGAAGCGTAACCAGCTTTAACGGACAGCTTCAGGCTAATATTAAGAGGATACGCAGGGTTTCAGAGGGTGAATACGATCCGGCCGATTATCTTCCCGTATCATCATACAGTATAGAAGAGATGTATAAGGAACTTCTTGGTTTTATCGGGAGTCTTAAATCAGAATATCTGAAAAAACTGTGTGAAGCATTCTTTACGAAGGATGAGGATTTTATAAAGAGATTTAAGAAAAATTCGGCTGCAAAGAGTGTACATCATGGTTTTGTGGGCGGTCTGCTTGAGCATACACTCAGTGTTACAAAGCTGTGTGACTTCTATTCAAAAAGATATCCGATGCTTAAGCGGGATCTGCTTTTGTCAGCCGCGATGCTTCATGATATAGGCAAGGTTAAGGAGATAAGCCTGTTTCCCGAGAATGATTATACCGATGACGGACAGCTCCTCGGACATATAGTGATGGGGTGTGAAATGGTCGGTGAAAAGATAAAGAATATAGATGGCTTTCCACACAGACTGGAGGCAGAAATAAAGCATTGCATCCTGGCACATCATGGGGAGTACGAATTCGGTTCACCCAAAAAACCTGCACTTATGGAAGCTCTGGCACTTAATATGGCAGACAACCTTGATGCCAAGATGGAAACCCTGACGGAGCTTTTTAATTCAACAACGGAAACCGGCTGGCTTGGTTTTAACCGTCTTATTGATTCAAATGTCAGAAAGACCGGCGACACGGAATGAGCCGGGTGAGCTGCAATTCCTTATAGTGAAAGGACAGAGGAAATTATATAAGTGGAACATAAAAAGAATGATATAGTAAGACTTGAAATAACAGATATGACAGCTGAGGGTATGGGAGTCGGCAAGTCCGGCGGCTATGCCCTTTTTGTTAAGGATGCAGTAATAGGCGATGTGTTGGATGCACGTATTGTAAAGATAAAGAAGAATTACGGGTACGGACGGGTTGAAAAGATAGTCAGTCCGTCATCCCTGCGTGTCAGTCCGGAATGTCCGATCGCAAGACAGTGCGGCGGCTGCCAGATACAGGAATTAAGCTACGAGGGACAGCTTGATCTTAAACAGAATAAGGTCAGAAACAGTCTTATAAGATTAGGTGGATTTACTCCGGAACTTATAGATTCCGTTACGGAACCTGTTATCGGAATGGATGATCCCCGGAGATACAGAAACAAAGCTCAGTATCCTGTCGGAACAGACAAGTCCGGCAGAGCGGTTGCGGGATTCTATGCAGGGAGAACTCACAGTATCATTCCATGTACAGACTGCGTACTGGTTCCGGAGGAAAACAGTACAATACTTGATACTGTTTTGAAACATATGGGGAAATATAATATTGCGGCATATAATGAATCGGATGGCAGCGGTATGATGCGTCATGTGATGATCAGAAAGGGTTTCAATACCGGTGAGATAATGGTGTGCCTTGTGATAAAATATAAGGCCGGCGGAAACCGGAATTACTGCATAGACAGTACCGCATATGAGAATCCTTCCGAAATCACCGTATACATACCGGGGCAGAAGGAACTGACAGATAAGCTCTGTGAAATTCCGGGAATGAGATCGGTCTGTGTTTCAATAAATAATGATAATACCAATGTGATCATGGGAAATGAGATACATACGATTTACGGAAGTGACAGAATAAATGATATTCTGCTTGGTAAGAAATTTGAGATATCTCCTCTTTCGTTCTATCAGGTTAATCCGGTACAGGTAGAGAAGCTGTACGGTACAGCCATTGAATATGCGGGCCTTACCGGTAATGAAGAGGTCTGGGATATATGCTGCGGTATAGGTACCATATCGTTATGTATGGCGGATAAGGCCGGGATCGTGCATGGCCTTGAGATAGTTCCGGAAGCAATAAATGATGCAAAGAGGAATGCACAGCTTAACAATGTGGATAATGCAGAGTTCATATGTGCCGCTGCTGAGGAATATCTTCCGCATCATAAGGATGAGATCCGGGCGGATGTGGTTGTTCTTGATCCACCGCGCAAAGGAATGGATGAAGCGGCACTTGCTGCCGTTGCCGGTATAGCACCGGACCGGATTGTATATGTCAGCTGCGATCCCGCAACCCTTGCCCGCGATCTTAAATACTTAACCGGCTGTGGCTATGAACTTAAAAAAGTCAGATGCACAGATATGTTCTGTCAGACTGTGCATGTCGAGACTGTCTGCTTGCTGACGAAGAAATAGCGTATTTACGGGCTTTATCGGCATTTCAGAAGGGAATTAATCGATAAAATATAAGGCGAAAAAAATGTACTTTTGGCTCTGGCAGGGGTCGGGGTGTAAAAGAAATATACTTACTAGTATAACGATTCTTAAATACCTGGACCGTATTCTCGCCTGCTTAACCCGATTGCACATATCTGAAAGCCTCGACGTAGCCCGCTACGCCTGCGTTTTCAGCCATGTACACTCGGGCAAGCATTCATCGAATAAGTCCA
>JAFSYI010000043.1 GCA_017450065.1 Lachnospiraceae bacterium
ACTTTTGAGCCGGGATGCCGTAACAACTGGCATATCCATCATGCAAAAAGCGGTGGTGGACAGATGCTGATTTGTATCGGTGGAAGAGGTTACTATCAGGAATGGGGTAAAGAAGCAGTGGAGATGACTCCAGGTAAGGTGATTAACATTCCTGCTGAAGTTAAGCATTGGCACGGAGCAGCACCGGATTCTTGGTTCTCTCATCTTGCAATTGAGGTCGCAGGTGAAGAGGCGAGCAATGAATGGCTGGAAGCTGTATCTGATGAAGACTATGGCAAATTGAAATAGGAGGCTGATGCAAAATGAAGAAAAAGATATCAGTACTTGCTGCTGTTTTATTAGCGAAGCCTGCTCCTGATGCAGACATGTGCGAAGGATTATCGGTACATTATTCGGGAGGCTCGTTGCTTTCGGATGATATTCAGAAGTGGCTGGATGTTAATGGTATCAATGAATAAGAAGGTGGTGTGAACTAAATGAAGATAACAATACTTATGGGAAGCCCCAACAAAAATGGCTCAACAAGGAGTTTGTAAATAATGAAGAATAAGGCGATGCTTGGATAATGATATTATTCCTGCAATAAAGCTGGGAATGAAAACGGTATGGGTGCGTCAAGGCTATGCCGTATATCACCGCCTGAATGATAACGAAGATAAGTGGATTGTAAGCTTAAACGGAGAAACGATTCCGGCAGAGGACATTCTGGAGGCCATCTGTTTTCAGGAACAGTATTTTATGGGGGAGTTGTATACACTATGATACGTGAAGCGAAAAGAGAAGATTTAGCTGAGCTGCTTGAATTGTATGTATAACATATTCGATCTGTATAGGAGATATCATATACTGTGGAATGACAGACTTAAAATTACCAGTTCTGTGATAGAGTCGGAAGATTATACTGTTTTTGCAGAATCGGAAAAACAAGGCCGTGGAAATACTGACGAATAAGCAGCCGGAATCAAGGCGAGAATGAGGACAAAAATGGATATAGTATATAAAAGATTAACGGAGAATGAACTTAGCAGGATCATAAAAATGAGAATAGATCAGTTGACGGAGGAATACACATCGGTGGGCAGAACTGTTCCGGAAGATGTAGATCTTGAAACTGCCCTGCTGGATTTTTATAAAAGGAATATGGCTGCCGGTACTTATATTTCATGGCTTGCATTTGACGGAGATAAGATAGTGGGAACAAGTGGGATGTCTTTTGCGGAAAAGCCTCCTTACTTCACGTGCCCTACAGGGAAGGTTGGTATCTTGTCCGGCATGTATACCGATCCGGCCTATAGGAGGCTGGGGATTGCTACGCAATTACTTGACAGAGTAGTAAAAGAAGCAAAAGACTATGGCTGCGGAACAATCTATATTACAGCTTCGGATATAGGTGTAAAGTTGTATGAATCGTATGGATTTAAGCATAACGGAAATTTCATGCAGTACAATTTTTGAGCGGAAGGAAAGTGATTCTTAAGCATGGACAGAGAGGTACGCCCTACTCTCCGCAGGTACAACATTTTCTCGAATATGGAATAAGCATATGATCATCAATACAGGACAACGAACAGATATACCGGCTTTTTACTCCGAGTGGTTTGCCGGTAGAATAAAAGAAGGCTTTGTCTGTGTCCGCAATCCATACAATCCGGGTCAGGTAAGTAAATACAGGTTGGATCCCTCCGTGGTCGATGTGATAGGTTTTTGTACCAAAAATCCTGCTCCTATGTTTCCTTATATGGATCTGATCAGGGATTTCGGCCAATACTGGTTTGTGACACTCACATCTTATGGACGGGATATTGAGCCTTATGTTCCGGACAAACATCGCCTGATAGAAGATTTTATAACGTTATCGAAATTGGTGGGAACTTATTCTGTCGGATGGAGATATGATCCCATTTTTTTATCTGAAAGATATACTGCGGATTATCATCTGCATGCTTTCAGACAGATAGCGGAAAGTCTGAAGGGATATACGAAGACGGTGGTTATCAGTTTTATCGATCTGTATCCAAAAGTCAGAAAGAATTTTCCTGAGGCAAGAGAAGTTTCTAAGGATGACAGATTAAAGCTCGGAAAAGAGATGATAAAGATAGCGGCTGAATGCGGTATGACCGTGAAGCCGTGTGCAGAAGGAAACGAACTGGCACAGTACGGAGCAGACTGCAGCGGGTGCATGAAAATAAGCGATTACGAAAAGGCTATCGGCAAAAGACTTACAGCACCAAAGAAGAAGGGGGCCAGAACTGAATGTGCCTGTTATCTGTCCTGCGATATAGGGGCTTACAATACCTGCCTTCATCTGTGTAAATATTGCTACGCAAATGCAGAACCGGGAGTAATATATGCACAGAACAGATTGCATGATCCTTCTTCACCATTCCTGATCGGAAATTATAGGGATGGGGATAAGATCCATGAAGTGCCTCAGAAATCCTGGATAGATATGCAGGAGAGGATGCTTTTGGTATAATGATCTTCCGGGACTTATACGGATATGAGGACTACTTCGTGTATGCCTGATATTGAAAGGGGGACTTTCAGTGAAAACAAGAGAAGAGGCTCTGGAGTATGGGCTGACATTTGAAGATACTTATGTGGATACGCCGTTTTCCGATACAAACTGGAAACTGGTACGGTACAGAGGCAATGATAAAGCATTCCTGTGGACATATGAGAGGGAAGGATATATCAACTTAAATGTAAAGGTTGAGCCGGAGAAGGCTTATTTCTGGAGAAAAGTATATACATCCGTAAAGCCGGGGTATCATCAGAACAAGGATCATTGGAATACAATAATCCTTGACGGAAGCGTGCCTGACAAGGATATCCGCCTTATGATCGCGGAAAGCTATGACCTTGTTTCATACAGTCCTACCAGACGTATATATGATGCAGTCAGGAAAATACCCCGTGGAAAGGTTGCAACATACGGTACCGTAGCCGCCCTTGCGGGTGACAGGAAAATGGCAAGGGCTGTCGGAAATGCCCTTCATAAAAATAAGGATCCCGAGAACATTCCGTGCTACAGGGTAGTAAATGCAAGCGGCAGGCTGGCGGAGGCATTTGTCTTCGGCGGAGTTAACATACAGGAGAAAATGCTCAGGGAAGACGGTATAGAGGTTATAGACGGAAGGGTGGATCTGTCTATATACGGATGGAACGGCTCCGATGAGGACGATTATTAATATAATTAAAATACATGTATTGTTCTGAATGATTACAAAATATTATTCCAACCGGTCGGATACGGGATATACATATGATTGCGTAATGCCCCGGTCTATGTTATTTTATAGGCAGGAACGCGGTGTTTACAGGCCTTGACCATAAAGGAGAATGTATGATGAACAGAGTAAATGAGGAGGACGGTAAATATACTGTATTTCCGGAGGGCAGAATCGATTCATCCAATGCACCCGATATGGAAGTTATGCTTTCAAGACTTGAACTTATATATGGAAAAGAAGCTGTTAACAGGCTTGCAGAAAGCAGGGTAGCCGTATTTGGTATAGGCGGCGTCGGGGGATATGTTGTAGAAGCGCTGGCAAGATCGGGGGTGGGACAGCTTGATCTTATTGATAAGGATACAGTCAGCCTGTCGAACCTGAACAGACAGATAATAGCGACACAGAGTACTGTCGGAAAGTATAAGGTGGATGTGGCGGCGGAACGGGTAAGAGATATATTCCCGGAGTGTGTAGTTACAGCACACAGAACCTTCTATCTTCCGGAAACACAGGATGAGATTGATTTTACTCAATTCGATTATGTGGTGGATGCAATAGATACGGTTACGGGTAAGCTTACCATAATAGAGAATGCATATAAGACAGGAGTGCCGGTCATATCTTCTATGGGTGCAGGAAATAAGATAAATCCTTCGCTGTTTGAAGTGGCTGATATTTATGAGACATCCGTGTGTCCGCTTGCAAGGGTAATGAGACGTGAGCTGAGAAAGAGAGGAATAGATAAGCTGAAGGTTGTATACTCGAAAGAAGAGCCGCGGAAAATGCCCGAGGGAAGTCCGCCTGGATCGACAGCTTTCGTACCATCTGTTGCAGGTCTTATTATGGCAGGCGAGATCATAAACGATCTTACGGGGATAAACACATAGCACTTGCCAACCGGGCGTATTTCGGCTAAAATATACGGGTATCGGTCGGGATTAGCCGGCGGAGTGTAAATAAGGGAAGCATAGGCTTCCGGGGAAATGAAAGGAATATAAGGATATGGCATTATTAGAACAGTGGAGGAGCATGGCTTACTCAGCCAAGGCGGATAAGCAGGAATTACAGAAGCTGTGGGCAGCTTATTTTGAAAAAGAGAAGGAGATATATCAGCTGCTCCTTAAGGAACCGGATACAGAGGTTAAGGGTACGGTTAAAGAGCTTGCCGATAAGTATGAGATAGATATCATGACAATGACAGGCTTCCTTGACGGGATCAATGACAGCCTTAAGACACCTAATCCGATTGAGGAGATGGAGGAGGATACGGAGGTATCTCTTGGATTTGACAAAGAGCTTCTCTACAAGAACATGGTCGGAGCTCAGGCGGACTGGCTGTATGGTCTCGAGGAGTGGAATGATATCTTTGATGAGGAGACACAGAAGCGCCTGTATAAGGAGCAGAAGCGTTCGACTACAATTGTTAAGGGCGAGAGGATAGGGCGTAACGATCCCTGCCCGTGCGGAAGCGGAAAAAAATATAAGAAGTGCTGCGGTTCGAGAGTATAACAAAAACCCCGTAAGGTTATGTGAAGACCTTACGGGGTTTTGATTTACTGTCAATGAATCTTATTCAGGATTTCCGATGTGATCTTATCAACGAAAGCATCAAGACTCATTACTTCGGTCTCTCCCGTATCACGGCTCCTTACGCTGACGGTTCCGTCCTCTGCTTCCTTCTGACCTATGATGAGCATGTAAGGACAGCGGTCAACCTGCTGGGCCTCGCGGATCTTATATCCGATCTTCTCATTCCTGTCATCAAGCATTGTACGTACGCCGTTATTATCCAGAACTTCATTGACCTTTGCAGCGTAATCGTTGGTCTTTTCACTTACGGGAAGTACTTTTACCTGAAGAGGTGCAAGCCATACGGGGAACTTACCCTTTGTCTCCTCGATGATGTATGCCATGAAGCGGTCGAGTGAACCGAGTATGGCGCGATGGAGTACTACAGGCGTCTTCTCGCTGCCGTCTGAATCGATGTATTTAAGATCGAACTTGGCAGGAAGACAGAAATCAAGCTGACAGGTGGAGAGGGTGTATTCAACACCTACCGCGGGCTTAACGTTAATATCAAGCTTAGGCCCGTAGAAGGCTGCCTCACCGATCTCCTCGGTATAATCGATACCTATATCGTTAAGTACCTGACGAAGAGCATCCTCTGCAGTATTCCACATCTCGTCATCCGGATGATATTTCTTAGTATCGGCAGGATCCCTGAGTGAGAGAACGCATCTGTAATCCGTGATACCGAAGTCTTTATATACATCAAAGATAAGATCCACAACGCGGCTTACCTCATCCTTGATCTGGCCGGGAGTGACAAACAGATGGGCATCGTTCTGACAGAAATGACGTCCTCTTTCAATACCCTTGAGTGATCCGCTCGGCTCGAACCGGAAGTCATGAGCGATCTCGCCGATCCTTATGGGAAGCTCACGGTAGCTGTGCGGTCTGTTGGCATAGATCATCATATGATGCGGACAGTTCATGGGACGGAGTACGAAGTTCTCGCCTTCCACCTCCATTGCGGGAAACATATTTTCCTTATAATGATCCCAGTGACCACTTGTCTGATAGAGAGCGACAGTACCGACACAGGGTGTCATGACATGCTGATATCCGAGCTTACGTTCTTTTTCCTTAATATAGTTCTCAAGCTCCATCCAAAGTGTATATCCCTTGGGAAGAAACATCGGGAGTCCCTTACCGATAAGGTCATCTGACATAAACAGTGACATTTCTTTGCCGATCCGGCGATGATCTCTGGCCTTGGCTTCCTCAACCTGCTTCTCATATTCGGCGAGTTCCTCGTTTGTTGCAAATGCCACGCCGTTGATACGGGTAAGCATCTTACGTGTTGCATCATTCTTCCAATAGGCACCGCTTTGGCCTGTTATCTTAAAGGCTTTCAGGGTCTTGGTATAGGTAATGTGCGGTCCGACACACATATCCACGTAATCGCCCTGCTGATAAAAGCTTATGACAGCATCTTCAGGAAGATCGCCGATATGTTCTTCCTTATATTTTGCTCCGCGCTCATGCAGGTATTTGATCGAGTCTTCGCGGTTTAAGATGAAGGTCTTGAATGGGAGATTCTCTTTTACTATCTTCTTCATCTCGGCCTCGATGGCTGCAAGATCTTCATCGCTAAGCTTCTTATCGCCCAGATCCACGTCGTAGTAGAAACCACGGTCGGTAGCGGGCCCGTATGCAAAATCCGCTTCCGGATAAAGACGCTGAATGGCCTGCGCCATGATGTGTGCTGCGGAATGCCTGAGTACATGGGTTACCTCTTCCTTTGGACATTCTGCAACGGTTCCGTCGTTGTTAATGATCTTCATTGTTTTTCTCCTTTGCTTTTGTATAAGTGAATATGGTTCCGGAGTGTTTTCGGAAAAATAAAAACACCCCTGCTGCTCCAAGGGTGCTCATCGCACGGTACCACCTTGATTTTTCACTCGTATGTCCGTTGACGCCGGGCTTACGTCATGCTTATGTGGATCTTCGCCATTCAGCACAGATTCAAAATGCCGCGTATATTCGCTGCTTTCGGGGGAGCTGTCCGCTTTCTCGCATGCGGCTTGGGAGTGGTGTCCTTCGTATCCGTACGGGCCATCTCAGCAGCGGCACCTCTCTGTAGTACGGTTCTAACGAATTCGGTCTCCGTCATTGCCATTTGAACAGTATTATAACACAGAGAACCATAAATGCAAGTGATGGAAACGGATAAACAATGCTTGACATGAATACGATTATATGATATTTTATCTAAGTGTTTTGACACAGCAAGCAGGGTTATCCGCCCTCACCCCGGGACTTAAAGGTGTTACCGGGCGTTTGAATCTTCTTAAAAGATGCATGAATTGTATGCTCTGATAATTGGTTTGAATGATCAGGTGGATATCTCTGGATATTCATCTGATTTTATTTTTAGGGAGGGTACAGCCATTAGCGATTTAATGATCAATGAACAGATCCGTGACAGAGAAGTACGTGTCATAGGAGAAGACGGAGAACAGTTGGGAATCATGTCATCAAGAGATGCACAGCATCTTGCGGATGAGGCAGGACTGGATCTTGTAAAGATAGCTCCTACAGCCAAACCGCCGGTATGCCGTATTGTTGATTACGGTAAGTTTAAATACGAGCAGACACGTAAGGAGAAGGAAGCTCGTAAGAAACAGCATACCGTTGAGATAAAGGAGATACGTATGTCTCCGAATATTGATACCAACGATCTGAACACCAAGATCAATGCGGCAAGGAAGTTTCTTCAGAAGGGTGACAGAGTTAAGGTTACGCTCCGGTTCAGGGGTCGTGAGATGGCTCATATGAACAGCAGTAAATATATATTGGATGATTTTGCAGAGGCTCTTTCGGACTGCGCGGCGGTAGAGAAGGCACCGAAGGTCGAAGGAAGAACCATGACCATGTTTTTGACGGAGAAGCGCGGTCAGTAATAACGATCAGCCGGCCAATCCCGGTGAATGGATAGGATACCGGGAGTAACGGTTAGAAGAATAATCAGAATTAGGAGGAAGCAGAAAATGCCCAAGATTAAGACAAACAGATCAGCAGCTAAGCGATTCAAGGTTACAGGAACCGGAAAGCTTAAGAGAAACAAGGCGTACAGACGCCATATCTTGACAAAGAAGACAACAAAGAACAAGAGAAATCTTCGTAAGGCGGTCATTACCGATGAGACCAATGTAGCAAACATGAAGAAGATCTGCCCTTACCTGTAAGCAATATTCGAATTGGAACATATCTTAAAAATATGTGTCAGAGGATTCAATGAAATTCAGGATGTACTGGATTTGGATCCGGGATGAGTATTGTAAGGGTTTTTAATAATGATTTAGGAGGAAAATAAAATGGCAAGAATTAAGGGCGGAATGAACGCCAGAAGAAAGCATAACAGGGTACTTAAATTAGCTAAGGGATACAGGGGAGCACGTTCGAAGCAGTATCGTATTGCCAAGCAGTCGGTAATGAGAGCACTTAACTCCTCATTTGCAGGCCGTAAGGAGAGGAAGCGTCAGTTCAGACAGCTGTGGATCGCACGTATCAACGCAGCAGCAAGGATGAACGGTATATCTTATTCAAAGCTTATGTACGGACTTAAGCTTGCAGAGGTTGATATCAACAGAAAGATGCTTGCCGAGATGGCAGTTAATGATGCTGAGGGTTTCGCAACACTTGCAGAGCTCGCAAAGTCAAAGGTGGCATAAGAGTAAGCGGACAGTGTATTGTATACTGACTGAGATATGTATGTACTGATATATAGAGGGCCGGTTGTGTGATAAACAGACCGGTCCTTTTTTAAAAATGCAGAAAAAGAATTGCAAAATTCCTGCAAAAATATGAATTTTTTTGTTGCAATAATATTGATGTTGTGGTAATATAATCTTCGGTTGTTAAACAATGACAGCCAGATGCGGAGGTGTCGGAACTGGCAGACGAGCAAGACTAAGGATCTTGTGGGAGCAATCTCGTGTGGGTTCAAGTCCCATCCTCCGCACGGGTACAATCAAAAGGGTTAAGCCAAATGGCTTAGCCCTTTTTGATTGTATGCGCCGAGAAGCCCTTGAACCCAGGGTCCAAGGTCTCCTCGACGCAAGCGTCTCGTCGGTCGGTTCGGTGGGAAAAAGATCCGCAGGATCTTTTTCTTAGTCCACCTCACCCCATCCTCCGCACGTCGAAATTTAGTGAAAAGCTTGAGATTTAGCGGGTCTCGACCGAGTGCCCTAAGAGCCTTGCATGCTCTGTGACGGGTATATTACAACGGGTAATGAACACATTGCTGTTTAATGACATCCTGAACGCATGGTTAGCATGCTATTTTGAATTATGAATAGAAAAGACTGTTGGTCTCTGTTATAATAAAATTGGTTTTTTTATAGTGTGATGGAAAAGGAAAACAAATTCAATGGATTACGCTGAAAGCCTTTTAGATATAGGGAAGATAAGATCATTAGTCAAACAAGGTGATGTAGTATGGCGAGATCATGCAATAAAGAGGCTCCGTGAACGAAGAATCACAAGAGAGGATGTCAGAAATGCAATATATGATGGAGAGATCATTGAGGATCGTCCTGATGATATTCCCACACCGTGCTGTCTGATTCTTGGAACGAATGTAAAGGGCAGATATCTTCATGTGATTTGTGGAATGTTAGATGATATGGTTTACATTATTTCAGCGTATTATCCTGATCCGGAAAAGTGGGAAGCTGATTATGTAACCAGAAAGGGGTAATGAATTATGAGATGCATATTATGTAAAGGAAATGCTATTGAAACCAAGCATACTTATATACAGGAATTTGATAACTGTATCATCATTATAAAAAACGTACCGGCACTTGTTTGCTCTCAGTGTGGTGAGGTGTATTACAGTGATGTGATAGCAGAAAAATTGGAGGAGATAGTAGATCGTCTTCAGGTGATGGTAAAAGATGTAGCAATATTTGAATATGATAAAGTCGTAAAAGCAGCCTGATGTGAATGCCCCGGGAAACAGGGTAAGGTTCTGCTTTGAAAACTAAAAGAGTCACGGGAGAGTTACGGGTACAAGTACGTGCCTCTTCCCGTGACTCTTTAACGATGAGGCATATAAATGAAAAGAATAGTCTTGGGAATACTTTTATCAATGATACTGCTTTGCTTTAATGGTTGTGGTGCATCCAATGTATTGGTTCCTGACAAGATTGCTGTATCAAGATATGTAAAAACAAATATTCCAGAAGAAGTTCGCTGCATCGCTCATAATAAGTATAAGGGTGCGGATACGAAGAGTTCAGAGAATATATACACCTATTTATCTACAAAAAGAGGCTTTGAATTCCATGTTATGAGTTCCGTGGATGAGTTTAACATGGATGGTCCTTGGGGATTATATGTGAGACATATATACAATGATTACAAGGATAGTATGTATATAATGAATAAATCGGGGAGAGAGGATTGTAGTTATGGAGTATTATATTTTGATGAT
>JAFSYI010000044.1 GCA_017450065.1 Lachnospiraceae bacterium
TGGACTTATTCGATGAATGCTTGCCCGAGTGTACATGGCTGAAAACGCAGGCGTAGCGGGCTACGTCGAGGCTTTCAGATATGTGCAATCGGGTTAAGCAGGCGAGAATACGGTCCAGGTATTTAAGAATCGTTATACTAGGTGTTATGAACAGCTACATAATATCAAAAAACAACGATTATATCAAGTTCTCAATCCACGCACCGAAGCCCGAAGGATATCCACATCCACCTTGTCTGTACGCCATGACTGTCTGTAAGCCTGATCACCTGCTTATCCTCCATCTCCATGTCCGAGGCCTCCATTCCTATATCGGATGCCATCCAGATCGGGCGGAATATCTCCCTTGCGGGTTCATAATCATAAATATAGATATGCTGGCGGAAAACCGGCGGATCAAACCGTACCCAGAAGGGCCGGTGGTCACCGTATCTTCCGATATTGAAATTAAGCAAAATAAGCTCCTTCATCCCATCCCTGTCTATATCCGTATAAATCGCATTCTGAACCCGGCAGAACAGAGGGGTTTCGAAGATATGTTCACCATCCTTAAATGCGCTGACACTACGGTTCTTAAGCACTATCTCATCGGGTTCATCCTCTGTTTCTCCTGATATCACCGCATCATGCCATAGAGCAGATCCGGGAAGGAATACACCTGCGTAATACAGCAGCGCAAAAACAGCGGCAGCTATCGCTGCCACTGTCATTACCCTTATTCCTGTCCTTCTTTTTTCTTTAATAATTCCATTCATACTGTGCTCTGTAGCTCTGTGTCCACTCAGGCTGCTTTATGCTCTCATCAGGTTTAAAATCGTATCCGCTCACAGGCCATATACCAAGCTTCTGGCGCCACTGCTCATCAGTCAGCCTGTCACTTAACGGCCACTTAAATTCGTAGAAGCTGTATACCGCACCCGTACATACCTTTATCTTTCCGGCAATCGGACATACAACATATATCTCGCCCACCTCACCGGTTCCGAGTTCCAATACACTTCCGTTTGGATCGGTGGCAACATCGGCCACTATAGCACCGGGATGCTCGTCGGATCTGGGATATTCATTCTCTTCATCTCTTGTGGCATCCGCCCAGATGTGCTCTATATCGCCGCCGTAATCCCTGATAAAATCATACTCCTCTTCTGTAAGCGTCTCATCGCGGAGCTCCTTCTCCGATATCGTCACAAGCATCTTAGCCATTTCAGCCATTTTATTCAGATTATCCTTGTCATCCTTTGCAAGAAGTCCGTATTTCTTAAGACCTGTGGCAGTATTTTCGGCCAGCTTCGCAAATCTTGAATAAACTACCGGTTCGGGCTCTGCATATCCGCGGTCGTCCACTTCCTCGTCCCAGCCGCCGCCCATCTCTGCCATGGCCTGCTTTGAATACAGTATGGTATCATGCTTAAGCTCTGCGTAGCTTCCAAGGAATCCTTCAACAGTCCTCTTGTTCCACTCATCAGACTGCATGAACAACGGATATCCCTCTCCCTTGGGAGTCAGCATGGGGCGAAGGGTATTAAGCCATTGCGCATACAGGCTTGCTGTCCACAGCTCACTGTCTTCTTCTGCCGCAAGCTCATCCTGCAGCTTTTTAACATTTTCCGGATAATTCACATATGCTGTGTCACCCTGCTCCTCAAGGATCTTATACGCCGTCTCCGAACCGAGAACGGCAGGAATGTCCAGTGCATCCGGAAGCATTCTCTTATCACCCTTTTCATTCTCCTCCACACTTCTGTACATAAGATTCTGGAATATGGCCGCATCTATCGAGAACCTCTGTCCCATAAATCTGAACGAAGGGATCACATTCTCCTCATCGGTCTCAAATACGGGGATGGAATTGATCTTGGGCGGTTCCATATTTACTGTGGCATCATAAAATGCAAAGAATCTGTCCTCGTCTCCGATAAGCTCTGCAACATCATCGATCCTTCCGTAAGCAGCATCAACCAAGGGCTTTAATTCATAATAGGTCTCATCATCCGAAGCACCCGCGAAGAAGGATGTTACCGTATATATACCCTCCCATCTGTTAAGCGCTTCTCCATCCATTGCAATAGTCATAAGCAGTGCGCTGCGCATATGCTTCTCTTCTCGCTGCTCAAAGCCGCGTCTGCCATACCACATCATGCATCGGAAGTATTTTTCAAGATCCTCATCTCCGACATAATAGCCTCTGGGCTTATACTGGGAATAATCTTCAAAATCTCCGAAAACCGGCGAAACGGACACTGCTCCGTCGTCTATAAGGTCAAGCTCTGCCTCAACATTCTCCCTTGCCGGCTTCGGGATATCCACATCCTCATCAAGCAGGGAGCCTGCGACAGCAAAGAACTCAACATTCATAAGAGCCGCATCTTCCCACTCGGAGCCCTTAAGAGCTTCATACTGCTCAAGCGATCTGTCATACATTATCTCGGTAAGATCCTCAACCTCGTCCAGCAGATCCTCCTTCTCCAGCTTCTTTAGAAGATATGAAAAATATACATGATATGTATGCATCATTGAATCCACCGTAATGAAATTGGGCGTCTGTCCGTATCTGTTTCCTTCATATATGTCATAGAACTCAAAGCCGCGTTCATCCATTACGACAAACAGGTTTTTTGCAAGCTTTGCCTTTGCTTTGTCAGGCAGATACTCTATGTCAGCCTGATTGTATATATTACTCAGATCGGGCTTAACGGCATAATCCGCAACCGACGGCACAAGATCCTTGTCATAATAGTCTTCCGCTTCACTGTCTATGATCGACGGCCGCTCCAGCTTCTCTACATTAAGCTCTCTGTCGGAAGAAGCAGCTGCAGCCTCGTTTTCATTTCCTTCCTCCGTTTCAACGGCATCTGCAACACCCCGGTCTTCGGTATCTTTATCCGCCTCCTGTATACTTTCAGCACTTTCTGCCGGTCTTACACTATTTCTGTAACTCTTAACAATTACCGCCGTGCATACTATGCCGGCAAAAATGACCGCTGCGGCTGACAGTGCTATCACAAGCGGAAGTACCCACTTCTTATCTCCGCCTGATGTACTGCCCCCTCCGGGATTACTCATCGGGTATACCACGGCATTTCCTGACACAGTATCAGCCGGCTTCTTTACATACGGTGTTTCGTCAGCTGCCTGTTCTGCTTCCGGCTGCGCAGAAGACGGTTCCACGTCTGCCGGTGTCACGGAAGCCGGGCCTTCACTCGCATCCACCTGTGCCGATTCCGTAAGATCCGCACCGCATTCACCGCAGTATTTGGCATCCTTTTCATTTTCATGATTACATTTAGGACAAATCATAATAGCCCTCCCTTCTGTAATATATTATTTAACTGTAAATATATGATCTATTATAACTACCGGACCGGAACTATTTCAGAAATCCGTTTATGATCTGCTCAACAGCCTCTTCCTCGGTAAGTCCCAGCGTCATCAGCTTTATAAGCTGGTCTCCCGCGATCTTTCCTATTGCAGCTTCATGCACAAGAGCCGCATCGACGTTATTGGCTTCAAGCCCCGGAACAGCCAGGATCTTACCCTCATCCATGATGATCGCATCGCATTCCGTATGTCCTGAGCATGCCGCATTACCCGTAAGGACCGCATCGAACTTCTGCCAGGATGTATCCCTTGCCACGGACCTTGACACGACATCGGCATGTGAGCCTTCACCGTTCATCTCTACCTTATAAATGCTTACAGCCTTCTGGTCACCATGGGTCATCAGTCTCTCACGTACCACAAGCCCGGCGCCTTCCTTAAGCTCCGCCTTCGTTGTTCTTGTAGTATCATCAACTCCCTTGATCTGGACCATTTCCATCTCGGCAGTGCTGTTCTCCTCAAGATAGACCTCTGTTACGGGATTAAGTATTCGTTTTCCCTTACCGTCGCCGGAACCGTAGTGCTTCTCCACATACTTAACCCTGGCACCCTTCCCGACAAAAAAACGGTGTATCCCGTCATGCTGCGAATCCTGATTGCCGCAGTTGTCTATTCCGCAGCCGGCTACTATAACGACATCCGAATCTTCACCTATGTAAAAATCATTATATACGGTTTCACTCAGTCCGCTCTGTGTCATCACGACCGGGATATGGACGCTTTCATTCCTGGTGCCCGGCTTAATCTTTATCGTAAGTCCCTGCCCGTCCTCACGCGGTATTATCTCTATATTCTCGGTCGAGGCTCTTCCTGCGGACACTCCGTTAGCACGTATATTATATGCTCCCTCCGGAACCTCATGGAGATCCGCAACCTCTCTTAATATTCTTTTTTGTATTTCATCCATCTGAAGCATCGGTCCATACCTCCGGTTTTATCATATTGGAGCGCCTGTCGAACATGGTTCGGGTGCCAGATCAATGGCCTTCTCTCCTACGCCGTTACAATCCCTGACCGCCGAATCCGTGCTCATAAGCTGAGGCATCAGTTCATCCCTGGTACCCTTGTTTATAAGCCTGCCGTCTTTTATAACCATTATCTCATCAGCTATGTTAAGTATTCTTTCCTGATGCGAGATTATAAGGATTGAGCTCTCTTTGATATGCTTACGCATACCTTCAAAGACCTCGATGAGATTCTTAAAGCTCCACAGATCTATTCCCGCTTCAGGTTCGTCAAACACCGAAATCCTCGGAGATCTGGCAAGCACGGTAGCGATCTCGATCCTCTTAAGCTCTCCGCCGGAAAGACTTGAATTAACCTCTCTCTTTATATAATCCCTGGCACACAGTCCTACAGCCGACAGATAACTGCAGGCATCGGCTACCGATATGCTCTTTCCGGTCGCAAGCCTTATAAGGTCGAATACCTCTATCCCCTTGAACCTTACCGGCTGCTGGAACGCAAAGCCTATACCCTTCTTTGCCCTTTCGGTTATCGACATGCCGGTTATATCTTCACCGTCCAGGAGAATCTTCCCGGAAATTGGTTTTTCTATTCCCGCTATAAGCCTTGCAAGGGTTGACTTGCCGCCTCCGTTCGGGCCGGTTATCACAATAAGCTTTCCGTCGGGAACCGTAAAGCTCACATCCCGGATTATCTCTTTTTTTCCTTTATCATCATCTACTCCAAAGGAAATATTTTTCAGTTCGATCATTATTTATACCTCGTTATATAGTATATAAAAATATCGGTCGGCGCGATGCTGAATCATACCTCCGGTATGATCGCGCCTCCCTCATCCATGCTTCCGCTTCGGAAGCCGAGTATGTCAAGCGTTACATATGTATACCCAAGGCGCCTGAAGTTCTCATACACAGATGACCTCACATCATCCTTCATAAAGTATTCCATGTCCTCAGGCATCAGCTCTATCCTTGCAATATCGCCATGGGAACGAACCCTCAGCTGCCTGAATCCCATATCCAGCAGCAGCTGTTCCGCCTTATCCACGCGTTTCAGCTTCGGCTCGGTTATCTCCTCTCCGTATGGGAATCTCGTAAACAGACATGCAAACGAAGGCTTGTCAAAGGTCGGAAGATTAAGCTCCTTTGACATAACCTCAATCTCCTCTCTCGTGATCCCAAGCTCCATGTACGGACTGATGATTCCAAGTTCCTTAAGTGCTCTCAGCCCCGGACGGTATGTGTTGAAATCATCGGCATTCGAACCCTCTGCAAGCTGCTTATATCCCTCTTCGGATGCTGCTGTCAGGAATTTACTGTAGATATGTTTCTTACATATGTAACACCGTTCTTTGGGATTGCCCGACAGCTCCGACAGCTCCAGCACATGGGTTGTTATCACCCTGTGTTTAACCCCCAGATAACCGCAGTACTCCTTTGCCGATATAAGCTCACGATCCGGTACCGATCCTGTATCGGCAGTAAGCGCAAGCACCCTTCCGTCAAGAGCCTCCGCGGCAGCAAACAGAAGCAGGGTGGAATCCACTCCTCCCGAATAAGCCACGGCCATACTGTCATATTGCTTTATGTAATTTTTAAGCTCTTCGTACCTGTCCGCCATATGTCCCTCTTGCAAAAACGCTCCCCGCCATACAATCATGTTGAACGGAGAGCGTCGATCATCTTTGCTGTATTATGTTCCTGTTGTCAGTCCTTCTTAAGCTTTTCATAAATAGGATACTTAACATCATATTCCTCATTGCCCACAACAGACTGCACGCCCTTATTCGTATCCATATTTATTATAAGCGGAGCATTAAGATTTACCGTCATCCTGGTCACATCCGAAGGTATTGTCATCGTAACCAGTACAAGCGCATTCTCTTCCGTTAATCCGCCGATCGTGTTCTCTATGTTTTCGGTGAACTTCGGCGAATAACCGGGCTCAACCATCAGCGCCGGAACTACAGGCATTCCGAAAGCAGGTTCGTCTATCGAAACAAGAAAGTTAAATCCACCTGCGGTGTTCTTCTCATTATCATAAATGAGAGCGAATTTCTTAAGCTCCGGAAATCCGAGTATACCCTCCGGAAATTCAATGATCTTGCTGTCGTCGATCTCAACCTTGCCAAATAACTTACTTGTAAACTCCATAACCTTCTCCTTTCATCCCATACCAATATATAACTATACAGAACGTACCGAACCCTTATCCCACCGGTTCCGGAATGTTCGTCCACTGTAACCCCTGTCTGACGGCCGGCTATGATACCGTTGAATACCCGAAACCGTTGCAGATGGCATCTACCGGCACACCTGCCTTGCACAGAGGACAGTTGTCCATCGAATAGCTCATGTAATCCGTAAGATCTCTTGTCGAGTATAAAGAACGGATCTGCACACCCTCAACCTGAGACGCAACCGAATAAATAGACGAAATACCCACTACCTGACCACCGTAGAACTTAACCGAGCTCACTGCACTCCTTAATGTATCACCGGTGGTAGCGGTATCGATTATTACAAGTACCTTCTTGCCGCGTATCATATGCTGATTGTTTTCACGGAACATCATCTGGCCTCCGGCATTGTACTCAGGCTTGGTAATATACATCGTCTGATGTCTGTTGGCCGAGATGATACCTGCCTTTGTAAGCTTGTTGGCAAGATACGAACCGACAACCTCCATTCCGTTAAGACACAGTATGGTGTCTATTATCTCGGAGGAAAGATACATATCCGCCATTTCCTCACCTGTCGCCCTTGCTTCGCGCTGACGTGACTTCATGTCGGTCAGATCCATGTAATAATTTACATGCGAATTGGGTGTAATGAAATGCCCCGGTACATAGCGGAGCACAACGTCCTTGTTTTTTGCGTAGTCAATCTTCTTGTAATCCTGCATAAGACCCCCTTGTAGATAGAAAAATTTGCATCAGATATCTGTCACACAAAAGCAGCGAATTCAGACACCTTCCTACTCACAATTCTGATTATATCACATTTTGCACACATTTGCACAAATTTTTAAATATTTTCTGACTTTTTGTCAAATCATGACGTCTACGGCACCAAATATCCTTCCCTCTATCCCTATGCTCCTTCTATCCCTTCCGTTTCTTATGCTCCTCCCTCTTCATCGGTTACTTCAGTTACATGATCCGCCTGCTCGGTATCCTGACCATCCCCGTGCAACACGCCCATGACAACAAAGCGGCCGTTCTCTTCCTGATAGGAACAGGTGACAAGTGTGATGAACTTATCGCCGTAATGCGCTTCCACGCCGGTGTCATATATCGATTTATCCTTAAATTCATCCATCGTCCTGTTGAAATCATCTTCATCGGCATAGTCGATAAAATCATAAAAGCGGAAATCCTTCTCATCCTCATAGTATACCCTGTCGTAGAAAGCATATATGATGTCATACATTCTTTCTTCTTTGAGAGTATCAAACCGTATAACCGGATGAGCCTTGTAATAATTCTTGTCCTCGTAGTCAGTAAGCGTCCCAAACATGGTACCGTTCTTCATGTTATGACCGTATATTATTATATTATCGCTGGCAGGCTCAGGACTGCATGCGGCATCTATGAACGGAAGGCCGCTGCTGCTTTTCTTATCGTTTATGTCACGCTCGAGATATTTCTCGGGATCCTCGGGCGAATACATTACCGGATTATCTATCTTGGTTCCTTCTATATTCAGGTAACCTGCGAAATCCGGATTCTCCCTATGCATGTTCTCATAAACGGCAAACCTCGAATTCTCTGCCATGGCATCCTCTTCATCAAGGCTTGCCTGTAAGAGCGGCGGCACATATTCGGTGATCGTACTTGACTGCCCCTCTTCATCGAAGCCCCTGCTGAAGATATCGCCGTCCGATTCACTTTCGGCAGGAGTCCCTCTGCCGGTAAATGAACATGCAACTGCAGTTAATACCACTGCCGGAACGGCAAGCAGCAGTATTACCTTCTTATAACGCCTTATAGCTGTACCATTTTTTCGTGAACTTTTCTTTCCCTTTACCATAGAACTGTATATACTCCCCTGTTCTCGGCACCCTGTCAAGTACCCTCATACTGTTGTTTACTGCCATTCCGGTATTGATTGCCGGAATATACTGATACGGTGATGAATAATAATTCTGATTATAATGATTGTCCGATGATGAATTCAGCTTATACAGAATGGCAAAATCGGTAAAATGCCCCGTGGAGAAGGTCACATATGAAACGTCTCCCTCTGTTCCCGTAGATGATGATATACTCCTGTCAAGCTTATCATCAACCATACTTACCACCCTTACGGAACCGTTATGGATATCCATGTCCTCAATAAGAGGGATACGTATCGTACATTTACCGAAGTCATTTACCTTGTTCCCCGCTGCATCCCTGAGGCTCAAGTCATAATATACCGCTCTGTTATGATCCAGTGCGCTGTCACCGTTTATAAGCGGCTTTATGCTGCTTCCGTCGGAATCCCTCAGTATAAGGTATCTGTCAGCCGGAAGTCTCTCAACGCTTCCCCTTACCATGTGCCTGCT
The DNA here is from genome assembly GCA_017450065.1 of Lachnospiraceae bacterium. GTDB lineage: Bacteria > Bacillota > Clostridia > Lachnospirales > Lachnospiraceae > UBA2868. The sequence goes on from JAFSYI010000044.1 coordinate 8,893, forward strand.
CGGAGCATCCTTGGTCCTCTGGTCCACAATATACAGCTTATAGGATACAGGAGGCACAGGTGCAGGTCTCTCTATTACCGTAACCTTGCACTCTGCAGTAAATCCGCCGTCTACAGTTATTGCCGTTATTATGGCTTCACCTGCTTTCTTACCGAATACCCTGCCTTTATCATCCACTGTTGCAATATCCGGCTTATCACTCTTCCATAAGACATCCGTAACACCGGCATCCTTGGGAAGTACGGTGGCTACTATGGTAAATGCCTCTCCTTTATAAATTGTCTTGACTATGGGATTGACATATATCTCCTTAACACGCGGAGGCAGGTCAATGACCTTAATGATGCATACAGCATTCACTCCGTTGGATGCTCGTGCGGTTATTACTGCTTCTCCCAGCCCAACGCCCCTGACGTTTCCGTTATCATCAACGGTAGCAACGGAAGGGTTATTGGTGGTCCATTTAAGCGTTTTATCCATTGCATTCTCAGGTAATACCTTCGCCGATATAGGAAGGGTCTCATTTATGAATATCTGATCCTCCGTCGGATCAAGGATAATGCTCTTAACCTCCACCGGTCTTTCCTTAACCGTAACTATACAGGAAGCTTCTTTACCTCCGTCGTTGGTACGAACCCTTACTGTCGTGGTACCAATGGAATACCCTGTTACACTTCCTCTGTATACAGATGCTATCACAGGATCATCACTGCTCCATGTAACGCCTTTGTCTGTGGCATCCGCAGGTGTTATGGTTGTCGTTATGAAAAAGGATTCACCTATAAATATCGTTTTGGATACAGGATCGGCGGTGATGCTCTCCACCGGAACAGTTCTGCTTATAACTGTCACTATACAGTCGGCTGTTTTGCCGTTTTTCGAGGTCGCTGTTATTACAGCCACACCCGCCTTAACCGCTTCTATCCATCCGTGCTCATCTACGGTAGCTACTGCCGGATCCGAACTGCTCCATGTAACACTCTTATCTGCAACGCTGTCAGGCTTAACCGTCGCTATTATAAGCTCCCTGTCCCCCTCATACAGCGAAATATCATATTTATTAAGAATTACTCTTTCTTCCTCTTCTTCAATGACCGTAACCGTACATCCGGCCGTAAATCCGCCGTCATTGGTTGTTGCGGTTATTGTTACGGTCCCCGGTGCTTTACCGGTGACCTTTCCGTCCCTGTCAACCACAGCTATGTCAGTATCACTGCTTGTCCATGTTACACTCTTATCTGTAGCATCATCCGGAGTTACGGTAGGAGAAATAATAAACTCCTCACCTGTATTTATGGTCTTTGATGCAGGTTCTACAGTTATTCCGGTTACGTCCTTCTTCCTCTTAAGGACGGTGACTTTACATCTTGCTTTCTTATTTCCGTCATTGGTCGTAGCAATTATCGTTGCTTCACCTTCGGAAATGCCCGTGACCTTACCGTCTTCATCCACGGCTGCCACCAGAGGATCGCTGCTTGTGAAGGTTACACTCTTATCTGTAGCATTATCCGGTATTATGGTTGCAACGATAATGAATTCCTCATTCTCTTCAATGGTTCTTGCCGTCGGATCGACTGTGATCCCGGTCACATCAATCTTTGATCCGGTTACAGTAACTACGCATTCGGCTGTATAACCACCGTCAACAGTTGTGGCGGTTATGATTGCTTCTCCTGCCGATATACCGGTCACCTTTCCGTTTTCGTCTACGGTTGCCACAGCGGTATCGCTGCTTGACCATGTGACTCCCTTGTCTGTGGCATTGTCGGGGCTCACGGTTGCCGTTATCGTGAATTCTTCATCTTCTGTAATAGTCCTTGCTGTCGGCGAAACGGTAATTCCCGTTACATCGGTCTTCTTCTTTACGACAGTCACAGTACATGAAGCTTTCTTGCCACCGTCATTGGTTGTGACGGTAATGGTTGCCTCTCCGACTGCTATTCCCCTCACCTTTCCATTTTCATCCACTGTTGCTATTCCGGGCGCATTGCTCGCCCATTTAACAGTCTTATCGTCTGCGTTGTTCGGCGAAACGGTTGCTGTGATTACGAATTCTTCATCCTCTTTTATTGTTCTTTCGGAAGGTTCTACCGTTATTCCCGTTACGCTTGTCTTCTTCTTGTTGACCGTAACTACACATTCGGCTGTAAAACCGCCATCGTTGGTTGTCGCGGTTATTGTGGCTTCTCCTTCCGATATGCCGGTCACCTTTCCGTTTCCGTCTACTGTTGCCACGTCCGAAGCATTGCTCGTCCATATTACAGTCTTGTCATCGGCATCCCCGGGCTGCACGGTTGGGATGATCATAAAATCATCCCCCTCATCTATGGTCTTTGCCGTAGGTGTTACGGTTATTCCTGTTACGTCAGTCTTCGGACCCTCTACCGTAACAACGCAGATTGCTGTCTTGCCTCCGTCATTGGTCGTTGCTGTTATTGTTGCCTGCCCCGCCGAAACACCGGTCACCTTTCCGTTTTCGTCTACCGTTGCGGTCTTTTTGGAGCTTGTCGTCCACTTGACAGTCTTATCCGAAGCATCATCCGGCTTCACGATCGGTTTGATCGTAAATTCTTCCCCCTCTTTTATTGTCTTTTCCGTAGGTTCAAGAGTTATTCCGGTGACAAAAATATGAGATCCTTCTTTTATGATGGTGAAGCTCTTAGTCACATCTTTGGGCAAAGCTGTATATGAATCAGACGGATTTGTCTTCTTAACAAAAGTAGCCGGAAGTGCAATATTAAGCTGAACATATCTCGGGATTTCTATTTGCGTAAGCTCGGATGTCAGATCAAACATATTATCTGCGTTTGTTATTCTGCTCATATCAAAGGTGCTTAAATCCAGACTTGTCAGGCTGCCACAGTTGTAGAACATATATCTCGTAATTTGAAGATTTCCTGTATCAAAATGACTCAGATCAAGGCTTTTCAGACTGCTGCATTCAAAGAACATCGTTCCCATATCTTTAACACTTGCCGTATTAAACCCGCTCAGATCCAGCTCTGTCAGGCTTTTGCAATAACAGAACATATATCCCATATCGGTAACACTTGCTGTATCAAAATTACTTAAATCCAGACCTGTTAAGCCGTTGCACCCATAAAACATATATCGCATATCGGTAACACTTGCTGTATCAAAAACACTTACATCCAGACTTGTTAACCCGCTGCAATTATAAAACATATATCCCATAATGGTAGCTTTAGCTGTATCAAAATTGCTTACGTCCAGACTTGTTAATCCGCTGCAGTTATAGAACATAAATCCCATGTCGCCAACATTACCTGTATCAAAACTGCTTATATCCAGGCTTGTTAACCCGTTGCATTTCTCGAACATGGCTCTCATGCTGGTAACATTACCCGTATCAAAGTTGCTTAAGTCAAGGTTTGTTAAGCTGCTGCATCTGTCAAACATAAAGCCCATATTGGTAACATTTGCCGTATTAAAGCCTCCGACATCAGGGCTTTCCAAAGATGAACATCCATAGAACATATATCCCATATCGGTAACTTTTCCCGTATCAAAGCCATCGAAGTTCACTTTTATAAGCGATGCACAGCCAATAAACATGGAGTTCATACTGGTGACGTTACTTGAATCAACCTTACTCAGATCTATTTCCAGTAAAGATTTTTTATCTTTAAAGAAGCCTGAGCAATTTGAGTGGAATTTACTGTTATATTCTCTCCCGTCTATTACAGCCTTGGCCGGGATATCAAGGAAGGACGCATTACCGTTATATTTCGACAGTATGATATCCTCTCCATCCAATACATAAGTGAAATCCTTCTGCCATGTTGTATCGCCTGCTCCATCCGGAGATATTCCGAGCATTCCAAACAGGCCTGACTTTATATCACCAAGCTTATCCTTAATTGTTTCCTCTTTGGTTTCTTTTTCCTCATCATTATCCGTATTGCTACCGGATGATGCCTTATCTTCCGATACCGGGGTTTTTTCATCCTCTTTTGGTATAGCTGAGGGTATTGAAGTCAGCTGTGCCTCGGGCTCCGGTGTGTTTTCGCTTCCGGGGACAGCTGTCTTGTTTTCTTCCATCATCTTTATGGGATCTGCAACCGGTACTGTTGTCTGTTCCGAAGGCTCCTTCGGCTGATCCTCTGCCGGCTCAGCGCTTATATCTACCTTCGGCGATACCTGGGGAATATGCGTTATATCGACTACGGGTCCTGAAGCATTTTCTTCTGTTGTTTCGGGATTGCTTATATTGGCGGAGACGCTGCTCTTATCAGGTTCAACCTGCACCTGCGCTCCGTATATGATAAGATTTGGCTGTATAATAAGCGAGATTATCAAAAATACAGCAATTGATAATCTGAGTGACTTCATTTTTTTCATATTCTTTACCCCTGTATTAATCCTCCGAGCAGATCCAGCCGGCCCTCTCCGGCATTCAATATCTGTTCTGTGCTCTAACATCATCTGCCGACGCTCTGCCGGCAGACAGCCTTCCCGAGCAGAAAGGCTTCTTACTCTTGATAATATTATGTCAACTATATAATAACCCTAAAGTTGTTATACGTCAACACTCTGCACTCAGCCTTTAAGTTTATATGCATATAACTTATTCCTTTGCGATTTCGACCCGGGCAAAATGACATGATCGCAGCCTGCGTTGATGGCGGCCTGTCCGTCCCTTGACATACGGTCGCCTATCATCAGGATATCGGACGGATTCAGTCCGTGATCCTCCATTATCAGTCTGAGACCCTTAGGGCTTGGCTTAAGCTCCGAGAGTCTTTCATCGGTCGCGGCGTACATCCCGTCTGCCGTAAGCCCCAGCGCATCCAGCTTATCCTCTATCGGATAATCCGAGAATATGAATATCTTCTGCCCTGCATCCTTGCGCTTTTTAATCAGTTCGATCAAAGCCTCATCCCTTGTTTCATATACCGCTTTGAGAGGCTTCTCGTACATCCAGGTTTCTATTACTGTCTTAACTTTGTCGGCCGTACATCCCATCCTTCCGGCAACGTATGAATACTGCTCCCATTCAAGACTGTTTGCTACAGAGCTTTTTCCCGTGTGTTGTTTCTTCTCATGCCCGGTTCCGGTATTTTTTTCTCCGCTTTCTTCTGAAGCCGGGCCTGCTGCCGGTGTTTTTTCTTCAGCCTGCGTTTCCCCTGCAGAAATACCGGTGATCTTATCCCACTTCTCTCTTACCTCTCTGAACTTCTTAATTATAAACAGCTCCTTAATACGCCAAAAATGGCATAGATAGTAGGTTCCCAACATCCATGCCATTTTTAACCGCAGCTGTCTCTGATAATACAGAGTTCCGTCAAGATCAAAGACAAGCGCCTTATATTCATTTATCTTCTTACTCATGCTTATTCCGGTGTTATCTCCCATAAAACACGCTTTCCTCTATCGTGTAAATCATAAGGTATCCCCTGCCGCAATCTGCTCTTATGACATTTCGTCGGAGCGCATGCTTACGCTCCTCCTGCAGGAAGGAGGAAGGGTTCCATCCAGAAATTAAGGAACGGAAGATCCACAAATGACAGAATGACAAGAACCACGCACATAATAGCTATGTATATAAGCAGCTTCTTCTCCCGGTAGAGCTTCTCGGGCTTCTGTACCGCCGAATCCGGCTTGAAGCTTATCCATAAATAGAAGCAGAACAGTCCAAACACAAGCGGCATTGCAAGCAGGTATTCTATCCTGTATTTTACCATGAATATTCCTATGAAGAAGGTTGCGGTCATGGCATAGAAGAACGTGGACACCAAAAGCGAATGCTCGGTATAATGCTTAAATGATTTCCTGTACAGACCTGCCCTCTCGGGATCTCCTATCATCCTGTATTCGGCGAACCTCTTGGTTGCCATAAGGAAGGCTCCGGCGAACCAGTATCCGATAAGTATGGAGCTTGGAGGCTGATACTGCGAATCTATAATGAACCAGCCTATGAGAAGCCTTATCATATTATTGATGGATTCCGACAGGACATCAAGATACGGAATGTCCTTACTGCGCACCGGCTTGACATTATAAATGACTCCCATTATTAGCAGCCATATCTCCACCAAAAGAAAAGGCCTGTTGATCGGATAAGCAAGAGCAATACCTACGATAATACAGATAACATACTCAAGCATAACCAGTGAGAACTTCATATTCTCAGATACCACAGGTCTGTTTTTCTTTGTGGGATGGAACTTGTCGAACTCTGCATCAAGCCACTCATTGATAACATAATTGGCGCTTGCTATAAAGCATGTCGAAAAGAATCCCAGTATGAATTTCCAGATATATTCAGCCGAGAACGCCGGCTTCGTCATAAGTATCGCAAGCACAACACCGGGCAGTATAAATGCATTCTTTACCCAATGATCGGGCCTTGCGATCTTAATATACTTCTTCATCCACTCTCTCCCCTGCTATTGTGTAAGGAACAGTTCATAACTTTGAGACATCAAGGAAATCCGTCAGGATTTCTTCCTTTCTTCAGGCAGCTTCCCCGGAACATAATTATCAAAGAAGTTCCTGTAATACTTCATGTTATCCTCGATATCTCCCTTGAACACAGAAGAACCCATAACGATAACATTGGCTCCGGCATCAAGTACGGTACCTATATTCTCCCTTGTAATTCCGCCGTCTACTTCGATATCCGTATCAAGATCATAATCATTAAGCATTTCTCTGAGTAACGTCAGCTTCTTTGTACACTTTCTCATATACTTCTGTCCGCCGAAGCCGGGCTCAACCGTCATGATAAGGAACATGTCGAACTGTTCAAGATATGGCTCGAGTACGGAAGTCTCCGTTCCCGGTTTGATGGCAAGACCGGCCTTGCAGCCTGACTCATGTATAAGTGCAGCCGCAACGTTCACATCATCACAGGCCTCATAATGAACCGTTATTATATCGGCTCCCACCCTTGCGAACTCTCTTATATACCGCTCCGGCTGGACTATCATAAGATGTACGTCAAGAGGCTTATGTGTTATCTTTTTAACCGATTCCATTATGGGAATGCCGAACGAGATATTCGGAACAAACATTCCGTCCATAACATCCACATGAAACATGTCGGCACCGGCCATGTCCGCCCTTCTCATATAGTCACCCAGGCAGGCAAAATCAGTAGCAAGAATAGATGGCGAAATCTGAAACATATTTTATCCTCTAATACTTTCTGTGTGATTCCTTAAGCTCTGAAAAGAGCAGTGAATAGTTATCGTATCTGGTCCCGGAGATCAGTCCCCTGTTAAGCGCCTCCTTAACGGCGCAGTCCGGTTCATGCGTATGTGAGCAGGGCTTGAACCTGCAGTCTTCATAGGGAAAGAACTCATCATAATATTCCTTAAGTTCCCACTCGTCATCAATGAACACATCCAGCTTGCTGAATCCGGGCGTGTCCATAATAAAAGTGTCATCCTCTATCGGTATGATCTCCGTATGTCTTGTGGTATGCTTTCCTCTTTTAAGCTTCCGGCTGATATTCCCTGTTTCTATACTGATATCATCCTGAAGTATGTTTATGATCGATGATTTACCTACTCCTGAAGGTCCCGATACGAAGCTTAACTTTCCCTTAAGCAATTTCTTAAGCTCATCTGTTCCCTGTCCGTTTACGGCGCAGGTAAACATGACCCTTACTCCGCTGTTTCTGTATATGCCGGAAATTCTCTCCCTTACTCCGTCATCCGCAAGATCTTCCTTATTGAAACATATTACAGCCGGAAGATTCTGTTTCTTATACTGAAGAAGCAGCTTATCCAGCAGAAGATAATCAGGCTCCGGATCTGTCAGTGCAAATACGATAAGCGCCTGATCCACGTTTGCAACGGCGGGACGTATAAATTCATTGTCTCTCTTAAGAAGCTCCGTTATATTGCCAAGCCTCTCGTTTTCGCTTAATACATCAAGTGTTACACGGTCGCCGATCACAGGCTTGCGCCTGTCCTTCCGGAACACACCCTTTGCCTTGCACTCATAAATAATACCGTCATCGGCATATACATAATAAAAGCCTGCTATTCCCTTGACTATCCTGCCCTGCATGATCATTCCTTGGTAAAGGCTACAGCCGTAGGCGCCGACGTCTGCCACTGTCCGTCCGCAGTCTGGTATGTAACCGTTATAACCCCTGCAGGTGCGGTAGTTATCCCTGTTTTAACAGCGGTATACGGGAAGGTGGTTGTTGTAAACCTCTGAAGTTCAGCTCCGTTTGCATCGATAAGGACGATGATCGCCTCCGATCCTACCAGGAATCCCTCAGGCTGCTGTATGGTACAGTTACAGGTGTATCCGGCCGGTCCCTTGCTTATCTTTATATCTACGTTGGAACCCTTCTTAACGCTAGTTCCTCCGGCCACAGTCTGGGATATTACATTACCCTTCGGAACAGTATCGCTTACTTCCTCCGTGGCTGTACCGCAGGTAAGTCCGGCTTCGATTATAAGTGCCCTTGCCGTAGCTTCATCCTTACCCGTAACATTGGGCACCTGAACCTCGTCTTTCTTTTCTTCTTCTTCAGAATTTTCATCACCGCCCGAACTTATGTAAACCTGTATCGAGCTGCCGAGCGGAGCTGTTGTAGCCCCAAGCGGATTCTGTGATATTACCATTCCTTTTGCTACCGCATCACTTGGCTGTTCGGCGGATGCGAAAACAAAGCCCTCATTCTCTATGGCGACTCTGGCCTCGGCCTCACTCTTGCCCACAACATCGGGAACTGCCGCTCCTCCCACCGGAGCTTCCGTATCGGATGCCGTCTGTGCACCGGCTGCCTTGCCACTGCTCACAACAAGGGTAAGCTGTGAACCCTCTTCCACTATGGTTCCTTCCGCAGGATCCTGTGAATCTATGAAATCCTTGTCATAGTTCATGGACTCGGCGTATGAAGCCTTGGCGGTAAGGCCTGCCTTCTTAAGGACCTCCGATGCCTCTTCTATCGACATTCCCACTACATTGGGTACCTCTGTCATTCCTTCTTCTATTACCTTATCTTCTCCGCCGTCTCCGATACCCTTTCCGATCACCTTGCCTACGATCCAGATCGCAGCGATACCGAGAGCAATGGCTGCAATGATCATAAGCACCGTAAGTATCTTCTCGATCCTCGGATCCACATCCGAATCCCGGTTATTATTTCCGTAATCCGTTTCCTTGGCTGCCGGGGGACGTTTGGCCGTATTATTTACGGCATGATTACCCGTCTGGTTCTTCTTACTCTTCTTTCCCTGGGAAGCCTGCTTGCCGTTTCCGGATGGCTTACCCTGGTTCTCCCTGGAGCCCGAATTTCTGGACTGCTTTGCCCTCAGGCCCTCCGCCTGATCCACCGGCTGCCTTCCGTCCTGCTTTCTACTGCCCCTGTTCCTGGGATCCATGACATAATAAGGATCGTCGAGCTCCTCCTCGGGCATATTGCTGTATCCCTGATAACCGTTATTTCCGTATCCGTTATCGTATGGCTGGCTGTACATTCCTTCATTATAACCGCCCTGGTATCCCTGATCGTTATAACCCTGCGAACCGTATCCATTCCCCTGATACTGATCCTGATAGCCCTGACCGTACTGCTTTGGTTCATCATCATAACTGCCGTACTGCCTCTGCTGGTTATATCCGGCATAGGCTGTTTCAAATGTATCGTTTCCGTACATGCTCGATGAAGTCTGCCTTGTTATCTCCCGCCTGTCTTCATCCGTAAGGGCCTTTGTTCCCTCTGAACTCGCGGGATCCTGTATTACCACAAAATTCTCATCCGGGCTCATAAGCGAATGCTTAAGGTCAGCCATCAGCTCGCTGACATTGGAATACCGTCTGTCGGGATTCTTCTGTGTACACTTAAAAATTATCTGTTCAACGCTTACAGGTATCTCCGGTACATATATCCTGGGGGAAGGCATCTCTTCCTGTATATGCTTTATCGCTATGGCAACGGTAGTCTCTCCGTCAAACGGAACACGGCCAGTCACCATCTCAAACAGTGTGATACCGATCGAGTAAATGTCACTCTTTGCGTCCGAATATCCGCCTCTTGCCTGTTCGGGCGAGGTGTAATGGACCGACCCCATTGCGTGGCTGGTCTGTGTATCCGAGCTGGCCGCCCTTGCGATACCGAAATCTGCGACCTTAACCTTGCCTTCCTTGGAAATGATTATATTCTGCGGCTTGATGTCCCTGTGGATTATGCCGTTATTATGAGCGCTTTCAATACCCATGGATACCTGGATGGCAATACTTACAGCCTCCTTTACGGAAAGCCTTATCTTCTTCTCGATGTAACGTTTAAGTGTAATGCCTTCTACAAGCTCCATTACAAAGTAGTACAGTCCGTTCTCATCACCAACATCATATACATTAACGATATTGGGATGCATGAGACCGGCTGCCGCCTGCGCTTCAGCCCTGAACTTGCTCACAAAGCTCTTGTTGGAAGCGAATTCATCCTTAAGAACCTTAACGGCATCATATCTGTTCAGTTTATGATCCAGCGCCTTGTATACATCGGCCATTCCGCCCGCGCCGATCTTATCCAATATTTCGTACCGGTCGCCCAGCATCGTTCCCGGATTTAACATTATCTCACCTCGTCTGCAAACGGCTCTATTATTACCACCGCTATATTATCCTTACCACCATTGTGGTTTGCTATCCTTATAAGCTCCTCAACTATCTGGACTACATCCCGTCCTGCCTTGACTATCATGCAGATATCATCATCGTCCACCATATTTGTGAGGCCGTCAGAGCACATCAGAATGTAATCGCCCTTCTTTAATTCAACCTCGAAGAAATCCGGCTCAACCTTCGTTGACACACCTATGGCTCTGGTTATTATATTCTTATCAGGATGTGTCCTGGCCGATTCCCTGTCAATCTCACCAAGCTTGATCATCTCCTCTACAAGTGAATGATCCCTCGTTATCTGGCGTATATCATCATTTATTACATACAGCCTGCTGTCTCCGACATTCGCAACGTACATTATATCATCAACAATGGTTGCCACAACAGCCGTGGTGCCCATCCCCTGATAATCGGTCTCGGCCTCAGCTTTCCTGAATATCTCGGCATTGGCACAGGAAATTGCTTCCTTCATTATCTTAACAGGCTCTGTCGATTCACTTATCATTACCTCGCGTTCTATTGCCTTGACTGTATACGAAGACGCGTAGTCGCCTGCGTTATGGCCGCCCATTCCGTCTGCCACTATGAACAGGTTCGGCAGATTTCCCAGCGGTACTTCACATGAAAAAATGCAGTCCTGATTTATTTTTCTCTTACGGCCGATATCGGTCTTAGAGAATGTCTTAAGCATTTTGTCTGATTCCTTTCGTTTCACTATGGAACGGTTTACTATTCTTCCTCATGAAGAATGCGCCTCCTTAACTGTCCGCAGGCGCCATCGATATCCCGACCCATTTCCCTTCTAATAGTAACATTTATATGATTTTTTTCAAGTTTATTTTTAAATGCAAGCACCGCCTGCCTGTCGGACTGCCTGAAATCCCTTTCCTTTATCGGGTTGACCGGGATCAGGTTGACATGACAGTTCATTCCCTTTAATATCGCGGACAGCGCGGCTGCATCCTCATCCGAATCATTATTTCCCCTGACCAGCGAATATTCAAAGGTCAGCCTCCGTCCCGTCCTTTCATAATAATACCTACAGGCTTTAAGTACCTCATCGAGCCCGTATTTATTGGCTATCGGCATAAGTTCGCGCCTCTTTGCATCATTCGGGGCATGCAGCGACAGCGCAAGCGTTATCGTCAGTTCCTCATCCGCAAGCTCTCTTATCTTAGGAACGATCCCGCAGGTCGATACCGTAATATTCCTCTGGCTTATATTAAGGCCATGCCCATCTGAGACCATTCTTATGAAGCGCAGCACTTCATTATAATTATCAAGCGGCTCGCCTGAGCCCATGGTAACTATATTGGATATCCGCTCTCCTGTATCTTTCATGATACCGTATACCTGCCCGAGCATCTCTCCGGACGTAAGATTCCTCGCCAGTCCGTCTATGGTTGATGCGCAGAACCTGCATCCCATCCTGCAGCCGGCCTGTGTCGATATACATACGGAATTACCGTGTTCATACCTCATGAAAACGCTCTCTATAAGGTTACCGTCCGAAAGCTCAAACAGATATTTCCTGGTACCGTCGGCTGCGGATTCCTGAACCCTGTTTATCCGGACCGTATAAATATCATATCCTTCATCCGCAAGCTTCCGTTTAAGGCTTCCCGGGACATTACCCATCTCCCCGTAACTGTCCGCCTGCTTCTTATGTATCCAGTCATATATCTGGGAAGCCCTGTATTTCTTATCTCCCAGTGTGAGAATAAGCTCTTCCATCTTCCCGTATTCTATTGATCTTAAGTCCTTATCAGCCATTCCTTACTATCGCGTTTATCAGTTTTGCTTTCTTATTTTTCTTATCTTTTTTCTTTCTTATCTGTTCCGGGTACTTATCCCTTATGTTTTTTCCTTATCCGTTCCTTTACCGGAGATTTCCCTGTTATCAGGTAATTTATCTGTTTATCTTCCTTATATTTATCTTTTTGGTGGGCAACAGGTTTTCTTCCTGAATTTAGAGATAAAGAAGCCGTCACATTTATGCACTCCGGGGATAAGCTGGATATATCCCTTCGCGGAAGTCCCGCATTTAAGCTCCTCCGGCAGATATTCATCCATGGATCCGGCTTCAAAAGGAAGGTTTTCAAGTATCCATCTTACATTATCTTCATTCTCTGCCCTGTGCACTGTGCATGTTGAGAAGATCATACTGCCGCCCGGCTTAACATACCTGCTTACATTTACCAGGATGGCCCGCTGGAGCGTTACAAGAGAATCTTCCTTATCCTTTGTCATATTATATTTGATATCATTGCGTCTACCCATGACTCCAAGCCCTGAACAGGGAAGATCGGCTATGAGAATATCCGCTTTTTCTTTGTATTCCGGATGGAACTCTGTTGCGTCGGCAACCCTTACATCATAATTACTGCCGCCCATTCTTGCCGCATTTTCAAGTATCGGCTCAACCTTCTTCTCTGATACATCAAATGCATACAGATGCCCGGTTCCGTCAAGAATGTCCAATGCATGCATGGACTTACCGCCCGGAGAAGCACATACATCAAATACCGTGTCGCCTCTTTTTATTCCGGCTATATGAGTCACAAGCATCGAACCTATGTCCTGGATCTGGAACAGACCGGCTCCGAATGATCTTATCCTGCTTACCGAATCAATATCCTTAAGCCTTAATGCATAAGGCAGATAAGGAGCCTCTTCACAGCCTGCCCCTTCATTCTCAAGCTGTTCTGCCAGCCGTTCCGGTGTTATCCTTGACAGATTAGTCCTCACATATATATCCGAAGGTCTCAGTGAATCTGCCAGTATCTTATGTGTATTCACAGACCCCTGCTCGCACATAAGCTGCTTTACAAGCCACTCGGGGCAGGAATACCTTACCGACATTCCCTGTGGCATATCTTCATCAGGATATTCGATCTCATCCATCTGTCTTGCAACTGTCCTGAGCACCCCGTTAACAAAGCCCTTAAGGCCCGAGAAGCCCTTCTTTTCAGCCAGTTTCACGGCTTCGTTGCAGACGGCCGGCGCCGGAATGGAATCCATGTATTTAAGCTGGTATACACTCATCCTCAGGATCGCGCGTATCACGGGCTTCATCTTAGACGTCTTTGTTTTACTGAAACAGTTGATAATATGATCAAGCTCTATCCTTCGTTCAAGGCAGCCTTCAAGTATACGCTTAATAAAGCTACGCTCCTGCTTCTTAAGATGGCTGTACTTGTCAAGAACCTGCTTGATCGTCCTGCCGGACGGCATTTCCGGATCATCCAGAAGCAGAAGGGTTTCAAGAATTATAAGTCTCTGATCCATATCACTTCCCCAACCTGTCACCGGGTCTTAACTTAAATCCGAGAAGGAAATCCCTGACATCCATCTTTTTCTTTCCTTCAAGCTGGAGTCTTGTTATCTTAAGATAGTCCATACCTGTTGCCGTATAGATCGCATCCGCTGTCACGCAGATAACGATCCCGGGTCTTTCCCTGAATGCATTACTGCCTGCAGCTTCCGTTATATCCGTATAAGCAGTATTCCTTCCGCTGCCCGTTAGCGCTGATATCTCATCCGGACCGGCAGTGTCCGCTTTCAGTATCTTAAGCAGCTTACCGTTTAAATAAGTAAAAGTACCGGGCCACGGTGTAAAGCCTCTTATCTGTCTCTCAATCTCCACAGCCGTTTTATTCCAGTCTATCTCACCCATCTGCTTATTCAGTATCCTGGCATAGGTAGCTTCGGCGCTATTTTGTTTTATTGGATTTATGTCACCCTGCTCTATCCGGTCAAGAGCCTCGATTATCAGTTCTTTCCCGCATTCTTCAAGTTTATTGAAAAGACTCTCTCCCGTCTCTTCACAAGTTATGTCAACTTCCTTCACGTACAGGATATCTCCCGTGTCAAGACCTTCATCCATCTGCATGACCGTAACCCCGGTCTTCTCTTCTCCGTCGACTATTGCCCATTGTATCGGAGCCGCTCCCCTGTATTTAGGCAGAAGGGATGCATGGGTGTTGATGCAGCCGTACTTTGGCATATCAAGTATTTCCTTTGAAAGGATCTGACCGTAGGCCGCAACCACGAAAATGTCTGCATCGTATTTTCGCAGCTCTTCAACAGCTTCCTCATCCTTAATGCGATGCGGCTGGAATACCGGTATACCGTGACTCAGCGCACATTCCTTAACCGGAGATGCCACCGGCTTATCACTCCTGCCTTTAGGCTTGTCTTCCTGTGTAACGGCGCATACCACCTCATGGCTGCTCTCTATAATGGATCCAAGAATACCTGCTGCGAAATCAGGCGTTCCCATAAACAGTATCTTCATATATTACCCGGCCTCCTCTTCGGATTCGGCCTCTATATCCATAAGCTCGCCTTCAACCTTCTCAACATACAGCTTTCCGTCAAGATGGTCCATTTCATGAAGCATCGCGCGTGCCTTAAGCTCGGTACCCTCGATCTCAACCTCTTCCATATTTTCATTATAGGCGAGAACCTTCGCGTAATTGGGTCTCGTCACCTGCCCGGTCTTCCCGGGAACGCTTAGACAGCCTTCATTTCCCGTCTGTTCGCCCGACGTTTCAAGTATTCTGGGATTGATCATTACAAAAGGGCCCTCCCCCACATCAATGACAACCAGTCTCTTAAGCACACCCACCTGCGGTGCGGCAAGTCCCACTCCGTCCGCCGCATACATTGTTTCGATCATATCTTCGATAAGAGTCCTGATCCTGGGGGTTATCTCCTTGACCGGCTTGCATGTTTTCGTCAACACATCATCTCCGATTGTCCTGATAGTTCTTAATGCCATCTTTATTCTCCTTACTGTAAACAAAGTTGATCGGTTTCGTCATCCATCCGGAACTCAATTAAGTCCGGTTGATCATCTTCCTGTTAATACACATTTGATCATCCGGCATCATTTCCCGGGTGATCGTTCACCATTCAGTATCCGTTTACCGGATCCATGTCCGGCGTTACACGTATTCCTTTATTCTTCGTCACAGGATTAATCTCATCGTTATCTTTAATTTCCTCGACCCTGTCTTTAAGCGCGACCAGGAGCTCCTGATCGGCTGATTTAAGATAAATAAGCTTCCTGTA
This sequence comes from Lachnospiraceae bacterium, assembly GCA_017450065.1. Classification (GTDB taxonomy): domain Bacteria; phylum Bacillota; class Clostridia; order Lachnospirales; family Lachnospiraceae; genus UBA2868. The sequence continues at coordinate 24,583 of JAFSYI010000044.1, forward strand.
TACATCATTTATCTTTCTTACCGCTGCATCCGCCGGGCCTATCAGCCGTACCTTATCCGTATGCAGACCCTTAATTATATCATCCTTAAGCATTTCTGCCAATCCTTTCGCATAATCATCGGCAGCATCTTCATCCCGGCTCTCGATCATAACGGCCAGCATATGTCCGGCCGGCGGATATTCCATAAGCTCTCTGTACATGATCTCTTCATTATAAAATTCCTTATAATCCTGCTTTGCCGCTGCAATGATCGCATAATGTTCCGGCTTATATGTCTGGATGACTACATCTCCGGGGAACTCTGCCCTTCCCGCACGGCCTGCAGCCTGTGTAAGAAGCTGGAAGGTCCGCTCGGATGCCCTGTAGTCACCTACGTTAAGAGACATATCGGCAATAAGTATACCCATGAGGGTCACATATGGAAAATCATGTCCCTTTACTATCATCTGGGTTCCTATCAGAATATCTGCCTCCCTGTTTGCAAAGGCGGATAGTATCTTCTCATAGCTTCCCTTCGCCGACGTCGTATCGGCATCCATCCTGAGTACCGAAGCATGTGGAAAGAGCTTCTTTACTCCCTCCTCGATCTGCTGGGTTCCGGCTCTCATTCCTCCTATATAGGAAGAACCGCATTCGGGACAGATCTTTACCTCTTCCCTTTCATAACCGCAGTAATGGCATTTAAGCCTTCCTCCCTCGTGACGCGACATGGAAACATCGCAATGAGGGCATTTTAATACAAAACCGCACGACCGGCATGAATAGAATCCCGCATATCCTCTCCTGTTAAGGAAGAGCATTATCTGCTCTCCTTTTTCAAGCCTCTCTTCCATCATTGCCTTAAGCTCTCTGCTGAACATTGTTCTGTTCCCGCTCTTAAGCTCCTCTCTTAAGTCGGCAATATGCACGGCCGGAAGACCCGCATCCGATCTGGCACGTTTATCCAGTGTGTAAAGCTTATACTCACCCTTCAAAGCTCTGTAATATGCTTCCATGGACGGTGTCGCCGAACCCAGGATCACAGATGCACCATGCAGTGCTGCCAGCTCTATCGCAGTCTCTCTTGCGTGGTATTTCGGCATGCTGTCACTCTTATATGAGCTCTCATGCTCTTCATCGATAACTATCAGGCCCAGGTCTTCAAAGGGCGTAAACAGTGCCGATCTTGGGCCTATCATCACTGATATCTCACCCTTCTTTGCTCTCTCGAACTGATCGTATTTCTCACCGTCCGAAAGCTTGGAATGAAGCGTGGACACGCTGTCACCGAACCTCTTATAGAAGCGCATGACCGTCTGATATGTAAGTGATATTTCCGGTATAAGTACGATAACCTGCCGTCCCTGTCTTACAACGGCATCTATTATCTCCATGTAGACCTCTGTTTTGCCGCTTCCTGTTATCCCGTGGATAAGATAGGTATTCCTGATACCCCGGCTGTATTCATTTATTATTCCGGAAGCGATCTTCTCCTGTTCTTCGTTAAGCCTTAACCTGTTTGAGCTGCCGCTTTCATCCGTCCTGCCGGCTGTATTTCTGTATACTCTCGTTTTTTCAATCTTAAGCACCTCCTGTTTCTCCATCGCATTAATGGTTGCGGTGCTTATGTTAAGCTTCGTCGTTACCAGCCTGTAATCAAGCTGTTTTTCATTTATGAGCTCACGCATCAGCCTCTCTCTTGCTGTCTGATGCTTCCTTGCATACAGCTTCAGCCTTTCGTATGCCGCCTCATCTTCCATACAGAGTATGATGCTTCTCTCCTCTTTTTCCTTAACGATCTTCTTTATCGGAAGCACGGTCTTAAGGGCAGTGATCATTGTAGAGCCGTATCTTTGCTTCATCCAGTACGCCAGTCTGATAAGCTTATGCTCAACGAGCCTGCTGTCCGTCTTTATACCGGTTATCTCCTTAAGCTTTGCAGGATCTATCTCAGCCTTGTCGGTGATCTCCAGAACGTACCCTTCGATAAGCCTGTTGCCCCGCCCGAAAGGTATGCTTACATAATCCCCGACGCTCACTTCATCCCTGAGTCTCTCCGGTATCACATATTGAAAAGTTTTATCAAGGCTTTCATGTGAAATATTCACAATTATATTTGCGTACTTCATTTGCCTGTCCGTTACCGCCCTTTATTTTAAAAGAAAAATTGCAAAAATATTATTACCAAAACATTTTTTCGATTTTGGGTTTACATAACTCGTTTCTGTCACGTTTGTATTGTTACATGACATAAATTCTTTCCAGTTTGTTCATTTATCGTTCACAATTTGTGCATTACAAGGTCATAATCTCCCCATATACTAAGACCATACAAAAAATAATAAATCTTTTTCATAAGCGTGAGAGAAATCTCACATCCTCCCTCTAATAAATATATAATCGAAAAGGTTCGATCGGCGGGTCGAACCTTTTGTGCGTTCTACGAGTGATGCACATAAATGATGTTATATCCCGTGCAAGCTTGCTTGCTAAGGGATATGATATCATTTATGTATAGCGCGACAGCGCGTCATCTCCCGAATGTTTCATTCGGGAGATGCATCACGTATATCACAACAATACCTCATCTACCGAACGTTTCATTATCTCCCGAATGTTTCATTCGGGAGATGCATCACGTTTCATGTTACTGCGTCATCTCCGACCTTACTTATTATATCCCTGTTGATCCTCCACATAAAGTATACATTCACAACAAACGACATAAGCTCCGCTATCGGGAAGCTCCACCATATAAGATCAAGTCCACCTATCTTAGCCAGAATATAGGCTGCCGGAATAAGAACCACCAGCTGTCTTGCGACGGAAACTATAAGTGAATATATACCGTTACCCAGGGACTGATATACTGTTCCGCCTATTATGCAGAACCATGCGAGCAGATAATGCCATGCTATTATCTTAAGCGCCGGAACTCCATAAGTCAGCAAGGATGCATCTCCTGTGTTGAATATAAGCAGAAGCCTGTCGGGTATTAACCTGAACAGCAGAAAACCGAAGAAAGCAAATCCGAAGGCATAGACCATACATACTTTGATGGCCTTGATCATACGGCTCCTCTTCTGCGCTCCGTAATTATAGGCAAGTATCGGAATAAGTCCGTTATTTAGTCCGAACAGCGGCATGAAGAACAGGCTCTGGAGCTTGAAATATACCGTAAATACGGCTACTGCTGCATCATTAAGGGATACAAGTATCCTGTTCATGCAATAGGTCATAAGCGATCCTATGGACTGCATTATCATCGTCGGAATTCCCACGGCATATATCCTTCTTATTATATGGCCGTCCGGTCTGAAGCCCCTGAAATCAAGCGATATCTCATGATTTTTCTTTATGTTAAGATACAGGGCAAAGCAGCCTGCGACGATCTGTCCCGTTACGGTCGCAATTGCCGCTCCCGCGACCTTAAGCTCGGGGAAGCCGAACATTCCAAAGATAAGGATCGGATCCAGGATGATATTGATCACCGCCCCGGTCATCTGGGTTATCATCGAATAGAAGGTCTTACCGGTAGACTGAAGCAGCCTCTCGAAGATGAACTGCATAAATATGCCTACGGACAGCATGCACACTATCGACAGGTACTGTGTTCCGTATTCAAGTGCAAGTCCCTCTCCACCCTGTGACCTTATAAGTGTGTGGGCCAGGAACTTACCTATCAGAAAGAATACTACAGCGCTTAAGGCTGACAGGAATATACCGTTCGTTGCCGCTTTATTTACTGTCTTACTGTCCTTCTCGCCAAGCGCCTTGCTGAGCAGTGAATTAACGCCCACTCCGGTTCCCGCTCCCACCGCAACCAGCAGCATCTGGAACGGGAATGCCATACCCACTGCTATAAGGGCTGAGGTTCCTGCCGAACCGGTCTGACCCGCATCCGATATACGCGCAACAAAAATACTGTCTACCACATTATAGAATGCCTGCACAAGCATCGACAGTATCATGGGAAAACCTATGTTGATCACCAGCCTACCGACCGGCATCGTCCCCATCTTATTTTCTTTATGTTCTTTATTTTCTTTAAGCTCTTTGTTTTCCGTAATGTTTTCTTTATTGCTGTTTGTATCCACGTTGTCTTTAGTCTCCTGTATATTTTTCATTACTCCTGACAGAGTGCCTGTCTTTTACATATTATGAACAATCTAAAATATCAAGCATGTTCAATCTTACATCTATGATGCTTGAAATAAGGTGAATCACTTCTTGCTTCCTTGTCGTAATCAATGCCCACCAACAGGATATTTCCTTTGTAATGTTCAAGACGAGCCGGATATTCACGCCGTTTTATCTGCGCTATTGCTGTGTCGGCATCTTTATTATATTTCAGTTCAACGAGAAGCACAGGCTTATCCGAATACTTGGGAGAAGGTATATATACTACATCTGCATACCCCTTCCCACTGTCGAATTCCGGGATTATCGTATAATACTTCTGTGCAGCATAGTATGCAAGCTGTATCCCATAACTCAGTGCCGCTTCATCATTATAAGTCATGTTTCCTGCATAATCATGTGCCTTCTCCAAAAGTTCCGCAACCCTGTCTGCGTTCTCTTCCCATGTTGCACACAGTATCTCCTGCGAGAGTTCATAAGACTTAAATGCACTTACCCACTCTCCTGACTTGGTAGAAGCCCTGAATTCATCGAGTATCTCCCGGTTTGGAATAAACACCTCACCGTTCTCATCATCATAGCCAAGATATCCCAGATGTATCAGCAACGAAAACACATCATCACGCCCATTAAATGTTGTCATATCGTTCTGATATGTTGATGTATCAATCTTAAGACGTCCTCCGTCCATAAGAAGTGCAACTGCATCCTTAAGCCCGTCATAATCCATCCTTATATATTCTGCGAGTGCCTCATAGGTCTCCGTCTTGTTCCAATAATTCTTTATATATCCTGTCATGACAGCATTCACCACAGACAGTGGGCTGTACAGTGCATATCTCTTTGCACTTGGGGATACTCCCTTTTCCTTTAGCATCTCGTGATTCGGATCCGGCGGTATTATATCGCTTACATTATAACCATCATACCATTCCCTTATCCTGTCATAATCGCGCCCATAATTTCTGCACAACTCCCTGACTTCATCCTCTTCGAATCCGGTGAACTCCGCGAACTGCATAGGTGCCATCATGGAATACTCGGTAAACATATTTAATGCGGAATGTTCTCCATACTTTTTTATCGGCAGAATTCCGGTCATATAAGCAAGTGCGATTTTACTGTTATCTTTTAACAGATCTCTCAAAAAATCAAGATATTCAGTCTGCCCTTCAGCATCATCTTTCCTGACTCTGAATACGGCATCCCACTCATCTATAACTATTATTGCCTGTCTGTTGATTTCTGAATATACATCATCAATTGTCTGCAACAGATTTTCATCATTAAGTATCTCTACAGCAGGATAGGATTTCCTGAAATCTCTTATTATAAGCTGCTGCATATTCTTAAGTGATTCATCCACAGTGGTATTTCTCTTAAAAAAACGTGTCATTACGACCCTGATCACATCAAACGAACCAAGATATGCATCCCATGGTCGCTTCTTTATTTCCCATTTAGCGGAATCATCAGCTTCTGTCTCTGCCACCTTCAGCGCAGAAAACATCTCACGGCTGCCGGCCTCACGGTCATAATAAGCACATATCATATCTGCGGCCATTGACTTACCGAACCTTCTCGGGCGCGAAACGCTTACATACTTCTGGTTAGTGTTAACAAGATTATTAAGCTTGCGCAGCATACCTGTTTTATCAACAAATATCTCCGAATTAAGCGCTGTCTGATATGCTTCCTTTCCCGGATTTAAATATACTCCCATACAGTCTTCCTCAAAAAATATATCCGTAACTCATTATGAACAGGCTAAAAATCAACCCTGCGATCATGGTTCTAATCTACCACATATCGCAGGGTTTATCAAATTACACATATAAATTTGGTTACCAGCCAAAGATGCCTCCCAAATGCGAGGAAACAGGTTTGGCTGTAATTGTGGATCCTTCACAGGTTCGACTTGTTGAAACCATTATAGATGAGTGTATTGACCTTTTCCGTAATTCCAAGTCATAAAGGGATTCTTTCTTTGTTGGACTGTTCAATATCTGCCGCAGAAATTATCAAATCATTCCCTTTTGTTCACACAAAAAAGAGCCAACGAAACCCCGTCGACTCCTGCTTTTCATTAAGATATGTTTACCAATATTTCTCTACCATATCCTTTGTTATATTCTCAAACCCTTTATATTTCCTTATTGTTTCTGTAACCGAATCAATATCAGGTATATAGGTTTTAAGACTGTTTACCAAGGCATACAACCCCTGCTGCGTCACCTGTTCTGTTACCTGCTGTGTTACCTGTTCTGTTACCTGTTCTGTTACCTGCTGTGTTACCTGCTGTGTTACCTGCTCTGTAGCCTGAGCAACCTGATCCCTGACTTGTAACCCTACATACTCTTCCACACTGCACCCATCAAGAAACATATCAAGCACCTCCGCTCTCTCTTCATTAAGAATATCTGCAAGGTATCCCTTTTCTATACAGACATCTATTGCTTCTTCTATTCTCTCACCAAGCGCCTCATCGTTCTTATTATCTACATCCTTACAATGGTCACGAATTGTTGTAATACAGTTAACATATTCGGAAAGCCTGCAACATCCATTCACTATGTCTACATTATGGCCATGATTTATATTTATAACATGGGCGATGCATTCGAGGCACGCTTTATCACGGTTATTCTCCGGAAACATATCTGTAAGTCTCAGATCGACCCAGTCTTCTTTCATATCCGAAGCATTGCAGAATACGACATAAACCGGCATCGGTAACTGTAACTGCGTTCTTCCGTACACATTGAGCTTATGCTTCTTCTCATACTTTCTGTAAAGAATGGCATAATAAAACACTCCTCTGAGTGGCATATTGGGATTCCATGTTGACTGATGCTCATAGAGATTTAGTATGTTATCAAGTATAAAAGATGCATCATTCTTATAATTCACATACATAGCACCATCAATGGTCGTAATCTCAATATCTTTTACATTAGTATAATGTGTACCGTTCAGCGCATTATAAAGCTCAAGCAGATCCTTCTTTTTCGAAAAAGCCTTCCTGAACAACAGATCTTTGTGTTTTTTGTTATGTTTCAATAAATACCTCCATTTCCGGCAGGTATCACGTAAACTTCATATTGTATTTCTACCTGCCTCAGAATTTGTTATTTAGTTCCAAAGCAAGCGATTCAATACGGATATGTACACATTAGACATGTAACTATATATGAAAAAGAACGGATTGCTTTATTATGAGTATAATCCGTCTAATAGCAAAAGTCAATTTTTAATGATCTTCTCCATCCCGATCTTCTGCGGTTTAAGGCCCATGGCTTCATAGAACTTCATGGCGCCGGGATTACAGCTCCAGACATTCAGGGTTATATTGTAGAAGCCTTCTTTCCTGGCATAATCAAGCACCGAATCATAGAGCAGCTTCCCGATATGCCTGCCGCGGGCATTTTCGTCAACGCAGATATCGTCAATATATAACGTTCTTACATCTGTCATTACCGGATTATTATTTATCTGCTGATGAATGCAGAAGGCATGGCCGAGAACTACGGTATCGTTATGTGACACAGGCTCGACACAGATTCCTTCATTTACATCATTTACATTATCTTCATCTTCAACGCAGACAAATACAGGCTTCGTATCATCCTTAATTATCTCCCTGAGTTCATCTGCATTATACTTTGTAGCCGGTCCCTTAAACAGGTCCGGACGTCCGTTGTGATGAACCATATCCACCTGAACAAGCAGCCTAAGTATCCCGTTTATGTCTCTTTCCGTTGCTCTTCTGACTCTCATTATGCTCTTTCACTCTCCCCCCGATAAGCTTCTGTCACCTATACGTTAATCTATTTTCCGAAGATTATCTCTATCTGAACTTCACTATCGTTAATATGTATTGCCCCTTCAAAAGCAGTCGCATGTCAGCTGAACGGAACCTGAATATGACTTCGTCATTCCGTTACTCCTCGTGCCCATACTACTTCACTATATTCTTCGCCCATATCCCGGAATGTACCATGAGCGCACCGATCAGTGCCTTCGGTAATTCAAGAGACTGGACCATTGCAAACATCATTACCAGGCCGGTATCCGTATATCTGCTCAGGAAATATGCTGCGGGAACATACGCAAGCCATGTGAAACAGCTGTCAAAGAGGAAGGTTATTCCTACTCTTCCCCCTGCTCTTATAATAAAATATGAAGCATGCGCATATGCCGCAACAGGCATCAGTACTCCCATGATCATAAGCAGCCTGGATGCCAGCGTCCTGATCTCCTGTGTTGTATTATACAGCATGGGAAAGAAGGGACTTAAAGCTATCTGGAGTAAGCCGAATACCAATCCCAGGAACACGGTAAACGCAAGAAGCCTTACGGAATCACCCTTAGCCTTCTCTATATCACCTTTTCCAAGCTGCTGGCCTATTATGATACCTACACACTCACCTGTTGCAATAAAAGCCACTCCCAGCAGGTTCCAGAGCGTGGACTGTATATTCTGCGCAGCAACAGCGCTTAAGCTCCTGTACGAATAACACTGGTTAAGAAAGGCTGTACCTGCAGCCCACAGCACCTCATTGCACATAAGCGGAAGGCTCTTAACGAAGAATTTCCACGCAAGATCCCCGGGAATGAAAAGATGCTTATACGCTCCCTTTATAAACGTATGTACACTGCTGTGTCTGTTCGTATATACGGCAAGCATCGCAAGCTCGACTATCCTTGATATTACCGTGGCTATGGCGGCTCCCCGCGCTCCGAATGCCGGCAGGCCGAAGTAGCCGTATATCAGGATGAAATTACCCACAAGATTAACCAGTACCGCAGCAAGCGATGCCTTCATGGGTGCGGATGTCTCACCTGTTTCACGCAGAGTTCCCGAATATGCCATCGCGATCGCCAGAGGAAACAATCCTACCAGCATGATACGCAAATAGGAATTACCGATATCAAGCGTTTCCATGGCATCCCTGGGAGAACCCTCACCCTGAAGAAACGTACTTATAAGGGTACTACCGAATATGATGAACACGACTATCGCAATGCAGGCAAGGATAAGATTCATAACTATCTTGAACCTGAAGGTATTCCTTACACCCTCTTCGTTCTTTATTCCATGGTACTGTGCCGTGAAGATACCCACACCTGCTATAGCCCCGAAGATCATCAGATTATAGACAAACAGAAGCTGATTGGCTATGGAAACACCCGACAGTGCATTGGTTCCCAGCCTTCCTATCATAAGATTATCAAGAAGGCTCACGAAGTTGGATATGGCGTACTGAACCATCATCGGAACTATCAGTCTGAGTGCATGATAATAAAATTGTTTATCTCCGATGTATTTTCTCATAGTCAGAATATTATAATACGTTCATCGCACCTGTTCAAGAGGGTTCGGGGACCAGGAGGGACCAGGGGACGGTTCTACTTCATTGTTTGGATATTCTGCCGTAAAAATTTTGTCTTCTAGCATGGAACCAAGATTTTCAAAAGGTGATGTTGTTGTTGTAAAAAAGATAGATACAAA
>JAFSYI010000045.1 GCA_017450065.1 Lachnospiraceae bacterium
CCGTCCCTGGTATGGCGGAATTCCTTCTCGCGCTGATTATCGACTATCTCACCAACCGGCATCTGCAGCAGGCATTCGAGAACGTCGTGGCACAGCTTAGGATCCTCCATCACCTTGCCAAACATGAAATAATCAGTAAAGCATAACTCCTCATAACTCTTCTTATAAATACCTTCACTCATAGTTTTCTCCTTTCTTTTCAAGACAGGAACCGAGTGAATAATATTATCTGAAATTCCTGCCTATGTTGTAAGTGTAATGTGGTATAAGCAAGAATTCCTGAAACGCTAAAGAAACGTATGAGATAACATGTAACAGTTATAAATATGAAATATCTGCCTACCTTTAGGGAAAGAATAACACAATTCCACAGGCTTGTCATTATCAAATTCGAAATATGTGACATACGATAATCCGCCTATTCCAACTATTGAAACGGTGTTGGTCATATTTTATAATATTGAAATAAGAGTAACCCACGATACAAAGGAGATCTATGGAATGGGAACTTATCTGAATCCCGGCAAAACAAGATATCAGATGGCAGTCAATTCAGAAATATTTATAGATAAGAGCGAAATGATATCCTATCTGAATTCGGTAGTTAATACGAGCCAAAGATATGTAAGTGTTTCACGTCCGCGCCGTTTCGGGAAAACAATGGCTGCCGATATGATCACTGCGTATTATGACCGTGAAGCTGACAGCAAAGAGCTTTTTGAAAAATGCAGGATATCTCTGAACGCAGGTGGCGAAGACGGTTCACAATGGGATATGTATCTTGGTAAGTTCAATGTTATCAGGTTGGTGATGACTGACTTTTTTAACAGTAAACGTACCGTCGATGAAGCTATAAATACAATAGAGTGCAGGATATTGGATGAGTTAGCTGAAGAGTATCCGGAGATTCAATATGATGAAAATGATTTTTATTATAGTATTGACAGATTTTACCGAAAAACAAAAATCCAGCTTGTTATAGTCATAGATGAATGGGATGCTGTTTTTCGTGAGCACAAGGATGACAGAGAAGGACAAAAGAAATACCTTGATTTCCTGCGCGATTGGCTGAAGGATAAGGAATATATCGCTCTTGCCTATATAACCGGTATTCTTCCGATTAAGAAATATGGCAAGCATTCTGCCCTGAATATGTTTGACGAATATTCAATGACGCAGCCGATGCGCCTGGCATCTTATACAGGGTTTACCGTTGATGAGGTGAAGAACTTATGCGACCAATATGAAATGGATTATACAGAGATTTCCGGCTGGTACGACGGATACATAGTAAGCGACTATATACCTGTTAATAAGAGAAAGCTTTATCGCCTTGGAGAATATGAGGAGCATCGCATCAGAATATACAGCCCGTTGTCGGTAGTAAATGCAATGCGTAGCGGCGAGATAGAGAACTACTGGAATGAGACCGAGAATTATGAGGCATTGCAGCAGTATGTAGATTGGGATTTTGACGGACTTAAGGAGGATGTGGCCATTCTTATGAGTGGTGGCAGGGTTCCGGTTGATGTTACACGGTACCAGAATGACATGACCTCTTTTTACAGTAAGGATGACATACTGACAATGTTTATCCATTTGGGATATCTTGGCTATCAGAGAGAGACAAAGGAAGTATTCATCCCCAATAAAGAAGTGCTTGATGTATTTAAGTCATCAACCAGGAACCGGGAATGGACTGTAACATTCAGAGCTCTTAACAATTCCCGGAGGCTTCTTGAAGCCACGTGGAACTGCGAGAAGGATACCGTGGCAGAGCTGCTGGAAGCTGCGCATGATAAAGCTGGCAACAGGACTTATCACAGCGAAGCCGGGCTTTCTTACGCAGTGCAGCTGGCATATTACGCGGCACAGGATCTGTATACGATCATCCCTGAACTTGATACCGGAAAGGGTTATGCGGATCTGGCATTTATTCCCAATAAGCCTGACATTCCCGCCATGCTGATCGAACTTAAATATGAACAGGATGCCGATACGGCAATATCACAGATCCACAGGCAGAAGTATCCTGACAGACTGGAATTATATAAGGGGAACATCATCCTGGTCGGGATCAATTATGACAGAACGGTAACCAATGACAGCGAGGAATTCAAACACCACAGCTGTGAGATTGAGAAGGGCTGATCCGATCTACCTTCTCTATCTGAAAATCAAATATAATGATCATCGTGGCAGGGTCATAACGGCTCTGCCGCTTTTGATACATAGGGAAAACCCGTCTTTGCCTTCGCATATATAATATGAAGAAACTCATTCAAAACAAATGTCTATAAGCGAAAGGAGAACAAGGATACCGTGGCAGAGCTGCTGGAAGCAGCACATGATAAAGCAGGTAACAGAACCTATCACAGTGAGTTGGGACTGTCATATGCAGTGCAGCTGGCATATTATGCGGCACAGGGTCTGAAAAAGACAAAGGGACGGTTCTTACGTCTTATAGAAAGACAGAAAAAACCGTCCCTTGATTCATTGCTATTGTAAATCACTTCGCTGCCAACAACGCCTCAAGCTCCTTGATTCGAGCCTCTGCATCTTCAGCACGTTTTTCTGCCTCATCAGCCCGCTTGCGTTCCGCTTCGGTATTATCCTTTTCAGCCCGGACCGCTTCCATGATCACCTGTTGTTCCTTAAGGTATTCCCCGCGCCAGAGCTCGTTTCTTCGACCTTGGTCTACAGCAGTTTCAATCTTC
>JAFSYI010000046.1 GCA_017450065.1 Lachnospiraceae bacterium
AAGGTAAAAGAGAACAAGAAAATTGGTATAAATAAGAAGGAATCCGGTAAATTGACTAAGAAAGTCAACCATAGGATTAAAGCAGAGATGAAGAAGAATCCGAAGACGATTACCATCCGTTCGCTCATCGTCATGCCGGAATTGATAAACAATGTGAGCGCCAGCGGCGGGAAATTAAAGAGCGTTTCTTTAGTGCTTGATGATAAGACTATGGTGACGATTAAGGAGGATAGCTTTACAGTTGATGAAGCGAATCAGGTCGTGAACTTTACCGGGAATTACGGCGGTAATCTGACGTTTGAGGAGCTTGGGTTGAGTCCGGTTCCGTCTCCCTCGTCGGTGCCTGTTCCATCGAATGTGCCGACGAATAACTGAGATATACTTTAATATGATACTTGCTGTTGCGATGTGAATAAGATTAAGCCCCCTGAGATTCATCAGGGGGCTGTACTCTTTACTTATGTTCTTTCAGGAAAAAAATGTTGTCCCGGCAGAGGGCACATCAGTCGAAATCATCAAGCTTTCCTGTTTGTCCCTTCCAATCTCTTGATAATATGCTATACTATGATTAAGGGGGCAGGCGATATGGATGCAGATGATAAAACCATAGTCTTGTCATCGACGCATTCTACGCATATATCGCTCGATGCGATCAGGCATGGTAAAGCCGGGTTAAATGAACACAGGAAAGGGTTGCTTGACAGGGTTCCAAATCAGGGCGATGATGCGGAGTTTGAAGCAGGATCAATAGAGCTAAAAGACCTTGCTTATCTCACTGCTATGACGGGTGATGAATTTGCTATACTTAGAGGCAAAGATAAGGATGTATTATGGCATGGGACGCCAGTGGAATGTGATGTGTTGCCAAAATATGAAGATGATTTGCTTGCGCATAGGCTAGAGTTATATGGGCATTCCCACCCGGGAGAGCCGATTCCGATTGTGTCAGCGGATGATCGTTTATTCCTGCGACACATCGGACAAAAGAAAAGTTTTCTGGTTTCAGGTATGACCGGACGTATTGACGAGTTTTATGATACTTTTATTTGAACGGAAGGAGGTTGATGTAAAAATGTTGACATATGAACAGGCAAAGAAAATAGGTCAAGAAGCATGCATTGACCGTCTTGGTCGTGATTTTGTTATGAAGTATAGAGACACTTCTTGTCCTGCTTTTTCAGATTTAGAGGACCACGCAGACTGTTTTGTTGGTGTTGATAATTCAGAAAACAGGTATGGAGAAGGAAAACCTATCATGCTGACTTCTGGATATAAATGGCCATATTCCGCAAGATGTACAGTAAGATATGCGGACGGAAAGGTTGAATTTCTTGAATGTGTGAGTCCACAAAGTTAAGCATCTTCCCCGTAGCATAATATACAACAGGGCAATCGTAACAATTGTTTCCTTTCCAGGGAAAGGTATCACCGTACTCAGTTTTTGTAAGCCACTCTGGCGGAACCCATCGACTACCATTCCTGAATGCTCCATCCGTTCTTCCCTGGTCTTATCATCTGAATCCTCATAAAAAACACCCTATTGATCTTATAGATTTTTCTTGCCGGGATTCAGGTGTTCTGAACATGAGGCTATTTTGTATTTTTCAAAGCAATGGGGCCTTAGTGTGGTTTACCCAGGCCCCAGTATTTTATGATGTACTGAGAAAGCAGCGGAAAATCAAACCGCCCTGAAGCCTGCCTTCTCAAGCCCCTGCAGCACCTTCTTCGACAACTGCCCTTCCACTGTTCCGTCCTTGGTGACCACAAGCTTTCCGACCATAAAAGCAAATGACGGAAATCCAAGATATATGACTTTATTCCCGGTCAGGGAGCTCAGCTTCTGTACAAGCCTTCGTCTCGGCATTCCTGTTACCCCGAAATGGGTGATGTACTCTGAAGGAATGTGCTCGGCGCTCTTATATACTGCGCTCTGCTTTACTGTTTTCCTTTCCACGCAAATAGTGATCCCCATGTGGAAATTGAAGGTGAATTCCTTATCGTAGCTGATCGATCCTATCAGGTTAAGCAGTCCTGGATCATATTCATCGGGAGCAGGAGATGCTATAAAGGACTGGATACGGGAAAGTAATACATTCTCCATATGGATGGCCGCAGCCTCAGTCAGCTCATCAAGCGTGCTGTCCTCATTGAGCGGCGGAACCGGCTTTGCAGATATGTTGACCTTCCTTTGGTGAAGGAGTTTGCATGCCCTGACTACCGCATCCTTTAACTCTTCCTCAGGCAGTATCGGAGCATTACAATCCCCGTGGATACGTTCATGGCATTTCCAGCAATAAGTGCCTTTCGCGTTCACCCTGTTATAATTCGCCCCGCAAAAGCATTTAAGCTTTCCGGTAAAGCCGTTCTTATATGTAGTGATATCAGGGCCCTTAGTATTTCCGTACACCATTCTTCCGCGGCGCTCTAACTCCCCCTGTGCGATCCAGTAGGTCTGGTGAGGTATTATCGCAGGGATCCCGTCATAGACGATATACTGCGGAGCCTGCCCCTTATTTATCGACCTGTGCTTTGTCATAAGGTCGTCTGTTACGGAAAGCTGCAGGATGACATC
>JAFSYI010000047.1 GCA_017450065.1 Lachnospiraceae bacterium
AATGATCCTGTATCCGTATGGTTTGATGAAAACGGTATGAAAGCAGGATATGGAACTTCAGCTAATGAGAACACTATCCTTGAAATGGATTGGACAGATATAGAGAACCGTATCAGGGGTATGGTCGAGGGCGGCTCATATATGAGCCGTCTTGAGGCTTATTTTGTAGATCAGACCGAGCGTGAAAGAGTTGCGAACCATATCTTTTTCTTCTTCCGTGACGGTCTTGACTACATTCCGGACAGCCTTGAAATATCAGGGAATAATTTCCCTGATAGTGAAGAACGTATAATGGAAATGCTCTCAACCCATGAAGGCCGGAATATCATAGCCTCTGAAATAGCAGAGGCTAAGGATGCACTTGAGCGTGGAACAATAGAGCTTAGGCGGAAATATATAAAATCGCCTGAATACCTGCTTGATCGGTAATAAACGTCATAAAGAGGAGCTTGCAAGAAAATTCAAAGATAATGATGATCTTATGAAGATAGCAATAGTGGTCGATATTTGGCTCACCGGATTTGATGTGCCTTCCCTTGCGACAATGTATGTATATAAGCCTATGCAGGGGCATAACCTTATGCAGGCGATAGCAAGGGTAAACCGTGTATTTGGGGATAAGGAAGGCGGTCTTATCGTTGATTACGTCGGCATAGCATCCGCTCTTAAGCAGGCTATGAATGATTATACGGTAAGAGATAAGAAAAATTATGGTGATACCGATGTGGCAAAGGTGGCATATCCCAAGTTTTTGGAGAAGCTATCCATATGCCGCGATCTGTTCCACGGATTTGATTATTCCAAGTTTATGGCAGGAACCAACCTTGATCGTTCTACAACAATTAGCGGTGCGGTTAACTTTATCGTGGCTGTAGATAAACAGAAAGAAAGAGAAGATTTTCTTAAGGAAGGACTGCTTATGAAGCAGGCATTATCGTTATGCTCTTCTCTTGCTGAAGAACCTCTCAGGATGGAAGCAGCCTTCTTTGAAGCGGTACGCGTACTTGTGATGAAGCTTATGAGTAAGGGAGAAGGTAAGAAACTCTCCCTTCCGGAAATGAATGAGCGGATAAATAATCTTCTAGAACACAGTATAAAGAGCACAGGTGTGATAAACCTGTTTACAGATCAGAAGGGCGATTTTTCATTATTTGATCCGAAGTTCCTTGAAGAAATAGGAAAGATGAAGGAAAGAAACCTTGCGGTAGAACTGCTTAGAAAACTAATATCAGAGCAGGTAATTGTATATAAGCACACAAATGTCGTAAAGTCTGTGAAGTTCAGCGAGATAATACAGCAGGCTATGAACAGATATCTTAATGGAATGCTTACAAATGAACAGGTTATAGAGGAACTGCTTAATCTGGCAAAGCAGATACAGAATGCGCAGAAGGAAGGAGAGGAGCTCGGACTTACTCCGGATGAGTTGGCATTCTATGATGCACTTACGAAACCACAGGCGATCAAAGATTTCTACGAAAATGATGAACTGATTGCTATAACAAAGGAGCTTGCGGAAACACTAAGAAATAACAGGACGATAGACTGGCAGAAGAGAGAATCGGCAAGAGCCAGTATGCGCATGATGATAAAGAAGCTTCTGAAAAAACATAAGTATCCGCCGGAAGGGATGGAGGATGCGGTGCAGACAGTGATGACCCAGTGTGAACTGTGGACGGATAATGATGATAATTTCAGGATTTTAGTAGAGCCCGAAAACAATATGGGAAAGCATGTAGAAGCGTATTCTGAACGGTTGAAGGAATATGCGAAGAGTGTATGATGTACATTGATAATGATGAAAAATGGATGTATGAGGAAAGCATAATTAAAGACTTCAAATAAGATATCGTTTTTATTGGTTGTTGATAATTAATTTTTAAGTAACAATGATGTAAGAGAACCTTGGGCTGCAGGTATAAACGTAAAGTATCAAAGAAGTCATGATGATATGCCGCAGGGAGAAAGGCACGGCAAGCATAAACTTGATAAGAAAGACTTAAATTGTTAAGAAGTAGTTCTATAGGATAAACTTGATATGAGTAAAGGTTTGTTAGATCTTCTGTTTGACAGCATATTTGATGAAAACTGGGTAGGTAAGCGTGGAGAGAAAATGACTGAGCGTGAACTTAAGCTTGTTCAGTTGTCTGGCCGTAAGGGGAAGGTGCTCCGAAATGTTTATCTGCCGAAGGAGAATGGAGAGACCTCTGAGGTCGATGTTGTATTCATAACTCAGAAGGGGATATTTGTCTTTGAGAGTAAGAATTATTCCGGATGGATATTTGGAGATGAGAAGAGTAAGAACTGGACGGCAATGCTCCCAAACAGACAGAAGAATCAATTCTACAACCCGATCATGCAGAATAGAACGCATCTGAAATGGATGAGAAAGTATGTGGGAGATGACATTCCGCTGTTCTCCATTATCGTTTTTTCCAACAGATGTGAATTGAAAAAGGTAACAGTATATTCTGAAGATGTTAAGGTTATTAAAAGGGACTGGACGTATGCCGCAGTAAGAGGCATATGGAATACAAAGCCGATACAGATCAATCAGCTTATCGAAATGTTCATAAAGTATCTTCCGGACGACAAGGTGATACCATCCGTTAGATGACTCGGCATAAATATGTTAAATGAAACGATGCAAATCTGTAGAGCGCAACGATCCGGAGGTGTATAAACAGATAGAGATTAAATCATATAAAAAGTAACGGAATATCGCGGAAAATAAAACCCGGATATGTTCACTGAGATCGATCCGTATTCATTTGGGCGGAGAGGTAGAATTTCTCTCCACCAGGGTGGGGCGAATAAGATTCCGGCTTAATGAAACACCCTGTATGATCGAGTAAAGAGTATAATAACCTGATTTACCTATCATAAGCCGATCCTGTCTGATCGTGGTTAATGCAGGATTGGTAGCTGCCGATGCGGGAAGGTCATCGTAGCCGACCAGACTAATATCATCCGGTATACTTATGTTCAAAGCATTACAGGCGCGGATAACGCTGTATGCTATAATATCGCTTCCGCACATAATGGCTGTGGCTCCGTTATTGATAAGGGAAAGAACCGTATCGGGATCCGCACCGGCACTGTAGCTGGAGGAAGCATAGAGCTCGGGAAGCAGAGAGAACCCGTGGGTCTTCATACTCCTTTTGAAGGCACTCAAACGAAATTCGGAGATCATTGAGGATTCATCTCCGCTTAGAAACGCAATCCTCTTATGTCCCTGTGATACAAGATGGGACACGGCCAATTCAATACCCTCGTCACTGTCGCTTCCTACGAAACCCACCATGGGATTACCGGTAAGATGATGATCAAAAAGTACGGTTGGAATGTGTGTGCCGCCAAAGAATGTCATCCATGGGTCGTCATATGCAAAACCGAGGATCAAAGCACCTGAAAACCCCTGACTGATCATGAAACGGTCATAAGTGTGACGCTCCTGGACGAGATGGCTTACCGGGATTACTTCAACAGCCCAGTTTTCATTAAATGCAGCCTGTTTAAAGCCAAGGATAATATCATATCCGAAATCATCCTCCAAGTAGTAATCCATATTTTCGATGAAAATACAAAGCTTCCTGTTTTCGGGTTTTGCCGCCCCCCGCTTGGTGTATCCCATCTCGGCCGCGGTGTCGAGTATCTGGTGACGCAACGCTTCGCTGATGTCTCTTGCACCGTTTAAGCCCTTGGAGACCGTACCGGTTGATATATTAAGTTTTTTTGCGATATCTTTTATGGTTGCCATATTATTTCCTTTATATATCAGTCAATAGTATAGAATACATAGCGAAAAAAATCAACTGGGAATTTTCGTAAAAAACGATCAAATAGAATGTTGACAAATGCGAATAAATAGAATAGTATACAGTTATAGCGAAACTTTACGAAACATATGGAATTATATTTGAACGGTGAGAGCATGGACCATTCCGCAATTTATCACAGAACATCCGAGCAGATGAGTTACTCTTTTTTAGATGATGAACTTGTTATCAATCTGAAGACGGGACATGATGTTAAGCAGGTTTACCTTATATACGGAGATCCGTATCAGGCGGGAATTGCCGGCGGGGCAGAGGACTGGATCGGCATGCGGGAGGAAGTGGTATATAAAAAGGAACTTAAGAATCACACCTGGTGGACGACTACCATAAGACCGGAATACAAAAGGTGCAAATACTATTTCGAGCTTCATGCCGCTGACGAGATCCTGTATTATTTTGAGGACGGATGCCTTACAAAAGAGCAGATGGAAGTTCCCGGAAAGATGCTCCAGTATTTTATAGTGCCATGGATGAATCCGGCAGATGTCAATCGCACGCCGGATTGGGTGAATGAAACGGTATGGTATCAGATCTTTCCCGATCGCTTCCGCAGAGGCAAAGACAGCAGGGAAGATGAGAATATCGTGCCGTGGCGTAAGGGCAGCGTAAGGAATGAGGAACGCTTCGGGGGAAATCTTAAGGGCATAATTGAGAAGCTGGATTATCTTAAGGATCTTGGGATAAACGGAATATATCTTACGCCCATCTGTATGGCGGAATCCAACCACAAGTATGATACATCGGACTATGAAACGATAGATCCTTCGTTCGGAAATGAACGGGATATGAAAAGCCTTGTGGATGAAGCGCACGCAAGGGGTATCAGGATCATGATGGACGGGGTTTTCAACCACAGCGGCGCGAATTTCCTTCCATGGATAGATGTGGTGGAGAAGGGACCGGATTCCCGGTATTTTGACTGGTTCATGGTGAACGAATGGCCGGTTGATCTGACGAAGAGTACGCGTGACGGACAGTTCTATTCATTTGCATTTTTTGCAAATATGCCGAAGCTCAACACGAATAATCCGGAAGTCATTGATTATATCGAAAAGGTATGTACCCAGTGGATAAGACGATATGATATTGACGGGATCCGTTTTGATGTCGGAAATGAAGTCAGTCACCGCCTGTTAAAGAGGCTGCGCAGGGTACTGAAGGAGCAAAAGAGTGATTTCTATCTGCTCGGTGAGATATGGCATGATGCGTCGCAATGGCTGTACGGAGATGAATATGATGCTGTCATGAACTATCCGCTGACAAGCGGTATCAATGATTTCTTTGTGGATCGTTCACTTACGAAAAAGGATTTCGCATACCGTGTGAACAGTTGTTATACAATGTATCAGCAGCAGACAAACAATGTTCTCTTCAACCTTCTGGATTCGCATGATACGGATCGGTTGATGACAAGGACAAAGGATCCGGATATCTTCATTCAGGAACTTGCGGCGCTGTTTACGATGCCCGGCAGTGTGTGCATGTTTTACGGAACGGAGATCGGCATGGAAGGCGGACATGATCCGGACTGCCGCAGGTGCATGCCATGGGATGAAGTGGACAAGGGGATCCACGACGATCTGACCGGGATGGTGCGGGCGTTGATCCGGTTAAGGCGGGAAGAGGCGACTTTTCGCAGTCTGTACTTCCATTTTCCGTGCGAGATCAGTACAATGAGATGTATAGAGTATATCAAGCTTGACAAAGAGAGCAGGAGGATCAAGGTACTGCTGAATGCTTCGGATGATCCGGTAAAGGTTCCGGAAGCGGATGATATCCTTTTTTCGAGGAGGTTTAAGGAAGGGGAGCTTGAGGCAAACGGAACACTGATATACAGGCTAAGATAACGACCGGTATATAATATAATAAAGGACATAATAAAGATTTTAACCTATAAACCATATTTACATGACAGGAGGAAACAAAGATGAAAAAGAAAGTATTGTCGTTACTGTTGGCATCGGCTATGATAAGCTCGCTTCTTGCAGGCTGCGGCGGAGCAGCCGCGGAACCTGCGCAGCCTGCGGCCGAAGAAACTGCGGAACCCGCCGCGGAAGATAAGGCAGAAGAAGCACCGGCTGCCGGAGAAGCCGAAGAGGAAAAGCCGAGTGCAACTGTCGGTGACGGCGGTTCGGGCGAGATCAAGGTATGGGTTGCGGATGCGGTTGTTGATTTTACCGCCAAACAGGTGGAGAAGTTCATGGCAGACAATCCGGATTATGCGGGATTCAAGGTTTCTGTTGAGGCTGTGGGTGAAGGTGATGCTGCCGGAAATATGATCACGGATGTTGAAGCGGGTGCTGATATCTACGCTTTTGCTCAGGATCAGATAGCGCGTCTTGTTGCAGCGGGTGCTCTTGAAACGGTTAATCCGGATGTGCTTGACGCGGTAAAGAGCGAGAATGACGAGGGCTCGATCAAAGCCGCCACAGTCGGAAATGAGCTGTATGCTTATCCGCTCACATCGGATAACGGATATTTCCTTTACTATGATAAGAGCGTAGTTAAGGATCCTTCGACTCTTGACGGAATCCTTGCTGACTGCGAGGCGGCCGGTAAGAATTTCTATATGGAGATAAATTCCGGTTGGTATCAGACGGCATTTTTCTTCGGAGAGGGATGTGATCTTTCATATGAAACAGATGATAACGGTAACTTCACTAAGGCAAATGTAACCTATGCATCGGATGAGGGTCTTGCTGCCCTTAAGGCAATGATCGGGCTGAGTGAATCAAAAGCATTCCAGAACGGCTCCGCCATGGGTGAGGCAACAAATGTGGGCGCTATAGTGGACGGAACATGGGACAGCGCAACGGCTCAGGAAGTATTCGGCGACAATTACGCCTGTGCCAAGCTTCCCACATTTAAGGATGGTAACGGAAAAGAACATCAGATGAGCGGTTTCGGCGGATTCAAGCTTCTCGGAGTTAAGCCTCAGACTGAGGATGCCAAGCTTGCAGCCTGTGATGCGCTGGCATACTACCTTGCGGGTGAGGAGGCTCAGCTTGCGAGATATAAGGAGGTAGGTTGGGGGCCTTCAAATATCAAGGCTCAGGCTTCGAGTGATGTAAAGTCGGATGCTGCACTTTCGGCTCTTGCCGAACAGCTTCAGTATTCAATACCTCAGGGTCAGTACCCCGGCGATTACTGGACACTGTCTACTTCGCTTGGTGACAGCATAAGAAACGGCGAGCTTTCATCAATCTCAAGTGATGACGATCTTATGGCCGCACTTCAGAAGTTCCAGGATACCTGCGAATCATACGCACAGTAATTATGTGATGAAGATCCGGCAAGAGAAACAGTCTTTTGCCGGAGCTTTTTAACCGCAATTTTTTGGGAGGTTACATATGAAAGGTGACTTTAAAACCAGGCTCTCATTTCTGATCATGGGTATTGGGCAGATGATGAGGGGGCAGTGGATCAAGGGCTTTGCTTTTTTGATCACAGAGGTACTGTTCATAGTGTATATGATACGGTTTGGAGGAGTGTATTTATCCAAACTGCCGACACTCGGAACGGTGGAGACGCATAAGGAAGGCCGGAAGACGGTTTATGGTGATAATTCGTTTCTTATACTTTTATTCGGGATCCTTACCCTGATAGTCATAGCTGTCTTTGTTTTTCTTTGGTATCTGAACATTAAGGACAATCTGAAACAGGAGGAGCTTCTCAAGGCAGGCAAGACACTGCCCTCAAACAAAAAAGTGTTAAGCTCGCTCTTTGACGGACATTTTGACAAGACACTGCTTGCGATACCTGTAAGCGGCGTGTTCCTGTTTACCGTTGTACCCATCATATTTATGATATGCATCGCATTTACTAACTATGATGACAAACATCAGGCGCCAACGAATCTGTTTACATGGGTGGGACTTGACAATTTCAAAAACCTTTTGTCCTTCGGAACACAGGGCATGGCTCCGACATTTTTCAAGGTACTTGCATGGACGCTTGTATGGGCATTCTTTGCAACCTTTATTGACTATTTTCTCGGACTTGCGGTGGCTATACTGATAAACAAGAAAGAGGTAAAGCTTAAAAAGCTGTGGAGGACAATACTTGTACTTACAATAGCGGTTCCACAGTTTGTATCTTTGCTGTATGTAATGAAGCTGTTTGCAAATGACGGTCTTATAAACGGATACCTGCTGAAATGGGGGTTTATATCTTCGCCGATACAGTTCTGGGTTGATCCGATGCTCGCGCGCATTACGATAATCGTTGTAAACATTTGGATCGGAATCCCGTATCTTATGCTCATTACAACGGGACTTCTGATGAACATACCGGCGGAACTGTATGAAAGCGCTAAGGTTGACGGGGCTACGGGATGGCAGATGTTTAAGAGCATAACACTTCCTTATATGTTATTTGTAACCGGACCTTTTCTCCTGACGCAGTTTACGAACAACCTTAATAACTTCAATGTTATTTATCTGCTTACACAGGGCAAACCACAGTCAATGAAGCTTGCAAATAAAGCAGGGTCAACGGATCTTCTGGTGACATGGCTGTATAAGATGACGGTCAACGATACAAACTACAAGATGGCTGCGGTACTCGGTATCATGGTCTTCATTGTAACTGCCGTGGTGACGATGGCCGTATATAACAGGCTGCCTTCTGTAAGGGACGAGGAGGGATTCCAATGAGCAAAACGGATAATAATAGCAGTATGAGCAGGAAAAAAACGGCAAATACATTCTGGGCATACATTGTTCTGATAATGATCAGCATTATATGGCTGTTCCCTTTTGCCGGACTGTTGCTGCAGAGCTTCAGATCTTATGATCCCAAGGTCGAATACGGAGGTATGGTTGATTATCTTATTCCGAAGCATTTTTCGCTGGATAACTACAGATTTCTGTTTTCGGGTCAGACGAATTTCCTAAGATGGTATGGGAATACGCTGGTAATAGCAATATTTGTATCCATCTTGCAGACTATGATCATCCTTTGTGTAAGTTATGCGTTATCCAGGATGCGTTTTGCCGGTCGCGAGCTGCTCATGCGGTTCTGGCTGATATTGGGAATGTTCCCGGGCTTCCTTACAATGATCTGTCTGTACTTCCTGTTAAAGCAGTTTGGAATGACGCAGGCAGGAGCGGTTCCCGGACTTATCCTTATTTCGGTAGCGAGCTCCGGCATGGGATACTATGTCTGCAAGGGGTATTTTGACACAATACCGAAGGCATTGGATGAGGCCGCAAGGATAGACGGCGCATCCCGAGCAAGGATCTTCTTTACCATGATCATACCGATGAGCAAGCCTATAATCATTTACACAGCACTTGTAGCGTTCATGGCCCCGTGGTGTGATTATATCTTTGCTTCATATGTGGCTTTCGGACATGATGAGAGCTACAATGTTGCGGTGGCGATGACAAGGTGGGTATGGACGAACGACTACCAGGGGTATTTCACGAGATTCTGCGCGGGCGGGATACTTATAGCGATTCCGGTTACGGTATTGTTCATGGCGCTTCAGAACTACTATGTTGAAGGTGTTACCGGCGGCGCGGTCAAAGGTTAATGCTATTAAGTATTGCGGAGGAGAATATGTTGGATTGGCTTAAAAAAGCGGTATTTTATGAGATTTATCCACAGTCGTGTTATGACAGTAATGCGGATGGGATAGGGGATTTCGAGGGTATTATAAGGAAGCTTGATTATATAAAGGAGCTGGGAGCAAATGCCCTGTGGATCAATCCGTGCTTCGATTCCCCTTTCAAGGATGCGGGATATGATGTTAGGGATTATAGGAAGACAGCTTCAAGATACGGCAGCAATGAAGATCTGTGTCGTCTTTTCGATGCTGCTCACGAGAAGGGGATCAGGGTTTTTCTTGATCTTGTTCCCGGGCATACATCGGAGGAGCATCCGTGGTTCCTTGAAAGCAGGAAGGCGGAGCAAAACGAGTATTCCGGCCGCTATATCTGGACGGATTGGTGGATAAAGGGCATAAAGGGGCATCCCTATATAGGCGGAGAAAGTGAGCGTAACGGAACCTACATGCTTAATTTCTTCAAATGCCAGCCGGCACTTAATTACGGTTTCCTTAATCCCGAAGAGCCCTGGCAGAAGGGTATGGACGATCCTGACTGTCTTAAGACGAGAGAAGCGGTCAAGGATGTTATACGCTTCTGGCTGTCGCTGGGATGCGACGGGTTCAGGGTTGATATGGCGGATTCCCTGGTAAAGGACGATGATGAAGAGAAGAGCGGAACCTGCAGGGTATGGCGGGATATTTTTGAGTCAGTTCGAAAGGATTATCCCGAAGCGGCATTTGTGGCGGAGTGGAACAACTCCCATCAGGCAATTATGGGTGCCGGTTTTGATATGGATTTTTTCTTAAACTGGAGAGGAAACGGATATAACTCACTGCTTCGTGATTATGAAACCCCGGGCGGGGATCACAGCTATTTTAAGGCAGACGGAAAGGGTGATATAACGCGATTTCTGGATGAATATGTTCCGAGGCTTGAGGAGATAAAGGGAAGGGGATATATCTCTCTTATCAGTTGCAATCATGATACAACCCGTCCGCGGGAGAATCTTACCATACCGGAGCTTAAGGTTGCATACGCGACGCTCTTCACGCTTCCTGGTGTACCGTTTATGTATTACGGGGATGAAATAGGGATGAGATACTTGCCGGTAGCCACTAAGGAAGGCGGCTACACAAGGACCGGAAGCCGTACGCCCATGCAGTGGAACGGTGGGACCAACAGGGGATTTTCGGAAGCAGCAAAGGACGAGCTGTACCTTCCGGTGGATGAATCTGCTGATGCCCCGAATGTGGAAGATGCACTTAAAGATGAGGCTTCACTTCTTCATGTGGTGCGTGACATTTTCATGATGCGTGGGAGCGGGAGCGATTTTGATGCCGACAGTGATTTTAGCGTGCTTCTCGGGGAGAAGGGTAAGCCCTTCGTGTATGTAAGGGGTAATGCCATATGTGTGGTAAATCCTTCTGATGAGAGGATGTCAGCAGCGCTTAAGGAGTTTGCCGGTAAGAAGGCGGTATACCTGATAGGGACCGCAGATGTGGATGGCGACCGGCTTGAGATGGGGGCGGGGAGCTTTGTTATACTTAAGTGACAGCACTGCGGCGGTCGGCAGGCAGGAGAGATTGATGTTCAGGAGATGGGGAAGCAGATTTTGAAAAAACTGTTTACGGATAACTGGAGGTTTTTGAAAACATTACCGGATACGGATTATGATACCGTGATGAAGCACAGGGGTGATTTTGCGGATGTTTTGATCCCTCATGACTGGATGATCGATGATCCGCGAAGCTTCTATGAAGATGGGAACGGATGGTATCTTAACTCCTTTGAGGCTGTGGAGGGCAGGCGTTATACCTTCATATTTGACGGCATATATATGGACAGTATCGTCTATATAAACGGCAGGGAAGCCGATGAATGGAAGAGCGGATACACACAGTTTGTAATTGATGTGAGCCACCTTGTATCCCCCGGTGTCAATGAGATCTGTGTGGCGGCAAGATGCAGGTATCCGAGCGCAAGATGGTACACCGGAGCAGGTATTTACAGAAATGTGTGGCTGTGTGAATATGACGATGTATATATCCCCGAAAACGGGATATATACACATGCCGTGAAGTCGGGAAGGGATTATCTTCTGCATGTGACAGCAGAAGTTACAGGGAATGACGGCGGAAAGTATAAGATAAGCTGTGAGCTTAGTGACAGAAACGGGGAAAGGGTGCAGATCGTGTCTTTGGAAAGACACGGCGATACAGACATCACTCTTACCGTAAAGGAGCCGCAGGAGTGGAGCATAGAGGAACCGGTGCTCTATGATCTTGCAATCTCACTCCTTGATGATTCCGGCGCGGTTATGCAGACGGAGACGGTAAGGACAGGCTTCAGGGACATAAAGCTTGATCCCGATGAAGGTCTTTATCTTAATGATGAGCATTTAAAGCTTAACGGAGTATGCATCCATCACGATCTTGGCGCTCTGGGAGTGGCATTTAACAGATGTGCATTCAAAAGACGACTCAAGCAAATAAAGGCCATGGGGGCAAATGCCTTAAGGCTTGCACACAATGCCTTTGATCCGGCTGTATTGGAGCTTGCCGATGAGATGGGATTTCTTGTCATTTCGGAATCATTTGATATGTGGGAGCGGCCAAAGACGGAGTATGATTTTTCGAGGTTTTTTTCCGAATGGTATAAAAGGGATGTCGCAAGCTGGGTTAAGCGCGACAGGAATCATCCCTGTGTATTTATGTGGAGCATCGGCAACGAGATATATGATACGCATGCCGATGAAAGGGGGCTTGAGATAACGAAGCTTCTCCGGGATGAAGTAAGGCGCTATGATCCTGAAATAAATGCGTATGTGACCATTGCTTCGGATTATATGCCCTGGAAGAACGCGCAAAGGTGTGCTGAGGAGCTTGATGCGGTCGGATATAATTATGCCGAACGATGTTATGAGCAGCATCACAGAGAACATCCGGATTGGGTAATATATGGCAGTGAGACATATTCGCTCGTTCAGAGCAGAGGTATATATCATTTTCCTCTTGCCGAAACCATTATATCGGATTCTGATCTGCAGTGCTCGTCCCTTGGGAACTCTAATACGAGCTGGGGTGCAAAGAGCCTTGAATACTGCATCTGTACCGACAGGGATCTTAAGTTTTCGCTCGGACAGTTCATATGGACGGGCTACGATTATATAGGTGAGCCCACGCCTTATCATACGAAAAATTCATATTTTGGTCTTATAGATACGGCAGGCTTCTTTAAGGATGCTTATTATGTGTGGAAATCCGCCTGGGTAAAAATGAAGGAAGATCCTTTTGTACACATTTTTCCGTATTGGGATTTTAACGAGGGTCAGAGGATAGATGTAAGAGTCGCGAGCAACGCACCCTTTGTTGAGCTTTTCTTAAACGGTAAAAGCCTTGGGAAGCAGAAGCTTGACCATGAAGAGGGAAGCGGTCAGCATATCATTGCGGATTACAGCGTAATATTTGAAAGGGGTGTGCTTGAAGCAAGGGCATATGATGAGAACGGGGAGGCTGTTGCTGCGGATGTAAAGAGATCCTTTGGCGAAACGTGCGGACTGGAGCTTAATACAGACGAAACATCGGATGCGGACGACCTTGTTTTTACAAGTATAACGGCAATAGATGAGAACGGCTTCGTAGTCGAGAATGCCAATGATCATGTCAAAGTTACGGTAAAGAACGGAACCCTTATCGGTTTTGACAACGGTGACAGCTCGGATTACGACAGTTATAAGTCGGACACACGGAGGCTGTTTTCCGGCAGGGCGCTGGTCATAGTTAAAAAAGCATACGAAGATATATTGCCCCGGATAGAAGCAGAACCGGTGCCGTCTAATGATATAAGGGCTATACGCTTAACATCTGAGAACGTCAGGGAATTAAGCCCTGATAACAGGACGGTAACGGTTAAGGCGAGCGTGCTGCCGCAGGGGGCTGACGACAGTGGACTTATCTTCAGGGTGTTAAATAATAAAGGTGTAAAGACCAACATAGCAAAGGTTGAAGGAGAAGGCGCAAAAGCAGTCGTAACTGCTCTGGGAGACGGTGAATTCAGGGTAAGGTGCGAGGCGGATAACGGGGCGGATCATGCAAGGGTTATCTCGGAGCTTGAATTCAGCGCACAAGGTCTGGGAACCGCATTTTTAGATCCGTACGGATATATATATGCCGGTCTTTACAGCGGCTCTGAAGGAGAAGTATCTGCCGGAAATGAGCAGGGTATAGCGACGGGGCGGGACGGCATAACGGTTGTTACTTACGAAGGAATTGATTTTGGAGTTGATGGTTCGGATAAAATAACTGTCGATATATTTGCTCTGTCGGATGAACCTTATGATATTGAGATATGGAGGGGCGTTCCCGGAACTGAAACTGCGCAGCTTCTGGGAAGCATGGTATATCGCAAGAAGATGATCTGGAATGTATATCAGCCGGAAACCTGGGAGCTTGACAGAAGGCTTGCGGGTGTTAATACGATAAGCTTAAGGGTCAGGGATAAGATACATATAAAAGGTTTCTCATTTGAGAAACAGAACAGGGCATGGCACATTATCAGTGCTTCCGATGCCGGGTCGATATACGGTGACAGGTTCACGAAAAAGGATGATTTGGTAGAAGATATAGGCAATAATGTAACCCTGTCATTCGGGGAAATGGATTTTTCGCCCGGCAAAGCTTCCGGTATCATGTTATATGGAAGGGCAAAGGGCGGAACAAATACGATACATCTTCATCTGAAAAGTGCGGTGGATGGTACTGAAGTGACGGAGATACTTGAATTCTCCGAGAGCGTGGATTTAAAAGAGATGGACTTCACTATATCCCCACGCTCGGGGAGATGGAGTGCTTCTTTCATTTTTCTTCCCGGAAGCAATTTCGACTTTGGATGGTTTAGGTTTGTCTGATATACTTTACGCGTTTGACTCTATCGCATATGAATGATCGTTAAAGTCGGCGGTCAGAGAGATACGGTGTGTTCCGTATTTCCATGTAAAGCATACCCTTCTTTCATCCTGTGTGACGGTTATGATGCTGTTGCTGTTAAAAGCTGGGTGTGTTTTACGAAGCCTGAGAAGACGGAGCTGTTCCTTTACGACGTCTTTTTTAAGCAATTTATCCGCCTGCTCTGTTGTAAGGTTCGTTCTGTTTATTTCCTTATGTCCGTTCTCGCCGGCTCTTGCAACCGCGTTATGGTCATTTTTGCCCGCGAACAGATCGAGATACCATACCTGCGGCTTGCCGGGCATGAACAGCTGTACGGCACGTGCGAACAACAGCTTCTTATCGCTTTCGCCCAGAGCGCTGTAATAGGTGGCATTGACCTGATAATACATGTTTTTCCTGCCGTGCAGATCCTTGACATAGCCTCCGCGTGACACGATGAGCTCTATAAGTTCTGCGATCTCATCTTCCGAAAGAAGCCCTTTTAAGTCAAGGAGCGGGATACCGTTGTGGCATCCTAACATGTTCACCGTTCTTATGCCTTTGTCTATGATCTCACCGGCCCATTTCACAAGATGTTCGGGGTTGTGATTCTCTATTGCATGGATAAGGAGACCCGGAAGGAAGAAATCGTAAGTCATATATCTCCTGGATGCAACCTTGTCATATATCCCTTCGCTGTATGTGGCGTGGATCTCCGGCAGCAGCTTAAGGCCGTATTCCGAAGCTATATCCTTTACCCTTTCAAGCATATCCCATGTTTCGGGTTCGTTTAAGAAGTTTTTCCTGCCCGGAGCCTTGGGAGCATACGCAAAAGCGTCAAGCCGGGCTTTCTGCGAAGGAGGATTTTATGGCGGACATCTTAAGCCTGAAGAGAAGATAGGCCCCTTGTTAAGAGCAGCGACCGCTTCATTTGGGATTACGGCACTAAACGAGCTGCAGGAGCTCTACAACGGCAAATCCATAGCTGAGGACGGAGAATTTGCCCTAAGGACGCTTAAGTTCATCAATGACCGGGTAAATGCCTTTAAGGAGGAAGACGGGCATCTGTATGCCATTTACGGTACACCGGCTGAAAGCCTGTGCGGAAAGCAGGTAGAACAGTTCAGGAAGAAGTATGGCATCGTAAAAGGTGTCAGTGACAGGCCTTATGTAAGTAACAGCTTTCACTGTCACGTCACAGAAAGAGTGACAGCAACAGAAAAACAGGATCTTGAATACAGGTTCTGGGATCTGTGCAGAGGCGGAAGGATACAGTATGTGCGGTATCCGATCAATTATAACCGCTCGGCAATAGTAACGCTTATCAGAAGGGCAATGTCGATGGGACTTTATGAAGGAGTGAACATGTCCCTTGCATACTGTGAGGACTGCGGACATCAGGAACTTGAGATGGATGAATGTCCAAAGTGCGGCAGCAAGAACTTAACCAAGATCGACCGAATGAACGGCTACCTGTCATACAGCAGAATCCACCAGGATACACGCCTTAATTTCGCAAAGATGGCTGAGATAGCTGAACGTGTAAGTATGTAGATTCCTTCGTCAAAACTCAAGAAAAACCACCTATGGTGGTTTTTTCTCGTGCAAAGAAGCAGTGGAGGCTGATTTTAATACATGTTAAAATTAATATATGAATGATATGAGGGGCAAAAGCCCATCAATATAAATGTTACTTGCACCATGAAAACTTCATATACTCCAGATAGCAGATGATTTTGCCAAGATGATGACATATGGGCTGTGGATAAGAGGGTATTCTTCCTGCATTCCTATGC
>JAFSYI010000048.1 GCA_017450065.1 Lachnospiraceae bacterium
GAAAACGGACTTGCGGATGATGAGATAAAATGCATCATAGAGTGTGAGAGCTGTTATTTTCTCGGGGGAAAATATGGACTCACGAGATGGGATAAGCAGATCATAAAGAAGGATATGATCCACACTTTGAAACAAATGTAAGATATTGCTATAATGATATGATTAAAGGGTCAAAAGCCTGTCAACACCACAAGCTTGCTTGATGGTGGGGACAAGGATTTATGACCCGCCCCAGCATGAGCAAGAAGTGGGGCTTAGCACCACGGAATTGCGAATGGTGGGTAGGATTGTGGGAGTGCGAAGCACGGAACAATTCGTTAATCATAAAAAAGTATAGTTTTGACCCCTAAATCATGATATATCATCGCAAGGAGAAATGTTTATGTTTTCAAAAAAACTGGATATGCTTATGAGAGAGATGGGTGCCAATAATGCAAAGGTTGCAGCCTGTGCGGGTTTTGACAGGACTAACGTATCAAGATTCCGTAACGGGGTAAGGCTTCCGGAGCCCACAAGCAGGAGTATTCAGAAGCTGGTCGACGGTCTGTATATCTATGCATGTGACTATGATCGGATCGGCAGACTGTGTGATATTACAGGGGCATCACGGGATGGAGAGATCAATGATATTAAGCTTGCGCTGCTGAAATGGCTGTACGAAGATGAGCACTCGGGAAGGAAGCCGATCAGGCTTAAGGGAAGACCTTCGGCATCGAAACAGAAACAGTCGGGGAATACTTTCGGAACAAGACTTACTGATGCGATGAGCCTTGCGGATATTTCAAATATCAGCTTAAGCCGGATGCTCAGTGTCGATGCATCCCTTATAAGCAGATACAGGACAGGCTTATGTATGCCAAGACCGGATTCCGGTTCGGTGGACCGGATTGGAAATATACTCTTCAAAAGGATACGTAAGAATGAAAGAATGCGTGAACTGGCCGGGCTCATGAAATGCAGTGAGGATAGTATAACCGAGACCGGATTTATTGACTGGCTGTTTGATTTTGATACACAGGCTCCGGCTGAGGAGATCGCGGTTGCAAGGTTATTGGAGATATTTGAAGCATACGATCCGGATAAAGTTCAGGTTTACGGTGACGAACCGGACTTAAGAGCAGAGATAATAAATGATGATAGCTCACATTACATGGGGATTGACGGACTGAGGACCGCAGTCATAAGGTTTCTCACAATGGCCGAGGGATCGGAATGCAGGGAACTGATGTTATATTCGGACCAGGATATGGGATGGATGACAGAAGATGAGAATTATCGTAACAGCTGGGCATACATGATGGCCAGGTGTATAAAAAAGGGTATAAGGATAAAGATAATCCATAATATAGACCGGGATCTGGATGAGATGAACATGGCTATCAGGAGCTGGCTTCCTTTATATATGTCCGGTATGATAGAGCCTTACTATAATGATATGCCCAGAGACGGCAGGTTCTTCCATACACTTTTCATATGTCCGGGTGTGGCGGCAGTTGAAGCTCTCGGTGCTACAGGGGCGGAGGATAGCAGCATATATCATTATTATACGGACGATGACAGTATAGGGGCATGTATTGCCACATATGACAGGCTTATGGATAATGCCGATCCTTTGGTGAGGACAGGATCACCGGATATCAGACCGCTTCTTAACGGAGACGTATCTGTGATACGAAACACGCTTTCGATCGGAACAATGCCCAAAGAGCTTGTGGACGAGTATTCGGACGAAAGGCTTAAGGAAATATGGTCTGACAGAAACAGTGCGCTGCTTGAAATACTTAAGGATCATAAGTTTTATGAATATGCGGCATTGGCGGATCCCGATGAACTTGATGCCGGAAAGGCATTTACCGAAAAATATGAAAGAGGATTGTGTAAAAACTATACAAGAGCACAGTATGAACGGCATCTTGATAATATAATCAGGCTTACGGATGAATATAAGGGGTATTATTTCGGGATTCTACCGGATGTCATGCTCAAGGATATGACGATAATAATAGGTGAAGGGTTCGTGGAGATAATATATGACAAGCTGCCTGATTTTGCCATAGGATTTACTCATCCGCTCATGATAAGGGCTTTTGGAGCATTTGCTGACAGACTTCGCAGGCTGTGCCGCATAAGGCCTTAGGAGTCGATAAGGTTGGTACAGACGCCATAATGAATTAACTTTTCGGTTTCCGGAATAAGTGCTATACTGTATATGGTGGCTTGGGCAGGCAGACGTGTGCCCGGATCACCGGGTTTGCAGTAATGTGGGAGGAGACCTGAACAGATGGATAAATGGACAACCCGTAAGATTGTTCTGTTTACAGCAATGTGCGTATGTCTTAATGTGGGCGGAAAGCTTCTGTCGGTATGGCTGGAGCTTCCGGTCTGGGCGGACTCGTTCGGCACGGCATTAAGCGCATATATAGGCGGACCGGTATGCGGCGCCATGGTCGGATTCGCAGGAAATATTGCATACTGTGTTATCAACCGTCTTTCGGCTGCCTACTCGATCACAAGCATTGCTATCGGCGTGATCGTGGGAACAGCCGTTAAGCGTAAATGGTTTGACCGGTTCTACGGATTTATGAAGGTTGCTTCCCTTGCAGTGTTTACGGCGCTTATCATATCTGTTCCGCTGAATTTCCTTCTTGCGGGCGGCTATACCGGAAATAAATGGGGCGACGGCGTTATAGATTATCTTCTCGACAGAGAATGGCCTCTTTTTATTTGCAGTATTCTGGGGCAGCTTTCACTGGAGTTTGCCGATAAGGTCCTGACGGTAGCTGCCGTTTATATTGTTATCGTTCTGAGAAATTTCCATAAAAGTCATGATGATACCGGCACGGCACAGCATGATGACAGTACCGGGGCAGCAGCGCTTATCATTATTCTGGCGCTGGGGTCCTGTTTTTGTGCGCCTGTAAGGGCGGAGGCGGCAACGGCTGTGGAAACAGTCGATTATAACGATTATATCCAGAATGTTTACAGCAGTAACAACGGTCTGCCCTGCGGTGAAGCAAATGATATCGAGCAGACCAACGACGGAGTACTCTGGATCGGAACCTATGCGGGTCTCTACCGTTATAACGGACGTGAATTCCGCTGGGTGGATAATTATGAATCGGTTAAAAACGTAAACTGCCTGTATGTTGATGAAGAAGGACGCCTGTGGATCGGTACCAACGACAACGGTCTGTCGATAGTGATCCGGGAGAAGGTCGTAAATGTGCTCGACCAGACCAGCGGTCTGCCGTCCAATTCGGTAAGGTGTATCATCCGTGCCACGGACGGTTATTATTATGTAGGTACCACGGGCAGCCTTCAGGTAATTATGATGAATAACGGACTCAAGGCAGCGAATACTCTTGAAGACGTGAATTATACGGAAAGCATCTCGGCTGATGAGAACGGTCATGTGGCCGCGGTTGCAGCCGACGGACGTCTGTTTCTCATGAGCGGGGGTAATATACTGAACTCTGCCCGGCTGCCGGATGAGCAGGAACTTTACAACTGCTGTGCATTTTCACCTGACGGAACGCTGATGGTCGGTACCTCGACCAATCATATTTACTGTTATGATATTTCCGGCAATGAATTTGAACTTCTTGATGTTATTACCTGTGAAGATGTGGCAAGCATCAATAATATCAATTATATAAATGACGGAACCCTGTTCATTTCAACGGACAGCGGTATTTCATACATTGATGCGGGAGGATATCACAGGCTTAATACGAATGATTTTAACAATTCAATAGACAATATGCTCTATGATTATCAGGGCAATCTCTGGTTTACATCCTCAAGACTGGGGCTTCTCAGGCTGGCCAAATCACCCTTCAAGGACGTATACGGGGCAATAGGCATGGAGAGAAGAGTTGTAAACACCATTGTCTTCTGGCAGGGCTGCTATTATATAGGTACGGATAAGGGGCTCGATGTTGTTGACGGTAACTGCCGCCGGCAGATAAGTAATGAGCTGACGGAAGCCCTTGACGGTAAACGTATACGCTGTATGTATGTGGACGGTGATGACCATCTGTGGGTGTGCACTTACGGAAGCGGGCTGATTGAATATTCCCCGGATGGAGAGAGTTGGTCATACAATTCCGACAACGGAAGCTTCGGGAGCCGGGCGAGGATCGTAACCGGTCTGTCCGATGGTACCATTCTGGCTGCCGGCGATACGGGTATAAGTTATATAAGAAATCATGAGATAGAACGCACGATCCGTAACGAGGACGGACTGATCAATTCGATGATCCTTACCATTACGG
Source organism: Lachnospiraceae bacterium (assembly GCA_017450065.1). GTDB lineage: Bacteria > Bacillota > Clostridia > Lachnospirales > Lachnospiraceae > UBA2868. The sequence continues at coordinate 4,275 of JAFSYI010000048.1, forward strand.
AGCAGGGTGACGGAACCATCCTTGCGGGTACTGACGGAGACGGCATCGCCGTACTTAAGGATGGCAGGGTGGAGAGGATGATCACGCGTGAGGATGGGCTTAGCAGCGGAGTCATACTTCGTACCATAAAGGATCCCAAATCAGAGGGAGTGTTCATAGTCACCAGTAACAGTCTGTGTTATCTTGAACCGGAGGGTTCGGTACGGGTACTGGATAAATTCCCTTATTTCAATAATTATGATATCTGGGTTAAGGATGAAGACACGCTTTTTGTAATGTCCAGTGCCGGAATATACGTTGTGGAACGGGATGAGCTGGTGACCGGAGGTGAGATTGCCTGGGAGCTTCTGGATGCAAGAAGGGGTCTGGGTACGTCCCTTACTGCCAATTCATGGAATTATTACAACGGCAGGGGTGAACTGTTCCTTCCATGCGATACAGGCGTTTATATCATAGATGTTGAAAAATATAACAGTGATGTACGTTCATACCGTATGCAGCTGGCTTCGGTAAGGCTGGACGGTATCATACAGCCGCTTGACCGTAAGGGAGCCATTACGGTGGGACAGGGCGTGAGCCGTATAGAATTAAGCCCCGAGATCCTTAACTATACCATTCAGGAACCCAATGTGGGATATTATCTGGAGGGATATGATTCACAGTGGACCATAGTACCGCAGAACAGCCTCAACAATATAATTTATGTAAACCTACCCGTGGGCAGTTATATTTTCCATCTGGCCATATTTGACAGTGCAGGCGAACGAGTTCTGGAAGAGCGCAAGTTCGAAATGATCAAGGAAGGAGAGTTCTATGAGCAGCCGGGCTTCTTTATCTATATGCTGCTGCTTCTCTCGCTGATTCTTATCTGGTTTACCTGGATGATAGTACAGAGGCAGTTGAACCAGCAGCAGATCAAGCTGAATATGGCCAACGAGACAGTAATGGCGATCGCAAACGCAGTCGATGCCAAGGATGTACGTACACACCAGCATTCAATGCGTGTGGCGGAATACGCCGTGCTTATCGCACAGGAGCTTAACTGCTTTAAATGGTGGAACAGGAGGAAGGAGCTGTCGAACCTCAGAAACGCTGCGCAGATGCATGATATCGGTAAAATAGGTATTCCGGACAGTGTTCTTAACAAGGTGGGAAGACTGACTGATGAGGAGTATGCGAAAATGAGATCCCATGTAAAAAGCGGAGCGGATATCCTTAAGGATTTCACGCTTGTAGAACATGTTGTGGACGGAACGCTGTATCATCATGAGCGCTATGACGGCAAGGGATATCCCGAAGGGCTTAAGGGTGAGGAGATACCCCTCTTTGCAAGGATAATCAGTGTGGCGGATACCTTCGATGCCATGACATCCAACCGTGTTTACCGTAATCATATGGACACGGATTATGTCATGAACGAAATGAAACGGGGAAGAGGTACTCAGTTTGATCCCGTAGTCCTGGATGCCTTTCTTCGTCTTATAGATAAGGGCGTGATAAATCTGGATGCGATCTATGCCCAGAAGAGGGCAGAGATACAGCAGGCGGATCCCAAAGCACAGGAAGAGCTTTCACGCCGTGTCCTTGAAGATAAGAAGATACAGGCTGAAGAGATGGAGAGCGAAGAGAAGGATGAGGGAGGAGAGATGATATGAAGCGGGTATATATCACAACAGCTTTGACCTGCCTTGTAATGATGGCTGCTTTCATCGGCTGCTTCCGGGTATTGAACCTTACCGGAGGAAGGGACAGCTTAAAGGTCGGCTTTATATACGATAATGATGAGAGCACGCCCTATACGTATAATTTTTCTCTTGCCAGAGACGCAGTGGCAAAGAAATACGGAGAAAAAGTAGAGATACTTACCTGCAGCAACGTGCTGGATGAAGAGATGGAGGAGCCGCTCAGGGAACTTGCGGATGAGGGCTGTGACATAATCTTCTTCAACGGTTACAGTGAGAAGGTCAGACAGCTGGCACCTGAATATCCGGATATACAGTTCTGCCAGACATCATATATGGATATGTACGGCCAGACCGTTCCGGCCAATTATCATACCTTTAAGGGGGAAGCATACCAGGGGCGTTATGTGAGCGGGATCGCTTCGGGACTTAAGATAAGGCAGATGATCTCTGACGGCATCATTTCAGAGGACCGGGCTGTTGTGGGTTTTGTTGCGGCATTTCCGACGTCCGAGGTCATTTCCGGATATACAGCCTTCCTGCTGGGAGTCCGTTCTGTGGTGCCGCAGGCTGTTATGCAGGTGTGCTATACGGGAACGTGGAGCAGCTACGCACAGGAAAAGACTGCAGCGCAGAAGCTGCTGGATAACGGATGTGTTATAATATCACAGCATACCGATACCATCGGTCCCGCCATAGCCTGTGAGGAGTCGCTTGATGAACGGGAAGTGTGCTTTGTCGGCTATAACCAGAGTATGTCGGAAGTCGCTCCGGGCTCCTCTCTGGTCGCATCAAGGATCTGCTGGGAGCCGTATGTGCTGGCGGCTGTGGATGCCCTTATGATGAATAAGAAGATTGAATCGGTCGTATCGGGGCGGATCCACGGAACAGACGTATCCGCAGGATTCGAAAAGGGATGGGTCGAGATGATCGATCTGAACCTTCAGGCAGCGGCACCGGGAACCCGGGAGGCAATGGACAGCACCATTGAACAGTTCAGACGTGGAAACGATAATTTCGTATTCAGAGGCGATTATACCGGCGCTGATCCTGATGATCCCTCCGATACCATAGATTTGCGTAACGGTTATATTGAGAATGAGAACACATCATATCCGTTGTTTCATTATGTGCTTAATGATATTATAACAATTGTTGAATGACACAGAAAATAACGGCAAGACGCGGAACACAAAATACAGAACGTAACAGGGAGAAAAATGAAGGTACTTAGAGTTATAGGATTGAGCATTGCAATAATCTTTTTTGCGTTTATTTTAATAGTAATACTGGCGCTGCTGTTTCTTAAGTTTTATCCGACCATAGGTAAGCTTCCGGATGAGGCAGAACGTGAATCCTTCCAGAATAAGACAACGATGTTCTACGAAGGAATGTTCCATAATGAGGAAGAATCGGCTCTTATGTCAGGGGAGGGTTATCAGCCAAGCCCACGCAGAAAACCCAAGCGTATGATAAAGGCAGAAGCTCCGGAACTGATTCCCGATGCAGAAGATAGGGATCTGTCTTTTACCTGGCTCGGACATTCATCCTTCCTGCTGCAGATGGGAAATAAAAATATACTTGTCGATCCGGTCCTCAGCCAGAGAAGCTCACCCGTATCGTTTGCGGGACCGGAGCGGTTCTCACAGATCCCGCTCACGGTGGAACAGATGCCGAGGATAGATGTGCTCCTTTTATCGCACGATCACTATGATCATATGGATTATAATGTTATCCGGAAATTAAAAGACAGGGTCGGGAAATTCGTGGTTCCCCTGGGGGTTGACGCCATACTCCGCGGCTGGTCTGTCGATGCTGACAAAATATGCTCACTGAACCGGTGGGAGAGTATTGAGATTGAAGGTACAGTATATACTCTTACGCCGTCGCAGCATTTTACCGGACGTAACCCGCTAAAGAGAAACAGTACATACTGGGGCGGGTATTACATTGACAACGGCTTCCGCAGAGTATATTATACGGGAGATGGCGGTTACTGTGATGCTTTCAAAACCGTTAAGGAAAGGCTTGGCTCCCCAGATCTTATGATAGCGGAATGCGGTCAGTATGATCCTGCATGGTCTACAGTACATATGTTTCCGGAGGAAACGGTACGGGCGGCTGTTGATACAGGAACTGCCTGGATGATCCCCGTGCACTGGGGAACATTCTGCATATGTAATCATGCATGGGACGATCCTATAATGAGAGTATCGGCTGCGGCAGAGGAAAACAGTGTGAACATGGCTACTCCACGGATAGGCCAGACGGTTATTTATGACAACATCGCTGATTTCAACGAAGCGTGGTGGAAGGAATACGATTAGAATCACATGTAAATGAATAAGGTTCATACTTTCTGGTACATTACCATTAAACTGTCACATATAAGGTGATATATTTCCTTGATGAAAAAGTAATAATGTGATAATATTCTTGCAGGAAAACGGTCTTTATGTAAAAGAACCGGAAATGGAAGAGGAGCAGTGAGATGGGAATGACAGAGCTACAGAGGAAGCTGCGCTATATGGCGCTGGGAGCAGAGCAGTATGAATCTATGCTGAGGAAAGACTACAGGAAGAATTATATAGATCAGTATTGCAAAAATATGAAGATCGATCCAAGAAGGATCAGGAATGAGGATCCGGAGTATTATGATCTCATCCTTTCGAAAGCGGCAGAAGCGACAGAAAAAATGTGGGATGAAGAGAAGAAGCTGATCGCCAAGTGGCTGGAACAGGATAGAAAGATAGTGGAATCGGTCAGAATGGGAATGTAAAATGGAACAATTCAGTGTGACCGGCATGAGCTGCGCTGCATGCTCAGCCCGGGTGGAAAAGGCCGTATCATCTGTAAAGGGAGTAACATCATGCTCTGTGAGTCTTCTGACGAATTCCATGGGAGTGGAGGGTACGGCACCGGCTGCCGAGATCATACGTGCTGTGGAAGCGGCAGGATACGGTGCAGAGCATAAGGACCGGTCATCATCAAAGACCGCGAAGGGAGAAGCACCTTCTTGGGCAAATGATGAGGCACTTAAGGACCGTGAAACACCGAAGCTTAAGAAAAGGCTCGCCTTTTCGATTCCGATACTTCTTATACTTATGTATTTTTCTATGGGCCACATGATGTGGGGCCTGCCCGCACCTGCTGCCTTTGACAATCATGTTTTCCTTGGCCTTTTCGAACTAATACTGGCCATAACCGTAATGATAATAAACGGGAAGTTCTTTACGTCGGGGTTTACTTCACTGTTACACAGAGCACCTAATATGGATACTCTGGTAGCACTCGGCTCGGGAGCTTCTTTTTTGTACTCATTGGCAGAGCTGTTCCTTATGACGCTTGCCCAGGGTGATGGCATGCATGATACGGTAATGAAATACGGTATGAACCTGTACTTTGAGTCAGCGGCAATGATCCCGACGCTTATTACGGTAGGCAAGATGCTTGAGGCAATGTCAAAGGGACATACCACCGATGCACTTAAGGGTCTGATGAATCTTGCCCCGAAGACAGCCATACTGTTAAAAGACGGTGTTGAAACGGAAACGGGTATTGAGGAAGTAAACATAGGCGATATATTTGTGGTACGTCCGGGTGAGCAGATACCGGTGGACGGGATCATAGTGAAGGGAATGACAGCTGTAGACGAATCGGCGCTTACGGGAGAGAGTATTCCGGTAGACAAAGGCGAGGGTGACCGGGTCTCTGCGGCCACGATGAACCGTCAGGGGTATATTGAATGCCGGGCAACCCGTGTGGGAGAGGATACAACGCTGGCACAGATCATAAAGACGGTTTCCGATGCAGCCGCAACGAAGGCTCCGCTTGCACGTATTGCAGACAGGGTATCCGGAATCTTCGTCCCTGCCGTGATCGGACTGGCTGTTCTTACTCTGATCGGCTGGCTTATTGCGGGACGTCCGTTCTCATATGCTATTGCAAGAGGTATTTCTGTATTGGTTATAAGCTGTCCGTGTGCGCTCGGGCTTGCCACACCGGTTGCCATCATGGTCGGAAACGGAGTGGGAGCGGGATGCGGAGTGCTGTATAAAACAGCAGCTGCTTTGGAAACTGTGGGAAGGACACGACTGATAGCCCTTGATAAAACCGGTACCGTAACAGAGGGACAGCCGGTTGTGACCGATATTATTCCTTTCGGCAGGGATAAGAATGAACTGATAAGACTTGCGGGATCGCTTGAGAAGAACAGCAGGCATCCGCTTGCCTGGGCAGTGACCGATGTAGCTGAAGGATATGAACTATCTGAGGTCACGGATTTTGAAGAGATGCCGGGAAACGGCCTGCGCGCCATGATCGACGGGAAAGAGCTGATCGGCGGGAGCGTCAGATTCCTTGGCTCAAGAGGACCTGTTGATGAAACAATCCTGAATAAGGCAGATTCTCTTGCACAGGAGGGAAAGACACCTCTGCTTTTTTCAATAGGAGGTGAAACGGCAGGTATTATTGCGGTTATGGATCCTATACGTGATGATTCCGCCGGGGCAATAAGTGAACTCTCCGGTATGGGTATAAAGACGGTTATGCTTACGGGGGATAATGAGAAAGCAGCTGCGGCAATAGGAAGGCAGGCGGGAGTTGATCATGTTATCGCGGGCGTTCTGCCCGATGATAAGGCAGATGTAATACAGAAGCTTAAGGAGCTCGGAAATACGGCGATGGCAGGCGACGGGATAAATGATGCGCCGGCACTGACCGTAGCTGACAGCGGCATAGCGATAGGAGCGGGAGCAGACGTGGCTATTGACGCTGCGGATATTGTGGTTATGAAAAGCCGCCTCAGCGATGTTGCCGCCTCGATCCGTTTAAGCCGTGCAACGATCAAAAACATACACCAGAATCTGTTCTGGGCTTTCTTCTACAATATTGTCTGCATACCCCTTGCAATGGGGCTTTACGGTATAGAGATGAAGCCGATGTATGGTGCGGCGGCGATGGCTCTATCAAGCTTCTTCGTATGTATGAATGCCCTTAGGCTGAATCTGGTGGATCCACACGATCCGAGTCACGACAGAATGGAAAAATCCGTATCGCAGGAAGAATTGGAACAGGCTTTGGCCGGGATAAAAATAAAGGAGGAAAGAACATTGAAAAAAACATTAAAGGTAGAAGGAATGATGTGTGCTCACTGTGAGGCAAGGGTTAAAAAGGCTCTTGAGGCAATTGAGGGCGTGGACAGCGCAGTGGCTGATCATGAAGCGGGAACCGCAGTAGTAACAATGAGTGCGGAGGTTCCGGATGAGACGCTGAAGGAAGCTGTGGAAGCCCAGGATTACAAGGTGTTGGGAGTAGAGTAGCAGCCGGATACCGGATGAAGCCCGGGATCTGAACGCAAGACTGAAGAGAGCAGTTCCCCTGCAGGACGGAAAGATGGGCTCATAAAACGAAAAGTGCCCGGCCTTGGGGAGACCGGGCTGATAGGGGTATAAAGTTTTTCGGTTGAAGAATTGAATAACAACTCTCACGCTGTAATCATAACATAGAAGAAAACATAAAACAAGTCGTATGTTTTATACGAAATGTGACATTTCAGATTCAGTACAGCACAGGAATATACAGCACAGCTGACGTCAAGCTTGCTTGTAAGACAGCTGTGCTGTATATTCCTGTATTGGATGAGTCCAATGCAGCGAAAAATGCGAAGCATTTTGAGCCTGCTGTACTGAATCTTCCGCACTAAACCTTTCAACATACATCACAAATTACACCATATGTGACACTACCCATTTTGTGCAACATTCACAAACCGTCATATTTCGTAAAAAATGTGATAAAAGGTGTTGACATCTGCAAATATAATGTTATAATAAGACCATAAGATGAAATTGAATATTGGCAAACTTATCGAAAGGTAAGGACGCAAAGCTATAGGGTCTAATCCGAAGATCGGAGCCAGGATAAGAGCAGGTTTCGAGAGAAGTTCGAATAAGTTCCCAAAAGGGTAAGTCGAAGATGAGGGATCGCTGGGGTTCACTTCCCCGGGATGAAGTCGGAGAGATGTAGGACGGATGCGGAAGATGCTTGGGCAGATCTGAGAGAAGATAGCCAGTTGCCGGGCCGGACAGAGAGAGTTGGAGCTTTTGCATACCTGGAAAAGGAGAATTTCTTCCCAAGGAGGAAAAGAGTAATTTTCAGGAGAGCGGAGTACCGATTGGGTGTTAGGTTCGTGATAGTCGCAAAGTTGACCAATATGAGATGAAATCTTATCATCCTATAACAATACAAGTTACACCAAGCAGCCGGGTCTCCCACCCCGGCTGTTTTGGTTATTTAATTGTTTTGGTTATATCTGTAAAAAACTCTTGAAATAGGTTATGTGTTATGTTATCATAGCAAGAGCGCGGCATGATTATGTCGTTTGTTCATAAATCTGTATCTATCATATGAAATGATGGAATTTCGGTAAGACAGCAGTTTGGAGGAACAGTAATGTTAAGAACTATATTGACAATAATATTTGTTTTGGTATGTATAGCTTTATCGGTTATAGTTTTGGCTCAGGAAGGTAAGTCGGCAGGACTTGGCGCAATAAGCGGAGCTGCAGAAACATATTGGGGAAAGAACAAGGGACGTTCAATGGAAGGCAAGCTGGTTAAGTTCACCAGAATTCTTGCAGTTGCCTTTATGGTAATTACGGTACTGCTTAATCTTAAGAGATTTTAAGTATGGCTGTAAACGATCATGAGATCAGTGTAATGCATAGCATGAATTTAAGCGTCTCCGATGTTTTCCGGGGACGTTTTTTGTTATATAAGTCCGGCAGGCAAAAGTATGACTTTCTGAATGCAAACAAGGAAATGCATTCAGAAATCATGCGTTCCGCATGACACGTATCTGCTTTCAGCAGAGCCTGATCCGGTATGAATTTAATCTGCTGGGGTAAGAATAAAGACAGTGATAAGGAAAATACAGTCGGTATAGAGAAAGATAATCAGAATAATGAAAGAAAAGAACAGGAAAAAAACACCGGTCAGGGATCCGTCGATCAGGGATTTAAACAGGAACGGTGAGAAGAAACCGGAAAAGAAGAAACATATAAAGGAACACGGCAAAGGGAAGAAGGGCTCTGCAAAGTACGAACTGAGAATGCAGATGCTGCTCCGGCTTATGAAGGACGAGATGTATGTCCCGATGAAGGAGAAGGAGTTGGCTGTGCTGCTTCAGGTCGGTTCAAAGGACAGGGATGAGCTTCATAAGATACTTAAACAGCTGACGGAGGAAGGAAAGGTAGCCGTTTCAAAACGCGGGAAATATTCACTCCCCGGTACAGGCCGACTTAAAGGAGTATTCAGATCTACACAGCATGGCTTCGGCTTTGTAGAGGTTGAAGGCTATGAGGATGAATTCTTTATTCATGAGGATGATGTGCACGGCGCGATGCATCTTGATATTGTGGAGATAGAACCGTCGGTTAAAGGGCGCGGTAAAAGAACGGAAGCAGTGATAACGGAGGTGCTTGAACGTTCAACGGATATTGTGGTCGGTACATATGAAAGAACCGGTATGCATTACGGGTTTGTCGTGCCGGATAATACAAGGTTCGGAAAGGATATATTTATACCGGGCGAAAGAACCATGGGTGCCATGGACGGTCACAAGGTGGTAGTTAAGATCACGGACTACGGCTCCAAGTATAAGAGTCCTGAGGGCAGGATAACCGAAATACTCGGCCATGCTAACGATCCCGGAGTGGATATACTTTCAATAATCAAAGGATATGATCTTCCGATCGAATTTCCGGAGAAGGTCATGAAACAGGCGCAGAAGGTTCCCGAAACAGTGGATACCGAAAGCATTAAGGGACGTCTTGACCTCAGGGATGAGCCGATGGTTACCATTGATTCGGAGGAAGCCAAGGATCTTGATGATGCGGTAAGCCTTCACATGGAAGGAGATAACTATGTCTTGGGTGTTCATATAGCGGATGTCACGGAATATGTGCGTGAGGGGTCTGCGCTTGATAAAGAGGCACTTAGAAGAGGTACCAGTGTTTATCTTGCGGACAGAGTGATCCCCATGCTTCCACACCGTCTGAGTAATGGGATATGTTCACTGAATGAGGGCGTTGACAGGCTGACCCTTAGCTGTATTATGACATTTGATCCGAAGGGGCGTCTTATAGACCATGAGATAGCCGAAAGCGTTATAAAGACCAATAAAAGAATGACATATACAGCAGTGAACGCTATAATAGAGGACAGGGATGAAGCACTTATTAAGGAATATGAAGAGCTGGTTCCGATGTTTATGCTTATGAAGGAACTGTCCGATATATTACGTGCGGGGAGGAAGAGAAGGGGATCGATCGATTTTGATCTGCCGGAAACAAAGATAATACTTGATGAGAATGGTGAAGTGGTTGACATAAAACCATATGATAGAAACACTGCCACAAGACTTATCGAGGATTTCATGCTTGCCGCAAATGAGACCGTGGCCGAGCATTATAACAGGATGGATATCCCGTTTGTTTACAGGATACATGAGGAGCCGGATCCGGAGAAGATCAGGAAGCTTGAGATGTTCATCCGTAATTTTGGATTCGGCATAAAGGTCAGGAATGATGAGGTTCATCCGCGCGAGCTGCAGGGACTGCTTGAAAGGATAGAGGGCTCGCCGCAGGAAGCGCTAATCAGCAGGCTGACGCTTCGGGCTATGCAGCGGGCTAAGTACTCAACGACATGTGCCGGGCATTTCGGGCTGGCCTGCAGGTATTACTGTCATTTTACTTCTCCGATAAGAAGGTATCCTGATCTGCAGATACACCGTATTATCAAGGAGAGCCTGCATGGTAAGCTTAAGCATGAGAGGATAGGGCATTATGATGATATACTTGATGATGTGGCCGCCCTGTCGAGCAGCAGGGAACGTCTCGCGGATGAAGCAGAACGGGAGACAGATAAGCTTAAGAAGGCACAGTATATGCAGAGGCATATTGGGGATGTCTTCACAGGGGTTATATCCGGCGTTACCAACTGGGGAATATACGTGGAGCTTCCCAACACCGTGGAGGGACTGATCCATATCTCGAAAATAGATGGTGATTACTACTATTACAATGAGGACAGCTATGAGCTGACCGGTGAAAAGACACATAAGAGGTATGTACTTGGTCAGACCATAAACGTAAGGGTGAATGCGGTGGATATGGATCTTAGATCAGTGGATTTTGTACTTGCATGAGAGGAAAGGATAATGGCTAAGGAAAAGTCATCATTTAAGCTGATAGCCAATAATAAGAAGGCATATCATGATTATTTCATAGAGGATAAGTATGAGGCGGGGATAGAGCTTTACGGAACGGAGATCAAGTCGATGCGTATGGGAAAATGCTCCGTCAAGGAGTCCTATATACGGATCGATAAGGGCGAGGTATTCATAGTGGGAATGCATATAAGTCCTTATGAGAAGGGAAACATCTTTAACAGGGATCCGCTTCGTACAAGAAAGCTGCTGCTTCATAGACAGGAGATACGTAAGCTCTCCGGCAAACTGACAGAGCAGGGTTATACAATAGTACCGCTTCAGGTATATCTTAAGGGGAGTCTTGTGAAGGTGGAGATAGGACTTGCCAAAGGTAAGAAGCTCTATGACAAGCGACAGGATATAGCAAAGAAGGATGCAAGGCGTGAGGCTGAGAGGGATTTCAAGGTAAGGAATCTTTGATCATTCCGTAAGTTCTGTGTTGTTATTTGATGCACAGATTTAACTTTGATCAGAAGCGTAATTTAAACCGTTGGTTCATTGACCAAAGATATAAATTAATATATACTATAGTAGCAACAACGGAAATAATCGTTGCATAATAATTTAGTGAATGCGGCATGTAAAGCCGCATGAAACTGCAAGGGCTTGTACTGGTTTCGACGGGGGTCTGGCAGTTAGGATAGCCATCCGTGGTCCCATTCCACGTTAAACCGGGGAACTAAATATAAACGCTAAGCCTAATTTAGCATTAGCTGCCTAAGAGCAGCTTGTCCTTCCGGGGTCTCCCGCTGCGCCGGGTAAGGGCATCAAACCTGCGGGGAACTCTTAAGCCAAAGCTTTGAGGCTTAAGAAGCAACCATGAAGCTACCGACGCGGTAAGCCTGTCACCCGGCGTACCGAAGGGGGAATCAAAAATAGAGTGACTGTGATGGGAGAAGTCTTAATGAAAGGGCTTTCGGACAGGGGTTCGACTCCCCTCAGGTCCATATTTTTTTCAGTGTTTTAAACCCGGCATTGGATCAGGGACTTATGAGTGATTCCTATTGGGTCCACTTGACTTTCAACGATCAGGTACGGAAACAGTATCTGGTCGTTTACTTTATTTCATGATTGCTGACCTAAATCGGATTCGCACCGGAAAGGATAATACAGAATACGGGAAGTAATGGTCAGCAGATACTGACTATGGATTAATATTTCTTGACACGAGCTGTCCGTAATACTAAACTATTGAAAGCAGTTATTTGATCAGCGGGGTTAGCTTAACATCTATTCGCTATATGATCCAGTTAACCGGGGATACGACAGTGAACATATTCAATCGTAATAAAGTGAATAAGAGAATAACAGGCATCATGGCGGTAATGATGCTGATCATTGTGTTGCTGTCTGCTTTCTATATCGCATCGCATGCGGAACATAACAGTGTGCATCATAATTGTTCGGATCATGACTGCCCCATCTGTGCATGCATACAGCAGTGTGAAAGTATGCTCCGTGGATTTAATGACAACTCCCAAGGCAGTGCGGCTATATTTATGCCTCTGCTTTTAATTCTTATAACCATTTCATTAACGACATGTTCCCGTACGGAGAATACGCCTGTTTCAAACAAGGTACGCATGAATAATTGAATTATACCTTAGTGTCATACAGAACACATGATTTCTGAATGCATTTCCTTGTTTGCATTCAGAAAGTCATACTATGCCATTTTCAGGGATAGTATGACTTTCTTTGCTGTACATAAAAACAGAATAACGGAGGTTTATTATGAAAAAAAATATACTGATCCTTATTGCCGCCATTTTTATGGCCGGCTGTCTTTTGGCATGTGGTTCAACAGCCGCTTCTGAAATAACAGGTACATCTGATACAGCAGGCACGACAGATGCAGTATCCGGAGAGGATAAAATACAGATCGTCACAACAATTTTCCCCGAATATGACTGGGTTAAGAATATACTGGGGAGCAATCCGGCAGGTGCGGAGGTTACCATGCTGCTTGATAACGGTGTGGATCTTCACAGCTATCAGCCTACAGCGGATGACATCTTAAAGATGTCTACCTGCGATATGTTCATATATGTAGGTGGTGAATCCGATGAGTGGGTAGAAGATGCACTTAAGGAAGCTGTGAATAAGGACATGGTTGTAGTTAATCTTCTCGATGTTCTCGGAGATTCTGTTAAGGAAGAAGAGATAGTTGAAGGAATGCAGGGAGAAGATGAGCATGAGCATGAACATGAACATGAAGACGGGAATGAGGCAGACGATCATGAACACAAGGATACAGATGCGGAAGACGAACATGAAGACGGGGATGCGGATGATGGGCACGAACATGAGCATGAAGAGGGTGAAGCGGAGTACGATGAGCATGTATGGCTGTCGCTTCGTAATGCTGTTTCACTGACTGAACATATATCTGAAGAACTTCAGCGGATAGATGAGAAGAATGCGGATATTTATAAGAAAAATACCGTGGATTATATAGCGAAGCTTGAGGATCTTGATAAGCAGTATACAGATACTGTGGCAGATGCTCCGGTTAAAACTCTGCTTTTTGGTGACAGATTCCCATTCAGATATCTTACGGATGATTACGGCCTTTCATATTATGCGGCATTTGTCGGATGCTCTGCCGAAACAGAGGCAAGCTTTGAGACGATCATGTTTCTGGCAGGGAAGGTGGATGAATTGTCATTACATGCAGTTATGACGATTGAAGGTGCAGATCACAGAATAGCGGAAACGATCATACAGAATACAAAGAGTAGGGATCAGCAGATACTGACTATGGATTCCATGCAGTCCACTACATTAAAAGATGTTGAGGGTGGCACGAGTTATCTGTCGGTAATGGAGAGTAACCTGTCAGTCCTTACGGAAGCGCTTAAATAGGATTAAAGAATGTCAACGGATGCAGGCCTGCTCAGGCCTGCGCTGTTGACAGAATAAATGAAAGCGGAAGGATTTCGGAAAGAGGAAAAAGACTATGCTGGAAAAACTTATTATGTATATTCAATATCCGTTTGTCAGATACGCGATGATAGTAGGGGTTCTTATTGCCTTATGTTCGTCGCTGCTTGGAGTGACACTGGTGCTTAAGAGGTTCTCTTTTATCGGAGACGGGTTGTCTCATGTGGCATTTGGAGCAATGTCGGTTGCTACTGTAATGCAGTTTACAAATGAAATGCTGCTCGTACTTCCGGTTACGGTCATCTGTGCGGTGCTGCTTCTTCGTTCGGGTGAAAATGCGAAGATCAAAGGAGACGCTGCGATCGCAATGATATCGGTAAGCACGCTGGCCTTCGGATATCTTATAATGAATATTTTCTCATCATCGTCTAATCTTTCGGGAGATGTGTGTTCGACTCTTTTCGGGTCTACGTCGATCCTCACTCTGACACCGACACAGGTTTGGCTGTGTGCGATCCTTTCTGTTACGGTAGTGCTTATCTTTATCCTTTTTTACAATAAAATATTTGCAGTGACCTTTGACGAGGGGTTTTCAAAGGCAACAGGGACCAATGTTGAATTCTATAAGCTTATGATCTCGGTGATCATAGCAGTGATAATTGTGCTGGCCATGAACCTTGTTGGCTCATTACTTATTTCCGCGCTTGTTATTTTTCCGGCGTTGTCGGCCATGAGACTGTTTGACAATTTTAAGGCGGTAACTGTATGCTCTGCGGTTTTGTCTGTGGTTTGTGCTTTTTGTGGACTGGTTATTTCCGTTCTTGCGGGAACACCGGTGGGTTCAACGATAGTAGGCGCGGATGCGGTTGTGTTTGTTATATGTTATTTTATCGGAGCGTTTAGAGGAGGAACCCAAAGATGAAAATTAGAAATATGGTTGGGTTGTTATGTGCATTGGTGATTATTCTGGTTGCCGGCTGTGGTAAAGATGAAAATAATAATACAGGGCGCAGACAGACTGATGGAGGGAACGATGTACAAAATGTTCTGGAACAGGGGATGGCAGGGTCTTTAGATTCGAAAGAGACAAATGTTGAGATAAAGATAGATAATACTGATGAACCGGAAGTAACACAGGAAACAGCAACTCCCGGGATAGAGATTACGGAGACTGCAGAGAAACAGGATAATGCCAAAGCACAGGATGCAGAGAATGAAAGATCAGTGTCCGGGGATGAAGCAGTATACGAAAGGGTTACGGATGGAGCGGAAAGTACGGGAGAATGTGATGTGGATCTGACTGTGCTTTCAAGTACAATGGTTTATTCCGAGGTATATAACATGATGTATTATCCTGAGAATTACATTGGTAAAACCGTAAAAATGAAAGGCTTGTATGCAGTATACCATGATGAGAATACAGATAAATTCTATCATGCATGTATAATACAGGATGCTACTGCATGCTGCGAGCAGGGTATAGAGTTTGAAACAACCGATGAGTATAAATATCCGGAAGATTATCCGGGGCAGGGAGAGGAAGTCTGTGTGACCGGTATATTCGATACATATCAGGAAGGTGAGTATACGTACTGTACATTAAGGAACGCCCGGATATCCTGACCTCACACAGCTGAAGGCCGGTATACGTTGACATGCTGTGAGCATAGAGATAAAATTTTCATGGCTCAAGGCTGGAGATTCATATCAAGCCTCCTTGTGTCAGTCAAATAACGGCTCAGCCTTTTATGTTCGGAAACAGAATCATTCTGTTCAAAGTCAATAAAGAACTCGCCTGCCTCAATCCCAAAAAACCTGCCCAGCCGGTCAAGCTGATCCTCTCTGGGAATAGTCCTTCCGTTAACCCAGTCGCAGAGTGTAGTGTACTTAATATCAAGGTCCCTGCTCAGGCCGCGGCGTGTTATCCCCTTCTGCTCCATAAGAAAACATAGGTTTTGTGAAAAAATCCTCCTGATTTTTGCCTTTTTTGAGGTGGCAGTCATACATGATCCTCCGTTACGATAATTCCGTAATCAGTATACGATAATATCGTAAACAGGTCAATCCATCCCAATTAAGAAAGACACTTTTCCGGCCTGTATTCCGAAAAAGTGTCTTATCTTTAACCCGGCAGATGAATTATACTGTCTGCAAAGTCATAGTTATTTGTGGAAAACTTCTTCCATTTTTTCTGTCAGCTTGTCGATAAGCCCTTCCCCGATGAATTCGGTGACGCTTGTTGCCGGGGCTTGCATACTTTCAAATGTATCGGTAACAAAATCAACTGCCTCGTCTACTACATCAGAGATAAAATCGAAGAAGCCACCGCCGTTTACACTTTCAAGCTCAACCATGTCTATTTTCTTTGCCTGTATTGTGTTCATCATCGTAATCGCCTTCTTTCTGATCTTAATGAACTTTTATCCCTCCGAGGGGAAATTCTTCGGATCTTTTTGATGATTATGTTATAACGTATTGTCCGTCATAATACCGTCACACGAATTACAGACTTTTAGCTGACTTTATTCAGCAAAACATTGAAATCAAAAGGAGCTCGTGCTACAATGTGTAAGCTGATGGAAACCAAATAGATTCATATTTAATCACAGAATCAATCAAATCAGGCGACCTCATTTCGCCGGTAAGTCCATTGCAATTAAGAATCACACAATCTATAATTAAGGAGGAAGATGAATGA
>JAFSYI010000049.1 GCA_017450065.1 Lachnospiraceae bacterium
GCATAGGAATGCAGGAAGAATACCCTCTTATCCACAGCCCATATGTCATCATCTTGGCAAAATCATCTGCTATCTGGACTATATGAAGTTTTCATGGTGCAAGTAACATTTATATTGATGGGCTTTTGCCCCTCATATCATGGTATAGAGCTCTATAGGTATATCCTGGATATCGCCGTCCTTAACCATATGTTTGTACAATTCAGTATTTTTCTCCGCAATACGAACAGTAATGTTGATGCCTATGGCTTCCGGCTCAGAAAGTGTATTATTGGATCCTTTGTAAATCGGATCACCATCATAATAGGCTTCAAAAATTATTTCTGGTGGGGAAATCTCCTCACCATGCCGTATACTCTCTATATAATCGGTACGAACAGTACTGGTAAACATATTGGCTTTCAGTTGGCGTCCAAAAGCATAACCGTTCAATTTCCCCGTAGTGAGAATGCTGAGTGCCTCCAGAATTGTGGTTTTCCCAGAGTCGTTATCCCCGATGAAAATGTTGACATCAGGGTTGAGCTTAATTACAGCATTTTCAAGAAGTTTATAATTTCGGACAACAATCTTGTCTATTGTCATTTTAATCCTCTCTTAGCTTATATATTTAAATCGTATGAGACCACTCGCTACACACCGATCCCGTTTTGCTACGCAAAATGTGAATAGATTAAAACCCTGTCCGACATTTTACATAGCATTCGCTTCTAATTGTAATGACAATTGCTCTGGTTCTGAGGTAATTTCAAGTTTAGAATATTCACACTTGTACCCAGCATCGGTTCTATTAATCTTTTTTAGCTGTTCAAACTCTATAGCTGTTTCCTGTCTGGTCTTTACATCAAAACCATGAGGATCATTTCGATAACACTTTTCCTTTTTATCTGCTGGTAAGTTCTTTATGAATTCAAGATGCCTCTTAACTCTGTCATTAATATATTTGTTAGCGGTACATACAGATATATTTAGGTTTTCTAATGCTGTCGAAGCAACATCTATATCAATTTCATAACCTACACTATTTCTCTTGGAAAGAATACACGCAAGACTTGTTGTTCCTAAACCTAAAAATGGATCCAAAACAGTATCCTCTTCTGCCGAGTACATGTTTACAAGGCGATATGGAATTTCGAGAGGAAAAGAAGCATTTCGATCTCTTCCTTTTGCAGTAATACTCATGGACTGCGAGGTTCCCTTTATATCCCATAAATCAGAAAACCAGATATTTCTCTCTTCCCAGAAAAATGCACTTTTTTGCCTTAGAGTTTTTTCTTTACCTTTAAAAACACGTTTTCCGCCTTTGCGAAAGACCAGAATATATTCATGTTCATAAGTTACATATGCTCCTGCTGGATACATACCGGATCCCATAAATTTATTGGGAGAGTTAGATTGTTTTCTCCAGTGGATGTCTGGCAACACGCTGTACCCCATGTTTTGGAAATAGTCTATTATTTTTGTGTGATTGGAAAATAACTGAAAATCTCCATCTATGGTACGAGTAGCATCACCAATATTAATACAAACAAAACCATTATCTTTTAGAACTCTATCACATTCTCTCCAGACAGAGTTAAGGATCTCATGCATTTTATTGTAAGCAGACATGCCGTCACCTTCTGCTAAGCATGTTTTAATGGTTGGATCTTGTTCTGAAAACATCTCGTCCCACATCTCTATCATTGGATACGGCGGAGAAGTAACGATAAGATTAATCGAGCCATTTTCAAGTCGACTCATTTTGTTGCTATTTGCGGTTATTACGCTATGGGTTGTCATATTGTTTATCTCCTATTTTGAAAAGTGCCATCGCTGGTGACACTTTTTATTATTCCTTTGTTTTTCGCTGTTTGCGTTTCTTTTCTGAATCATTTCCGGCTTTCCGTTTCCGATAAGCCATCTGCTTTCTCGCATTTCTTGCTCTCTGGCATTCCTCAGAATCACAAAACTCCTGTCTATTACTTCGTCTGATTAGAAACTTCCCGCAATGCCGGCAGCAGATCATGATTCCTTCCGGTCTTGTTTCTTCACGTTGCCGGTTTTCAAGAGCCGGATCTTCGGAGATCATCCGTGCCAGAGTATACCAAGCGATATCGAATACGGAATCAATTTCCGCCGAAAAATCAAATCTGCCGGTAGTCGAATTGAACTTAAGTCTCATATTGAAATCCGGTATAAATTCTACGAGCTTCGAGCGTAGCTTGTCATAATCATCATACGGATTATGGTTGAAGTTGAAGTCGAATTCTCCTTCGGGCGGCTGATGCACTGAATGTGTATCAGTATATTCTTTTGTACGTTGCATAGTTTCCACTATGCTTTTCGATGAAGCCTCTATCTGCTTTAATACTTCATCCGGAATATCCGGTTCAGTATGCTTATACTTTTCAAAATAATTGTAGCTTTCAAAATAGCGACCTTCCTCATAAAGGTTATAAGCTATTTCATCATCTGAGTAGATCAGACCTTCTAAAGCCACATAGAAACGAACGGCATTATATAGGTTACCGAGGTCCTTCATAAACCGGTCAATCTCGAAGATGCCGTCACGCTCTACAAGATCGGCTTCCACAGAGTTGATATTAAAATCCTGCGACAGCTCCGCATATATGAGGTCTACACGATATGGGTGCATATTATCTTTGCACCATTTAAGTATAAGCTGTTCTTTGGGCACTTTATTGTCATTACTGTCAATAACCTTCGCAAGGTTACAAAGGCTTATCAGCAATTCCTTTCCGGTAAGTCCTTCAGGAGAAGGAAATTCCGGTTCCTGTCCCACCTTGCAGACAGGATATACCAGCTGATCCTTTCCGTTTAGAGAATAAGTATACTCCTTAAATCTGAACGGATGATATACCAGCTGTCCGACACCACCGATTTCCTTTAATCCCAATATATCTGTTGTCTTGTCTGCTTTGGACGGAATATGTTCATCATTCCAGTTAAGCGGCATTACTACACCTCAATCAATCATCTTATGCGTTACCGATAGAGTTACCGTTTTTTTTTAGATATCGGTTACATTATAGTCTAAAATGGCGTTTAAATCAATAAAAACTTGTACAAATACGTACAACAGGATTGGAGGTATAGAGATGGAAAAGACGACCATGAGCGTGCAGGAACTATCTGCACAGATGGGCATATCCCTTCCCAAGGCTTACGAGCTTGTGAAGGAACCGGGATTCCCGATCATCAAAGTAGGTGCAAGGATCCTGATTCCTGTGGAAGCATTCAGGGAATGGCTGATCAGAAACTCGATCAAAGAATGAAGCAAGGCAGAAATCTAAAGGGAGGAGGTGAAACGGGAAATGACTTTAGACGAACTCAAAGCACAAAAAATATGGTTCCTTTGGAACTACGCTCCGGGGAAGAACGGTAAGAAAACCAAGGTTCCAATGTCAGCAAGTGGCGGCGTGACCGGCACCTCTGACAATTTCCAAAATACATGGGTTGATTACGATACTGCTATCCGAGCAAAGGAAAAGCTTTCGGCTGCCGGTATAGGATTTAAGGTTCCGGACAATATGTATTTCCTTAATATTAACGGCAGATCACTTGATGACAGTTTTGTGCAGCTTCTACTCAAAAGGCATGATACTTATGCAGAAACCTCTCCCAGCGGTAACGGGATTCATATCTTGGGAATATACAACAATGACAGGCTTCCTTTTATCAGGGATGAAGGTAAGGGCAGAATCACTGTAGCCAGGGAGTTTCACCAAAAGAATCCCAATAACCACATCGAGTTATATTTCGGACACGCTACCAACCGGTATGCAACATTTACCGGCAATGCCATCAATGATAAGGATCTTACAGACGGCACAACAGCCTGCATTACTACGCTTGATAAGGATATGCGAAGGAAGCCTAAAACCAATTACAGTGAAAGCCGCGACGGCAATAGAGAGGATTTCGATATCATTTGCAACCTGCGGAAGCAGAAAAACGGCGAGAAGTTTTCAAAACTGTATGATCACGGCATCTGGCAGGGCTGCGGATATGGATCGCAGTCTGAGGCGGATGCAGGGCTTTGTTCCATGATAGCCTTTCGTACAGGTCCGGATCCTGATGCGATTGACAGATTATTCCGCGAATCAGCCCTTTACCGTCCCAAGTGGGATAGAGATGATTACCGTGCTAATACCATTAACTTCGCAATCGAAAGCTGCAACGGGATCTTTCACCGTTCTGCGATGGATCATCCGCCTTTTGTCAGATTTGACGATAACGGACAGGCGCATGTAATAGTACCGCTTCTGGCGAAATACTGCCGGGAGCATATACAATACATACTTGTACGCGATTACGGCAAGCAAGCCCTTATGGAACTTGAAGCCATAAATACAACAAATACATATATCGGCGACACGCTTTTTATTGTAGAGTCCGTGATAACTGATAGTGCCGGAGAGACAGCTACCGACAAGGTTAAACAGCTGATTCTGGGGAACCTCTATGAAATGCTTAAAAAGGCATCATAATCTCAAAATAACCGCTTTACAGTTTTCTGCGGTAACGATATAATAAGGTTACCGCTTGAAGACTGACGGAAAGGAGGATACATGAGTGCAGACAGACAGTTTTCAAAGATTACAGCCCTGTATTGCAGGCTCTCACAGGATGATGAGCTGCAGGGCGACAGTAACAGTATAAAGAATCAAAAGGCTATTTTACAGAAGTATGCTTCGGACAACGGATTCAATAACACAGAGTTCTTTGTCGATGACTGATACAGCGGAACGAATTTTGATCGTCCGGACTGGAAACGGCTGATCGCTAAAGTTGATAATGGAGATGTAGGAACGATTATCGTTAAAGATATGAGCCGTTTAGGACGCGACTATCTGCAGGTTTGGATGTATACGGAGATAAAGTTTCCAAACGCTGATATACGGTTCATTGCCATTAACAACGGCGTTGATTCCGAAAACCAGAGTGACAGCGATTTTATCCCGTTTCTGAATATCATAAATGAGTGGTATGCAAAAGATACGAGTAAAAAGATCCGCGCAGTCATTAAAGCAAAGGGAGAATCCGGAAAGCACCTGACCACAAATCCGCCATACGGTTATATTAAGGATCCGAATGATAATAACAAATGGATTGTGGATCCTGAAGCCGCAGATAATGTACGGCTCATCTTTAAGCTCTGTATGGAAGGTTATGGTCCAACACAGATTGCTTCTTATCTGGAAAAGGAAAAAATACTGATTCCTGTTTATTATCTTCAAAGCAAAGGAATCAACACTCCTACAAGGTCTTTGAGGCAGGAACCATATCATTGGGAAGATTCGACCATTGCACGTATTTTGGAACGCATGGAATACCTCGGTCATACTGTGAATTTTCGAACTTATACGAAATCCTATAAGCAGAAAAAGCAGATGTACCACGATAAGGCTGACTGGCAGATATTTGAGAACACCCACGAAGCAATCATCGATGAGGAAACCTTCAAAATCGTTCAAAAGATCCGTAAAGGCAGACGCAGACGTACCGATATGGGCGATATGCCGATGCTACCCGGAATGCTCTATTATGCAGACTGTGGACAGAGGCTCTATCAGGTCAGATGTAAAGACTGGACATATGATAAATATCATTTCGTATGCGGTACTTACCGAAAGATCAAAGGTGGCTGCAAGTCACATCAGATCAGAAATGTAGCTGTAGAGAAAGTCCTTCTGGACAGCATAAGACAGATAACAGCTTATGCCAAGGAGCATGAAGCTGATTTTGTGGAAATGGTTGCCAATAAATCACAGGCTGAGATCAGCAAAAGCCAGCGTGATAACAGGCGTGAGCTCGAACAGTCGAAGAAACGCATGGAAAAGCTCGATACCATCATCCAGAAGCTCTATGTAGACAATGTCGAAGGCAAGATTTCAGACGAACGCTTCATGAAGATGTCCGCTTCATATGAAGATGAACAGAAAAGCCTTAAGGCAAGGATTTCGGAGCTTAAATGTGAAATAGCAACAGATAAAGAGAATTCTCTGAATGTGAATCACTTTCTTGATCTCGTAAAGAGATACACAGAGGTGCCGGAGCTTACGGCAGAGATTATCAGAGAGTTTATTGAAAAGGTATTTGTCTATCATCCGGAAAAGATAAACGGGCAGAAAACCCAGCGTGTCAGAATCGTTTGGAACTGCATAGGCGAAATACCTTCCCAGAATAAAACGGCATAGCCAGAAATATCATTCCAACTATGCCGATTCTTTCGGAGATTAAAAATCTCTTAGACTACCCACCATTGGCCGGAAGGTTTTTTATTGGAAACCATAGAACCGTCCCCTGGTCCCCTTAGAACCGTCCCCTGGTTCCCCAGCTCAGTTAATATCTGCCACGGACTCACCCGCAACGAGCTCACCGTTCATTACGAAGCGCTGTATCAGAGTCGTCCTCGGATTCTCTATAAGATGTATGAGCTTCTCTGCCGCCACACTTCCTATCTTTGCAGTATCCTGTCTTAAAGTCGTAAGTCTCGGACTCATGATCTGTGAAATATAGCTGCCGTCATAGCCTACGACAGAAATATTGTCCGGAACTGACAGCCCGACATCCCTTATGGCATTTATACCTCCGATAGCCGAGTAATCATCCGGATAGAATATGCAGGTAGGCGAATCCATAAGCTGCAGCAGCTGTCTTGTGTATTTATATGCAAGCTCGGGATTCCTGTATGCAGAAGAAATAAGATATTCCTCCGGTGTGTCGATATAATGCTTTTCAAGGCTCCTCACAAAGCTTCCGACCCTGTTTCTCGTTACGGCAGTATCATCTCCCGATATGTAAGCCATCCGTCTGTGCCCCTTCGAATAAGCGTACTCGACCAGATCATGCATTCCCTGTATGTTATCAGACATCACGGCTATACGGTAGTCAAAAACATGATCTATAGTGACCACAGGTATGGCATCATATCTTACCAGCTCAAGAACCTGCGGATCGTCAAAATCAACACATGCAATGACCACACCGTCCACGCCTCTGTACCTTGAGTGCTCAAGATATGTCAGATTCCGGTTATGCGTGGAATTGATAAATGTCAGATCGTATCCCTCCTTCTCAACGCTCTTCTTGAAGCTGTCAAGAACCTGCGCAAAATAATCATGCGTAAGTCCGCTGTTTGATTCATCAACAAACAGCACACCTATATTATAGGTACGGTTTGTCTTAAGTGCCCTGGCGGAGGAATTAGGATAATATCCCAGCCTTCTGGCCGTATTCTTTATCTCCTCCTTGGTCTCCGGGCTCACATCCTTCATATCATTAAGCGCTTTGCTCACGGTCGCCACGGATACCTTACACTCTTTGGCTATCTCCCTTAACGTTACCATAGAATCTCCTCTTTTCTTTTTTCCCGGCCAAATGCTGCATATGTTTCCTGTTTCGTTGTTCTATTTCGTTTAGTTTTTATAGTGAACGAATTTAATTCGTTCACTTTGCGCCGATTGCGAGGCATCGAAGATGCCCATCCTATCGCAATCGTGTGCATCAATTTGGTATAGTAAACGAAATTATTTATTTCGTTTACTATACCTTAATCGTTTTCGACATTGAGTATATAACGCATTGCACAACATTTCAAGACTTCCTGTCGATTTTTTTAGGTAAATTTCTAATTTACATTTTACCTATTGCCAGTAAAAGCTCATTGTTGTATAATCGATGCAAGGAAAGGCCTATTTTTTTTATCAGTTTACTTAATCGTTTTCGACAGGATCTTTTTCCCACTTAAACAAACCATTATGTATCAGCATATATGGTAACTAACCATCCGGGATCTGTCCAAAACGGATTTTCGTTACCGGACAGCCCCGTATTTACAAAAGAAAGGACGGCATAAAATCATGAAATTCGGACACTTCGACGACGCGAACAGGGAATATGTTATAACCACTCCCCGCACACCGCTTCCGTGGATCAACTATCTCGGCTGCAACAGCTACTTCACGCTCATAAGCAATACCTGCGGCGGCTATTCCTTCTATAAGGATGCCAAGCTTCTTCGCATCACAAGATACCGTTACAATAATGTTCCCGCGGACAACAATGGAAAATACTTCTATATAAAGGATGGCGATACCGTATGGAATCCCGGCTGGCAGCCTGTAAAAACCGAGCTTGACTCCTACGAATGCCGTCATGGCATCGGCTACAGCAAATGGAATTCCAAAAAGAACGGGATCAAGGCATCCATGCTTTCCTTCGTTCCCATGGATGATACCTGTGAGATCCATCAGATCAGGCTCACCAACGATACCGATGCAAAGAAGGATATACAGCTGTTCTCATATGTGGAGTGGTGTCTGTGGAATGCGGATGATGATTCCAGGAATTTCCAGCGTAACTTCTCTACCGGCGAGGTTGAGGTGATAGATTCCACCATATATCATAAGACCGAATACAGGGAGCGCCGCAATCACTACGCTGTTTTCTCTGTCAATACGAAGATTGACGGTTTTGATACCTCAAGAGATGCCTTCTTCGGCGCATACCGTGACAACAGCAATCCGGAGGCAATCTTTGTAAACGGACAGTGCAGCGGTTCCATAGCTCATGGATGGGCACCCGTCGGCGTTCATCAGATAAATGTTACGCTTGAACCCGGTGAGACCAGATCTTATGTTTTCGTTCTCGGCTACTGCGAGAATCCGGACAACGACAAATGGGAAAGCAAGAATGTAATAAAGAAGGATCCTGCCAACAGACTGCTTGCAAAATATAAAACAGATGAAGATGTGGAAAAGGCTTTCGCTGCTCTTAATGATTACTGGAACAATCTGCTGTCGATCTACACCCTTGAATCAAATAACGACAAGGTTAACCGTATGGTTAATATCTGGAATCAGTATCAGTGTATGGTAACCTTTAACATGAGCCGTTCAGCTTCATATTTTGAATCCGGAATCGGCAGGGGCATGGGCTTTCGGGATAGCAACCAGGATCTTCTCGGCTTCGTTCATCTGATCCCCGAACGCGCAAGGGAGCGAATCATCGATATCGCGTCCACCCAGTTTGAGAACGGAAGCGCTTATCATCAGTATCAGCCTCTTACCAAGAGAGGCAATTCAGATATAGGTTCAGGCTTCAATGACGATCCCCTGTGGCTGATCGCAGGCGTATCAGCATATGTAAGAGAAACGGGTGATACCTCTATCCTCAATGAGCAGGTTCCTTACGATAATGATATGAGTAAGGCAACCACCCTCATGGAGCATCTTAAGAGATCGTTTGATTTCACCGTTAACAATAAAGGACCTCACGGTCTTCCCCTCATCGGCCGCGCTGACTGGAATGACTGCCTTAACTTAAACTGCTTCTCTGAGCATCCGGGTGAATCCTTCCAGTGTTTCGGCCCTTCCGAAGGACCTGTTGCCGAGTCGGTATTCATTGCCGGAATGTTCGTTAAGTATGGCGAGGAATATGCACAGCTGGCAGAGCTCCTTGGTGATACAGCTGAAGCCGAACGAGCACGCAAAGAAGTTAAAGTTATGTATGACGCAGTGCTTAAGGACGGCTGGGACGGTGAATGGTTCGTCCGTGCATATGACGCTTACAGCCATAAGATCGGTTCTAAGGAATGTGAGGAAGGTAAGATCTTCATCGAATCAAACGGCTTCTGCTCACTGGCCGGTATCGGTGTTAAGGAAGGACTGGCACAGAAGGCTCTTGATTCCGTCAAGGAGCATCTTGACTGTGAATACGGAGTTATGATCCTGCAGCCCGCTTATACGGTTTATCACCTCGAGCTTGGCGAGATCTCATCTTATCCGCCGGGATACAAGGAGAATGCCGGTATCTTCTGCCACAATAATCCGTGGGTATCGATCGCAGAGACAGTTATCGGCCGCGGTGACCGAGCATTCGAAATATATAAGAAGACCTGTCCGGCTTACACGGAGGAAATTTCGGAGATACACAAGACCGAGCCCTACGTATACTGCCAGATGGTAGCCGGCGCCGATGCATATATTCCCGGTGAAGGCAAGAACAGCTGGCTTACAGGTACAGCCGCATGGACCTTCTGCAATATCTCACAGTATATCTTAGGTGTATACCCCACCCATAAGGGTCTTTCAGTTGATCCCTGCGTACCGCACGGCTTCGGTGATTTCAAGATCACACGAAAATTCCGCGGCGTTACATACAATATCAGCGTAAAGAATCCTTCAGATGTTGAGAAGGGTGTTAAATCCATGACTGTCGACGGCACTGCCGTAGACGGATGCGTGATCCCGTTCGATGCGTCAAAGAAGAATGTTAATGTGGAAGTAGTTATGGGTTAATTCCCGGGATCCAGGGGAGGGACCAGGGGACGGTTCTGTGGTTCCCTTGCGGAACCACAGAACC
>JAFSYI010000050.1 GCA_017450065.1 Lachnospiraceae bacterium
AACTCATTTAACATCGTATTTGTTTTCAGTCCAAGCTTTTTACAGCAGTTTTCTACATCCTCCCGTACGGTGGCACATATCGCTCCGATCAGGAATCTCGACAGCATACACGCGTTACTTTGAACACGTACCGTACCATAACCGAGCTGTCCCTTAACGTACATGAACTCTGTTTCTGCCGAATCTCTGCTGGAATACATTTCATGAATGGTACCGCCATCCGTGTTCTCACTTGATGCGATCGTGTAGAAGCCTTTACTTGATAATGCATTCCTGAAAGCTTCTCGCTGAAGATCGTATTTCTTTGGGCCATCCTCGCGCATAGTGATTATGTCGGAAAGCTCTGCCGGAATCCCTTTCCCTTCATTCAGTTTTGCTATCGCCTTACTGATCTTCCCAAGTAATGTTTCGCATCTTTCATCCCCGTTCCTGAAGTCATAATACAAGTGCAGTTGCGCGGTTATTGCGCTATTCTTAAACAATCTTGCGTATTCGCTCGTTGAAAATAAGAACGTTCCGGGTATCCATGCTTCTGAGTTCCACCGAAGTTCATCTCCATGCATCGCCATCATATACTTATGACCATCCGTGTTATCCTTCATCATAAGTACATATGGTATATTCCGTGACCTGAGAAACTGTAGGCATTTTCCATCGCAGAAGCCCCTGTCGATTATTACTCCTCTTACACTTATGCTATTCTCACTCAAGAAGGTTATGATCCGAAGCATTGCCTTGCTGTCGACTAATCCTCCTCTGTAGGTATCAAAAGTTACAACCTTTCCGCTCCTGGGTTCGACAGCATACATAAAACCAACTACATCTGTGTTTATATGAGACTTCGCTGCTCCTTTTTCAGCAAACTCAACACCTTTCGAATTACAATCATCATTGGATCCGTCTATTGCCAGGTAAACAGAAGTCATTCCCTGTGCAGCGCAATGCTGAGCCCATCTGATGCGAAACATATTGATCTCGGTTTCGGTGATATCATGCGTAAACAAGGAGCTATAATACCCATCATCATGAAGCTTATCCGAAAATAGCACATGCTCCTGCATGGTCGACTTATAGTTCATCGCCACATTTGAGTGATAACCCAGTGAATATGTGACATAGTCAAGCATCGCATTTGTTCGAGAGATTCCGAATGTCTTCTCCAGAATATCTCTGATTCCTTCTCGTTGGGTTATGGTGCTGACCAACGCAAAGAGCCCGGCTTTCTTTGTGACGGCAGGTACATCTTCATCAGATACCTCTTTCCAGAGTTCAGGAAAATACTTCCGGTAATTGCGATTCGGTATCAGCTCTTTCGAGTTAATTGCGCGACCTATGACCACCCGCGGCGATGTTGTATAACCACGTTCTGAGTCGTAATGCGGGTAAATTGTGTACAGAACCTTATTTCCGTCACCCCGGTTGATGGTTATTCCCCTATCAAGTTGAGGGATCGGTGCTTTGCAATCCATTATTCTTGCCATCTTCCACCTCGAAATTACACTGATTTCGACGAGTACTCAGTGTACTCTATAATTCTAGCATAATTTCTGTTTGCTGTAAAGAAGAAAATGGCTTATTATCAATATTTTCAAGGTTCAGATTGACAAGATTAATTTCTGAATTTATACTCATTTATGAGTACTTTAGGTTTATAAGCGCCTTCCTGGAGGTTATGTAGAAGGCTCCGTTCTCAACAAGATAGCCGTCAAACTCCTGCCTTCTGGGCCTGTAAAACACATCATAATTAGAAGGCTTAACGGTCCCGTCCTTCTGCGGCTCCCAGTTAAAGCGCTTCTGCCTTACCACCGATAATACACTGTCCGTTTTATCGGACATATACAGCCTGAAGCCCCCCTCCAGGTCATTGCCGGTAAGAAGGGGCGAGGTCGCCTGGATCAGCACCACGTTCTCAAACTCATACCGCTCCGCAAATTCCAGCAGGGCACTTTCGGTTGAGGCTGTATCCGACGCGCTTTCCTCACTCCTCCCGATGACCTTAACCTTATCAAGATAAAAGCCCTCGACCGTTTCCCTTATTTTATCACTGTCCGTAGCCACGTATACAACGTCGATATTTTTACAGTCACATGCCGCCTTTACTGTCCAGTATACTAAGGGCTTTCCCGCAATCTCCTTAATATTTTTAAGAGGAATTGACTTGCTCCCTCCCCTTACCGGGATAAAAGCGGCTGTCTTAATCTCACTCATCTTTTCTGTCCTTTTCTGCGCCGATCATTTCCTTTTTCCGATTTTTATTTTCCGGCACTTTTCATACAGCATTGCTTATACTTTTTCCCTGAGCCGCACGGGCAGGGATCGTTGCGTCCGATCTTCCTTCCCTC
>JAFSYI010000051.1 GCA_017450065.1 Lachnospiraceae bacterium
AACTATTCAGAACAGCACATAAATTTTAAAATATGAACCGTCAAGCTTGCTTGTAAGGGGCATATTTTATAAATTTATGTATTGGATGAATCCAAAGCAGCGAAAAATACGAAGTATTTTGAGCCTGTTCTGAATAGTTACGATATTTTTTTCTATGAAGGGCATGAAGACTAAATGATCATGCACCCGTTATATTACCGATAAGGTCTGTAAAACCGGTGGTATTGAGTATATCCATGACCGCGGGAGATACATTCCTGAGCGTCATTCCGCTCTTGTTCTTTAAATGCTTTATCATTATGAGGATGACTCTCAGCCCGGCAGAAGATATATACTCAAGGTTCTTGCAGTCAATGGTTATCTTTTCGAGATTGCCTTCCGCAGCGGACTCTTCAAAGGCTGACAGAAGATCCGGAGCGGTGATCGTATCTATACGTCCTGAAATGCTTAAATACAGGAATCCGTTACCGTTCCTCTTGTCTATGGTGCATGCCTTTGCGTTTGTATTGATGATACGGTTTCCCCGGCGCTTGTTTACGGTAAGAGTCCAATACTCCATGTCCTCATATGCATCTTTAAGCTTAGCTTCCATTCCGGGCATGTCCTTTATGGAGGAAAGTTCCGGGAAGACCTCGGATACATTGATCTTTTCTATATCGAAGCCTCTGAATTTAAGAAACTGCTCTGCACCATCCGACCCATTGGTGTAAAGACTGTTTTCGAACAGCACCATGCCTGCCCCGCTGTTTTTTATATGTTCTTCAAAGGATGTAAGATTATCCTTATCACCTGCTGCAAGCATTGTATTCTTATACAGATCGCGGCAGCCTACATCCATGGTTATCCAGCATCCGCCTCTCTGCGAAAGGATCTTATAGATGTTATCACAAACCGAGGTAAGCTCAAATTCGGTTAAATAGGACAGAAGCAGTTCCGATACTATCGTGAGCTCGCCTGTGACATTCTCAAGTGCATGCGCTATACTGCCGAAATTGGTCGCATCCATTGCCTCGTAGCTGACCCGGTGTGAGTACTTGTCACACATTGCCCGTACTGCGGGAGCCAGATCCGAGATCACTATGGGATAATCAAGACCGACATACTTATAGCCCTCGTTGGAAAGCAGCAGTCCTCTCGGTGTATATCCGCAAGGGATCTCAATGACATTGGTAGCTTCATATCCGCGTATCATTTCATTGGTCATAAGATACCGGGCCTCATCGGCTATCCTTAAGCACTTTTGTGTAAGCGCGGGCTGACCCGGTATTGTTTCGGATGACGGGTCACCGATAAGTTCATCATAGTTAAGGCTGCTGTACAGCTTTGCCGCTGATTCCACCCCGGCATCCGCAAGATGTTTCAGGTATTCCTGTTCTCTTAAATACAATGGATTAATACGTGCCAACTGATCGTTATCCATAATTATAATCCTCTGATTTATGAATTTAAATTAACTGATATTTCATTGCTGAAAGTATACCACAGTTTTCATAAAACAGTAAAGTCACATAAATCATATCGTAAGACAGTGGCTTATGTGATAAGCTATAATTAATCTGATTTTAATCTTTTCTCAAAGATGGCTTAATTAATTAAACTTATATTGTAAGATGTCAGGAGGCATTAAGAACGGACCGGTTCCGAATGACTAAAGAGGAGGAAAGCAGGATCACTGCTTTTTTAAACAGAGAAAAGAGGAGAAGAAAAATGGATGAATTCGAAAAGGTTGAGAAGTTAAGACAGAGAGTTGATGTTACGTATGAAGAGGCTAAGGAAGCTCTCAAGCAGGCAGACGGAGATCTGCTGGATGCAGTTATCTGGCTTGAGAATCAGGGAAAGACCGTAAAGACAGAGCAGACGACAAGATCAACAAGCTATGATGAGCAGAAGGACTACGTCAGCGTTCAGGATACGGTTGAAAAGGAAAGCAAAAAGAGTGACAGGACTCTCGGACAGAAGATCAGGTATCTGTGCCATCTTATATGGGTAAAACTCAAGGAGAACAAATTCGTTGTTGAGAGAAGCGGGAACAGGATCGTAACCCTGCCCGTATGGATACTGATACTTGCACTGATGATCTCCTTCTGGACAGTGGGAATAGTGATGGTTATAGGACTGTTCTTTAACTGCAGATATGAGATAGTCGGTCCCGATGATCTCAGCTTTGTAAACGAGACCCTTGAAAAGGCAGGGGATGCGGTTGATAAGGTAAAGGGAGAGATAGAGAATCTGTAATAAATACGGTGAAGCATGGGCAAAGCATTCAGGCTGTCCCGAAAAGGAGTAAAACATGAAAACACACATTCTTGTTGTGGAAGATGAAGAGAAGCTGGCCAGGTTTATTGAGCTTGAACTGATGCATGAAGGATATGAGGTAAGCAAGGCGTTTGACGGCCGTACCGCTCTGTCGATGGCATCGGAGGGGCAGTATGACCTGATCCTTCTTGATATAATGCTTCCCGGTCTTAACGGTCTGGAGGTGTTAAGAAGGCTTAAAAACGGCGGATCACACAGTACGGAAGATGGTGCTTTTGCAAATGCGGGGGCGGGTGTACAGGATACACCCGTCATCCTTGTTACCGCAAGAGATGCTGTAATGGATAAGGTATCGGGACTTGATCAGGGAGCGGTTGATTATATTACCAAGCCCTTTGCGATAGAAGAGCTGTTGGCAAGGATCAGAGTGGCTCTTAAGCTTCACAGTAAGCGGGAGGTTTATCAGAGGACATTACAGGGCGGTGATCAGTCCGATGTGTCCGGAAACGGTACTGATCATGGGACCTTTAATAATTCTGCTTCCTTGAGGGAAGGATCCTCCGTAACAGATATTGCATCCGGACAGTCTGCTTCCCGGATAAATCCTGAGGAGGGAGTATATATCTGGAAGAATCTTGAGCTTAATGAGAAGAAGCGCACTGTTACATATGAAGGACATGAGATAAATCTTACAAACAGGGAGTTCCTGATGCTGATGACTCTGCTTGCCAATCAGGACATAGTACTCAGCAGGGATACCCTTCTTGAGAAGGTGTGCGGTTACGATTACATGGGGGAGACAAATGTCGTGGATGTATATATACGTTTCCTCCGATCAAAGATAGATGAGGTTTTCGGGATCAAGATGATCCAGACAGTGAGAGGCGTAGGTTATGTCATCAAATCGGAATGATGCACAATTGGACAGATCACGTTCATCAAATTCATATGCCGGTACCCGGGACGGGGGTATTACTTCGATCCGAAGAAAGATACACGGACTGTGGCTGCGTGAAAAGATAAGACGTATATTCTGGGAAGATGTGCTTATCGCTGTTATCATGCATATAATTTTCATTATATCAAATGCTTACATAAGCTATGGGGACAGCTTCGTTTCGAGATATACGGACGGATGGCGCAGGATAACTTCGGGATCGGCAAAACAGGATGAGGTTATTTCTTTTTTTGCTGACGTATATGGTGCGGGTTCGGCATCGATGGCTGTATTTTACAGATATATGTGCATTGCGCTTGGGGCTATCCTGATCGTTCAGATTACCGGACTTATCCTGAGCTATCCGTTTGAAAACAGGCGCATAAGTAAGATACTGAGACCGATAAATGAGATTGCATTACGGGCTGATGAGCTGTCGCGCATGAGCTTTAATGATGAGGATAAATACAGGATCATTGAAGCTGCCATCGATAATCTTGAACCGGGCGATGATGAGAAGTTAAGCTTTAACAACTCGGATCTTAAGGGTGTGGAAGCAGCAATGAACAACCTCCTGATGCGGATGAGGGAGAGCTACCGGCAGCAGGCGAGGTTTGTAAATGACGCATCGCATGAGCTTCGTACACCTATCGCAGTAATCGAGGGCTATGCCAACATGCTCAAACGTTGGGGTAAGGATGATGCGAAGGTGCTGGAGGAGTCGATCACGGCAATCTCTCATGAATCGGAGCATATGAAGCATCTGGTGGAACAGCTTCTGTTCCTTGCCCGTGGTGACAGCGGCAAGACTGTGCTTGAAATGAAGGAGGTCTCTCTTAATTCCATGATGCAGGAAATATATGAGGAGTCTCTGATGATAGATGAAGACCATCCATACAGGTTTAAACCATATGATGAGGAGCTTACCGTGCAGGCTGATGAGGGCATGCTGAAGCAGGCTGTAAGGATTCTTATAGATAACGCTGCGAAATATACCAATAAGGGTGATGAGATCATCCTGTCAACGGGAAGAGTGGATTCGGGCAGGCCGTATCTTCGTGTTCAGGATACCGGAATAGGCATGGAGGAGAGGGATATGGAGCATATGTTTGAGCGCTTCTACCGTGCGGATGAGGCCCGTAATACACAGGGTACCGGACTGGGCCTTTCGATAGCCAAATGGATCGTGGATAAGCATAAGGGGCATTTCGAAATAACCTCGGTAACCGGCCTGGGTACCAGGATAAGTATTGTACTGTAGCCTGCCCCGTAACCATGATAAACACCGTACTGCAGCCTGCCATGGAACCGGAATAGGCATTGCACTGCAGCCTGCTCCGGAACCGGAATAAGCATTGCACTGCAGCCGGTATTGGAATCAGAATAAGAATAAGTATTGCACTGCCCACCGGTTAAGCGAATAAAATATGCAAAAAAATAAAAAAGTCCTTGAATTATATGTGCGCTTGTTGTATAATCATCAAAGTCGGTGAAAGAAACCGGCATTATATAAAGCGCAATCGCCAAACGGTAAGGCAACGGACTCTGACTCCGTCATTTCCAGGTTCGAATCCTGGTTGCGCTGTTAAGGGAAGCTGATTTTCAGCTTCCTTTTTTCATGTCTGAAAGCCGGTGTTTATGCGGCTTTTACAGCGTTGAAGAAACAGAAATTCCTGATTTCTACTGATTGGTTATGACAGTAAAAATCAGGAAGGATTTACTGGAAAAAACGTCAAAATAGGGAACTTTTCTGATTGATAGGTAACTTTACAGGTATAATCAGATATAAGGGTTAACACAAGAGCCTTTGAAAGGGTTAAATTCAACAAAGAATTAGAGAATCCAGCCCAAATGTGCTATACTTATATAATGAAACAGGGTTAGATGAGTAGGAGGTAGCATATGACAAACGCGCAGGCTTGGGATTATGCCATAGGACTTATAAAAGTAGATGGTCTTGAGCCCACAGATGATTTTAAAGAATATATAGAAAAAGAAAAAAAGGGTGAGATCACATTTGAGGATGCAAAAAAATACCTGGACAAGAAATATAAAATGAAGGAGACAGATAATGCGTGATCCTTATCTGTATGAAGATGTTTCGGTTCTGAAGAATAAACTTGGAATTAAAGATCAGGATATGTTAGATGGCGCAGAGGCCAATTATGTGTCACTGAGATTGAAAAATGTTGCACTGCATCCGCTTAAGGGTGATTATCATACACCACATTTTTTAAGGATGCATGAAGAACTATTTCAAGATTTGTACGAGTGGGCAGGTATTCCTCGCAGCATAGCAATCTATAAGGAAGAAGATGTTTTGGGTGGTATGTCTATAGAGTATTCAGATCCTTTTGATATAATAGCAAATCTTAGCGGTGCTTTAGAGGACATGCGTAATAAAAGATGGAGCATAATGAAGCGTGAGGATGTGTCACATGAGTTTTGCGATTCACTTGCAAGGATATGGAAAGTACATCCTTTCAGAGAAGGAAATACGAGGACAGTTGTTACTTTTTGTTGTCAATATATTGATGAGTTAGGATATTTGATCAACAGAGATTTATTTGAGAAAAATGCTCGATATCTTAGAACTGCGATGGTGGCTTATAATGCATGCTTTTCAGATGGGAATGATTTTTCAAAGAAAGAATATCTTTATAAAATAGTGGATGATGCATTTGGATTGTTATAGGTAAATGCATAGGTAATTTGGTTTTCGATTTCTATTGAGAGTTCAGTAAAAAAAGTATTCGGAGTTCAAAAGTATAAGGACTCTGACTCCGACGCACAGTTAGTCCTTTAGGGCTTCATTTCCAGGTTCGAATTCTGGTAGCGCTGCGAAAGGAACCGAAATACGGTTCCTTTTTTCATGTCTGAAAGTCAGTGCTTATGCGGGTTTTACAGCATCGAAGAAACAGAAATTCCTGATTTCTACTGATTGGTTATGACAGTAAAAATCAGGAATAATTTACTGGAAAAAACGTCAAAATAGGTAATTTTTCTGATTGATAGGTAACTTTACAGGTATAATCAGATATAAGGGTTAACACAAGAGCCTTTGAAAGGGTTAAATTTTAAAAACCGGTTGTATTTTGGAGGGAATTTCGTTATAATCAACTTAACAAGAGAGCCGAACGCGAGACGTGACCTCGCCGCCGGCAAAATGGGTTTATAAAAGTAGCACCTTAGATTACCAGTCCGAGGGTGCTACTTTTTGCGTCTAAGTAAAACAACAAGAGTTGCAACAGCGCAAAGCATAATCACAAATTGGAATAAGTCCGCATATGTAACCATTGGCACCAGCCTCCTTCCATACAAATGTCCGGCGACTGACGTATCATCCTTTCGGCTCCCCTATTAAATTTATTATAAATACTTTGCGAAGTATTTTAGGTCGTCGAACTTTCATTCAGAAGTGAAGCAACAGGTACATTGAAGAGATCAGCAAAATACAATAATTCATAGTCGGGAACGACGCGTTCGTCGGTTTCAATTCGGCTGATAGCTTTTTGATTAAGGTTAAGACCATGCAATTGCAGATTGGCGGCAAGTTGTTCCTGAGATAAATTAGCCTGTTCTCGCAATAAACGAATCTTTTCACCGGAAATATTACATTTATCATTCTTATAACGATATATTTTCATTGCATTTTCCATAGTTTAAAGATGACTTATGCATTTGACTTTATCATGGTAATGCAGATATAATTATCCCAATAATAACTAAAGCATGATATACAGATTTATCTATTGTATAAAAATACAGAAAGACATATAACAAAGGATGTTAATGAGGATATCGAAGGTTAAGTAACTTGATATTTTGTCACAGCAATAAGTGGATGCAATCTCTTGAAAACACTGAAGTAATGGGTGATTCAAGCACTTCAAATAGTAGACATTATGGATCAAATGTGATAGCATGAAATTGTTAGAAAATTCTCGCAATATGGGGTAGCATGTCATGATTTTCTGACATATTACCCTGTTTTAGTTTTTATTCCAATGTCTATTATGAAATGATGGAAATAGAAATCACTGATGGAAATAACAGTGATAGCATACATAAATATATGAATCTCTAATGATAATATAGAAAAACTACCAGGAAATAAAAGGAGATGTAATCTATGCCGATAATCAATGTTATTGCTGATGAGTTTGTAAACAGATGCCTTGCGGCGAGGAAGGAGGGTGAACAGGATGAAGGCTTATGATGAAGCAATGTATTGGATGAGGAATGATGAGTGGTTTACAGTTGATTCTGAGAGAGATTGTTTTGAATTAACGGATGCAGCCCCACAAAGAGCGGTTGAGAGTTTTAGGCTTTATTTACTAAGAAATGATCTTCCAGTGTCATTAGCGGTTCGCCCGAGTGAACGGGAAATTGTGCATCAGTAAAATAGGTCAATCCATAGGTCAATGTAAGCTTTGTATGCAGTCAGAGTTCAGCAAATAAGCGATACAGAAGTGGTTTCGCATAAGGACTCTGACTCCGACGCGAAGCTAGTCCTTTAGGGCGTCATTTCCAGGTTCGAATCCTGGTTGCGCTGTACTGGGAAGCTGATTTTCAGCTTCCTTTTTTCATGTCTGAAAGCCGGTGTTTATGCGGGTTTTACAGCATCGAAGAAACAGAAATTCCTGATTTCTACTGATTGGTTATGACAGTAAAAATCAGGAATAATTTACTGGAAAAACGTCAAAATAGGTAACTTTTCATCATCCAACCGGTAAAATGATGTGAGGAGATTATCCACGTCAGGCATGGCTATAAGACAGGACTTAAGACAAGGAACAGCCTGACAAAGGGCCTGCAGGAAATGTGGATCACACCGGCTGTGAGCAACAAGGATACGGAGACCATGCACTGGCAGGAAATAGAGAGGGCATTTATTACCGAGCTCTGCAGAGAACATGGCATAGAGATAAAGGTTCTTGGAGTAGACAGGGACAACTACAGTATCCCTGAATATAAGCAGGCCATGAGGGAAAAAGAAGCTGCCGAAGCTGAGATTGAGATACTAACTTCACAGAAAATAGGTATTGAAAATGAAATCACAGCTTTGGGGATACAGCTTAATTCAGACAGGGATGAAGAGGAGGAGAAGCGCAAGGCTCTTAAGGAGATTAATGATCAGATATCTGAGGCAGAGAAGAAGATTGATGAAAAAGAAAAGACTTTGGATAAGATAATGGCGGCGGGTAAGCCTGTTGAAAAAGAGATAAAAGAGATAGAGGCTAAAGTATCAGATGTTCCCAATATATTTGGCGGTGAAAAGATGGTGAAGCTACCAAAGAAGGTTCATGAAAAAATGATATCAAAATACAGGGTGGCCGGGATCTTTGAGAACCTGAGTAAAGCGTATGCAACGGATTTGGATTTGAAGCAGAAAAAGGTCGACAGTCTGACAGAACAGCTTGTAGTATAACGTTCGCGAAATATCTGGACTTATTCGATGAATGCTTGCCCAAGTGTACACGGCTGAAAACGCAGGCGTAGCGGGCTACGTCGAGGCTTTCAGATATGTGCAATCGGGTTAAGCAGGCGAGAATACGGTCCAGGTATTTAAGAATCGTTATAGTAGTGGTATCATTCAGATCAAACTGATCTGCAGGATATCTACTTCGAAATGACAGGTTTCGATGATGCGGTGGATTGTATTGAGCAGCATTCATCTTTGTCAATAAATAATTCTATAAATTCCTTTCTTCCCGAAACCCAGGCCTTCTCATAGATGTGAGTGAAGTGATTCTTAACTGTCTGTTCGGAGATGCCATGCATATAGGCTATTCGTCGGTTTGAAAATCCGGACACCTTAAGAAAGCCCAGTTCCAGT
>JAFSYI010000052.1 GCA_017450065.1 Lachnospiraceae bacterium
ACGTAATAATTAAGCCAGTTCGTGTAAAGAAGCTGACCGGTTGAACGCCAGTTAACTATCGGTTCTTTTGCCGGATCGTCATCCGGAAAATAGTTCTTCGGGATCTTGGGGTCAAGCCCCTTCTCAAGATCTCTGTAGTACTCATCCTTAAGTGTATTGGAGTCATACTCGGCATGGCACAGTACAAAGAACTTACGTGAATCCTCAGTCTTAACTATGGTAACGCCTGCCTCTTCCGACCAGGCCATAAGCTCAAGCTCCGGAACCTTCTCTATATCTTCACGCTTAACATATATCTCTCTTGAATGCGGAGCATAGAACACATCATCAAAGCCGCGGAACAACGGTGCATTGGGTTTAAGCTTAATATGCGGGAATATTCCCGACAGCTTCTCATCATAGTATTCATGCATGATACCGTAGTGATGATACAGCCCGGCGAATGCTCCCCAGCACAGATAATATGTGCAGTGGACATGCCTCTCCGCCCAGTCCATTATCGTGCACAGTTCATCCCAGTAGGCAACGTCCTCATACATAACATATGCAAGAGGCGCTCCTGTTATGATAAGACCGTCGAACTTCTCGTTCTTTATCTGATCAAAGGTAACATAGAATGAATCAAGATGATGTGTATCAACGTGTGTCGGTGTATATGATGCTGTCTGCAGAAGCTCAATATCCACCTGGAGCGGTGAATTACTGAGCTTCCTTAACAGCTGTGTCTCTGTGACCTCTTTATTTGGCATGAGATTCAGGATAAGCATCTTTAACGGACGTATGTCCTGATGCATGGCCCTGTTCTCATCCATTACAAATATATTCTCATCTTCCAGTATCCTCTGAGCGGGAAGATCGCTCTTTACCTTGATAGGCATTACAATACTCCTCCTCTTATGCCCCTTTTACTTTATCTTTAAATGATTCCAACTATCAGCTTATCTCCGTCTTTTTCTTTGGAAATAACAGCACGAAGTGTCACATTTCTCGGCTTGCCGTCAAACATAAGGCGGTACTCAAGCTCGAATTTTCCTTTTTCTTTTATCTCTGAAAAGACTTTTTCCTCTGTAAAATGCTCAAGGAACATATCCTGATCGTCTTTACAAACAACCCGTTTACTTTTCTCTTTTGTCTTCCCGAAGAAATCCTCACCGCATTCTGCCATACCATAGCCCTTGAAGTCATTGTTTGCAGCACATTCAATGAAGTATCCCGTTTCAGGATCAACAGCATACATGCATATATATTCTGCAACGAGGGCACTGACTCTTTCATATACGATACGTTCCCTAAGCATATTTTCATATATCTGCTGCTTCTGCATCTGTGCATCAATATTACTTATGGCTATTATTATATATTTTTCATAGCCCGTTACTCTTACGATCTTCATATTCACGTAAGGAGTACCGTCTCCGGTTATCATTCTGTAAGTCAGTGTAAAGGATCCCTGTTTATTAAGTGAATTAATTATGTTTTCCCGGTTGAACGCAGATATAAAACCATCTCTGTCATCCTTGTATACATATCTCATTGCATCGTCGCGACTCTTTTCAAAGAAATTCGTACCATTATCCTCAACAGCAATGGATTCCTGTCCTACAGTGGATGTAAATTTAGTGAATTCCTCCGTCTCAAGATTCACATAATACAGCATGAAATAATTCGATGCAAGCGATCTTGCTATATTCGAGTAGGTGATCCTGTTATTGTCATCTGTAATTGCAAGTATGACTACAGCTATCGCAGTTGTTTTATTTACAGGATTCATGGCAATCCTGCGAACAAATGCATGAAAGATCCTGTTACTCGGAAGTCTTTCGTTAAGTACTGTCCTGTCATGTTCTTCATCGATCTGTGACATCGCAATTCTGAAAAGATTTCCTTTAACAATATCAAACGGTTCGAAATCCATGTACGTATTTTTGAGTCGCTTCTCGTAATTTTTAAGAATAAAATTGCGGTATGACTCATTACAGCGGGTCACACGGAAGGTCTCATCCTTTATCTCAAAAACTGCTGCGGGAAGCGTATTAAAATACCCACTTAAGGAATCATCCTTTTCATCCGTGGTGCCTGCTATATCATACAGGTTAACCCGGCCTATTGTTTCAAAATATCCTTCCTCGTCCGGATCTTCAAATCCGATCTGTATTCCTGTCCGGTATTTCTCCAGTACCTTATCCATCGGGATCGGCCTTTCATAGTAATATCCCTGCAGCTTAGAGCAACCGATCTCTCTTAAGAAAAAAGCATTTTCCTCTGTTTCAACACCCTCACATACCGTATCAGTTCCAAGAGCTGTTGCCATCCTCATAAGCTCGGTAAGGATTATCCTGCCGTTTTTTCCAACATCAAGATCCTTAAGAAAACGCATGTCGAACTTGATAAGATCGAATTCTATCTGCTTAAGTACATCAAGTGAGGAATAACCGCTTCCAAAATCATCCATCCACACAGGAAAGCCCAGTCTTCTGAATCTTTCCACCTGCTCCTTCATGAATTCAAAATTACTTCCTACGGCACTCTCTGTTATCTCTATGGTAATCTTATTATGTTCCACACCTGCGTTATCAACACGTTTCAATATCTCTCCGACTATATCACAGGCTTCAAAATCGGTTCTTGACAGATTGATCGACTGCGGAACAATATGAAGGCCTTCCTCTTTAAATATCCTTATCTTTTCAAGGACCTGATCGAGCATATATAGATCCAGTCGGTATATCAACTCTGCTTCTTCCAGTATGGGAATAAAATCAGCCGGCGAAAGGAAACCCATTTCCGGATCGATCCATCTTGCAAGAGCCTCTTCATCGCAGACTCTTCCGGTGATGGACCTTATAATCGGCTGATAATATACCTGTATCCATTTTTCATCTATAGCCCTGTCGAGATTGGAAATAATATATTGCTTTCTGTCAATACCTTCCTGGAGCGACTGATTAAAATAGTGAATATCCGAAGCATAGCTGTTCCTTATGGTATCACAGGCAATCTTAGCCCTGTCGCAGGCCGTGCTTATGTCTATCTTGTCGTTATCCGCATAATAGACGCCGGCCCTTATCGGAAGCGAGCTTACATTCATGCTCTGCCACTCCCCAAACATCTGATGGAGCCTGTCATCTATTCCTGTTTTTTCTGTAAACACGGCAAAATGATCCTGCCCGAAGCGGCTGCAGTTCTCATTGCTGAAATATTTAATGATAAGATCCGCAAATGATCTTAAAAGAATGTCACCGCCGGCGAAACCGTGCTTCTGGTTATAATGCTTCATTCCGCTGAGATCAAGGAAGATAAATGCAGGTGTCTCTCCTTTATCTGTCATTTCACGGCACCCTGCTTCAGCAAGTTCAAAGAAATAAGTCATGCTCGGAAGTCCGGTAAGATAATCATAGTAACTTGCTCCAAGTATGCTTTCCCTGTGAAGTGCTTCATTGATCGAGGTTTTGAAATCAGTCTCTGAAATACTGTTATCCGTTTCATACGTACCCTCATCCATATACCATACCTGGGCAAGCCTTACTCCTGTCTCTGTTACGAAATGCTCACCCACGGAATGGATCATTCTGTAGCCTTCACCGTATTTATCCCTGGATCTGTATATAACATCATATTCGCCGCCCTGTGTTGCAAACCTGTATGCCGTATCCGCAACCCGTGAAGCATCATCCGGATGTGTTCCCCAGTACATATTATGATCCATATCATAATATGCCTTTTCCTTATCTTCATAATTAAACATCTTACAGAATCCGTCCGACAGTATAAGGGTCACCACCCTTTTATTGACAAACTGGTATATAGCAAACGGTATAAGCGATCTCTCAAGAAGCTCGCGTGTTTCTTTTGAATACTCATATCTTTCCATATATCGACTCCATAAACTGCTCTTTACATGTTACATGTCTGCTCAGAGAATATTTACTGTCTCTGAATTCCCCGGTTCTGCTTCTAAATCAGCTCCATAAACTGCTCTTCCGTGATGATCGGAACGTTAAGTTCCTTTGCTTTCTTGTTCTTAGATGAAGAAGACGCATAATCATTATTGATAAGATAATCAGTTCTGGCACTGACGGAACCGCTTACCTTACCTCCCTTACTCTCAATAAGTTCTTTCAGGGCATTTCTGTTATCGAAGTGCTCAAGCGAACCTGTTATCACAAAGGTCTTACCGTTGATCGCTTCATTGGATGAATCAAGCTCCGGTATTTCAATGGTGAGTTCCTCAAGCAGTTCATCCAGCTCCCGGTTATGCTTTTCATCGCTGAAGTAATCAGTAAAACTTTTGGCGATCACTTCACCGACACCGTCGATACAGCTTAACTGTTCCGCATCAGCTCTTCTGAGCTTATCTATATCATATTCGAATTCACGGCATATTATCTTTGCATTTGACAGACCGACATTCAGTATTCCAAGACTGTAGATAAGCTTTGGAAGCTGAACGTTCCTTGATCTGTCAATAGCCGCCATAAGGTTATTATATGATTTCTCACCGAATCCTTCAAGTTCACATAATTCTGATTTATGTTGACTTAATCTGAAGATGTCGGCAAGTTCATGAATAAATCCATGCGCTATGAACTTTTCGAGCGTTGACTCTGAGAGACCGTCTATGTTCAGTGCATCGCGGCTTACAAAAAGATCGAATCCCTTTATCTTCCTGGCAGGACATTCAGTATTGGTACAGTAAAGAGCTTCCGTGTCGTTTATCTTCCGTATCTCTGTTTTACTCCCGCAGGCGGGACATCTGTCAGGTATCAGTCCTCTCTTCCTGCTTTTATCCTTACCTTCACCCGGTTCATCAGCGTTCTTTTCTTCATCCCTGTAACCCGGGATATCAGTTTCTCTTTGTTCATCTGAACCGGCCTTTTCATACCCGTCATCATATATTCCCGACTTCGTAAGATTATCTGCTATCTGGGGAATGATCATATTTGCCTTGTAAACCGTTATCCTGTCTCCCACTCCCAGCTTTAACTCCTTGACAATGCTTACATTATGTACGCTTGCACGTTGTACGGTGGTACCCTCAAGCTCCACAGGTTCAAACACTGCAATGGGATTTATAAGTCCTGTCCTGCTTGGACTCCATTCTATGTCAAGCAGCCTTGTTTCCCGTATCTCATCCTGCCATTTGAAAGCGATCGCATCTCTTGGGAACTTGGCGGTGCGTCCCAGTGATCTGCCGTATTCTATATCGTCATATGTAAGAACAAGGCCATCGCTCGGAATATCATTATCCTTTACCGCATCTTCAAAATACTGTATTCTGTCCAATATATCAGACGCATTCACCTTATGATATTCGACCACCTCAAATCCCTGGGTACGCAGGAACTCCATCTGCTCCCTTCTTGAATTGTTAAATTCGGCGTCATCTGCCTTTACCAGTGTGAACGCATACAGTCTGACATTCCGCCCGGCCGTGATCTCATTATTCAGCTGACGGACGGAACCGGAACAGAGATTTCTTGGATTCTTGTATTTGGCATCCACATCTTCAATCTGCTCATTTATCTTTTCGAAATCCGTATAGCTTATTACCGCTTCTCCACGCAGGATAAGCTCTCCCTTATACGGGATCACATGCGGAAGATTGATAAAGGTCATGGCATTTCCGGTGATAACCTCACCCACCTCACCGTTTCCGCGTGTTACCGCCTTGAAAAGCTTTCCTTCCCTGTATGTAAGTACAATGGTAAGCCCGTCAAGCTTCCATGAAAGCAGTCCTTCCTTATCCTTCAGCCAGGCTCTTAACGCCTCTCTGTCCTTGGTCTTGTCAAGACTGAGCATCGGGCTCTCATGACGCTCCTTGGGAAGCTCATCTACCGCCTCATAGCCTATCTGTGTGGTTGGTGAACCTGCCAGCACGGTACCCGTTCTGTTTTCAAGCTCCTGAAGCTCGTCATATAATCTGTCATACTCATAATTACTCATTATCTCACGGTTCTGGGCATAATATGCCCTGGAGGCTTCACTGAGTATCTCTATGAGTTCCTTCATTCTGTCTATTTCTGTTTTGTTTTTATTGTCCATGATCATTATCTCTGTAATCTTTTAACACATTACTCCGCATGCTTTCTTAAGCTTATTTATCTCTTCCTCATTAAGCTTCCTGCATTCTCCCTTCCGAAGACTTCCAAGCTCTATATTCATCACTCTTATCCTTACAAGCTTACGTACCCTGTAGTCAAAATGCTCACACATTCTTCTGATCTGTCTGTTTAAGCCCTGTGTAAGTATTATTGAAAATGTATTATCCGAAATACGTTTTACCGTGCACTTCTTTGTGGTCACGTTCAGTTCTTCCAAAAAGACGCCCTTACCCATCTGATACAGGAAGGCATCCGTTACCGTCTTATTTACGGTTACTATATACTCCTTTTCATGCTCGTTTCTCGAGCGCATCATTGCATCGATAAGATCACCGTCGTTCGTCATGATAAGAAGTCCCTCCGAATCCTTATCAAGCCGTCCGCAGTAGGTTATCCTGACAGGATATCCCAGGTAATCTATCACATTTCTTTCATCATCCTTCTTTGCAGTACATACTACTCCGCGGGGTTTGTTGAATGCAAGATATACCTTTTCATCCATTCCGGATACAGGTTTTCCTTTAACTTCC
Source organism: Lachnospiraceae bacterium (assembly GCA_017450065.1). GTDB lineage: Bacteria > Bacillota > Clostridia > Lachnospirales > Lachnospiraceae > UBA2868. The sequence continues at coordinate 6,632 of JAFSYI010000052.1, forward strand.
ACCTTCATTCCGGGCATTATCCTCATGCCGTTTTCTGCCGGTATTCCGTCTACCGTTACAAGCCCTCTTCCGATAAGCTCATCGGCACCACGTCTTGAGCATACTCCGCATTCAGCCAGATATTTATTTATTCTTATTCCGGTATCACTCATACTTCTTATTCAACTTATTTTGTAACTATTCAGAACAGCACATAAATTTTAAAATATGACTCTCATGCTTGCATGATAGAGGCATATTTTATAAATTTATGTATTGGATGAATCCAAAACAGCGAAAAATACGAAGTATTTTGAGCTTGTTCTGAATAGT
>JAFSYI010000053.1 GCA_017450065.1 Lachnospiraceae bacterium
ATGTATCAACATGCACGCTTCATATCTGCAGGGATATAAGTATTCCAAGCCGATACCGATAGAGGATCTTAAGAACTTCTTTTCAAAAAGTGAGGTTCCACAGTCATAGAACACACTTTCGCAGGGGTGACATCGGATATGGAGGATTGTGACTTAAAGAAAGCTATCGACAGGATAAAGCTATATTACCCGGATGGTGAGTGGAGAGCAGCGTTGTGGGATGCACTTGTCATCTCCCAAGGTGAGAAGTTTACGACTGCCGGCCGAGGTAATAAACGAGCAGGTGTCGATTTTACATATGAGATAAAGATTTCCAATAAGACGGGCATGCCTACGGATGAGCTTGTGATCAGCAGGAAGGAACAAAGTAAGACCATCACCAGATCAACGGTAAACATGGCTTTTGAGAATGCAGTTGCTGTCCAGAAAGAGGAGGGCTGCGTAAAAGGACCTAAACGTCTGAAAGTATTTGGGGCAAGTTACCTTTATGCGATATTTGTGTCATGGGGTATCATAACAAAAGAGAAGCGAGGTCTGCAAATGCAGCCGGCAATGCATCCTGGCAAGCAGTAAGGCTGGTATGGCGAAATCCTGACGACAGATATTACAGGGATTACAATTCCGGAGAGCAGGATGCCAGCATCGCAGCTACGACAATGATGTATGAAGCTGAGGAGCTGGGGGTTCACTCAATATGGATAAGAGGATTCCTGTTTTGTTCTGTATGATGACGGCGTTTTTCTTCATACATACTGTCATCAGCTTGATGGAGAAAATGATCGACATTAAAGGGATTACTGTCATCTTTAGAACCGTCTGTACTGCATTTTCCAATGCTGATGGTAACATATAAATCGCCGGGTTTATATGGTAAAATATATTGTCAAACAATATGATTTATAAAAAAGTGATTATGGGATTTGATTATTTTGTATTCTATACTGAAGCAAACCTGATCTGTGTGATAATACTGTCAACGATTCTGTTAACCGACAGGATGTATAACACAAAGCAGGAGAAGCAGGTGTGGTTTGGCCGTGCTATAGTCACGTTTATGCTGTATTTTATTTCCGATGCTTTCTGGGCAGCAATGCTCAGCGGAGAGTTTACGGTAAAACGTTCTTACGTTGTGCTTGTTAACCTGTCAAACTATATTCTTCTGGGTCTGATGGCATACGGGTTATTCATGTTCATAGCCGCATCCGAAAAAATGCCATTCCGTAAAGATGCAGTGAAAAGACGGCTTATTTTTCTCCCTGTAATCATTTCCACGCTTGCAATTTCTATCGCCTACGTGAAAAACCCTTTATTCTGGGTCAACGAGCAGAACGAACTTAACAACCTGTATTTTCCGTTAATGATCGTGGTTCCTTCAATCTATCTGTGGGCAGGCTTTGGTCTGTCTGTTAGATATGCAGTAAAATCAGCGTCAAAGATGGATAAGCGGCGATTCCTTGCTATTGGCAGCATTCCCGTGGCTGTAATGGCTTTCGGAATGGTTCAGGTTGTTGCGCTTAATGCCCCGACATTTTGCTTTGGATGTACTGTAATGTGGCTGTTCTTTTATCTTGAAAATATGCAGACCATGATCTCGGTGGATGACCTGACTCATTTAAACAACAGAGGCCAGATAAACCGTTATCTGGAGCAGATACATTACAATAAGGATATCAGGGTCATTATCATGATGATCGATATCAATAAGTTCAAGACGATCAATGACACATACGGTCATGCGGAGGGAGATCGGGCACTTGTGATCGTGTCGGAAGCACTCAGGCAGACCTGTGAGCAGATAAAGGCATCGGTATTTCTTGGCAGATACGGAGGGGATGAGTTTACTATCGTTATCAAGAATCCGGAAGAAGATATAATGCCCGAGCAGCTGGTTTCTCTGATGCGAAGTATTCTTACTCAAAAGAAAACGGAAAATCAATTGCCATATGATCTGAATGTAAGTATAGGTTATGACTTGATAAGGGGTAGTGACGATGATGCAAACGAGTGTCTGAAACGTGCGGACAAGAACCTGTACATAGACAAGCAAAGAAAAGGAGAATAATATGGAGCCCCTCTTTTCACCTGACATTCACGTACTATATGAACACAGCTCAATACCGCTTGCGATTTATTATACCGATGGCGGAAGGTTTTTTGCGTACCTTGTATCCGAGGGAGCATGTAAAATGTATGAATCCACAGCCGAAGAGATGCTTGAGAGGCTCAATGGCGATGACCCTTTGGATAATATAGTGGAAAAAGAAGAGATGATCCGGGCTATAAGTGATTTTTCACAGAACGATGCAAGTTATAACGTGGTTTTTCACGAATATGTCGGAAAAAGCAGAAAACTCATAACCATCCACGGGATAGGCGAGCATGAATACACAAAAGACGGAAGAAGATACAGCATAATCCGGTATGATGAGATATCGGACAGGTCAAGACGTTTTCTGTTCAGGGACGAAGAGAGAGAGATTGCCGAACGTGACAGGTTAAACGCGGAGATTGATGATGCGATCGCCAGAAGTTATACTTCCGTACTGTATGTAAATACCGATGATCTTACAGTTGAATATGTCCGACTCAACAAGCACGGAAAACCGCTGGAGGAAGAATGCCGCAGAGATCCCCATCTTCGTCATGTTATGGATGTCTATGTTAACGCGCTTGTATACCGGGATGATATGAAGGGTGTACTTAAGTTCGGTGACTTCGATTATGTAATAAAGGCGCTTGAGGAGAATAACCCTCTTTATCATACGTACCGCACGGTAAGGGAGGGGAAAATAGTTTACTACAGGCTCAAGATAATACCGTTCGATAACGGAAGAAAGCTTGTATACGGTTTTGAGCACTTTGATGATCAGATACGTGAGAAGATTGCACGCAAAACCCAGTATGAGACTCAGATGACACTACTTGCCGGATTATCATGTGAATATGAATCTGTCTGGCTGGTGGATGCTGCCCTGCATCACGGAAAACTGATCCGCAGCAATATGAAATCCGAAAATTCAAATATTATGAACAGGGATTATGAGGGCGCATACGAAACCATCCTCGGTAACTATATAGAAAAATATGTTGTACCCGAAGACCGTGAAAGAGTATATTCCATGGCCGATATCAATAACCTTATGAGAAACACCAAAGAGGATGAGATATACCATATTAATTATTACAGGGTCAACCCAAACGGGGAGAG
>JAFSYI010000005.1 GCA_017450065.1 Lachnospiraceae bacterium
GCACACGCATTACTTTGCAGTAGCTATATAAGGCGTGACCTCGCTGATTAAGCTGGTTCTCGTTCATTATTTCAGCAGCCTCCTTTTCTTTTGTTGAACCCTGTCTGCATCCAGCGTCTTGATAACCCTTGCCGGAATTCCTACAACCACTTCATAATCTTCCACATCATGTGTTACAACTGAAGCAGCTCCGACTATCGCATATACACAACCTATCTCTGTGTATATCATCCCGTGTTTCCTCTGTCAGAGCGCCTAAGAGAAATACGCTCAACCATCATCTCTTTATCATGTATTGATACAGCAGGCAGACCTTTATTATATGATGCTTTCCTCACGAGAGTAATATGCGGATTAAAGCGTTTCCTGTCAAAAGGTATCCCATGATCTGAAAGCGTCTTACGGAGTCTTTTTATATAGCCCATCATATGTCCTGTTTTTTATGTTTCTTATTCTTCTTGCTCACTTGAAAATCCTCAATCAGAGGCATTGCATTATATTGCGAGATAATCTCACTTTAGCATTAAATGCCCCAAATAATAAGGATCTAAATCTGTCAATTCTATGCACATTTAGACCCTCAATGTTTGTTGATTATTATTTAAACAAGTCGTCAATTATTACTTGGTTTCCGATTATACCGCTATACTTATTATCTTTTACTCCGTATGTAGTTACCATCACCAATTGAATAGACTTATTAGTTCCTGTATTTTCTATAAATGATTCTATTTTATTTCTAAGTTCTTCATCATATAATTTATCAATAACATACGATCTGGCCGAATACTTCATCTCACACAGATTGATAACTCTGTCTCGTCTATCAATGACCATATCAACCTGTGCCCCCGGAACCCCCAGTTCCTCATTCCCTTTCGATGACCATGCATATTCTTCTGTAAGTATTCCGGATATCCCAAGTTTAGCTTTTATCTGATCTGTATGATCCATGCATACCTGTTCAAAAACAAGACCGGACCACGCTCTCCTGGCGGGGTTGTCAATTGCTTTGCTCCAATAATGCTGATCTTTTCCGTACTTATCTCTCACAAAAGAAAAATAGAAATTAGTATAATAATCCGCCAATTGATATACAGCTTCTTTTTTCTTGTTTCCATAGAATGATGTCACTCTTACAAATCCTGAAGAAACAAGATTATTAAGGATCTTTGTGAATTTCCCGTTAGCAGGCATTTTTACACCCTTGGCAATTTCATTTCTTGTATATCCACTTTTTTTCTTGCTTAATATTTCCACTACCTTTATATAGTTTTCACCATTAGAAAAAAGGGTATTATAAAGATGATCAAACTCATCCCAAAGTTCACCCTTCTTTTTAAAGAATAGATTATCTATGTTTTGCGTCAAGGGTAATTCCGCATCAAGAAGATTCAAATAATAGGGAATTCCTCCCATTATCATATAACATTCGGCGATTTCATATCTTGACCAGCGAATACCTTTACTATTCAGAAATTTTTCTGTCTCACTCAAAGTAAACGGTTCCAAATATAATCTGCAGGTCTGCCTTCTAAAAAGCCCACCTTTATTATTAGATATTTTATCAACCATCCAGGATGCCGCTGATCCACATACAATAAAGACTAGGTTTCTCTGTGTTGAGGCCCAATCATTCCAAAACAACTCAAAAGCATGCATAAAGCCGGATTTATGTGTATCAAACCAAGGTAATTCATCCAGAAAAACAACTTGTTTTTTGGATTTAGGCAGTCTTTCCAAGTATTCTCTTAATACTTCAAATGCCTGCGTCCAATTACTGGGAATCTTACATTCCTTTTTTGTTTTCCTCTTGATCTCAAGTGTGAAGTTCTCCAACTGAACTGCTCTGGACTGATTAAATGATCCTGTAAGCTTAAACGCAAAAGAATAATCGAAGAATTCATTTATTAGGTAAGTCTTCCCAACCCTTCTTCGTCCATAAACAATCACAAGCTGCGCAGAATCCTCTTTTAAGCACCGGTTCAGCCGTTTACACTCTTCAGTTCTTCCAATCAAATACTCTTTTTTCATAGCTTAACTATATCATATGTCTACTCGTCAGTCAATTATTAGTGGTCTAAATGTCGTTATTTTATATACTTTTAGACCTTTGATACGAACAGGCTCTCTTGCTCGATTATATTATAGTAAGCGAAATAAGTAATTTCGCTTACTATAATACCGATATTCCATCCGGTGTAAATTTGACATGACTTATTTCGTGTGCAGTCAGCCCCATACATTTTTTCAGCACCTTGCCGAGAATTCCCCCAACAGTTGCCTCTATATCAGAGACTTTTACCCTGTACTCCAGTATTCTGTCCATTTAGTTCTCTGCACTCATATTACATGGTATCAATACTCAAGGCGCAAGACTTCCCGTCTTTTCTCCTGTCTTTGCAAGGATCAGTGCCTCGTCATACGAACAGTTATGCTCTTTTGCATAGATAAATATTGCCTTGTCCAGATATGGGTATTTTCTGGGATCCACGAAGCCTCTGTTTGCCTCAAGCCATGCCCTGTGATAAAACGCCTGGAGTTTCTCATCTGTTACATCAAATAGTCCCATTTCTTATGTGCCTCCTGCTTTTCTGTCTTCAATCTTGATAATACCTAATAAGCTTATATAATCGAACCAAACTTAGTCTACTTCTTCTTAATCTCCAAACCGACATTCCCCTCATCATCAATAATAACGCACAATCGATCCTTCAGCTTCTCTTTAATATATTTCTTCTTCTCCGGAGCCGACATCTCAATCCGGGTTCGATCCAGAGCATCCTCAAGAAGCTGCGCAAGGTTCAGATCCAAAGACGCTCCCAGAAGATGCGAGATCTCCCTTTTCAGGGCATCTGCCTTTATTTCATCCCCGCCTCCGGCATAGAAATCATCGATATAACAATAAAATATTCCATTGTTTACAAGAGTCTCCTTCAGAACATGACTGCATTTATCATGTTCCACCATTATGAGAAAATGAGCTCCGGGCATCTCCTCTATAAGACCCCAGTAATCTGAATCGCTGGACACAAGTACAAAAGAATCCACCTTATTCTCATAGAATTCCTTGCAGGTTCTGGCAACCACCTTAACATCAGCCAGGGACTTATTATCCTTAAGGCGTTCGATCAGTACGTACTCCACCGGGATATCAATATATGAAGCCAGCATCTCCCAGGCAGATGCAGCATGCACATCATCAAAAAGTATGATCTTATCGATCTTTGAAAGTTCCTCGGGGTCAAGGTTGCGGATAGCCGCACAGAGATTATAGGGATCGGAGTTTTCACAGTCCACTATGAAAATACACTTTTCGCTGTCCTCTATGAAAGTATAGATATTTGCCTTTGTCCTGTCACTGACATCCGAAACCCGGCTCAGATCGGTGAACTCATCCCCGTTCCACTGATATAGAAGTGTTACGAACTTCTCATCACACCATAGGATGTTTCCCTGGTCATCCGCCGGCCAGTTCATGTATTGCTTATACGGATAGTATTTCTGATTCTCGTAATAAAACTGAGCTGCCGCCTTTGTTCCCGCTTCCGTGAGGCCGTCCGGCATTATGAAGATATCCGAAAGATATGCCCAGTTGATCCAGTCAGGGAATAAGTCCTTGCAGTTGTTGATCCTCTCCTTGATCGTCCTGTTTATATGAAATAGGAACTTGCTAGGCTCCTTAAGCTGCACATAGATCTGAACTCCGTCATGATCCAGCTGTTCAAAGCATTCCGTGGGAAGATACTCGGGCATGGCCATCATGCTCCGCCCTTCGCGCTGAATACCATGACAGACCCTTAGGAAGTTTATTTCCAGCTGGGTACGGAGCTTGCAAAGATTACGTATTATCCTCGCCTTCTTCTCTTTTTCAAGCTTCTCATAGATATCTATCTTCGGTGGCTCATGCTCCTTCTCGAAGAATATCTTCCCGACACCTATGAGATAAGCCACTTTGGACACGATCTCATACTGCTCCCCGTGACTGTGCTCCGGAGGCAGGTTCTTCCCGATCTCCTCAAGCGCCTGGAAATATGAATTTGCAAACAATGACTTGCTGTCTATGTCCATATCAGTAGATCCGCCCCCATGCTTATATTTTCAATGTTTTCCGACGATGTCCGGTTATAACCTGTTGGTGTTCACTCTGCATCCATTGTATTAAAGAATCAATGTTGATGCTACCGGAATACTCAAAATTCATCCTCAAAGTCATCCGGATCATACCCTGCTTCCTCCAGGGCTTCCCTTCTCTCATCCTCATCCATGAATTCGAGCTCGTCCAGATCTAACTCATCGAGATCGTCATCTTCTTCATCATCATCCAAATCGTTATCTTCCCTCATTTCACGCTCAAGGTAATCAAGCTGATAGGTCTGCTCAGCCAGATCCAGCATTCCGTCACGATTCAAATCAAACAATCCACTAAAAAGATTACTTACATCCACATCCCCGAATCCCATACCTTTACCTCGCTTTCATAAATGCTTAAAACGCCCTCTATCCTCTTGACTTTATGTTTTACCCGACCTTAAAGGAGAATGGATTCTGATATCTCAATTATATCCTCTCGCAGCCTATGCTAAAATGGCTAAAAGAGCTCTCATATTTACACAAAGAACTACTGACCCCTGCCTATACACTAAGAAGATCCATACTTAATATGATCTCTATCTAATATACAATCCGCACGAGAGGATATGTGTGGCTAATAAACTAATATATTTCATGTGCCGTAATGCCGTCATTGGCAGCGATGTCCCCCCAAGAATTTATGAAACTCATCATAGCTGTATTTACTCCAAGTTTACTGCTCTGGTTGGCGTACTTGCTACTGTAGACATGCAGACTATCGAATGTATCGGACACGGTTACTGATTCGCCGCTCGTGCCGCTATTTTTCATATATAGCTCATCATTTGAAGATTTAATGCTTTGCTTTCCGGTACTCTTGCTAGCGTATGTCAGTCTCTTCCCAACGTGTTTTATCATAATTTTGACCTGGAAATACATAAGAGCCTACCTCTCATTCACATAGTAAAACTCATCAAATCCTTCAATCCTGTATCCCTTGGGATTGTAGTATACATTGTTCCGATAATACGGATTAATATGCAATTCGCTGTAAGTGTACTGTTCATAACCGTCATTGGGCTTCATGTCTTTTCCGGGTATCCTGAATTCATCATAACTCATCCTCGCCCCGTATTTTGTGCTGTATGAGGTATTGCCTGAAACGCTTCCCGGGGAAATATGATACTCATCAGTTGTATTGTCCTTCTCCTGCGCCTTCTTTTCCGTTCGATAAGTATACTCATCATATCCATCTTGAAATTTCAGATATGAGTAGTCCGTATTCATTGCCATGGCAGGATCTACCATAAGCAGTGTCATGATTATTATTGCCGTCAGTCTTTTCATGATGATCACCCCCTGTTCAATATCCTCTCTGTTCGTATTCGTTGTAAGTTATGATTTCGTCTGCTGTGAACCCGCATTCCAGCATATCCCGGATTTCCTCATGTGACATTCCTACCGTTTCTGCCTGAATATTCATCACTCGTATTGAAGTTATGGCATTCCCGATCATAACAAGTATCGCTATTGCCGCCACCATACCTATGAAGAAGTTCCTTACGGGGTGGCTTTTAGGAGGCGGAGTATAGCCCTTCGGCAATGATCCCAGTACTCCGGCTTTATCATACTGGTTCTTTGCAAGCTCCCCTACTATAAAATCAATTACTTCCCGGTCTACATAGCCCGCCTGCAGCCTTATCAGGGATCCTCCGTTTTTATAGTACATATCCCCTTGTTTTTCGAGCTTTTCAGCGCCCGGCTCATCAAGTATGACCATGCTGTTTGATCTTGTTGCCACAGATAGAGAGATCCTTGCGCTTATATTAGCTTTTATCAGGCCTGGTACTATTTCAACAGTCGGATACTGTGTTGCAATGATAAGACATATACCGGCTGCCCTGGCTTTCGCACAGAGCTTTATTAGTGACTGTTTCACCCTGTTGCTGCTGTCTAAAAGCATGAGATCCGCTAGTTCGTCAATGAATACTATCTTGTGAGGAAGTCTGTTATCCGGGTTAGCTGTATTGTAGGAGCGAAGATCGGTTACCCCCACCCTGGAGAATATTTCATATCTTACATCCATTTCACTGCATAATCCGGTCAAAGCAATGGCTGCTCCTGAGGAGCTACTCTCGACATGACAGTATCCCAGCTTTCTGTATGGATCAAACTCGGCTTTCGTATTAATTAGATACAGTTCCGCTGCATCAGGGGTGTTCTTCAGAAGAATCGATAGAATAAGATCATGCATCAGGACAGTCTTGCCACTTCCTGTTGATCCCGCTATAAGAAGATGGGGCAGCTTTTCAAGATCCAGATATCGGGGCTTTCCGTCTCTGGTTTCACCCATGGTCAGAATAAGACCCTCTGCTGATCTGAATCTGCTTTTACTGACCAGATCTGTAAATAATACTCTTCTTTTGTTGCAACGAGGAAGTCTTCCCATATCGGGAAATACGAACGGATCAGCGTAAGAAAAGCGCTCGGCTTCAAATGCTGCCTCCCTTTTTGCCTGATTTCTTGCGTGAACACCGTATATCAGCAGTCCCAACGTCGCCCATTCAGCTAAATCCTTTGCTCTTGATGAGTTGCCCATACATCTCCCTCCTTCCTCGTCATCTGTATGAATTTATCTTTCAATATCCCTGTCAAACCTTCGAATCTTATAATCACCTTATGATCATAGTGTGCTCCAAATCCTGTCCTATATTCAGTACCGCATTATCGAACAAATGTACTGTTTATGCGCTTTTCGCATCCTTTATCGTATTCTTAACTCTATAGTATCAATTTTCATATGCCACCGTTGCCCCCGCTGCGGCGGCAATCTTAAATATCAGCGCTGTACTGTTGTATTAGTAAACAGTATGGAAAAGCAATTTAAATTGAAACAGCCGACACAGAGGGGCTTCCTCCGTGCCGGCGTGATTATTAGACTGCTTTTGCCTGCTCCTGCCTTGATGGCATGGATGTATGGCTGTTGTTTATGGCATCTGCCTTTCTGCTGTTCTCTTCCAGAGTGTCCTTGAAAGATTTTGCCGTAGATGTAGCTTTTTCGGTTTTCTGTACTGTCTCTTCAAGCACTGGGTCTGCCTTTTCGGGATAATGCTCTATAGCTATCAGGAGTTTGAAGGCTTTCTTAACGAAGCTGCTGTCATCCGAGCGATCTTCCATGTTAGAGAGGGAGGTTATTATGGTAGCAGAGTTGCCCTTTACTATATCCTCTGCGGTGATGACTATGAACTTCTGTACCTCAAAATCCTGTTCGTTAAGCTTCTCTCCGTTGTGCTCTGACCAGATCTCGGCTACTTCGCGGGAGAGTCTCCAGGCTTCGGGAGTGTGTTTTTCTGTAACCTTAGCCGCCCTGAAAGCCAATACCACCACCTCCCGCGACTCCCGTTCATTGATCAATAGCATCACTCCCCTCTGTTTTTAAAACAAAAGAACGGGTCGTTAGATCCGTTCTCTCTCATCCTGTGTTTATTTACTATGATTGAAGTCAAATCATATGGTTCTTGTAATCCTGAAGGTCATGGAACATGTTGTCTACTATAGCCGTTTGATCTTCTATTCGGTATAGAAGATAATAACGATGCTTCTTAAGATGAATTCTATGATATCCCAATGCCGCAAGATCCTCATCATCCAGCTTTAAGCTCCCTGCCACACCCTCCAATTCTCCTACTGCATCAAGAAAATCATCGAGCAGGCTGTCTGCTGCCTGTTCATTCTTCTTTACAAGAAGAATATATGAGACAAATTCATCTAAATCTGCTTTGGCATCATCGGTGACCACCACTTTATAATGCGACATCTTGTTAAAGTCCATGTTTTTTCCTAATTTCGCCCACTGCCTGCCTGGCCTCTGTTACTTTCCCCTCCTTTGCATGCCGTCTGGAAACTGCAAGTTTCTCCAACGTCTCCTGCTTTGATAAGGGTCTATATGGGTTACTCTCTTTTACGACAAATCTTCTGACTATACCATTGATAGCTATCAAATCCTCTTCCGGTAATGTTTCCAACATTGATACAGTTGCTTCGAGTGTACTCATGAGCTTCCCTCCCGTCCCGTAAATCATAGCAAATATACCGGTGTATTTCAATATTTACCACATTTGGGATTCCCTTACAAATCCCTTGTTCCTGCGCTTTTGAGCCACCTCTCTTTTTGCATCGATATATGCCCAATTCGCCCTAAGCATCAGGAGCATTGAAACCCTTGACATACATAAACATACCACTAACAACGCATGGTATACAGCTTGCTTTATCATGATATTTTTGCCTCCTTTGATTTAATAAGACCCCTTGATCTGAGAATCTCCACTATTACATGGGTTTCTACTGCATTCAATTCTGCCGGAATCCTGATATGGCTTTTCCTGCATCCGTTCCTCCGGAAGCGGAAACATATCTCATCCTCCGTCATGATCATTTCTTTAGATCCCCGTTCCCTCGATAAAAATCTATGAAATGTCTTCGGTCAGAGGTTGTCCGGCACAGAATCCCTGTATCAGATCGCAGTTATGATCTCGCAGAAAATCCCACTGCGCAATATCCTCGACACTTTCTGCTACCACAGTCATCCCTAGTGGAGCGTTTCAATGACTCTTTTAGTTAAAATGCCAGATTGTCGTCAGATGCTAGGCGGAGGAAGGAGTCGTAGCGGGCTACGACGACTGATGACAACGAAGCAGCTGGCGGCAAGATGGTGTTTTAAGTAAAGAAGTCATTGAAACGCTACACTAGCATGCCTCATCTCCTACAAGATTTATGGATGCCTTCACATCAGCCGCAGCGATATACCGATTGCCAATAAGCAGCTTCGACATGGCATTCTTCTTAAAACTGTCAGACATCCGCCCGATAACCTTGGTTTTCACATAATCATTCTCTGCACCTAAAAAAGAAGTAGCCGACGATACCTGAACGTTTTTATCTATTATGATCTCCGTTAGATTTGGACAGCTTGAAATGATCAGATCCATCACAAACCTTCGTATCATCCTCTTTCCATCTCTCATCCGTCTCCTCCTTTCCTCAAAATTTCTACCTTCAAATACACAAATATCACCTCCCAAAACACAAAAGGGACGGTTCTTCTTGTGTTCCTCCAAAAAACCGCCCCAATAGTTTTAAATTGAAAAGACGCGACCCCGAATCTCTTAATTCAAAGCCACGCCTTGTGTTACCTGCGCTTTATTCAGTTCATATTATCACTTATACCGGGCTGATGTTGCTCTCATACTCCGGGAATTCTGCTGCTTCGTGTCCGTTGGCATCCTCTTTGACGCATCTGACCTGATAACTCCATCCATTGGAGCCATATCCCTTTAATTCGATTATCGTGCTCTCATGGTCTTCATATCCGGCTACTATAACCCTGTCACCCACATTGTACTTGTTAAGCGGAAGATCCTCTCCTGCTCCACCGGTTGCATTTGCCATTGCTTCGTCGTTAAGTGCCATATTCTTGTTGTCTGCCATCGTTTTGTCCTCCGTTATAATTGTTTATCTGTTTTTTTCGGCTTTTTGATTGCCTTTGTCTGATTATACGTGAGGAAGTTCACTCATGTCAGCGATTTTGCGTATCCGGTTAATTTCAGTGCATATCCGGTTAAACCAGGCGCAGTATTGAGTGTTTAGTTCAATGCTGCACCCTTTTTGCGCTGTTCCCGATTATTCTGTTATCTGCGTATCAGATCTTGCCGTTCAGGAATGAAAGTGGTCCGTCTATCGCAGTCTGCGAGTTAAGCACACGGTTATCCGTCTGCCAGTTCTGCTGTCCGGGCTGGAAGCTGCTTGTTGCGCTTAGGATCATGATATCGGAGACTATATGGAATATCACGGCGATCACTGCGGTGACCATCTCCTGCGGTTTGTCCAGATGCTCCATCATATCCTTGAATATCATAGCCAGGACGGCTACTTCCAGTACATAGAGCAGCAGGCTCAGGACATTGCCTATTAAGGGTATAACATTTATTATAAGCGCCAGAGCATAGGCTACTACAGGCCAGAGTTTCAGAACTATCGCAGGAGCCTCCCATCCGTAGATGTTGATCCTTTCTTTATTACCATACGTAGCCTCGACTATAGCCCATATATTCACTATGGGAATAAACGCCATCCAGGCATTCTCGTAGCTCCGTATCTTCAGATACTTGTATCTGGCAAAGGAGCTGATAAGGTAAAGTATCAGTATTATGACCGCAGAGATCATAAATACTCCTGCCATTGCCGCTATAATTCCATCAAAATCACTAAAATCCATCTTTTGTCCTCCCTTGATTACATTGTTACGTTCCTTTATACGACTGATTCCAGATTTTTTCAACCTCGAAGATATCCCTTATCAGATTTATATCTGCCTCGATGCGGATAAGTCTGAACACCTTCTTTATCAGGATATCCATGATTTCTAAAGAGTATCCCTCGTATGTCAGACAGATACAGTTATCGAAATCCCTGAACTTCTTTTCCGGCAGGCGGATCATTGTGATGTGGTTCCGTCTGCAAAGATCGTTTATTACCCACTCTTCAGTACAACGTTTATTCTTTCTGCCCCAGCATATCCCCGACCACATCCATCGCATCTATTATTGCCCTTTTCTCCTTATCATGAAGATACGCATCATTAAGCCTCCCTTTGGAATGCAGTCAATGATTACAAAATCATATTTTTCTTAATCTGGTTCACATAATCCTTCAGGACAAGCTCTCTGCTCATGACATTTACAAGTGAGACCTCCGCAGCAGAAAGACCGATATTTGACGGAAGCAGGTCGATATTCTCTGAATGCTTCAAAATCGCATATCCTTCCGGAATATCTTCCTCATTAACAAGTTTCTCGATTACGTCTACAATAGTGACTTCTAGTGTAGCCCATGCAGATTGATAGGCTGCCTTGTGGATCCGTATCCAGTAAAAGTACTTTCTTTCCCTGAGCAGCCAGTCCTGCTCCTAAATTCACTGCTGATGTAGTCTTGCCGACTTTATGCGAAGCTTCTCATAAGGTGGCTTATGGAAAGTGGTAGATTATGAAAAGTAATCC
>JAFSYI010000054.1 GCA_017450065.1 Lachnospiraceae bacterium
CCCCTGATCGTCCACCTTAAAGCTTATATCCTCTGCCAAAGCATAACCGTAAGGAGCCGTGATCTCTCTTAAGATGTATGTCTTTCCGGCTTCAAGCTTTGTTCCGTAGATAACATTGTATTTCTCATATGCTGTCTTCTCTTCCGATGACAGCAGAGTCTGATCGGCTACAGATGTGATCAGCGTCTGCTTCTGTCCCGATTCGAACTCAAGCACTACTCTGCCCGTCTCGTCAATTATCTGAAGCTTCGCACCGGGAAGCTCTTCGCCTCCCACGATCATCTGCTTTGATACCACTGCCGTAACTACTGCATCATATACATTTACAGGCTGCGTTACCATTCCGTTCGCGTCGGTCTTCTCGAACTCATTGTAGTCCTTAACCGTGAAGTACAGGTCATCTGCCTTTACATATCCGGCAGGAGCCTTGGTCTCAACAACCTTATACTTCTTTCCTACCTGCAGTAATCCGTAGTCGATGAGCGTAGCTCCGCTCACCGGACTTACCCATGAGAATATCTGCCTGTAATCATTGTCTGCCTGCTCATAGAGTGCAAGCTCTGCTCCTGCAACATAATCATCCGCTCCGCCGCTTAATCTCTTCTTGCTTATCTCTACCCTGATCGGGCGGTCGTACATCGTGAGCATTGCAGCATTGCCTGATACTCCTGCCTTTACGGAAGCCTCGGCACTTGCAC
The DNA here is from genome assembly GCA_017450065.1 of Lachnospiraceae bacterium. Lineage (GTDB taxonomy): Bacteria > Bacillota > Clostridia > Lachnospirales > Lachnospiraceae > UBA2868. Next base: position 699 of record JAFSYI010000054.1, read on the forward strand.
TTGCATCCTTTATTATCTGGATAGTTCCGTCGTCTTTAAGTGTAAATGTTATGGGGTCTGCCGTGTAATAACCCTTGGGCGGATCGGACTCCTTCAGAGTATAGCTCTTGCCAACCTCAAGCACTGCAGCTATTGTATGAGGCTTACCTGTGCTTACCCATGATTCTATCGTCTCCTCACCGTCAAGGATCCTGAGTACGGCACCGGACAGCTCTGTATCGCTTCCCATCTCTTTCTTGGAGATTGATACATTGATCGCTGCATCCTCCATGATAATGGTCATGCCGTTTGATGCACCGCTCGTACGGGCATTGGTTGTTACCGTTCCGTCCTCATTTACGGTAAATACTATATCCGTTGCAAGGCAGTAACCGGCCGGTGCCGTGTCCTCATGGAGCACATATGTCTTTCCTGCCTCAAAACCTTTCTCACCATTCGCGGAATCACCGTTTCCTGTTTCGATAAGCTTCGGGGTGGTTCCGCTCTCCCATTCGATATAAGGCTTATCGGATACCTTACCGTTCTCATCTGCTTCATATACCTCAAGCTTTGCACCGGGAAGCTCTTCCGAACCGCCTATTTCTCTCTTGGAGATATAAACCCTTATACTGTCATCACTCATCTGGCATACAAGCGGTGTGGTAAGTGATCCGCTTACCGTGGTTCCGTCAAGAGTCACTGTATTGGTCACAGCCTTTTCTCCGGAAGGAAGCGCATAGCCGGCCGGAGCCTTTATTTCCTTGAAGTAGTAGGTTCCCCACGGCAGGTCACCTATAACAAGGTTCTGGCCGCTTATATATTCAGCAACCCTGTCGGCTGCCATGTAAAGCTCTCCATCCTTATACAGCTCGAATGAAGCGCCCGAAAGCTCAAGCTGTTTCTGGCTTCCGTTTGACTGTCTGCCAAGCTTGATCAGCCTGATCGTTCCTTTTCCCTTGAGATTGGAAACATTGGTAATTTCAGTATCTGTACCTTCTTTATAAACGGGTACCATCTTCTCAGTGATCTTTCCGTCCGCATCCTTTACAGGTCTGTCAGCCTCGGTAATACTGAACATATATTTCGATCCGTCGGCCACATAACCTGCTGCTTCGGCAGATGCCTTGTCTTCGAGGAAGTAATACTCTCCCATCGGAAGATGCTCAGCCATTACAATACCTGCCGCATCGCTTACTACAGTCGTTACGGATACTTCACTGTTGTCCATGGCGAACACATTAAATCTGATACCCGGGATGACTGCCTTACTGTCTCCGTCAACCTTGACAAATCTTGCCGATGCCGTTATCTCCGAATTAACAAAGGTAAACTCAACAGGTTCGGCTTCTTCGTTACTCCTGTCAATGGTAAATGCAAGTATAAACCTGCTTACCGCATAGCTTATGCCCGAAGGAACGCTCACCTCTTCAAAATGATAATCACCGTAAGGAAGCCTTCCGATCACATCCGCTTCTATAATGCCCGCTTCATTTGTCTTATAATCTCCAACCTTTTCAGCCGTACTGTCATTTATAAGAGAGAACTCCACTCCTGCAAAGGATTCGGGCTGTTTACCGTCAAATATCTTCTTAAGGGAAACATATCCGTAACCCTTTCTGTTATAAACCGTTGCGTTCTGCGGCTTCATGATGTTCGTCTTTGCATCGGCGTTGTTGGCATTAACTGTAAGGATCGAACTCCTGACGATATTGGTATCGCTTATTTCTTCATATCCTTCCGGTGCTTTGGTTTCTTCAAAATAGTACGAACCCCATGCCACGTTTCTGACGGTTATCCTGCCGTCAGCCGCTGTCGTAAATACTCCGGAGGTTGCTCCGTACTGTGCCGAAACATCCGTATTTACTCCATCCTCTGTCCTGTACAGCTTAAACTGAGCGCCCTCAAGAGCGGTTTCCGACTCATCATCAAGCTTGACCAGGGTAAGCGTACCCGGCTGCTGCTTATTGATAACGGTTCCGAGTTCTATCGCAGTCTTCGTTGAGAAGGCATCTATAGTAAACTCATACCTCTTTCCGGGTTCTATTATTTCATATCCCTTGGGTGCTTTGGTCTCTGTGAAGAAGTATGTATCCCAGCCAAGCCCGCTTACGCGTATCTCACCGTTTTCATTGGTCGTATAGGTGCCGTACTCATAAGAATCCTTAAACAGCGTTGACAGCGTCTGACCTATCGTCTTTGGCGTGGTTGCAAACAGGGTGAACTCTGCTCCTGCAAGAGGTGCACCGTTCTCATCTGTCTTGCGGAGTATTACGGCTCCGTTTTCAGGTGTATTAAACACTGTCTTTGTATCCGTAAAGCTTACAGTCTGTCCGTCGGAGCTTATCCTGAATGTAAGGACATCATCATTCGGTATGTATCCGACAGGAGTGATCTCCTTGAAATAGTACTCGCCGTAATCAAGAGGTCCTATCTTCTCCGAACCGCTCTCATCAGTCAGCTTACCGCTTCCGTTTGTTGTATATGTTGCTACATATTGGCCTTCCGCTTCGGTTCCCCTGTATAGCTCAAACGCTACATCTCTCATGGGAGCCTTGGTTACGCTGTCCTTCTTAAGAAGTTCAACATAGCCCCTGATACGGTCGTTCTTTATCGCATTTACTCCCGTGAAGCTCTCTTTCAGATGATCACCGCTTATTGTGAAGCTGTACTGCTCTGTATTAAGCACATATCCGTCTATGGTCTCCTTCTCGATGAGGGTGTATCTGCCCCAGAGGAGCCCGTCACGTGAAGCCTTTCCGTTCTCTGTAACCAGAGTAGCTATAAGAGCCTGGTCTGCTGTGTTATAGTTCTTATACAGTTCAAACACCACTCCGCTCAGAGGTGTATTATCCGTACTGTCTGTCTTTTCAAGTTCTACGGATCCCGTAAGTCTGGTGTTATCTGCATGCAGTATCCGGATATCCGTTACATTCTCCTGCGTAATGCTGAAGCTGTATTTTTTACTGCTGTCAAATGTATATCCGGCAGGTGCCGATTTCTCCGTGAAGTAATAGCTTCCCCATTCAAGTCCCTGTACATTGACGTTTCCGTTGCTGTCTGTCGTATACTCTCTGAGTGCTTCCTCTTTTCCGTCTTCACCTACCGAATAAAGCTCAAATACCGCTCCGGCCAGCGTTCCTTCCCTGTTGCCGTTCACAATATAGCTCTTTTCAAGCCTTACGCCGCCATATTTCGGATAATTGATCACAACATTATCCTCTGCATTATCAAGCTTGAGCGTTTTTCCGTTATCATCATTTGTAACCGTAAAGGTATATTTGCCCGTAAGCTTCCTGTACGCATCCCCCGGCGTACTCTTTTCCTTAAAATAGTAGCTTCCGATACCGAGGTTCGAGTAGCTTACAATACCTTTTGCATCACTGGTAACATCCGAGATTTCAAGATCCGTGCCGTTCTCGCCGGCTCCGGTCTTATACAGAGTAAATACCGCTCCCTCGAGAGGCTTATCCTTGGTGGTATCAGCCTTAATAAAGCTTACCGAAGCCCTTACCGTTGAGTTAATGCAGGTCTTTATCTCCTGCGGTTCATCAGCCTCTGCCTGGTTTCTGTCAATGACAAAGCTTATATGTTCATCATTAAGCAGATATCCGTCAGGCGCCTTGGTCTCCTTGAAATAGTACGAACCGTACGGCAGCTGTTTAACATCGATCCTGCCGTTTTCCGGAGTAACCAATTTTGTATCCGAGGCTTTTTCCGAATAGGCATATACACCATTGCCTCCTGTTACATATACCTTGCTTCCATCCTTTGTAAACAGGGCAAACTCTGCTCCTTCAAGTGCATTTGCAGGTGATTGGTCATCCACCTTAAGAAGCGCCGCGTTACCGTAGATCTTTTCATTTGTGAGCGATGTATCAAGCGGTGTCTTAATGCTCTTTTCAACATTCTGCGCATTGATCGAAAGAACCCCGCTCTTTCTGTTCTTAGGCATCGCATAACCTTCGGGAGCTGATACCTCCTCGAAATAATACGATCCCCATGCAAGATCGCCGATCACGATCTCTCCGTTTTTATCCGTTACATATAAGCCGTCAGCTGTAGTATTCTTTATTTCAAAGTCTCCGTCAGCGTCTGTTTTAAAGAACTTAAATGCCGCTCCTTCAAGAGTTCCCTTATTCTCTCCGTTGACCGTATAATACTTAACCAGCTTAACCGAGCCTTTATAAGCCTCATTCTTGAGCGACAGCCTGTACTTACCGGTGTAATCAAGAGCGGAAGCGCCTATGGTAAAGACTGTCTCGGCCGGATCCGGGATATAGCCTGCGGGTGCCTTTGTTTCCTTGAACTTATATGTACCCCACAGAAGGTCATCCACTCTGACGATACCTTCCGCATCGGTTGTGTATGTTTTATCCTCCTTGAAATACTTAATGCCGAGAATGGTTTCCTCTCTGTAAAGTGTGAACTCGGCCCCGGCAAGACCTATCCTTCCCGTTCCGTCTTCCGATTCGGTATATTTAAGTATTTCTGCCTTTCCTTTTTTCGGTGTATTTAATGCAATACCGTTGCTTCCTGCCTCAACGATCTTATCCATATTGGACTGATCGATGGTAAATGCATACTTCTCCGTATTTGACTCATAACCCGGAGCAGGTGTCTTTTCCATGAAATAATAGCTTCCGGCTGTGAGATCCCCATTGGTAACGATCATACCCTTTGCATCCGACTTAATCTCCTCATAGCCGTTTACTACCGTATTATCCTTTGCATTATACAGTGTAAAGACTGCTCCCTCTATGGGGGATCCTGTTACGCTGTCCTGCTTAACAAGCCTTGCACCGCCGCGTATAAGCTTATTCTCTGCTTTAAGTTCATTACCTTTAACATCGACTGTTATCTCTTCCGACACATTGTCTGCATTTATTTCAAATACATACTCTCCGTTTCCTTCGATAGCATAACCTGAAGGAGCCTTTGTCTCTCTGAATACATAAGTACCCCACTCAAGCCCGTCAGCTCTGACATAACCGTTCTCATCGGATACGAGATCTTTTCTTATTGCGGCACTTTCACCTTTTCTGTACAGGTCAAAGGCTGCTCCCTTAAGTCCGTCATTGGTACCCTTAACTACCTTCTTAAGCTTAACAGACCCCTTCCTGGGTGTGTTGTAAACCACTCCGAGACCGTTATCACCGGCAGCGGCATTGTCTATGGTTACGACCTTGCCGTTGTCTGCAGCTGTGATCCTGAAAGTATACGGTGTGGTAACAGGCTCATATCCCCTGGGTGCCTTAGTCTCTATGAAGTAATAATTTCCTGCCCCAAGACCATCAACCGTCACCTTGCCGTTTTCCTTGGACGTAACGGTACCTTTACTTACCGGTTCGGTTCCGTTCTCCTTATACAGTGCAAATTCAGCGCCTTCCAGAGGTCTTCCGTCAGCATCCTCTTTTATAAATTCAACCCCTGCACTGATAAGTGTATTCTCAAATCTGGTAGTGATCTTCTTATCCCGGCTGTCAACAGTGAATTCAAAAGGAGTCTCAACCCTGTTATATCCTTCAGGTGCTTTACTCTCATATATTTGGTATTTTCCGTAAGGCAGCCCGGTTATCGAAAGCTTTGCACCGTTGGTTTCAAGCGTCTGACTGGTTGACAGGAAGCCAGCCGTCTTATCATATGCATAAACACCGGCAGCACCGTTAACCTTAATATTCTTTTTAGCTCCGTCCTCTAACTTTACAATATAGAACTCGGCACCTGCAAGCTCATTATCATTTCCGTCAACCTTAATAAGCTCTACAGAGCCGTAGATCTTCTCATTGGAAACCTCTATTGTGTTTGCGGTTACCGTGGAAACCGTATTATTCTCATCTATTACAACGGTTTTAGTCTTTGCAGCTTCACCCTCAGGAGTAACAAAACCTTCCGGAGCTTCGGTCTCTACGAAATAATAGCTTCCGTAAGGAAGATTCTCTACCCTGATAACACCGTCTCCATCCGTTTTATATACTGTTTCATTATCGGGATAAAGCGTTCCGTTCTTATATAATACAAACTTCGCTCCGGCAAGGGCACTTCCCTCACCATCATCCTTGGTAAGCTCGATCACACCCGTCTCTTCCTTATCAACGGCACCCTTAAAACCGGTAAGCTCGGCTTCCAGATTATCCGCATCAATAGTGAAGGTATAATGTGTCTCATTATCAAGGACATATCCTTTCGGTGCCTTGGTCTCAACGAAGAAGTAATTGCCCCATGCAAGGTCATCAACGGTTATCACGCCACCGTTTGCCGTTGTATATTCGCCAACCTTATGCTCGGCTTTACCGAATATTGCCGAGATCCTCTGGAGAATACCGCTGGGATTGGATGAATACAGTTCAAACACAGCTCCGTCAAGCTTCTTTGTTCTGTCGGAATTATACTTCTCAAGCGTCACTTTACCGGTCTTTCTTACATTTACGGCTTTTACGGTGATCAGCTTGTCCTGCTCACTTATACTGAATGTATAAGGTACTGTATTTAACTCATAACCCGGTACCGTATCTGTCTCTGCAAAATAATAGTCACCGTATTCAAGCGCACCTATTACATCCTTTGCGATACCACCGTTCTGTGTTACATAATGCCCGATCTTTTCCGACTGTCCTTCGGGCACACCCTTAAAGAGATCAAAGCCTACGCCGTTAAGCATTGTTTCATCATCATTTTCATCCAGCTTTTTGAGCTCAACATAACCCACGATCGGAGTATTGGACATTTCAAGACGCGAAGCGCCCGTAAATCCATGCGAATCTGCAGAAATGGTAAACGTTACGGGAGTCGTGTCAGGCGTAAAGCCTGCAGGAGCCTTGGTCTCCGTAAAGTAATAATTCCCCCACTCAAGATCCTCTACCCTTATCAGTCCGAAAGTATCGGTCTTAAGATCTTTCTTAAATACCTTTCCATCCTTGTACAGGTCAAACTGCGCACCCTCAAGAGGCTCTTTTACATTATTCTTAAGCACATACTTAAAGAGCTCCGCTTTACCTGTCTTGGGAGTATTTACTACGGCAGCCAGTCCGTCTACCTTCTTCTTAAGTTCCGGAAGCGTAAATGTCTTTCCGTTATCCTCTGCAGTAATGGTAAAGCCGTAGCTGTCGGCATTCACCTCATATCCGGTGATCTCTTCCTCTGTAAAGTAATATGTTCCTGCTCCCAGACCACTTGCATAAACGTGACCGTCTTTACCCGAATAATATGTATTCTGCTTCGTGAATTTACCGTCAACGTTCTTCCACAGGGTGAAAGCAACATTCGCTATTGCTTCATCCTTATCATCTACCTTTATAAATTCGACATTTGCCTTTATGAGAGTATTTCTAAAGGAGTATTCCTTAACCGCCCCTCTTTCGCTTATAACAAACAGCAAAGGATCTTCTGATACTTTATATCCCTCCGGTGCCTTCTCCTCATATACACGGTAGGTACCGTAAGGAAGGCCTGTAACAGTAAGGTTACCTTCACCGTCTGTTTCAAGCTCCTGCTCTGTTCCGTTAATATCAAAGGTATAAACGCCTGCCGTACCTTTGGTGAGTACCTGATACTTTGTATCCTTTTCCTCATCCGAGCTGTATAGCTTAAAGGTAGCACCGGTAAGCGGTTTATCTTCGTCATCAACCTTATGAAGCAAAAGTTCTCCGTATATTTTGTCATTAACCACATCTATGGTCAGTTCCGCACCACAGTTTTCGGCATTGATTACCGCCTCTTTGGTTCTTGCAGCTTCTTCTTCGGGCGTTACATAACCCGAAGGAGCCTCTTTCTCCACGAAATAATAGGTTCCCCAGGGAAGGTTATCAACCCTGATCTCACCATTTCCGTCCGTGGTATACACTGTCTTTGAATCCGGATAACGGCTTCCATCCTTATAAAGTTCAAATACGGAACCTGAAAGTCTAGCGGCATTCTCCGAATCCGCCTTGATAAGTCTTAACGAACCGTTCTTTCTCCGGTTGTATACTGTATATGAACCCGAATAGGATCCCTTTATCATTGCATCCTTAATAAGCGTGGTACTGCTTACTGATCTGCTCGTTACTCCGTCAGCTGACACGCTGAACTTCATTACTATCTGATTCTTCTCATATCCATCGGGATATGTTATCTCCTCTATCCTGTAATCACCGTACGGAAGGCCGTCAACACTGAATGTACCATTCGTTGTCGTGAGCCTGGATGTTCCGGTATTACCTTCCGCATAAATATATTCTCCCGAAGCTCCGGAAACATAAATAAGCGCATCCGAATCATCATCATGCTTCAGATAGAACTCAGCTCCGTCTATAACGGATCCGTCCGTCTCATCCTTCTTTATAACTTCTATCCTGCCTGTTGCATGCTTCCTGTTTACAAGGGTTACATCCTTATTGAGTGAAGCAACACTGCTGTCATCAAGTACAAAGGTCTCCGTTCCGTTTATAACGTCAAAGTCAACTCCGTCTGAGATGGCATTACCCTTCGCATCAGTCTCGGTTACCGTATATGTTCTCTGCGCGGGAAGAGGCGCAAACAGGACTGTTTCTCCTGCCTTAATCGCAATTACCTGTTTATCTGAATGCTCTCCGCCGTTAATATCATAATATGCGGTTCTGTTTCTGTCTGAGCCCGATGTTGAAGAAAGGACAACATAGAATTCGGTTCCGTCATTTAAGGTCTCCCCTGCCGCATCAAGATAAGACTTGGTCACCTTAACCTGACCTGACATTCTGTTGGTGATCTCCACAGATTCATCACCGTTAACGATCACGGTGCAGCTCTGATCCTCTTCTCCGATCCTGCATGTCTTGGTGTTTCCGTCAACGGTATAGGAAACTGCATACTCGTTTCCGTTGATATCCTTAGCCTTATCCTTGACCTCTGTCACGGTATAGGTTCCGTAAGGAATATCGCTGATCGTCCTGGTCTCTCCTACTTTTACGGCTATCTCACTGTATTCTCTGTCGAATACACCTGTTTCTTCATTATAATAATCACCGTATTCATCCTGTACTGTCACATAGAAGGTACCGTTTCCGGCATCAGCGGGAACAGTTTTCTTAAGAAGGCCTATCGAACCGGCTTCAATCTTATTGTCAAAGCCCATCTGCTCTACTATATTGGCATCAATACAGTTGGCGCTGTAATCATCGATCGAACTGTTCATCGAAACCTTATAACAGGTCTCGATCTTGTTCTGATTTATAAATGTATAGCTCTTCTCATTCGTTATATTGACCTTGATCATGTACACGGTAGCATCTATGACATATCCGTTTACATCACCCTGCTCCCTTATACGGTAGTAATGGTCTCCTTCATCATGCTTTGTGTATGCAATGGTATCAAAGCTTGCCAGCTCACCCTTATTCTGCGTTGTCTGGATCTCAACCCACTGCCCGTCTTTGTATTCCTCAAGAACAAACGTAAAGACTTCATCCGATGAAGGCGTCACACCGTTTACAGTCTTCCTGACAGTGAATCCTGTGGTTGCCCCTTCGAACTTCTTTCCGTTGTAAGGCCACATGTGTCCCTCTGAATTCGCACTGTGGAACTTCCTTGCTATAACACATCCGTTGTAGCTTCCGCCACCGGGGAAGTCAACAAACGCATTGGGTGCAACGATATGTCCGAAATGGGAATGTCCGGATTTCATTGTTATGTTTTTCGTATTCGGAAGTAAAAATACGATACTCGAATTCTGACCGTATTCGGTAATCGTTGTTGCATTGTCACCGACAACAACATCAGGGAACATTGTAATATCCTCACCGCTGTCTACCTTCAGGATCGTATCCACTGCCGAATTAATGTCAGCGCCGAATATTTTAATTCTCTTTATACCGTTTAACGATGAAATCCTGTATGTATATCCGGAGCGGAGATACAGTATATCCTTATTCTCATAATCCTTCTCAACATAACAGTATTCACCCGATGAAGCATTCCTGTCCACTACATGATCCACGTCCAGATCGGATATTTCATTCCGGATTGAAGCGAATGCCGCATCAAAATCAATATAATTGTCGGTTATGTACATACCCGTGCAGTAATTTATTCCTACGCCATTCACAGTATCGACGTATTTGTCCTCTTTACTGAAATATGTATATACCCCGCTGTTCTCACTGCCCAGATACAGCGCACCTCCGCCTACCGTACTCCACCAGTTGTCCTGGGTAAGCTTTCCGCCGATATAGCTGTTGGCACTGTATTTGGCGGCTTCATTACCCCAGCTGTGTATACTCGCATCACCACCCACGGCAACAGGACCTATAAAGTGGTTCTCATGATTGAACGAATCACTTATAAAGCTGTTGTAATTGGCAAGAATATATCCCAGAGAATATGAACCTCCGTCTGAGAGCAAAGTCGAATTGGATACATACTCAACAGTAACAAAATCCGAAAAGCTGTCTACACTTACGGTAACTTCCTTAACTTCTCCCTGTCCGTCAGTAACAACATTGCCGGTAACATCATCAACTGAGCTGACTGCTCCGCTTTCATCCTCTTTAAGATGAAATGTCTTTATCTTTTCTATCTCATCATTATTGGGTGAAGACAGTTTCTTCTTATAAAATATATTTACATTCACAGGGTTAAGAGGTTCCGTCTCCTCATTATCCACAGTAAAGAAAACATCATATACATACATTTTAGCCGGTGTAATACTGTCATCCGTATTCTGTTCACCGATCTTCTTTGCTACCTCCGCATAATGCGCGGCATCACTTTCCTGGCTTATTTCAACAGCATGAAGCTCTGCGTTATCCGGAAGGTCTGCCGGATCATTCAGTGTAACTGTAATATCAACCTTTGAATCCGAATACTCATAAACGCGCTTTACAGCTTCCGCCTCGCCGGCTTCAGGTTCTTCATTATCATGTGAATCCCCGGCCGCACCGTTATCTTCATCATTGCCTGTCTCATCATGCTTTATTACAACATCATTCCTGTTCTGCTTAAGAACAGCATTAACAGCCCCGTTCTCAACAGAACTAACGGAGTACTCCGAAGAAATGTTATTTACATTCTCACCTTCTATATATATGGTAAATGCTTCGTTATCAAGACCGGAAAGCCTGATGCTTGATGTGGAACCGGAGAGAGAAGGAACCACACCGTTCTTAACGATCTTTCCGTCATACATTACTACAGCGGATGACTTGATATACAGACTGAAATACGCATTTTTTTCAAGACCCGTACCATCAAAGGTTATTGTCAGTTCATCATATCCCGAACCTTTAACTTCATTTCCGCTGTCGGATACCCTGAGCTTCTTTTCTGCCGCAGGGGCATCCTTTGAAATAAGCGTGATCTGAGGGTTGCCGTCCCTGCGGATCTTATATTCCGCTTTGAGACCTTCGGACAGCGAAGAAGCTTTAAAGCCGGTCTTCTTCCCTTCAAGACCCTTTATATAGTATACACCGCCCTCTTCCTTCCTGAGCTTATTATCAAGGCAGCTGTCATAATCTGCATCCGGACTGCCCGTTATGCCAAGATAAAAGGAATCGGAGCTGTTCATCTGATCCGTATTGATATACAGCGTCAGTTCATTCTTTCCATCTGCTTCTATCCTGTCATCATAAGCATTTAAAGAACCTTCCTTCAGTTCTTCCGTTTCGGAAAGAATACTTTCCTGTTCCTCACCTATGCTTATGTTTATCTCATTATCGGAAGCCGCATCCGGATCCTGAAGCTCAGTACCGTTGTCCGGAACAGTCAGAATACTTTCATTTCCGTTCTCTTCTTCCGCAATACTTCCGGTATCCGTATCTTCAACCGTCAGCACAGCATCTTCCGAACCCGAAAGACCTTCACCTGTAACAGAGGCCATAACGCTGCAGGTATTCTCTGTCAGCATGGCCACAAGTGCGATCATCGCCACAATTGATTTAACAAGCTTTCTTTTCTTCATTTCTCTCTCCTTTATGAAGCAGTTAAAGTTTTGTTTCCTTATATAAAGACACCTTTAAAACGTTGCTTGGACCTGTCTTTATAATTTTTTTGTACTTCGCCTATATTTTCACACAATACAAATCACATTATAACATCGCCTTCCCGAAAAATACATATATTTTTTTCTTTTTTTGCCAATTTGAAAAAATAAAATCGGCAGCGTGACATTAATCACACTGCCGAAAGAGCCATATTATTCATTTGGATACTTATGTGACGTTGACGCTTTAGCGCTTTAACGTACCATTTCTATTTAACATGTCAGGCATTAACGATCTGACCAAAATCAGGCTTAAGAGAGGCTCCGCCGATAAGTCCTCCGTCGATATCCGGCTTGCTGAGAAGCTCTGCCGCATTGGCTGCGTTCATTGAGCCGCCGTACTGGATACGCACTGCTTCAGCTGTAGCTGCATCATACAGTTCTGCTATGTAGTCACGTATAAGCTTGCATACTTCCTGTGCCTGATCAGCGGTTGCCGTCTTACCTGTTCCGATAGCCCATATAGGCTCATACGCGATAACAAGGTTAGACACCTGATCAGCAGTAAGTCCGTCAAGGTCCCACTTGATCTGTCTCCTGATCCACTCCTCATATACTCCGGCCTCACGGAGCTCAAGGCTCTCACCGCAGCAAAGGATCGGTGAAAGGCCTGATGCGAAGGCCTTCTTTACCTTCTTATTAATAAGGATATCATTCTCGCCGAAGATGTCTCTTCTCTCCGAATGACCGATGATGATATACTTAACGCCGGCATCCTTAAGCATGGGAGCTGAGATCTCACCGGTAAATGCTCCCTTGTCTTCTATATAGAAGTTCTCTGCGCCGAGCTGAACATTGCTTCCCTTGATAGCTTCCGCTACCGGTACGATGTCTATAGCCGGAACGCAGTATACAACATCAACGTCATCATTCTTCACAAGATCCTTAAGTGTATTAACCAGTTCTACGGCTTCCGAAGGTGTCTTGTTCATCTTCCAGTTACCTGCTATGATTCTTCTTCTTGACATTTTTTTCTCCTCTTTATTTTATCTGCACTCAAAAATGCTCCGCATTTTTTCGTTCGCTTCGCGCGTACTATCCTTTGTATATGCTATATGTCTGCATGTGTACATCAGCAGACTCAAAAATGCTCCGCATTTTTTCGTTCGCTTCGCGCGTACTATCCTTCGTATATGCTATATATCTGCATGTGTACATCAGCAGACTCAAAAATGCTCCGCATTTTTTCGTTCGCTTCGCGCGTACTATCCTTCGTATATGCTATATGTCTGCAAGCAGACATATTCCTGCTTCGCAGGATTCCAAAAGCCATACAAAGCGCTTCATGCAAGCATGGCACTTTGCATGACTTTCGGAATACGCATATACCGGTTCATTACTTGTCGTTTACCGCATATACTTGTTCATTACTTGTCGTTTACCGCATATGCTTGTTCATTACTTGTCGTCTGCCGCATATACTCCGGGCAGTTCTTTGCCTTCAAGAAACTCCAATGAGGCACCGCCGCCTGTTGAGATGTGGCTCATCTTGTCAGCGAAACCAAGCTGGTTACATGCTGCTGCAGAGTCACCGCCGCCGATGATCGTGGTAGCATCTGTCTCAGCCAGAGCCTTTGCAACCGCAATCGTACCCTTTGCAAGCGTGGGATTCTCGAATACACCCATAGGTCCGTTCCATACCACGGTCTTGGCTGACTTAACAGCATCCGCAAAGAGTTCCTGTGTCTTGGGGCCTATATCAAGACCTTCCATATCAGCGGGGATAGCGTTGCTGTCAACATAGGTAACATCTATAGGTCCGTCGATGGGATCCGGGAAACCTGCTGCAATACCGGTATCAACCGGAAGAAGCAGCTTCTTGCCAAGCTTCTCAGCCTTAGCCATCATTTCCTTACAGTAATCTATCTTCTCATTATCAACGAGCGACTTTCCGATTTCCTTACCCTGGGCTTTAAGGAAGGTAAATGCCATACCGCCGCCGATGATGAGAGTATCAGCTTTCTCAAGAAGATTGTCGATAACATTGAGCTTATCAGCTACCTTGGCACCGCCGAGGATCGCAACGAAAGGACGTACCGGATTCTCAACTGCATTGCCGAGGAAGTCGATCTCTTTCTGCATAAGGTAACCAACGGCATTGGTTCCACCCTTCTCGGTAATGAATTTGGTAACAACAGCTACAGATGCATGAGCCCTGTGAGCCGAACCGAATGCGTCACATACATAATCATCAGCAAGATCGGCAAGTTCCTTTGCGAAAGCCTCGCCCGCCTTCTGCGGCTTGGTCTCTTCCTCACCTCTGAAACGTGTATTCTGGAGGAGAACAACATCTCCTTCCTTCATATCGGCAACCGCCTTTGTAGCAGCATCGCCCGTAACACTGTAGTCAGCAACAAAGTTAACTTCCTTGCCAAGCTTCTCTGACAGTCTCTTGGCAACGGGTGCCAGTGATTCCCCTTCATTGGGGCCGTTCTTAACCTTACCGAGATGTGAGCACAGTATAACCTTTGCTCCGTCGGCGATCAGCTTGTTGATAGTGGGAAGCGCTGCAACGATACGTGTCTCGTCAGTGATCTCGCCGTTCTTTAAAGGAACGTTAAAGTCACATCTTACCAGCACTCTTCTGCCTTTTGCGTTAAAATCATCAACGCTCTTCTTGTTTAATGACATATCCATGTCCTCCTATAAATTATTTTTACCCGTTCTTGCCGTCACGGGCCTCCGGATTCTGTAGTTTGCGCACTGCTACAGAATGGCGCCGGTTGTCACCGACGCCTATGATTATAACATATATCACCAATTCAGTACAGCACATATATTTTTATAAATGAAAATAACTATAAAAGCTCAAAGTCCCCAACCTTCAGAAGCGACATATCCGCATCGGGTTCGGCAACAAGCCGGCGTGACTGGTTCAGGATGGCCTCCTCAATCTTGTTGCGGACAAGGCGGCCGTTCCCTGCTTCTCTTGCATTGTTAAGCTGGGTCGCATTAAAGAAATCAAGAAGCGGTTTTTCGGCTTCCGGTTCAATGGAATAACCCTTGGATCCTGCCGTAATATGTGCGATCGCAAGGAGTTCTTCACCTGTATAATCGGGAAAATCTATTATGTTCGGGAAACGGCTCTTAAGCCCCGAGTTTGCTTCCAGAAAATCTTCCATTTCCTTGCTGTATCCCGCCAGGATAACTATAAGGTTATCACGGTTATCCTCTATGCCTTTAACAAGCGTATCTATTGCCTCAAGCCCGAAACTGTCCTCATCTCCTCTGTACAGGCTGTATGCTTCATCTATAAACAGCACACCCCCGATGGCTGATTTTATAACCTGGTTAACAAGCGGAGCAGTATGTCCGACATACCGTCCCACAAGATCGCCTCTTGATACCTCGACAAGCTGCCCACCAGAAAGTATGCCTATTGCCTTGAGATAGCGGCTTACAATACGGGCTATGGTGGTTTTACCCGTTCCGGGATTTCCCGTAAAGATCATATGCCGGTTAAGTTCACCTGCCTTAAGACCCTCTTCCCGGCGTCGCTTCTGTACCTCATAGTATTCCTTAAGACCATGTATATAATCCTTGATCTTTGTAAGGCCTACGATACCTTCGAGCTCTTTCTCTACTGCATCAAGCTCACCGCTGTAGCCGGCCTGTATATAATCGTTCATCCTGTACCGTTTATCACCTGTTACGATCTTCAGGCCATCCTCATCGCTGGCAAGCGAAACAGAATTCCCTTCGTAATCATCATTCTCCAGCCTGAACTCGGAAAGCGCCCTGAGCGCATCCTCATAAGCACTGATGACACCCTTAAGCGCCCTTCCCCTTGAGGTACATGAAAGCGCATACTTACGGAAGCTTTCCTCTATTGTAAGATCATATCCCAGCTGCTTTTTCGCTCTTGTCTTAAGCTGCTCTTCCTGTCCTTCGCATATCCTTCCGACCGACTGCTCATCCAGCGAGCCCGTCATACAGATATCCCCAAGAGAGTTAACAAACGGCGCCCCCATGATATCCGCAAGCTTTGCCAGGGATTCGGTTCCCATAAATACAAGATATTTACCGGCGGCCTTGAGCGAACCTACAGTCTCCCCTGCCAGAGCATTGTTAACGCTTACCAGCTGCCCGTTCTGCATTATATAACGCTCATTCAGCATGCTTTCACCCGTAGATACAAGATCGGCAAGTCTTCCGAGAAGAGCAACGTTGCAGCCCGCAAAATTCTCAAACAGTATGACAACAGCCTTACTCCTTAACGCACTGTACAGATCCTGTATGAACAGCTTCTCCTCCGCCGATGTAGGATACAGTGACAGATCCATCCTGTATATGTCGGAGCCGGTGATGACCCTTCTGTCCGCAAGCTCTCCGGTTATAAGCTCGAGCGAGTAATGTCTTCCCGTACACTCCGGACCCGAAATAAAAATACTGTTAAGCGCATCGTTATCATCCCTTTCAGACACCAGCGGACGCTTGAATGCGATCACCAGCTTCTTAATATATTCATCCTGTCCGAAAACCTTCTCCTTAAGCACATCTGCAAGACCCCTGAAGCTGTCAAGAGACTTTCCTTCATCCGAAAGCCCTGTTATGATACTTTCCGTACCCGTTACTTTTGATGCAGCGGTAAGCCCGGTTCCTGTTTCATTAAAAGAAAAATCATTTTTGAGGTTTCTGTTGAGCTCGTTTATTGTTGCATTTATCTCATCTGAGTTAGCCTGAATGGCATTATCCAGACGTTCAATATCTCTTCCTGCCGCCTCCCGGTTCCCTGCAGCATTGGCAAGAGCCTTATTCAGATCAGCGAGCTTTTTACCCGCAGTATTTACAGCCGCATTCTTTACGCTTTCCGCCACTCCCATTATCGGCGCAAGCGGCTTCTGACCTGTTCTCTCCCCGGTTATGGCAGAAAGATTCTCATACAGAGTGCCCCCGCACTTCTTCTGACGCTTCTTCGCCCTTTCGATATCCTCCACGGTATAATTGGCTCTGTTACCGCCAAACAGCTTGTTCATTTCGCCATCAAAATCACTCATACCATTCTCCCTGTCTTTTTCTTTTACAATATCTCGCTCTGATCATCTCCCTGGTTTGTCACAGGATCGGAATTCTCTTCATATTCATAATATCCGTCGTCGAAATTCTCTTCGTAATATTCCCCGCCGGATTCGTCTTCTTCATAGGAATCGTAGTATTCTTCTTCCTCATAATCATTATCGGTTTCTTCAGTTTCATCCTCCTCAGCCATACTTCTTCTTGAAGATCCCGAACCGGTCGCACCTCTTTCCCTTCGTCCGGTTTCATCCGTATCTGTATCAGGCTGCGTCGTATCTTCGGGTTTCTCTGCCGGCACCTCTTCCTGCTCTGCAGATTCCTCTGCAGTATCCTCTTCGTAAGAAGCTTCTTCCGGATACTCTTCCTCTTCTTCAATATAGGTTTCTTCAATGTTTTCATCTTCTATATAAAAATAGTCTTCTTCAGATTCCACCCCATATCCGTCTTCCGGTTCCTCATCATATTCCCCGTTCTCTTCTTCATAATCATATTCGTCGGTGTACTCCTCCCAGTAATATTCGTCACCGTAGTTTTCGAAGTGCTCGAACATGAATTCATCCCAGGCACCCGACTGCCATGCCCACACTCCTCCTGCTCCCAGAAGAACGAATACTCCCGAAGCAGCCGCAATAACCGGCCATTTCTTTATCTTCTTTTTTCCGTCTGTCTTTTCAACAGATTCCACAGGTCTGCCTGCCTTTCCGGCAGCTTTTTTCTCTTCCTTTTTTGCCCTGTTTATTCTCTTCAGTTCTTCACGTCCGGCCTTTTTTTCGGATCTTTGCTGTTTTTTAAGTTCTTTCCCGGTCAGAGGAATATTATTTTCTTTATCTTCTGCTTTTGCCGGATGTTCTGCGGTTACTTCCTTCCCGGCTTCTGTCTCCGTTATTCCGTTACCGGTTGTTTTTTCCACGGCTTCAGGCTCTGCCGTCCTGTTTCCGTTTGCTGTTTCCCTGGTTTCAGGCTCTGCCGGCCCGTTGCCGGTTGCTGTTTCCTTAACTTCAGGCTCTGCTGTCCGGTCTGCCGTATCCGTTTTCTTAATATCGGATACTTTGCTTACGGATGCTGTGGCGGCTTCTTCCTTAACCTTTTCCTTTTCTTCCTTCGTCCAAAGCATCCAGGAATCGGTATCTACTTCTGTATCAAACAAAAGTACATCTTTGCAGTTCGGACATTTGACTTTTTTTCCCGATGCTTTTATCTTATAAACCTTATTGCATTTTGAACATATGTATATATAATTATCCATCGGTTGTTTCTTTATATCTCCTCATCAGGCTTTCTTATTCGCACAATATCATCTAAGAGTATAACACAACATATTTAAAGGGGATACTGAAAAGTATCCCCTTTATTTCAGTTATATGATTCATCAGTTATGAGCCGGTAATATTTACACCGACCCGTTTAAGACCGATCAGCCAAGCTCAGCGAAGTACTTGATAGTACGAACCATCTGAGATGTGTAGCTGTTCTCGTTGTCATACCATGAAACAACCTGTACAAGATTGTCAGCGCCAACCATTGTCTGGGTAGCATCGAAGATAGATCCATAGGTTGATCCGATGATATCTGAAGAAACGATCTCATCCTCATTGTATCCGAATGACTCAGAAGATGCTGCCTTCATAGCTGCATTGATCTCTTCCTTTGTAACGCTCTTCTCTACTGTTGCAACAAGGATAGTTGTTGAACCGGTAGGAGTGGGAACACGCTGTGCGGAACCGATAAGCTTACCGTTAAGTTCGGGAATAACAAGACCGATAGCCTTTGCAGCACCTGTTGAGTTGGGAACGATGTTGATAGCGCCTGCACGTGATCTTCTGAGATCGCCCTTTCTCTGAGGTCCGTCAAGGATCATCTGATCGCCTGTATATGCATGGATAGTGCTCATGATACCTGACTTGATCGTAGCAAGGTCATTAAGAGCCTTAGCCATAGGTGCAAGACAGTTTGTTGTACATGAAGCAGCTGAAATGATCTTGTCATCCTTGGTAAGTGTTGTATGGTTAACGTTGTAAACGATGGTAGGAAGATCGTTTCCTGCGGGTGCGGAAATAACAACCTTCTTGGCGCCTGCGTTGATATGAGCCTGAGCCTTCTCCTTGGATGTATAGAAACCTGAGCACTCAAGAACAACGTCTACATCAAGATCCTTCCAAGGACAGTTATTTGCATCGGGCTCCTTGTAGATCTTAAGGGTCTTGCCGTCAACTGTGATGGAATCCTCGCCTGCCGAAACCTTATCAGCCAATGCATACTTACCCTGAGCGCTGTCATACTTAAGAAGATGAGCCAGCATCTTGGGTGTTGTAAGATCGTTGATAGCTACTACCTCGTATCCCTCTGCACCAAACATCTGCCTGAATGCAAGACGACCGATACGACCGAAACCGTTAATTGCTACTTTTACTGCCATTTTTTATTCCTCCTAGAAAAATATTCATCAAGTGCGCACCATGCGCACAGATTGTCAACAAATATTTTAACTGTTACAGCCATAAAATACAAGAGTAAATATGGATTATTTATCAATTGTCAGGTTTTGTACCTTTAATTACGGACTGTCCGGCGGATGTCATCTTACCTTCCGCTCACTTTAAAAGGGATATAAATTCCGGTTTCCTGTCTTTGAATATACAGTAATATGTGTATCCCAGATCAAGCAGAAGCTTTTCCGCTCTCGCGAAATCATAAGCCACGGATCCGGGGGTATGTGCATCTGAGCCTACGGTTATTATCTCACCGCCAAGCTCATGATAACGCCTTAGTATATCGGTGGACGGATTGGGTTCATTTCCGAGCTTTCTAAAGCCTGCCGTGTTTATCTCTATCCCCTTTCCCCGTTTTATAAGCTGTCTTAATATTTCATCGATGATTTCGGCGTGATCCTTATAGAAATAATCTCTGTTTTTATTTGTACCGTATCTGACTATATAATCAAGATGACCGAACACATCATATCCGTCAAAACGGCAGATGCTTTCCAGTTCATTCTCGAAATAGGTGTGAAAAGCCTCCCTGTCTGTCATATCCGCAAAATTCTCCGGATAATATACATCCGCTCCGTTCATAAGATGCTGGGAGCCTATTATGAAATCAAAAGGATACTCCGATGCACACTTCCTGTTATGTTCCGAAAGATGCGGCTGAAAACCGTATTCCACACCAAATCTTATATCTATCCTGTCCTTATATGCATCCCTGCACTCCATACAGTGCTTATAATAGGCCTCCGTATCAAGTAAAAAGAGAGCTTTGCCCACCGGTGCCCCTCCCTTTTTAACTCCGTCATCCTCAGGCCAGTCCTTATCCATATGCTCCGTAAAGCAGATATACTTAAGACCCGCCTCAACGGCCGCCTCTATCTGCTGCTCCATAGGAGTATCGGAGTCCTCCGAATGCGCTGAATGCATATGAAAATCCGCTTTTATCATTATTGCTCACTCCTTTGCAAAACTCTTCCGAGGATATTAAAAAGACCGTCTATTTCCTTTTCGCTGTTATCCTCATTCATTGAGATCCGCACCGTTGAACCGATCTCATTTCTGTCAAGCCCTATAGCCTTAAGCACATGCGAACCGCCATCATCCGGCGAGGCGCAGGCCGCCCCCGCGGATATACATATCCCTTCCATTCCGAGTCTTACTATCAGTTCTTCTGCGTCTCTTCCCGGGATCGTCACGCTGAAGATTCCCGGAAGCCTGTCTCTCCATCCGTTCTTCTCACAGTCCGGTACAGCAGACATGTCTTCTCTGCAGTATCCGTTAAGATGTATCCGCCTGCTGCCCGTCGCAGCTCCGGACTCCTCTTCACTTCTGCCAAAGTTATATTCATTAAGGCGCTTCAGGAAATAACGGTCGAGTTGCTGTCTCTTTATCAGATTTTTCTCCATATCCGCGTGCGCCTTTACTGCAGCGGCAGCCATTCCGACAATCCCGGGCACATTCTCAGTGCCGCCTCTTCTGCCCTGCTCCTGCGCTCCTCCGTGTATAAGCGGCAATAGCTTAAAGCGCTCGTTTACATACAGAAATCCGGTTCCCTTGGGGCCGCCGAACTTATGCGCACTTGCGGACAGCATATCTATGTTCATTAATCTTACGTTAATGGGAATATGTCCGTATGCAGCCACAGCATCGACATGAAATACAAGTCCGTGATCATGTGCTGTTTTCCCGATATCCGTAACCGGCTGAACAGTCCCAAGCTCGTTATTTACAAGCATTACTGAAACAAAGGACGTATTCCTGCGGATCTGTCTTTCAATCTCCCCGGGCATAACAGTCCCGGATACGTTCGGGTTTACATAACTTATGCTGCATCCGGACCGTTCCAGCCATCTGCAGGTATTTAATACAGCATGGTGTTCAAAGGATGTGGTTATCATATGAAAAGCGGCAGAAGACGGACCGGATCCGGCAAAGGATCTTATTGCCCAGTTATCCGCTTCGGTCCCGCCGCTTGTGAAATATATTTCGGAAGGATGAGCGCCTATCGTCCGGGCTATTTCTTCTCTTGCTCCGGCAACTGCCCTTTTAGCCTCAAGTCCAAGGTCATAGATACCTCCGGGATTACCGTAGGAATCTTTGAGAAACGGCAGCATGGCCTCCAAAGCCTCATCACTCAGCCTTGTCGTTGCCGCATTGTCCATGTATATCATTTTCTGTGAATCCTTATATCTGTCAGAGCAACCTGGTCGCCCGTCAGGGAAAGATAAAGCTTATTCACCGTATCATCCATTATCTCTGTTACGCTGATTACCTGAAGCCCGAGGTTTACAGTACTTACCTTGATCTTATTTCCTTCCCTTTTAAGCGAAAAAGTATATTCAAGTCCTTCTTTGTTCTTCTGCTTCCACTCATCCCATCCGCCAAAATCATTATCCATATTGACCATTATCCGGATTTTGGCTTTATCATCCGATTCCCAGTTCTCACCATCCGGCCTGATAAGTACAAACTCCCTGAAGCCCGGACCGTTGATCTTTCCGTCATCGGAATAGTATATGCTGATATACGGACAGTGCCATACCAGTCTTGCCGTAGGCAGGCTCATTGAATGGAAGGTTACATCCATATCATCGGATATTTCTATGCCTTCACTTGCCATCGATCTCCAGCCGTCTATCTGCACATTTGGTATATCTCCTTCCGGACCGTCTATGTACGTTATCTCTTCTGCTATCCTTCTGATGTAACCGTCCGGGATCTCATCTTTCTCCTTAATTATCTCCACCCTGTCTATCTCACAGTACTCTCCCGTCAGTCCGATGTAGGCGAATCTGGCGCTGTCAGGCAGCGCAATGATAAACTCCAGTGTCTGTAAATGACTCTTTATCCTTATTAAGGCATGATCCTTCTTCCTTACCCCCTCTATATCGTAAAATACGCCTTCCTTATGTGCCCTTATCCAGTCCTTTTCCGAAAAATCCCTGTGCTTTTCGACCGTTGCCTCTATCTTCCTTGCACCACGGCATACATACTTTCCGTCAAACCTGATCTCAGCATATTCATAATAGAGAAGATCCTTTTTCTTGTAATCATCATAATAAACACGCCCGTCCAGAGAATCGAACAGTACAATAGACGGTATATATACAGCATCCTCATGACCATCCCTGATCTTACTCCTCATGTAAATTTTCGTAATACGGGGATTAACAAGAATACCTTCGGATATCTCTGATCTGTATTCCTCGTATTCTACGCTGTTTCTGCCTCCGAGCTCCTTTATCTCCTCCTTCTCCTTCATCTCATATTCAGTATCAAGATCTATAAGATGAAGCATTATCTTGGCAAATTCCGGATCAAACTGACTGTCCATACCCTTAACGAATTCCTCACGTACCTTATCCTGCGGGATAGGATCCCTGTAACTCCTCTTTGAGGTCATCGCATCATATGCATCCGCCACGGCTATTATCCTTGCTATCGCCGGAATGTCTTCTCCCTTCAGATGATCCGGATATCCGTGTCCGTCATATCTCTCATGATGGAAATGCGCCCCGATGCTCAGATAAGGCGACCTCACTATACTGGAAAGGATCTGGTTACCTATTGTCGGATGTGTCTTTATGACTCCGAACTCCTCATCCGTAAGCTTACCTTCTTTGTTAATTATATGATCCGGAATTCCTATCTTTCCAACATCATGAAGCAGCGCGGAATAATACACCTCCTCACACATTTCATCATCCCAGCCTGCTGCCCTTGCTATCTTCTCCGAATACTCCGCAACACGTGTGGAATGACCGTGGGTATATTTATCCTTGGCATCAATTGCGGATGCCAGTGCCTGAGCCGTCTGTTCAAAGAGAAGCTTTGTATGCTTCTGTTCCTCTCTGAGAAGGTCAATCTCCATCCTGTTGGCTTTATCTGCAGTATCATTAAGATCGATAAATGCGAGTATATACAAAAGTATGGAAAATACTGCAATAGTAATGTTTACAAGGGAAAAGCCGTATGCGAATACCTGAAGCAGCGATATAAGGAACGGAACCAGTGCAAACAGGAAAAGCGACCACCTCAGCCTTATCCTCAGTCCTTTTGAATACTGTATTATTATGGAGAGATCTATCGCAAGAATAAACAGAGGAATAATGAAGCTGATAAAGAACCCGCCGGTTCTCTGATAATGATTGGTGGAATCAAAGGTGTAATACAGATCCGTAAACTGCGAAACGAAAATAAGTATCACACCGATGGCCGAACAGATATCGCACAGTTTAAATCTTCCCGGAAGTTTCTTCATATCAGCTTCATATACATACAGATCCTTCATATACATGTTAAATCCGTAAATGACAGCTATTGTAAAAAAATACACAAAAAAGTTGGATATCCGTACCATGTAATACCCGAGCTCAGAGGTATTTCCGCGATAAATATAAGCATATCTGTCGAAAACGAGCAGCATCGCACAAGAAAGCTCCAGAATAATGAGAGCCTTCTTGCGGCTTTTCGAAAGGATCTTTGTCACATAAACAAATACCGCCTGCATAATACATATACCACTGAGTATAAGCATTAGATTCAGTTGTAATTCCCTCAAATATGTGATCATGCCCTGCATGATTACACCTCCGTCAACCCCTGATCAAACACTTTATATAATATCATCATTTCTGCGTTTTAAAAACATCCACTCCCATATTTTCCTGCTTTTTTCATCTGATACCATTACCCAGGAACAGTGCGGGTTAACCCCGATCCTTTCAGACATATATCCGGCTGCATATTCTGTATATCTTAAGTCGGCCTTTTCTCCGGCATATTTCTTTATCCTGTACGTGGATATATCTTTTCCGTCCGCTCCGTATTTATCGGCTTCCGCTCCCTGTGACTTCGCAAAATGATCGTAAATATCGGCCGAACCGAGATTGGCAGGCTCATGAATCCTGTCTGTTCTGTATGAAGCCTTCACTATGGCATCATCTGCCGCATGTACCATCCATAAAGGGGTAATAAGAAGCCTGTCTATATCCGTCAGTCCGGTGGCGCCGCATATTGAGACGGCTGCGGCGAAAACTCCCGGAGCCTCTTTTAACAGCTTAAGAAGTCCCACTCCACCGGCACTGTATCCGTATACATAGATCCGCTGTCTGTCAATGTCCTCATGAGTCCTGGTTACTTCGGCAAGAAGCTCCCATAAGGGTTCTCTTATTTCAGGCATGGCCCAGTGTTTCATCTCTCCGTACTGTGGTGCCAGGACATAGCACGGATGTCTGGACTGCATTTCATCTCCCGCAGGATAAGTTCCTATGTCATGCATCGAAAGCTGAATATCATTATCATCCCCTGCCGCATCGGCTCCGTGAAGATACAGGACCAGGGGATACTTAAACGTACCGCCGCGGCACAGTCTTTCATCCGGTTTATCCGGTGTGAACAAACGGTACGGAAGCTGTCTGCTGCCATGCCTGTAGATATGTCTTTCAAATCTTTGGCACAATATATCATTCCCTTTTCCTGCCTTATCCCAATCGGCCGGTAAGATCATCTTCATACCGCTGCTCTCCCAACACAAGACATCAATACTCAAAAGAGGCTCATCCTCTCGGATGAGCCCTGTTATATACTTCACGTATGTGACTGTGATTCATTGCCGCATATATCTGCGTTGTCGAAATATCCGAATGCCCGAGCATTTCCTGCACAGACCTTAAGTCCGCACCGTTTTCCACGAGATGTGCTGCAAAAGAATGCCTGAGTGTATGCGGAGTTATATCAGTAGCTATCCCGGCCTGCTTCGCATAATGCTTTATAAGCTTCCAAAATCCCTGCCGGCTCATATGCTGGCCCGAACAGTTGGAAAAAAGAAGCTTGGAGGATTTGTCGCTGACCATCGCCTCCCGCCCTGTCTTAAGGTATCTGGACAGCGCTTCCCTGGCAGCATTCCCAAAGGGTATCACTCTCTCCTTGTTCCCCTCCGAGCACAACAGATAGCTCATCTTAAGATTCACATCATCTATTTCCAGATTGATAAGCTCACTCACTCTTATTCCGGTTGCATACAGCAGCTCAAGCATTGCCTTATCCCTTATATCCTTGGGCGAATCACCTTTGGGCTGCTCCAGCAGCTTTACCACTTCCTCCATTGTAAGTATCTCGGGAAGCTTCTTTTCTATCTTCGGTGCCTTAAGAAGTACCGAGGGATCCTGCGTGATCATGTCCCGGGAAAGCAGATAATGAAAAAATGCTTTTATCGAGGCTATGCTCCTGGATACGGATGAAGGCTTTGCTCCTCCCTCAAGCATATCATCCACATATTCCTTGACTGCTTTTCCTGTTACCTTATCCGGCTCTTTTATTCCCTTTGCGCTCAAATAGGTGATCAGCTTCTTTAAGTCGCGGTTATAAGACTGGATTGTATTATCGGATGCTTTCTTGATATTATGTAAATATGTTATGAAATCGCTTAACGCTTGCTCCATAGAATAAAAAATACCCTTCTTCCCATAAAAAAAGCTGGGATCCATGTTCCAGACAAGAACTATTATAATCAGATTTTTCGAGAAAAGCAATTGTATTTTTCCGCGAAAAATCGGGCTTTCCGGCATTTCCCATCACATTACGCAAGATATTGTTCCATTAAAATCCAAGGCAACAATATCTTGTAAATCAAAAGTGTAAAAAAAATGCAACTGATTATGTAAATCTTGTTGTTTGGTTTACATAATATTTGCATAATCTTTTCTGTCAACCTTCCCCCTTTTCAAGGATATGACTGCATTTATAACTTTTCTTTCATAATTTCTTTGCTTATTCTCTTATATATGATATACTTTTCGCTGTATTTGTTCTATTAAATATTACAATTCAGAACAGGGAGGAGATAATATGGATTTTACAAGAGCCGAGCTTAAAGAGCAGGCAAAGGAACAGATGCAGGGGAAACTTGGCGGTCTGATCCTGGTTTATGTTGTTTTTATTGCCGTCACCGGTCTGGCCGGAGGGGTCGGTGCATTCATTCCTTTTGGCTCACTGGTAGTGAGCATTGTACTCAGTCCAGTGCTTTCAATGGGCTGGATAAAGACCTGTCTTAATGTTACTTACGGGGATGAGCCCAAGGTAGACACCCTGTTTGATGCATTTAAGAACAATCTGGGCAATACGATAGGAACTGTGCTTCTGGTCGGATTATTCACATTTCTGTGGAGCCTTCTGTTCATAATTCCCGGTATAATCATGGGGCTCTCATATTCCCAGGCACTGTACATACTGGCTGAGAACCCCGAAATGAGTCCGATGGAATGTATCAGGGCAAGCAAGGAAATGATGCAGGGACGTAAGATGGATCTCTTTATTCTTCAGCTCTCATTCATTCTCTGGGGTCTGCTCTGCATTGTTACATTCGGTATTGCTTCACTGTATGTGGCTCCTTACATGCAGCTTACAATAACCAATTTCTACCACAGGATCAAGGAAGGCGGCGATGGTACGGATCTTTACAAAGGAACGGCCGGAAGCGTTATTAACAAGGTGGAAGATGTGGCTTCGGAATTTGACGACGCGCTAAACAGCTTCTCCGACAAGGTTGAAGACGTTGCAGACAATATAGCAAACAAAATAGATGATGCCATTCACTGAGAGATAACATCATCCCGTTAGAAACGTGTGCCGCCGGGCGCACAGGAAAAAAGGTGTCAGCTCTGCTGACACCTTTTTATATAACTCATTATCCCGGCTATCGTTTTGCCATCCACTATCTTTCCTTCAAATATCATTCGGGAAAGCTCATCCGGAGTATATGCGCATACGTCTATGTACTCATCATCATCCAGATGCTGCTGTGTCTTCTTAAGATTCCTCGCAACGTAAATATCTATCTGCTCATTGCAGAAGGCCACCGTGGAATACATCGTCAGCAGAAAGCTTACATCTTCCTTCTCCGCATAATATCCGGTCTCCTCTTCAAGCTCGCGCCACGCGCATTCGTGCGTCGGTTCATCCGGGTAATCCCTTGCTCCTGCCGGTATTTCCAGCGTATACCGGTCAAGTGCATTCCTGTGCTGTCTTACCATCAGTATCCTGCCATCATCAAGTACCGGTATAACCGCAGCCGCTCCCTTGTGCTTTATGAAATCAAAGTATTCCGTACGTCCGTCGGGAAGCTTCATTGTATCGGAATAGAATTCAAGGATAGAGCCCTTATGCACCAGCCTGCGTTCAACCCTTTGAGCATGTTTTATTTCATCATTTTTTACCATCTCCGTACTGCCTCCCTACATCTTCTCGGGAGCCTCAAAGCCCAGCAGGTCTATGCCTGTCTCAAGAAGCTCCTTTGTAAGCTTAAGCAGTGCTATCCATCCTTTCTGCCTGTCCTTATCCTCTTCATTCAGTATCCTGTTCTCATGGTAGAAGCTGTTGAAGGCATTGGCAGTATCATAAATATAGGCACATATCTTATGGGGGGCCAGATCGCTGTATGCCGATGCCACTACCTGGTTAAATCTTACAAGTTCAAGCATAAGCGTCTTTTCCGTCGGGTTGACCTCTGTATTGAGTTTTACACCGTCAATGCTGTTGCCCGCTTCTTTGTACTTGTTAAGGATCGACTTGATCCTTACTATGGTATACAGGATGTAAGGTCCCGTATTGCCTTCAAATGAGGTGAACTTGTCTATATCAAAGATATAATCCTTGGTCGCCTGGTTCGAAAGATCTCCGTACTTAACAGCCGCAAGAGCAACCATGGATGCTGTTTCTCTCGCTTCGTCTTCATCAACCTCGTGATTGTCCCTTATCTTCTTAAACATCTCCTCGTTGATATCCTTAAGCAGGGTTTCAAGACGCATCACTCCGCCCTCACGGGTCTTAAACGGCTTACCGTCCTTACCGTTCATGGTACCGAAGCCGAGGAATTCAAGGTCTGTTTCTTCCCTGACCACACCCGTCTTTTTCGCACATCTGAATACCTGTGTAAAATGCATTTCCTGACGCTTGTCGGCTATATAAAGCATTCTGTCCGGATCGATCTCTTTACGGCGTCCCGCAATAGTAGCCAGATCTGTCGTCGTATACAGTGCCGCTCCGTCTGATTTAAGTATCATGCAGGGAGGCATTTCCTTGGTGTCGCTGTCTTCTCTGATATCCACAACAAGAGCGCCCTCACTCTCATAAGCGAAGCCGCCGTCTTTCATTTTCTGTACCATACCGGCAATATAAGGCTTCGCATCGGATTCACCCTTCCACAGGTCAAAGGATACATTGAGCTTCTCGTAATTCCTCTTAAGATCCGGTATCGAAACATTCATTATATGCTTCCACAGGGCTGTTCTTCCCCTGTCTCCCATCTGAAGCATATAAGTATCATTCATAGCTTCATCCTTATAAGCCTCATCCTCCTTGGATCTTGCAGAGGCTGAAGGATATATCTCTTCAAGTTCCGAAAGCGTAAAGGGTGCTTCCTCAGGATATTCGCCCTTATAATCCTCATCAAAATACGGAAGTCCGGGATTACGGTGCCTTACCTCAGTCATGATAAGTCCCATCTGAAGACCCCAGTCGCCAAGATGGATATCTCCGATAACCTCATCACCCATATATCTGCATATACGTTTTACAGCCTCTCCTATTATGGCCGAGCGCAGATGCCCGACATGAAGCGGCTTGGCCACATTAGGTCCGCCGTAATCTATGACCGTCTTCTTTTTTACATCCGGCATCTCCAGTCCGAACCGGTCCGCAGAGCTCATCCTGTTTAGGTATTCCGTAAGAAAAGAAGCCTTCACCTTAAGATTTAAGAAGCCCGGAGCAGCAGCATCCACTTCCTCAAACACTTCACTTCCTTCAAGGGCAGCTGCAACATCCCCTGCTATCATTATCGGTGCCTTCTTATATTCCCTGGCGGCAGCCATAGCTCCGTTGCACTGATACTCGCACAGATCGGGGCGGTTGCTGAGCGTGACTTTTCCGTATTTCTCATCATAACCTGCGCCTGCAAATGCCTCTGCTACCAGCTGTGATATCTCATCCATTATTGTTTTCATAATACACTTTACTTCCTTTACTGCTTACTGTCTTTTTCTTTATCTGTTTCATCTGTAATTTTAACCGTGCTGTTTTCCATACCGCTTCCGGTGCTTTTTTCCGTTGTCTTTTCCGCACTGCTCCCGGTGCTTTTTTCCGTTGTCTTTCCCGTACCGCTTCCCGTACTTTTTTCTGTGGTCTGTACCGTATCCTTCTTTTCCGTATTTACACTGCCGGATTCTTTTTGGGAGTTCTCCACCGTCTTACCGTCCGTCTGATCCTGCTTCCGTTCATCTTTCTCTGTAGTATCTGTCATTACCTGCGTTTTAGAACCGGTATCTTTACCTGAGATATTCTCCGTTTTCTTTCCGGGCGTTTCCGGACTGTCCGTATCATCAACGGCCCTGCGCTTCATTTTAACGGGGAAGGTCATTTCATAATTGCCCATAACAAGCGATGAACCGTCTTCCGATGTCAGAGTAAGCACATCCTCCTCTATCACTGCGTCCATTCCGGTCTCACCTATATACAGTCTTCCGTCTTCCACCCGGTACGGAACCGGCTTATCCATACCCGCATTTTTAAGCAGGGTATCAAGGGCCTCCCTGAAATTAAGCTGCTTCTTTATTGAATCTTTGATCCCGGATGCGCCATACATATACTTTATCCAGTTGGATACTTCCGAGTCTGTAAGTCCTTCCACTCCTAACCCGTTGTTTACGGCATCTACAGCAAGATCGAGGATCTTATCAACGTACTCATCCAGTGCATCGTAATCCACCGACACATTTATGGTCTTATCTTCTTTTATGTCAAACCGGAAGACAATAGGGATCTTCATCTTTGAAAGATCAACAGTGAATCCCCTGGCCTTGATAAACTCCTCAACCTCTTTATGGGCATCATATTCATATGCCCACATACCCACAAGCTGATCGGCTACCGCAGCATTGCACTTAAGTATGTTCTCCTGTGCACGGCTGTAGTATCTTTCATCCTCTTCAATGACCTCTTTATATCCATCGATAGCCTCACTGTACTTACCGTGCATGAAGCTCTTCTCTGCCCTATCGAAAGCACGGCGGCTGTCGTTGATACGTTCTATCCTTGCACTTAATTCCTCGAATTCGACGCTGTCCTCAAGAACGTTTCCCGCAAGCACGTCATATTCAGCCATAACCTCATCGTAAGTAATCTCTTCTCTGATATAATCATCGCAGAGCTTTCGTGCCCTCTCTATCATGGACACCTTGACTTCTTCCTTCTTTTCTTCTGTGGGAAGCTTCTCATACAGCTCTGTAACCGTAACTATATCCTCTGTCTCAATCGCTTCATCTATCTTATCGGAAGGACGTTCTACCAGAATATACCAGGCTCCGAAACCTGCGGCAATAAGGATCAGTATAATCCTGACCGCAAGAGGCAGCTTACCCTTCTTACCTGAATCGCCGGTATCTGCCGTATACGTTTCCGTATAGGTATCCGGTCTGTATGAAGCCGCAGGGATCCTCTCGTCTGCATATTCTTTACTCTCTGTCTGTCCGTTGCCGTCCGGTGAACCTTCGGGAAATGTCCCGGCAGTATCTCTTTCCACAGCCTTATCACGCTGCTCGAACATTTCACGGACAGTAGCCTCTATCGGATCATCCGATGCCGCCTGACCTGATAACGTGTATGCTGAAGAAACCGCCTTGTTTCCCGAGGAAACGCTGTCAGCCTTCTCCCACTCATACAGGTTCTTACCCTCTCTGAGACGTTCCTTATCCTTTTCTATCAGTATATCCAGGGCCGAACGGACATTGTTATTAAGACGCGAACCGCACATATAGCAGGCATAGTCATCATCTGCCACTCTGGTTCCGCATTTAGGACAAAACATAGACACCTCCTCTTTAACTAAGGCATTGCTTATCTTAAGTCATCTTCCTCTTCAGCTTTCATCATCCTCTTGTATTCATACATATTCTCATCGGCACGCTTCAAAGTATCTTCGATACCGCAGTCACTGTCCCTGTCATATATTGCATATCCTATTGCAGCACTTGTTCTCTCCCATGGCTCGAGCTCCTCCTCCTTAAGGCTGTGCTCAACACAGGCTCTGAACTGTTCAACATTCTTTTCTATATTCTGAAGATCGCGGTTCTCTGTCACAACGACAAATTCATCACCGCCTATACGGAATACGGGAGATCGCTTGAATATGGAGCAAAGGGTATCGCACAGGTTACATATGACCCTGTCTCCTTTTTCATGCCCATAGGTATCGTTTATCGTCTTAAGATCATTCATATCCACCATGACGATACCGATCTTATCGCGTCCGGACATTATCCTCTCGTTGATCTTGGCAACCTCCGCATCATAGCTTCTCTTGTTTCTGATACCGGTAAGGGCATCCCTGTTGGCTTCCTCGAACATTATGGCTGCATGTTCTCTCGTGGAAAGCAGCTCCTGTTTTGTCGCAAACAGGTTCTCTACCTGCTCGTTAAGATCTCTCTCCATCTTCTTCATCGCTTCGGACAGCGCTTCGATCTCATCACCTGTTTTTATATCAAGCGCGGCAAAATCATTCCTCTCTACTTCACCCAGTTCCATTTCGCCTTCTTTTTCGGAAAACACACTGTACGAGGACGCAACAGATGCCATACGGTTTATGGGACTTACTATCATCCTGTCCACAAGGAACATACTTGCCACCGTAAGCACCAGCATAAGGCATACCGATACTATACTGTAAACCATCACATAATGCCTCAGGATCATGGTAATATCATCGGCAGAAGTTACAGGCTGTCCGTTTCTTGCCTGCTGTTCGAAATAACTGTACAGCCCAAATACGGCAAGGCAGTACAATACCATTATTCCTCCCATAAAGGCTGCGGTTCTTCTTCTGAGTGAAAGCTTCATAACTCTGCCTGAGCCTCCTTAAGATGAATGCGGTTTATTACAAAAATAGCACCTATCATCAGCACAATACCCAGCGGAAGGCAGATGATCCAGTTCCTTACAAAACCGGTTATTATATATGCAACAAAGGAAACACCGGCTGTTGTAAGCGCATATGGAAGCTGGGTGGATACATGTCTTATATGGTCACACTGCGCACCTGCGCTGGCCATGATGGTCGTATCGGAGATCGGTGAACAGTGGTCTCCGCAGACAGCACCGGCCATACAGGCCGATATTGCAATTATCATAAGCTCATTGGACAGATCTCCGCCAAACACTTTAACCACTATCGGAATAAGTATTCCGAAGGTGCCCCATGAGGTTCCCGTAGCAAAAGCAAGGAAGGTACCGATAACAAACACTATGGCGGGAAGCATGCTCATAAGAGCGTGTTTGTCAGCTATGGCCGATACCAGGCCGCCTACATAATTTGCCGCTCCCAGCGAATCCGTCATGGCCTTGAGCGTCCATGCAAATGTCAGTATAAGGATTGCCGGAACCATACTCTTAAAGCCTTCCGGTATGGCATTCATACATTCATTAAATGTAAGCACCCGGGTAACCAGCATGAAGATCATCGTTATGATAAGGGCAATGACCGAACCGTATACAAGACCCACAGAAGCATCGGAATTGGAAAATGCATCCACAAAGGTCTCACCGCTAAAGAAGCCGCCCGTATATATCATCCCGATAATACATGCAACTATAAGAACAACTATAGGGAACACAAGATGTATTACCTTCCCTTTTGTGGAAACAGGCGGATTAGGCTGATCCTCTGCCCCTGTAAGGCTCGGATGTTCACCTATCTGCGGTTCCTTTATCCTCATCTGCTCCTCTGCCTTTCTCATCGGACCATAGTCAGCCCTGGAAAAAGTAATGGTCAACAGCATAACCAGCGTAAGTATCGCATAGAAATTATAAGGAATGGCTCTTATAAAGAGTGTAAGGCCGTTCGCTCCATCCACGAAACCGGTCACGGCTGCTGCCCATGAGGAAATCGGAGCGATTATACATACCGGAGCTGCCGTTGCATCGATAAGATATGCCAGCTTCTCCCTCGATATACTATGCTTGTCAGTCAGCGGTCTCATTACGGACCCCACCGTCAGACAGTTAAAATAGTCATCTATGAAAATAAGTACTCCAAGCACTATGGTAGCTATCTGGGCTCCTGTTTTGGTCTTAACATGCTCTACCGACCATTTACCGAAGGCCGCGGAACCTCCCGCCCTGTTCATAAGCATCACCATACTTCCCAGCACCACGAGGAAGATAAGTATTCCGACATTCCAGCTGTCTGACAGCTGTGCTATCATACCGTCAACAAATACATGCTCCATTGTCCCCGTGAAGCTGAAGCCCGAATAAAGCATGCCTCCGGCCAGTATTCCTATAAACAGCGAAGAGTATACTTCCTTTGTTATAAGTGCCAGTGCTATGGCTATGACCGGTGGCAGCAGTGCCCAAAAAGTGTTGGTAAACATCTTGATCCCTCCCTGATATATTTATAAAATATGCCTCTTTCATGCAAGCATAAGAGTCATATTTTATAAATCTATGTGCCGTTATGAATAGTATATACATATTAATATACCTAATATGGAACTTTCTTGCAAGATATCAAAATACAGAAACATGGTAAGTCCCTGTCAGAACGCGCAAAAAAACGCCCTGCAGAATATTCCCGATATCCCGGCAGGACGTTATTCCTCTGTTAAATTATTCATGCTTTTGCTTCGAAGAAGCAGCCCATCTGCCGAAACCCTTCTTCCTCCTCCTTTTTCAGTAGTAATTCATCATATACAGATCTTCTTTTCTTACCGCTGCCATCCTTATCTCTGCCCCTGTTGCCATACAGGTTCTTATGCGGCATCGCTGCCACAACGGCCGGTATGTCGGGCGGAGCGGGCGGTGGCGGAAGCTCATAAGCAACGCCTACCATATTGATCATGCGATCACCTCCCTCGTGCATATTCCGCTTCTCTTTCTATAGTATATATCGGCTTTTTCCGTGTATTCTAAAGACCGGGAGAGCATCGGAAGCACATTGTTCCATATTCCGGCGGCGCAAACGGCACAGTATACAGCGTACATCTGAATGTGGGCCGGCACACATTCAGATGAGCCGGAAGAAATATCTCCCGGCTCAGCCACATTTCTTTTTCTGTTGAATACACTTTCTACAGCATGCCCTTAAGTTCATTAACATCAAGGGTTCTCATCCACCACTCGGGATTACCCGTATAAGCCCAGTTCTGAGCCAGAGTATTCCATTCCTGTGCCGTAAAAGTACCTACATTGCCTGACTTATCCGTAAAGGTGCGGTTCCCCATTGCATCTATCGTCAGGTAGCCGCGCATTGCCTGTTCCTTTCTTTCGCGCTCTCTGCGCTCATCCTCTTCACTCCAGCCTCCGCTTATCTGTTCAAGCTCCTGTTCAGTGAGTTTCTTTTCTATATCTGCCATTGTCTTTTCCTCCATTCTGAATAATTACATTACTGTTTAATTCCGTATACCTGTTTTGTTTTGCTTAATTCAGTTCTTATATTCAGGATATTTTTTGTTTTCTTACAACTGTTTATACGCAGGGGAAAATTTTCTGGCACATAAGATCACAGTTAATCTTCTCAGCCCTTGTAGCCGATCTCATCCGCAAGCTTCTTCTCGATAACCACAATGGCATCGCGGTGCAGACGCATGAAGGTTGCCGGGCACTGAGGATCGATCTTGTCATCAAGAAGAAGCTTCCTTGCAGCGTCCTGCTTGTTTCCATTTATTATCATAAGAAGAGTCTTGGCCTTCATGATGCTTCCCATTCCCATTGTTACGGCATACCTCGGAACCTCGTCACGGCTCTCGAAGAACCTTGTGTTGGCATCTATCGTGCTGTCCTCAAGCGTTTCCTTATGAGCCTTCTCATACAGGAAAGCACCGGGCTCATTGAAACCAAGATGTCCGTCGGGACCTACACCCAGAACCTGAAGATCGATATCCGTCTTATCAAGAATATCGTTGAACTCCTTAAGGTTGGCCTCTACATCGCCCGTACCCTTTGCAACATAGGTATTGGCTTTATCTATATTGATGTGATCAAAAAGATTGTCATCCATAAAGAATCTGTAGCTCTGCGGATGATCCGGAGCCAGACCCACATACTCATCAAGATTCACGGAATGAACCTTAGAGAAATCAAGTCCCTCCTCCTTACATCTTCTTGCAAGCTCCTTATACATGCCGACAGGTGATGAACCTGTTGCCAGACCAAGCGTACATTCCGGATTCTCCCTTACAAGCTTCTCAATGACATCAGCTGCTTTCTTAGCGCCTTCTTCATATGTATCTGCTACTATAACCTTCATATTTTTCTCCTTTTTCCTTTGTCCTCTGTCTTTAAAGTTATCTTACTAAAGCTTAATTTTATCTGCAGTTTATTATTCCGAAGCTTCTTTATGCAAACATACTATACTACTTCCACTTAACCACTATCTTCTTTGCTTCCTTGTATATGCTGTTGTGAGGGATAACTCCGCGTACACACGAAACAGGATATACATTGGAATTCTTTCCGATGACCGTTCCGGGATTAAGGACCGTATTACAGCCGACCTCCACTCCGTCTCCCACGAGCGCTCCGACCTTCTTACGTCCGGTTTCGAGGAGCTCACCCTCGTTCTTGATAACAACAGGCTGCTTATCCGCCTTTACATTACTCGTAATTGAGCCTGCTCCCATATGAGACTTGTAACCCAGAATCGAATCGCCCACATAATTGTAGTGCGGAACCTGAACATTGTCGAAGAGGATAACATTCTTAAGCTCTGTGGAATTCCCTACAACGCAGTTATCTCCGACCAGTGCCGAGCCTCTGATGAATGCGCCGGGACGCACCTCTGTCTTATGTCCTATTATACAGGGACCGCCTATATAATTATTGGGATAACGCTTTGCATCCTTTGCTATCCATACATCCTCCTGCGGATGATCGTATTCCTCCGGATCCAGTCCCTTTCCGATCTCAAGTATAAGCTCTTTAATACCCTCAAGAGCTTCCCACGGATATGTGAACTGCTTAAGATAGTCCGCGGCCTTTGTGTGTGTAAGATCATAAAGATCACTTATAGTCAGCTTCATATCATTCCTCCTAATGACCATTCTCTGTTTTCATAATACCCGTTCACTAACCGCGCACCCTGATCAGATGCCCGGATGCTTTCATTGCATCGATTATCTCATCAACACACTTCTCACAGTCCTTATAAGTCGCAGCCTCCGACATAACGCGAAGCACGGGTTCTGTACCCGAAGCGCGCAGAAGCACACGTCCGTCATTGCCGAGATATTCGGTGGTATCATCAACAGACTTCTTAACCGCAGGATCGTCCAATGTCTTTTCCTTGTCGTCCACTTCCACGTTCTTAAGCACCTGAGGATACATCTTAACCTCGGAAGCAAGTACGGAAAGCGGGAGCTGTGTCTCTACCATAACCGTCATAAGCATGATGGCAGTTACCAGACCGTCTCCTGTATGAGCGTATTTTCTGAAGATAACATGACCGGACTGCTCTCCGCCGAGCATATGGTTATTTTCCTTCATATTCTCATAAACATATCTGTCTCCGACCTTGGTCTTCTCATAATTGATCCCGACGTTGTCAAATGCCTTGTAAAGTCCAAAATTCGACATAACCGTCGTAACCACGGTGTTGCTCGGAAGCATTCCTTTATTCTTCAAATGCTTTGCACAGATGTACATTATCATGTCGCCGTTAACCACATCACCGTACTCGTCAACAGCAAGACATCTGTCTGCATCTCCGTCAAACGCAAAGCCTACATCAACCTTGTTCTCGCGGACATATTTCTGAAGTCCCTCGATATGAGTCGATCCTGCGTTCATATTTATGTTCACGCCGTCGGGAGTATTGTTCATAACATAGTTCTTGGCTCCGAGTGCATCAAATACGGCACGTCCTATCATCCATGCGCTTCCGTTAGCACAGTCAAGAGCTACCTTTCGGTTCTCAAAAGATACCGGAGCTATCGAGGTAAGATACCCTATGTATCTGTTACGTCCCGAGTAGAAATCAATGGTCTGGCCGATCTTGTCATCGGTAGCTTCAGTGACACCTTCAAGCTCTCCGTCAATGTAGCGCTCCACCATGTCCTGAACCTCATCCTCCATTTTCTCACCTTCACCGTTAAGAAGCTTGATTCCGTTGTCAAAGAAAGGATTATGGCTTGCGGAGATCATGATACCGCAGTCAAAGCCCTCGGTTCTCGTTATATAGCTTACACACGGAGTGGTCGTAACATGAAGAAGATATGAAAATCCTCCCGTTGATGTGATTCCGGCAGACAAAGCATTCTCAAACATATATGAAGAACGCCTTGTATCCTTACCTATTACGATCTTAGCCGGTCTTTCCTTGCTGTAATACCATCCGAGGAACTGGCCAATCTTAAATGCATGCTCCGCAGTAAGCACTACACCTGCCTTTCCGCGGAATCCATCTGTTCCAAAGTATTTTCCCATAGTTCTTTTCTCCTTTTTTCCCGAACCGTGATCACTGTTTCTTGCTTCCCTGGTTCTGCCGTCATATGGTCTTTGGGCATCTTCGGGGATCAGCCACAGCTTCCCCTCCTTCTTCGCACCGCCTATCTTACCGTCGCGACACAGCATGGTGATGCGTCTTTCTGTCATATCCCATTTAACGGCAGCCTCATGAACGTCGACGTATTTCATTTAGCTCTCCTTTATAATTACCGCAGAAAAGAAAATAACCCGTCTGCGGTATGCGAAACAATATGTCCTGTTTCATTTGTACCGCAGACAGGTTGATTTGTCAAGATACATTTTGTATTTTATGTCAAATTATTTGTCATTTATGTCAAGATACATATATGCAAATGTCAAGTTATTGTTTTCCGAAAGACATGGGAACAGTTCTTTTATCTTGCCCGTGTTTTATGCAAACGGTCCCGCAACAGGCGTTTCAGATCTCTTCATACCATAGAAATCAGTATCAAATACAATATCGCTTCCATCGGGATTCTCGAATCGTTCCTCAGGTTCAAAAGCTTCACCGAGAGTATCCGAACATATCAGCTTAGCCTCAGGAAGATATTGCGACACATTTGTCTCAACCGTATACTTTCCGCCCTCATTCTTTAACTCCACAGTTATCTCATGCTCCGTGTCAACCATATAATCCTCTTCAATATCACACGGCTTTGCACCGTTAAAGAAGACATTTCCGCCCGTCCATACAGGAAGCGGAATGTAGAACCTTTCGCGCGACAGGGATGAACCTTCTCCGCCATAACCTTCAAAGCAAGCCTTCCATTCATCCTCCTTCATATAGCCGCTGTATCGTACGGTTCCTGCAACAAGGTTCATTTCATCCCACTCATACTTCCCTGTCACATTAACCACCGGTACATTTTCTGATATCCTGAACTCTTCGGGATCCAGACTCTTTCCATCCAGTCCTCCGCCGTCACAGATATCTATCATTCCCTGCCTTACCTTCGGCTGTACAAAAATATTATTATAAAATCTGACATCTCCGTGAAGAACAGTCATTACACCAGTGATGGCCGTACTGTGCGGCTTATGGATGGGAGTATATCTCGGAGACGGATATTCTGCCGTCCCATTGAGCACACCTCGTCCGACTCCCGAAACAGATCCGCAGAAGAGATTATGTACAAAGGCAACTCCCTGGGCAGGTATACGTACACAGCGCTCGGACAACATGATGTTATTATCTACAAGAGTGGGACCATGTGCTATCTCTATCCACAGATCCTCACCCATTCCAAGACCCTCCATAAATTCAGGCTTAAGGAGATGATCCCTTGACATGCAGTTATCATGGAAGAGATTGGAAGAGACTCTGGTCCCCTGACACTGCCAGTCAAGCCATATTCCCCTTACGCAGTCATGAAAATGATTATTCTTTATTATCACGTCAATCGCAGCATGAAACTTAATTCCGCCTATCTCGGCGCCTGCGAGATTTCTCTTATTGTTTATGTGATGTATATGGTTATTCTCAATAACCGAAAATACGCATCCGAGATTGCCGACTATACCCGTCTGTCCGCAATCGTGGATATTGCAGTTCCGTACAATATGTGAACCTATCGTCTCTTTGCTCCATCCGTCAAGCTGTGCTATGAAAGAACAGTCACGCTGGGTCTGGGCTCCGTCCTTATACTTATACTTAAGCCACTTGTTATCATTGCCCTGCTGTCTGTACTTGCCAAGCGAGATTCCCGAACACTTTGACTCCGAAATATCACAGTCCTCTATGATCCAGCCCTTAGACCAGTGCGGGCCTATCATTCCTTCCTGAAGTGCGGTGGGAGGCGCCCATTGCGTGGCAGCCTTGGTTACGGTAAAGCCGCTTAATGTAATGTAATCAACATGCTCGCAAACAGGCCAGAAGCAATGCGGACGCACATTTATCTCAACACACTCCTTATTGGGATCCTTCCCCTGAAAATTGGCATATATAAATGTTTCATCCGAGTCCCTGGACTGACACGTGTACCACGTATGTTTGGTAAAATCACGATCCCACGAATCATCGAACAGTCCGGGCTCAAGCACCTTGTCCAGGCTGTCCTTCTCATACATTGATTTCCCGTTCAGAAAAACCTCGCCCGTATGCACCGGAACAGTTATATTGAGCCAGTCACCACTCACAAGTGTTGTGTACGGATTATATGCCCCGAAGTAAGAATTTTCTACGGTAAGCTTCCAGGTATCACCCTCATAAGGCTCCCATGTATCGAATCTGTCCGCTCCTGTTATGACAGCTTCCAGTGGCTTCTCAGAACGGTACACTATCCTGTTATTCTCTTTTCCGGCATTAATGGGATTTACATCCTCCCTGTATATACCGGGAGCAACAATAACCTCATCACCCGGCATTGCTGCATCAGCCGCAGCTCCTATCCTCTTAAATGGTTTCTCTTTTGTACCGTTACCGTTTCTTGCCGCATTGCAGTCTACATAAAGTATCATGGTTCCCGCACTCCTTCTCTGTTTTTCTCTTTTAAACCCTACGTCAGATATCTGTTTGTTTCTCAATACACTTCTTAACACAGAATAAATATTCGTTTGCCCCGGTATCCGGGATCATCATGATAAAGGCTTCACATTTCCTGTATACCCCATCTGCCTGCTTAATATTGAAAACATCCGCTATATAACCTTCTCCGGACTCTTCTACCCTGCCGGACAGCGTTGATGATCTCAGGAATTCAACACATCTTTCTTTTTCCGATCCGGGAATCATATTGTCTGCAAAGTATTCTATACTTTTCTGCAGATCACGGGTTTCTATTGCATCCCTGTCCACATATTTGAAGCCTCCAAGCAAAGGCATAATAGTGTTCTCTCTTAAATTCACTGCCTGTACTGTCTCGAACAGAAGATTCAGCTCCTTTAGCATTGTATCCATCTTAAGCCTGTCATCCGGCTTGCTGTCAAGTGACAGATTTACGATCGTTCCCTTAATGATGTGGTGACCTCTGTTCTCAGCTATTGACTGAACGGTAAGACACAGATAGCTTCCGCCTACTGTATAATAGAAGGTTTCAGGGACACCCGAACTCTCTGTTATATGGGCAAATTCCTGATACTTCTTAATCAGCGGGGATCCGCTCTTATATGTATATCTGTCTATTTCTTCAAGTGTCATGTCCGGATCTGCAAATACCTGCGTGCGGTAGCTTTGGTTCATAAACAGTGTTTTAAACTCCGTACCGTCATCCTCAATTATCTCAAGCGGAACATCCGTAAGTCTTGCATGAAAACCCGCAATATCATAAAATTCCTGCCACTCGATACCCTCAGTTTCGATACCTTTATCGCTGAGATGCTTAAATACATCATCAATGGGCTCAGGCTTGCCGTAATAATATCCCTGGATCCTTCCACAGCCGATATCCTTTAGGAATTCCAGCTGCTCCTTTGTCTCCACTCCCTCGGCA
This sequence comes from Lachnospiraceae bacterium, assembly GCA_017450065.1. GTDB lineage: Bacteria > Bacillota > Clostridia > Lachnospirales > Lachnospiraceae > UBA2868. Next base: position 42,107 of record JAFSYI010000054.1, read on the forward strand.
AGGGTATGCATCCCTATATCCTTGGCCATGGATACAACAGATCTCATTATGCTCTTGGACTTCTCGGTAAACGGAGACAGAAAGCTCATGTCCATCTTCAGCAGATCGAACCTGAAGCCCTTCAGAACTGTGAGCGATGAATAACCGCTTCCGAAGTCATCCATCCATATCTCATATCCGGCTCCCGTGAAATCCTCGATGACCTTCGTCATAAGCTTCTCATCGGATGCTATCATACTCTCGGTTATCTCAATGTGAATATGATCCTTCGGGATCCTGTATTTCGCAACTGCCGCTTCAACAACTTCGAGCATATCACAGAGCACGAAATCAAGCCTTGAGAAATTAACGGACACGGGCACGACCGGCTTACCTTCGTCCATTCTCTCCCGAAGGCATGCGCACACCTTGCGGACAACGAAGGAATCCAGCTTATGTATCGTCCTCGCATCCTCAAGTGCACCGATGAATCTGTCAGGAGGAAGGAAGCCAAGCTCCGGATCTATCCACCTTATAAGTGATTCCATACCGCACAGCTTACCCGTAAGCGTCCTGACTACCGGCTGGAAATATACCTTCAGCCATTCCTTCTCAATCGCCTCGTCTATCTTCTCCGATACGTGTTCCACCGTCCTTATCTTCTCGGCAAGTTCACACGAATACTCGGCTATATCATTGTTCTTGTCATGCTTAATATGATCGCAGGCGATCTTGGCACATGACAGTGCCGATTCCACATCGAAATCATTGCTCTGCGTAAACCTGTATATACCCATTTTACAGATAACACTGAATTCATTTCCAAAGGTATCACAGAAGATATGTTCCGCATTGGATGCTTTGGTTATCACTCCTTCATATTCCGAAAAAACAGCAAAATGATCATCGGAAATTCTGGCCACGAAGGAATTCTCAAAGCATTTGGTCAATATCTTAGAGATAACCCTTAAGCATTCATCTCCCTTTGCCACTCCGTTTTCTATATTAAAACGCTTGAAATTCACAAGATTAACATATATTATCGCATATTCGGTCCCATCGGAATCCAAACGGCCACGTCCAAGATCATTTGCATATCGGTCGAATCTCGACTTGCCCAAAAGACCGGTGATACCGTCATAATCCACCCCTGCATTATCCCTGCTGTGAGGGAATATATACGCATAAAAAATATCCCCCGCTTCATCATCATGGACAAGCGTCCAATGATTTACTACCCGGTGGATATTACCCTTGGCTGATTTTATATTAAAGAAAACATATCCGGAGTCCGAAGGTGACTCCTTAAGATACATATTTATTTCCCTGTCTATCACATTGGGAGAAGGATCATGAATAATGCCGCCAAAACTGCCGCCCACATATGTCATGAATTCATCTATGCTTCCACACTCAAACAGACTGACAAGATTATCGCCGGCATACAGAAGCCTGTGCCCCTCATCAGCGCTGTAAACCAAAGCTCCGCCCAGAAAATTCCGAACAAACGCTTCTTCAAATCTGTTGTCAGTGTTTGGGGGATTGGCCATATGTACCTCCTTTGTCCGGATCTTCATTTCGGATATACAAAGCAAAGTCCTTTTTAAAGCAGTCTTTGGAAATAATATTATAACATACTCTTCGTTCAGTTGTCCATGAATGAGTACAGAGCAGGCTTAGGTTGGTAATTGTCGTCAAAAAGCAGCGGATACTGCTTTATCTTTCCGTCCGCACCCCCACCTGCCGGATTATATGTCCGAAGCCATGAATTTCTGTCCATAACTCCCCACGTTGTTATGCCGCTTATATTTATTCCATCCGCATGAGCCTTCTTAAGGACATCATATAATTCACCCAGATAGTCTGCCTGTTCATCGTAGGCCGCCCTTATCTCCTCCTCCGAGCTCCCCGTCTCCTTCTCTGCTCTCAGATCGAGTTCGGTTAACATAATTTTGTCCACGACCCCGCCGTATGTTCTCACTGCTTTATCAAACTGTCCGGGAGTGGGCTTGTCCAGACAATAGTGCGCCTGCATTCCGAATCCGTCCAGCCTTGTACCCGGTGCGTTCTTGACATCTTCTATAAGTCTGATTATGCCCTTCATCTTCAGATCCATGCATTCATTATAATCGTTGTAATAAAGATCTACTTCAGGCGATGCATATTTATTGGCATATCTGAAAGCATTTATTATAAATTCATTACTCTTATATACATGCCACCAGCTTGATTTGATGGTATGGACCGGATCCGAAAGACTGTCATTCCCCGCCTCCGTATCCTTTCTGTAAGTGCCGGTTGCATCGCTTACCGCTTCATTGACGACATCCCATCCATAGAAGAGACCGTTATATCTGCTGTTCTCTCCCGTATAATACTCAAGCATTGATTTAATGTACCATTCAAGGCGCCTGTCGAGAGTTTCCCTGGATACATAATCCTTAGCTGCATCATAGTCCTCATGGAAGAACCATTCCGGTGCCATGGAATGCCATACAAGCACATGCCCTCTGACCTTCAGCGGCCTGTCGGGGTGCTGTGCATTCCATTCAAGAATACGGTCAAGCATCTCATCCGGCTTTGAATGGTCAAGAGTGGGAACCGTTATGGTTTCGCCGTTAAGCACCTCCTCATGCAGACTTCCCGCCGGACATACATTGTTGCTATACCCGAACATACAGTCCATCTTCAGCTCATTCTCGAAGGTTACCGCGTTGAAATGTTCATGCACAATATCCATCAGCCGTTCATCTTTTATCGTAAATATATTTACGGCCGCACCCGCTATAGCGCCGGCACCGAGTCCTCTGTCAGACGAAAGCGCTGCGTACAGCGAATCCTCTGTCATCGCATCCTCCCCGCCGGTCTCTTCCTTATCCTCTTCCATATCCGGACTCCCGCTTCCCGGGGGCACGGTATTCTTATCTGTTCCCCCATCCGTATCCTCATACACATCTTCTCCGGATCGTGCAGTTCCATCATCCGTTACATTTACACTCTCTTCCGCGGTTCCCGTTAACTCCTTTATACTCTCCACATACTCCGAGCATCCGGAGGTAACGAGCAGGGCAGCGGTCGCGGCGGTAGCTATAAATCCTCTCAGGCATACGTACTTTATACGTTTGCGGGTTAATATTTTTCTGTTCTCTGAGGTCATTGTACTTATCTTCATATTTCCTTCTCAAAATAACTGCGAATCCTGTTTCTCCCTTTCCTGCCTCGAATACACACATCCGCAGTAATCCTGCCTGTACAGGTTATATTCTCTACTAAGCTCACAGGATATCTTGTATCCGTTGCGTTTTTTGAAATCCGAGGGGAGATGCCTGACCCCGTACTCCTTTTCAAGCTTCTCACCGGTCTCATTTATTTTCTCAGCATTTTTCAGAGGACTTATGGACAGGGTGGTCGTAAAATAATCATAACCGCCATCCCGGGCGTATTTCGCTGCCTCACGCATTCTCAGCTCATAGCACTTAAAGCATCTTTCCCCACCCTCCGGGACATTCTCAAGTCCCGCAGCCATATCAAAGAAGGTCCGGGGATCGTACTCGCCCCGTATGAACCTTATCGTACCGGCCTGCCCCGGGAGGGCGTCTATAAGCCTTTCCTGCTCGGCAGCTCTTTTATCAAATTCCTCCGGCGGATATATATTGGGATTATAATACAGTACCGTTATATCAAAATACCGTCTTAAATACGTAAGCACATACGAACTGCAGGGTGCACAACAGCTGTGCAGAAGCAAAGAAGGCCTGTAATTCAGACCTTCTATCACCTTATCAAGCTCCTTTTGATAATTGCGTTTATTCATTCCCGTTGCTTATCCTTTTACAAGTGCCACATATTCCTGTTTACTCTTAAGGCCTACAGCCTTATTCTTTATCTGACCGTTCTCAAATGCTATGACTGTAGGGATGCTCATCACACCATACTGCCCCGAAAGCTCATCCTCTTCATCCACATTTACCTTGCCTACCTTGAACTGTCCGTCATATTCCTCTGCTATCTCGCTGATTATGGGACCGGCCATCTTGCAGGGACCGCACCACGGTGCCCAGAAATCCACCAGTACGGGTATATCCGATTTGATCACTTCTGCTTCAAAATTTTCACTTGTCAATACCAGTTCAGCCATTTTATACCTCCTGTTAATCTTACCTTCAGTTAAGCGGATCAAGGATTATCCCCGATCCTGTCACTCTTTAAGTTGTCCGGATAAATCCGTCTGTCATGATTATACCATCAGGGAGGTATATTCCACAACATAAACTTATTTCGACATAAGCCGGCTTATGTTCTTGATCATTATCGATATTGTCCCGTCGGGATTGGTTATGAATTCAACATTATCATTATTATTGTATTCATCCATGGGAATATTTATCTCAATACCCGTGTCTGTCTTTAGGTACTGCTTCCGGAACTTTCTAACCGTAGCTTCGGCCCGGGGTCGTACCTCTTCGTCAGCCATATTGTACTTTTCAAGCTTCTGTGTGAATTCCTCCCTGACCGTCGGATATTCATCATATAATTTTTCAGCGATAACTGTGGGCGTCACCGCTCCCTCTTCCCTTATCTGCTGCTCGATAACCGCCTTGGTCTCAAGCTGCTTCTCAATATTATCCTCGAAGTACTTATGATTTATCTGGTCTACAGCCTTCTCCACTATCTTCATCCTTGTCTTCTGCGACATCCTTGCGTGGCAGTTAAGATAAAGCTCGGACAGATAATTGGTCTTTACACCGTTAACCTCATATTTCTTCTCAACTATCCGTATCGAATAATCGGACAGATCTATGATAACGGCCTCGGACAGTTTAGAACCCACAGCAGGAAGGGTTGCACGCTGCATTATTATGGCATTGTAATTACTGCCGTCATCCGCATTCTGCGTCATGTGGATAAAGCTGTCCCTGTAATTCATCTTAAGCATTGCAAGGTAGCGGTTTCCTTCACTCTGGAAAGTCACAACACAGAAATCCGCGGAAGGAATATCCGGATTGGAAAGCATAATATCATAAAGCCTTACAGCCGCTTCTTTACTGAATCCTATAAAATCATCCTCATCAAAGCTCCTGACAAGATCATAGATTCCCTTATGCTTACTGTTTCTTCCTGTATCCGCACCCTGATCCCGGGATCCGTCACCCCGGAACTCAGTATTATCCGTGCCGTTGCCCTCCGAAGTCTCATAATCTTCACCGCTCCTGTCCATGCTCTCCCCGGTATCGCCGTTTTCACGGAATACACAGGTTTTAAGATCATCGCCGGCAGCCACCCTGTAGATATGGCTTCTTAACAGATCATTAAGCTCTTCGTGCCTTTCAAGAACGTACTCCGAGAGGATCGGCATGCCTACCTCCGTTTCCAATATATGCACTATGGCATTCGTGATTATAATTTCATCCTTTTGCATTATGTAAACCTAATATGAGTTTAACTCATCCTGACTGTCATCCGTCGTCTTATCAATATCCTTAACCGTAACATAATAGGATATGCTGCCATCCACCTGCACAAGTATCCTGTCTCCGGTCTTATGATGCATAAGTGCCTTGCCAAGCGGTGACTCTATACTGATAAGACCGTTAAGTGAATTGGCCCGTACCGTTGTTACGATCTTGTACTTTTCCTGCGAATGATCATCCTCGAATTCGACCGTCACCGTGTTGTTTATGCCTATCTCATCCTCTTTGGAGCTGTCATCTATAACTACTGCCGACTTTATCATCTTCTCAAGATAACGTATCCGGCTCTCGTTCCTGTTCTTCTCCTGTTTTGCCGCCTTGTACTCAAAATTCTCCGAAAGATCCCCGTGAGCTCTTGCTTCCTTAACATGTTCCAGTAACTGAGGACGCAGGGTTACCTTTCTGTATTCCGCTTCCTCTTCCATTTTCCTTATATCCGACTGTGTTAATCTGTCATGCATCTTTAGTCCTGCCTTTGTAATCTCAGTGTCCTTCTCTTGCTTTTGCCACAAGATCATCCACCGTATTCTGCTTCGGTTTAAGCAGGGAAGCAAGCAGTGCCTCCTGATCGTCATCCTGCGGCGCGGCACCGTCAGCACCGTTTGTTTCCGCTGCCATCATTGCAAATACATCATCCACGCTGTTCTGCTTCGCCCCCGCGAACTGTGCCATGATACGCGCCACTTCATCATCCATGGAGGGATCACCCGTCGGACCCGTACTGCTTTTGTCTGAGCCGCTGTCCGGACTGTTTTCTGCAGCCATGGCGGCAAATACATCATCCACACTGTTCTGCTTTGCGTCCGCAAACTGTGCCATGATGCGCGCTACTTCATCATCCATTGCGGCATCGCCTGTAGGGCCCGCGCCGGCGGCAGGCTGTGCCGTTCCTGCTGCCTCCGCAGCGTTTCCGCCGTTATTCTCCTGTGTACTTTCTTCTGCATCTGCGTTCTTATAAAGCTTTGTATGATCATATTGATACCATTTAATTATAGGATTATGCCGATCGTACATGTATGCCTCCATGACATCCGCATCTTTGCGGAGATCACTCCCCTGTTACTATAGTATATCATTTTATCCGGTCTTTGTAATATATCTTTTTTTGTTTCTTTCCTGTTTGCTTATGGAAATGTCATGCTCACATGCTCGTCCTCATTCCTTAACTTACATGGTATATACAATCTGCGATTGAATTAATAAAGTGGCATGATCACATGAGCCATCCTTGACTATCAGACCCCCGTAAAGTAAAATAAACAGGAATCTCAACAAAGCGGAGGGCACACATAATGGAAATCGTATGTTTGGATATGGAAGGCGTTCTTGTCCCGGAAATATGGATCGCATTCTCGGAAGCCACCGGCATTCCGGAGCTGAGAAAAACAACAAGGGATGAACCCGATTACGATAAGCTGATGAAATACCGCATAGGTATACTTAAGGAACACAATCTCGGACTCAGGGAGATACAGGATACCATCGCAACAATAGACCCCTTCCCGGGAGCTAAGGAATTCCTGGATGAACTCAGAAGCCTGACACAGGTGATAATACTGAGCGATACCTTTACACAGTTCGCATCGCCTCTTATGAAGAAGTTAGACTGGCCGACGCTCTTCTGTAATACTCTCGAAGTGGCTGACAGCGGTGAGATAACAGGCTACAGGATGCGTTGCGAGAAGTCCAAGCTCACAACCGTCAAAGCGCTTCAGTCAATAGGCTATGAGACGATCGCGGCAGGCGACAGCTTCAACGACCTCGGGATGATACAGGCAGGAAAAGCAGGCTTTCTGTTCAGGAGTACGGAACAGATAAAAAAAGATTACCCTCAGTACCCGGCTTTTGAAGAATATAACGACTTACTGAAAGCGATCAAAAAGGAGCTGTCATAGGACAGCTCCTTTTGTAAACGCTTCCGTTTGAGCAGCGAAAACCACGGCCTGCTCAGTCTTAATCCGTATATGCGGCTATTCCGCCCTTACCCGAGTGCTTGATATTATACATGGCCTTATCGGCAAGTTCGACCATTTCCACAATATCTCCGGGATCCTTTACATCATGTACATCAACATAACCTATGCTCACGCTTATGGGAACTCCCGCTTCGGCGGACTTTTCACCGATGCTTTTGCTTATCTCTTTCAGTCTTTCCCTGGCATCCTCAACCGACGAAGGGATGATACCCACGAATTCATCTCCTCCCCACCGGCTTACCTGTGTTTCATACCTGACTGCATTCCTCAGCTCCCCTGCGATGATCTTAAGCGATATGTCACCGGCATTGTGCCCCGCCTCATCATTCACTCTCTTAAAATCATCCACATCCAGTATAAAGAATACCGCCTCACGGTAATCCTTATTATCCTTATTCTGCCGCCACCAGACAGCAAAGGAATCGCGGTCGATGAGATCCGTCAGATTATCCCTCGATGCCTTCTGCAGATCTCTCCACATATGGATCCTGGGCTCTGTGCTGGCGTATACAAGTACTACCGACTGGTCTCTTCCCTCATCATCCGTCCACGGGATAACGAGCTCATCACCGTCCTTAAGCTCAACACTTTCATCCGGCCTTAATGCCACGCCCTTGTACTTGGTGGGATTGGTCGTGGATGATGCTATATAACACGTTACACTGTCCTCTGTGGTAAAGATGCCATGCTTCCTCGAAATAAACTGAGCATGTACCGGAATATCCGGCATCCAGTCTCCCGACGGTCTTCCCATGGTCTGACATCCCGACAGTCTGTATTCGGAAATGGTACGGCCGTAACAGGTAAACAGTGTCGGACGGAGTATCACACTCTCGGATGTCCCGTTTTTTGAAGGCATCAATGTCTCTGTATTTGATTGTAAGCCGTTAATATTCTCCACATTCATTACGGTTAACAGTACCTTTTGATCTTAATGTTCATATAATTCAAATTAATTTTACTCTAAAACACTTCCCAAAATCAAGATTTATTATTCATTATCTTAATTATAGGCTTACATGATGTTTATTTTTACATGGATAGTGTGTATAATGTATTATGTAAATTATTTTAAGTATAATACAGACCTTTAGATTAGCCGTTGGCGGAGGTAAACCGTGCGCAGATACATTCAGATGCTTACAAGTACATGGGATCTTAACTACCTTACTTCTCTTGTAAGCGGGATATCCAAACGACTGCAGAATGAAGATATAAGTCTTCACATATTCAACGCCTATGATGAGATTTATGAAAAGGACTACTATGAGCAGGACCGGTCCATATTCTCACTTCCTCATGCCGATAACTATATCGGCATGATCGCTGCGTTTAACAGCGTCGATTCCACTCACATCCTTGCGGATCAGGTTGCAGGCTTCAAAAAGAAAAACAAACCTGTGGTAAGTATCGACCAGCACGCTCCCGATGCTCCCTTCTTCGGTCTCGATAATTACAAGTCAATGTACAGCCTTGTCGAGCACATGCTGACCGTACATGGCTGCCGCACGTTCAACTATGTCGGCGGTCCGGAGACAAACGAAGAGAATCAGCTTAGATACAGAGCGTTTACCGACTGTCTCCTGGCTCACGGTCTAAAGCCGGACCCCGGCCGTGTGGGACATTACCGCTTCGTCGTTGAGGACGGCCATATAGCCTATAATGAATTCAAATCACGTAACGTGCATCTTCCGGACGCCGTTATATGTGCAAACGACGGAATGGCCTACGGTTACTGTCTTGCGGCAGCAAAGGATGGTTTTCACGCCCCGAAGGATTTCCGGATAACAGGCTTTGACAACATAGAACAGGCACAGTACTACCTTCCTTCCATTACAAGCATTAACCGGAGCTGGGAACAGCTGGGGTATGATGCTGCGGATGGACTCATGAAAATGCTTGCCGGTGGAGAAGATCTGAGCGGCGATCACTTTACGCAGGGATTTATCAGGATCAATGAAAGCTGCGGCTGTAATGAGGGCAAGCGCAGCCTTAGTACTGATTACCTCGGACTTCTTAACAAGTTAAGCTATGAAAGACAGACCACACAGAAGCTCTATGATCTGAGAAAGCAGCTGCTAAGCTCTCCCAATATCCATAATCTCAGGCAAAGCCTGCAGAACAGCTGTGAAGTGCTTAATATTCAGGAATATGCGGTATGTCTCAGCGAGAACTTCTATAAGGATGAATACGGAAATGTAGCCGAAAGATTTACCGGGAAGATGCGTGCATATATGCCTGGAAGCCTTACAGACATAGAAACATCCGTCACCCTGCTTCCACCCGCTTATGAAGAAAAAAAAGATATATATATTTTCTCCGCCCTTCATTTCGGCCCGGAGACCTTCGGATACTGTGTAATGCCGTTTGATCAAGAGCTGGTATCGAGCGGTGCCCACCGCAGCCTTATGGACAGTCTGGCTCTTGCGCTTATCAACATCAAGCAGCACATGTTCCTTGATATGATGAATGATAAGCTCAGAAGCCTGTACGTCCAGGATACGCTTACAGGTCTTTATAACCGTTTTGGTTTCCGTGACCTGAGCGCTTCCTTCTTTGAAGAGAACAACGGCTGCATATTTGTGGTATATGCAGATCTTGACAATCTTAAGACGATCAATGATAATTACGGCCACAGCCACGGTGACAGGGCGATCATCGCGCTTGCCGATGCGCTTAAAGATACCTTCAGGGATGAGGATATAAAGATCCGCATGGGCGGTGATGAGTTCATTGTTATCGGAAGCTATCTCGGAAATTGGATGCTCGACAGATACTGCAGGAATATTGAACAGTATCTTATCAGATACAGTAAAGAAAATGATTTTCCCGTTACCATACAGGCAAGCGTGGCTTATGTGAGCAATGACAATCCCGAAAGCAGTATAAATATAGAAGCACTTGTACACGAAGCCGATCAGCGCATGTATGAGATCAAGGAACAGCATCATAAAGATAAAAAATCACGGACTTAAAAACAGAGGGGAGATCATCTCCCCTCTCAGTCTTCTATTGAATCCCATCCCTCTTCTCTTTCTTTTTTCAGCTCAAGCATCCTGTCATACTGATCATACATCTTCTGGGTTTCATTCTCAAGCAGGTAATAATGCATTATATACGGGATAAGAAGTACCAGCAATATGCCTATAAGTGCCAGAACATATACTGCTCCCGTGATAAGATACACTCCGACAGCCATAAAGGTCAAAAGTGCAAACAGCATTGTTACCAGCCAGTGGATAAGCCGTTCATGCTGAAAGAAACCGATCTGGATAAGATGCTCTTCTATCACCCTGTCCCAGTCTGTCTCTTCGCTGTTCATGCTTATAAGATTATCTATCCTGTTCCTGTAATTAAGTATCCGTTCTTTCATGATTATATTATACTCATCATCAGTGGAAATCCGCAACAGAAATGTCACAGACAGTCAAGAGCCTCCTTTACACTGTCAACAAATACAAGCTTCACATTCCCGTCTATTCCCGACATCTGCCCTGAAACACTCTTTGGAAGAATGCAGGTACCAAATCCGAGCTTATAAGCTTCCCTTACCCTCTCCTTTGCCATGCTCACGCTTCTGACCTCCCCGCTCAGTCCCACTTCGCCGAAGGCAGCCACGTCCTGTGGGATTACTATGTTCTTAAAGCTTGATACTATGGCCAGTACAATGCCAAGGTCGACTGCCGGTTCATTAAGCTTCATACCGCCTGCCACATTTACATATGCATCACATTCACCCAGTTTAAGCCCCACGCGCTTCTCAAGAACAGCCATAAGCAGGTTGACCCTGTTAAGATCGGCTCCCGTAGTCTGACGCCTCGGTATTCCGAAGCTTGTACGGCACACCAGCGCCTGAAGCTCTATAAGAAGCGGTCTGGTTCCTTCCATTGCACATACCACCACGGATCCGCTGGCTCCTCCCGGGCGGCCGTTAAGCATATATTCCGAAGGGTTACCCACCTCGATGAGGCCTTCATTTCTCATTTCAAAAACGCCGATCTCGTTGGTGGAGCCGAATCTGTTCTTAACTCCTCTGAGTATCCTGTATGAAGCATGGCGGTCTCCCTCAAAATACAGCACCGTATCCACCATATGTTCAAGCACTCTCGGACCCGCCACCGTTCCTTCCTTGGTTACATGTCCCACAATGAATATCGTTACGGACAGGCTCTTGGCCAGGCGGAGAAGTATTCCGGTCGCTTCACGTACCTGGGATACACTTCCGGGCGCCGAAGAGACTTCTTCAGAGAACATTGTCTGGATAGAGTCTATTACAACTACAGCCGGCTTTTGCTTCGTTATGGTATCTTCTATGATACCAAGATCCGTTTCGCACAAAAGCGATAACGAATCGCCGAACTCTCCCAGCCTCTGAGCCCTCATCTTTATCTGTTTAAGTGATTCCTCTCCCGAAATATATAAAACAGATATATCGTCCTCTGTCAGCTGTCTGCATACCTGAAGAAGAAGCGTGGATTTTCCTATACCCGGATCACCTCCCACAAGCACAAGCGATCCTCTTACGATCCCGCCTCCCAGTACACGGTTAAGCTCCGGCATATGTGTATCAAGCTTATCCTCATCTTCGAGTGTGATCCCCGAAAGCTTCATCGGTAAACTGCCCGGCGAATGTGCTCCGGCACCGGAACCCGTTTTACCGCCGGATGCGGATCTTTTATTAACCGTTTCCTCAACAAGAGTATTCCATGACCGGCAGGACGGACACTGCCCCATCCATTTGGATGATTCGTATCCGCAGCTGCTGCAGAAAAATACGGTTGTTTTACCCTTTGCCATTGCTCTCTCCTGTCCTTAAACCGCAAACACGGCTGCGTATATATAGGTTTACGCGGCCGTGTTTTCTCATATTCTTGTAACTATTAAGAACGGTAACACTCCTGACCTTTTACAGCTGAACTGCCACCATTACATATCCGTTGCCTTCCAGTTCAACGCTGAAGCTTAACTTGCCGCCAAGGTTGCTCTTAACCCTTCCCGTACTCTTGCCATCCAGCAGCACTTCATACTCAGTGTCTTCCTTAACGCCAACCGTGATCTGTGCATCCTCATTTCCCGATACCGAGAAAAACACTCCTTCGTTAGTAGCATGAAAACCGTGTACACTTGTTCCCGGAACGGATTCGTATACAAACATTCCGTCGCGTTCAAGCTTGGTCATATCCTTGAATGTTTTAACCTTATAGATGTTACCTGCACATTCATGATCATCCTTCTTGGCCTTCTCATTAAGCTCATAATTGCCGAAGCTTAACCCCCCGTCGGCCTCCGTCCTTATCAATTCCGTTACAACTGCCATCTTTTCTTCTCCTTATTACCACCTGTTAAATTAGATACCTGTAAAAAGGATCGTTCAGAACATACATATGTCCTCAACATTCCTGTATTCAGTATACTAAATATGCGCCGTATTTTCCACATAAATAAGAACAACTTTCACGGATTCTTTACAATCATTCCTGTACGGTGATCTCTATTTCATTGTTCTTAAGGCTTACCTTTACCTTATCGTTCTCCTTTATCCTGCCGTCAAGCACCGCCTCGGCCAGCTTATCCTCAAGCATGGTCTGTATGGCTCTTTTAAGAGGTCTTGCGCCGAACTTCTTATCCGCTCCCTTTAATGCTATGTGCTTCTTCACCTGATCCGTAACAGTCAGGATCACATTCATCTCTTCCTTCATCCTGGCCGCAAGCTGTCCCGTAAGAAGAGTGACGATCTTTTTCATGTCATCCTGCGACAGAGCCCTGAAAACTATGATCTCATCGATCCTGTTAATGAATTCGGGCTTAAATATCCTCTTAACCTCTTCCATAACTCCCGACTTCATTTTATTGTGATCCGCTTCTTCATTTGCCTCTGTGACAAATCCGAGATGCTTGGGCTCGATTATCCGGTTTGCGCCGGCATTTGATGTCATTATGATAACACAGTCCTTAAAGGAGACCTTACGTCCGTTTGAATCCGTTATATTTCCCTCGTCAAGTACCTGAAGAAGTATATTGAAAACATCGGGATGTGCCTTCTCTATTTCATCAAACAGCACGACCGAATACGGATTGCGCCTTACCTTCTCGGACAGTTGTCCGCCCTCTTCAAAGCCTACATATCCGGGAGGGGATCCTATGAGCTTGCTTACCGTATGCTTCTCCATATACTCGGACATGTCTACTCTTATCATTGCGTTTTCCGTACCGAACAGTACCTCTGTCAACGCTTTTGACAGTTCGGTCTTGCCCACGCCCGTGGGACCGAGGAAAAGGAATGAACCAATAGGCCTGTTTTTCTCCTTAAGACCCACCCTTCCTCTCTTGATCGCACGTGATACCGCAGATACCGCTTCATCCTGACCGATAACCCGTTTCTTAAGGGTCTTCTCCATACGGTTAAGCTTTGCGCTCTCACCTTCCTTAAGCCTGGATACCGGAATCCTGGTCCACTGTGCCACCACATCAGCCACCATATCTGCCGTTACCGTTGCTTTATCCTCTGCATCGCTTAAGTATTTCTTCTGCTTACGCTTATACGTCTTTTCAAGCTTTGCCTGCTCCTTCTTAAGCGCTCCGAAGAGTGCGGGATCATCATTTCTCAGGGCTTCTTCCTTCTGCTCTTCTATCTCATCCAGCCTTTCCCTGAGTTCATCCATGGCCGCAGGTGATTTAAGTGTACTGATCTTAAGCCTTGCGGCTGACTCATCCATAAGATCTATGGCTTTGTCAGGAAGGAACCTGTCATTTATATATCTGTCTGAAAGCCTGGCACAGGCTTCAAGAGCTTCATCCTCATATACAACGCTGTGGTGTTTCTCGTATGCGCCGCGTATTCCTTTCAGTATGGCTATGGTATCCTCAACCGAAGGCGGTTCAACACTTATCGGCTGGAACCTTCGTTCAAGCGCCGCATCCTTCTCTATGTACTTCCTGTACTCATCATGGGTAGTGGCTCCGATGATCTGTACTTCTCCTCTCGAAAGTGAAGGCTTAAGTATATTGGAAGCATCCAGAGAACCCTCTGCTCCTCCTGCTCCTATCAGAGTATGCAGCTCGTCCACAAACAGAATGATATTCTTATTCTCGGTAACCTCATTTATAACTTTTTTTATGCGCTCCTCGAACTCTCCTCTGTACTTCGTTCCGGCTACCATTGATGCCATATCGAGAGTAAGAAGACGTTTCCCGAGGATGGTCTTTGGAACAGCTCCTTCCACGATCCTTCTTGCCAGTCCTTCAACTATCGCAGTCTTGCCGACGCCCGGTTCACCCACCAGGCACGGATTGTTCTTGGTACGTCTGCTGAGAGTCTGGATTATTCGCTGTATCTGTGTCTCCCGCCCTATTACCGGATCAAGCTTTCCCTGCTCCGCCAGCTTTGTAAGATCCCGGCTGTATTTATCTATAAGCATCTGCGATCCCGGCATTCTGGTCTGGCCCTGACGCATATTCTGGATCTGATCCCTGTACTTATTTACATCCTCGCCTATGGCTATAAGCGTATCCACATAGAGCTTCTGTATATTTACCCCAAGTGTATTAAGCAGCCTTACTGCGAGATTGTCATCATCCTGTATCATTGCTATCAGAAGATGTTCCGTACCTATCCTGTCCTCATCCATCGAGGCAGCCACATCCTGCGCCATATCAAGCAGCATCGCAAAACGGGGCGTGTATCCGCCCCTGTCTATTACCTTAACATCCGCATCCGGTGCTATCTGTTTATCTATCAGCTCCCGGACCTTCTCGGCTGTGACCTCATTTTTTTTAAGCACTTCATATGCCACCGAGGAGCCGTCTGCCATAAACGCAAGCAGAAGATGCTCCGATCCCACATATCCATGATGAAGATTCCCGGATAACGCCTTGGCGATATCCAGGATCATCTTTGCTTTATCCGTATACTCCATTGCCATATACAGTATTACCTGCCTTATAATTATTTCACATCAATGAAATTGAACTCAAAATCATCATCAAAATCAGCTGTGTTATACATAGGCTGCTGAGGATATTCCTGATACTGCATTCCATCCTGCTGATATCCCTGGCCATAACCGCCCTGGCCATAGCCCTGGTTCATATATCCCTGCTGTCCCATGTTATATCCTGCGCCCTGCGGGTACTGCTGATATCCCTGATCATAGCCGCCCTGACCGTAGCCCTGGTTCATATATCCCTGCTGTCCCTGGCTGTAGCCTGCGCCCTGTGAGTACTGCTGATATCCCTGATCATAACCGCTCTGACCATAGTCCCGGTTCATATATCCCTGCTGTCCCTGATTGTAGCCTGCGCCCTGCGGATACTGCTGGTATCCCTGGTCGTAGCCGCCGCGCCCATAACCCCGGTCCATATATCCCTGCCTTGCAGCCGTTCCCTGACCGCGCTGAGAGCCTCCTCTGCGTCCTTCATTTTCATCGGGTGCATCCTCATACATATCCTCGTCCGTATTCCTGCCCCGGCGTCCACGTCTGTCTTTCTGCTCTACTTTTTTAGGCACTTTATTCTTATTTCTTCTGAAGAAGCTGAAGCCTTCATCCTCATCGTCGTCTTCATCATCTTCGTCTTCCGTAACATCATCCGGCTCGTACATTCCTCTGCGTCTGCCGTACGATCCCATTCCGGCTTTTTCAGCCTGAACCTCTTCTCTCATTGTGGGTGCCTGTTTCTGTTCATCCGCATAATATGCCGGAGCGTCACCGCGCTGCTGTGCCGGAGCAGGTGTCCTTGCCGGCATATTGGCCGGAACAACCGGCGTAGCCTTGGGAACTGCCCTGTTCTTTGATGCAGCGGCTGCTTCGGCTATCGCCAGTGCACCTGTATTGTCTGTCCTTGCCGCTGCGGCAGCTGCTGTCTTCTTAATTGAAGCTGCTTCCTTACCCGAAACAGCCTCGCCTGTTTTCGAGCTTATCACAGGTGCGTCCGTCTTTCCGGGAGCCTGTTTATTCCTGGTTTCGTTTACATTCGTCTTCTTTGCTTCCGGCTCATCGTTCAGCCTGTATCTCGGAGGCAGGGCGGAGGTATTGTTTCCAACCGGTCTTCTTGAATCCGATGCGGCGTTCTTCACAACGCTTTCCATCTCGGACCAGTCGATAGCTTCTGTCCTTGCGATCGGCTGGTTCTTACCTCTTACCTTGTCCTTACGCGATCTTGGATTGAGAACATCCGGCGAATTAACGTCATCATGCTGTACGGGAGTCCTTACACCCCTCTTTTCCGGAACGGGTTTTACATATTCCTTTACATCGTCGTCCTCGTCATCTTCTTCGTCTTCATCGTCGTCTTCGTCATCTTCGATTTCCGCTGCTGCGATGCGGCGTCTCTGCTGACGTGCACTTCTTTTGATCTCACTCGGATCTATACGGATATCATCCTCTTCATCCTCTTCCTCTTCATCTTTTCCCGATCTTACCGCCAGAACTATGACTATTATGAGAAGTATCAGTGAAATAGCACCGAGTGCACATATTATAATCAGCCTTAAGCGCATGGGCTTCTCATATTTTTCAGCTGCAGCCTCCGTTGCCGCTTCTGTTATGGGCATCTGATTCCCTTCGTTGTCAACAGCCGTTCTTATAACCTGAAGATAACGCTGATATGTGCCTTCCTTCTGATCGTACAGATACCAGCCCTCGCTTCCTTCGGAGCTCATCGCATAAACGAGGAAGAAATCCTTGGCCGAAACGTTTCCGTTGCTGTATGCAGGCTGCGCCTCATCACCGGTACCGTCTTCTCCCTGTGTTGTATCTGCGATCATATATGCCTCGAGGGTCTGATCATTCCACATGAGAGTTGCCTTGGTGAAATTAAGCGGAACTTCAACATTCTTTGGAGCTTTAAGAATAATTATGAACTTATTTTCGATTCCCCTTATCATCCTGAAATCGGTAAGCTCACCTGTGCTCTGGTCTATCACGCAGAAACCGCCCGTATTGGTAGCTTCATCAGTAACATATACAAGGAGGATATTACCCATGTCAAACTGTGCCGCTTCTATTGTGGTACCGCTGTAGGCCGCCGTTGTCTTATGGAACAGCTCAGGCATCATCTCATCCGGAAATACCGTGGATATTGTCTTGGTACCATCCAAAGATGCAACCGTACCTGCTTCCACCCCGGTACTTGTAGTTTCGGCGGATGCCGCACCGGATGAAGCGGCTGCCGTATCCTCACCTTCAACATTTATGGTGGCACTTCCCGTTGCGGGATTGGCTCCGTCACCGTCAAGAACCGCCGTTACATATACTTCGGCGGGACCGCCCGACAGTATGGAAAACGTAATGGATGCTTCGGAATCCGTGAAGGTCAGCTTGCCGCCTCCCCCTCCATATGTCTTGTCACTTTCAACAACAGAAAGGCGGTTCTCATCATATTCAACGGATATCTCCGGAGCCTCTGCCCCATCACCGGCGCCCTCAGTTTTGTAAGCTATGATGCAGGTATCTCCTACAGCTGCAGTTTCCTTGTCCGCCGCAACTGTCACGGTTCCGGCTGCAAATACTTTAACAGCCGGGAGAAGAAGGAATAATCCTGTCATCAGTGCCGTTCCCCATATTTTAACTCTTGTACGTGCCATACAGCCCCTCCTGATCCTTTGTTCCCTGTCATAAACGGTTCTTATGACGGTTCATTATTAACGGTCTTCATAATATATCTATAGTTCATCGCAGCTACGGATTCCGCTGCACATATATGGTATATGTCCTCGTGTTTCCGTTCTGTGCCTTACATACCACTGTTATCGTATTTGTTCCTACATTAAGCTCTGCGGTACCGACACCGCCTATCGAAGAAGTGTTCGCAACCGCCGTAGCACCTACGCTGATCATGTTCACGCTGTTGTCAACGATCAGATAATATGTATCTGTCGCAGGTGAGAATACAGGTGCCAGCGTCAGTCCGTCTACCCACAGACCCGACAGATAGTTATTCGGATTTGACTCACTCGTAGGTTTTTCGCAAGGTGTATCAGGCATATTATAATAGTATGGAATTCTAAAAACAAGGGTTGAATTATCGTCCGTATAAGCTTTTTTCATCCTTGCAGATTCCGATGAAGCCGCCTGGATATTACTCATATACTGATGCGAGTATATTCCGTTAGTCTTGTTGACAACATTAAACTTCTCGAAATACAGAGTATTCTGTCCTCTGCCTATATACCTGTCCGCAAGATATTTGGCACTTCCCAGTATCGACCTGTATCTTGTATTCCACGGTCTGTTGAAGCCTTCGTCGTATCCCTTCGCATATATCAGCCCGTTTATTATGGGAGTTCTTCCGTTTGCCGCATATGCTCCGATATTAAAGTAATTAAAATATCCTTCATATCCCGGAACGGTTCCGGATATACTCTGCGAACGTCCGTACAGTCCCTGTTCCTGTATTATCCTTGTCGCAAGATGATACGGGCTTATTCCCGCCTCCCTTGCAGCATCGGTTATGGCATTTATATAATTCCTCTGCACACCGTCCGTATCCATGAACGCGGAATCAATAAAGGTTCCCGCAGCTATGTTCTTAACGCCTTCTTCGTTCTGGTAATCAAGACAGTCCAGCCTTTCGAACTGGTATATACCGCTTTCCGTAAGGAAATTCCTGGGATCCATGTAATATGCTATAAGCTCGGGGGATGCAGATGCCCAGGTACCTCCGTCGAAGCCGTACCAGCTGTTGTTATTCCAGTTATATGCCTGCGGAGCGGTTGATTTCCATGATGATATGCTGTTCTTTGCCACCAGGTTCTTACCCACCGAGCATTCGGCAACCAAAGCCTCCATCCACTCAAGACCGGTTTCTACCGTTTCGAACTGCCAGTAAGGATGTTTCTCATGCAGCGCTCTTAAATTGGCCTTATAGGATTCCGGAAGCTTGCTTATGGCGTTCTCAAAATCAGTATCCGAGGTCGGCTTCGTATTCTGCACAGTCGCGATCACATTTACAAAGTCGGCATTTACATAGCCTTTTCTGTCGTAACCCTTAACCGTAAAGCTTACATAATACCATTTTGCACCATCACTGCCGGTCACTTCACCGAGAATATTAAGCCTGTGTCCGGAGTTAAGCTGCTCAACGACTGTTCCGTTTACTGCGCTTTCCCTGATCCTGACGCCATAGCCCTTAACCATTGCCGTCATGGCATCGGTATAATCGGTCACATCATTTTTCTCGAGCTTCACATAGTCCGCGATCATAAACCCTTTTGTTTCCGAACCGCCTACCTTATAGCTGATCTCATACCACCACGTTCCGTCCTCGGTCTGTCTCTCATTCAGTACGTGTACGGTGCTGCCGGTACTCAGCCATGTGATTATCTGACCGGTTCCCGGCGTTTTTCTTACATTTACATTTATTCCGTTTACTGCGCCGTTCTTGTTAACTTCGGTAGGTTCGCTCTGGATCTCTTCTTTCTTATCCTTTTCCTCATCCTTACCGCTGTCGGTATCACCGTCTTCCTTCTTATCCTGCTCACCGGCGCTGTTCCCGGAAACAGAAACGGAGTTACCTGTTTCCGTCGCCTGCGCAGTGACGTTTTGGGTAACTCCTTCCACAAAGTCAGATCTTATATATCCCGTCTGTGGTGTCATGTCGCTGATGAAAGAAATCTTATACCATACATTTCCATCACTTCCGGCCATCTGTTCAGTGACTGTGACCGACCGTCCCGTGGATACACGTCCCACCACATTTCCGTCTACGGCCTTCTCTCTTACATTTACTCCGGTTCCTTTGACAACACCCACCTGAACGCCTGTTGATGTATTACCCGCCGCAGAGGCTGCCGGCGCTGCAGATGCAGCCGCTGTGTTTGTCTGCTGCTTTGAACCGGTCTCTGCCGTCACCGTTCCTTTAGCCTTGATCAGATCCGACCGGATATATCCTTTATGAACGATGCCGTCCCGGCTGTAGCTTACCGAATACCATACCTTTCCGTCATCTCCGGTCGACATACTGAGCAGGCTTACGTCCGTATCCTGTTTGAGACACATCTGAAGGTCCGATGCCGTAGACGGCGATTTACGCATTATCGCCACGTCAACGATAACCGTTCCGCTCACTCCGGCTCCGCCGGCGCCCCCCGCAGATGCATCGCCTTTCTGCGCGGTTGTCGCAGCAGCCGTATCCTTCTTGCTGTCCGTATTATTCACTGCAACCTTCTCTTTGGATTTACTGATCAGATCCGATCTTATATACCCGGTGCTTTCTCCTATCCTGATCTGATACCAGAGCTTGCCGTCAGCTCCCTTCTTCTCATCGATCACGGTAACCGTTTCATCCTTTCGCACCCCAAAGGCAAAGGAAGAATTCGTCGATGCATCCTTCCTTACCTTTCCGCTCGAGCACGTCACGGTTCCTTTCACCGCAGTATATGCATATGTAGAATGTGAACCTGCCAAAACCATTGTTACGGTTAACGCAGGCAACATGAGATAGCGTAGCATGCGGCCACCCTCAGACCGCATTCTATTCGCACACGTATAAGAACGCATGATATACCGATTCCCCTTTCAGTATATATGTTTCGAATACTGTAGATTGACCAATTAAGTCATGGCCCCTTCTGCATTATTCATTTTCCCTCGCTTCATATAATACAACCTGGCCTCGTTTATGTCAACCATTATCTTAAAATTGTTTCGGATTTATTACATTGTCATTTTCGTAACAGCAAAGAAAAGCCCGTAAATACGGGCTTTTCCTACACATTTGCTATTTCGTTTTTTTATTATTTTCTACGGGTTATAGCGCTTGATTCAGGGGATTTTATGTCGACCATACCGGTCAAATTTCTCCCGGTCATGCTTCATCGATCGCCTTCCCTATATCGCTGCGGCAGTATTTATTATCAAAATCGATCCACTTAACCGCTTCGTATGCGTTGCTCCTTGCCTGCTTAAGATCATCACCAAGAGCCGTTACTCCGAGTACCCTTCCTCCGTTCGTTACGATCTTTCCATCCTTAAGTTTTGTTCCTGCATGGAAGCAGTAATAAGAATCCTGTCCTTCAAAACGGTCCAGTCCTCTTATCTCAAAACCCTTTTCATACTTAACCGGATAGCCTTCGGAAGCAAGCACTACGCAGACAGCCGCATTATCGTTAAAATCAAGTTCTGTCTCATCAAGCCTTCCGTCTATACAGGCCTCCATTACATCTATGATATCATTGTTCATCCTCGGAAGGACCACCTGTGCTTCGGGATCTCCGAAACGAGCGTTGTATTCAAGTACCTTCGGTCCGTCATCGGTTAACATAAGTCCAAAAAATATAACTCCCTTAAAGGGTCTTCCCTCTGCGGTCATTGCATCTACCGTAGGCTGATAAATATTCTTCATGCAGAACTCATCCACTTCCTTTGTATAGAACGGACTGGGAGAGAAGGTTCCCATACCTCCGGTATTAAGGCCTGTATCTCCGTCGCCGGCTCTCTTATGATCCTGAGCCGATGTCATGGGGCGTACAGTCTTACCGTCGACAAATGTAAGCACGGATACTTCTCGGCCTGTCATAAATTCCTCTATGACCATCCTGTTCCCTGCGTTTCCAAACTTCTTATCAAGCATTATCGACTTAACGCCCTCCTTCGCTTCCTCAAGGGTGTTGCATATGAGAACACCCTTTCCGAGCGCAAGACCGTCAGCCTTAAGAACTATCGGCATTCTTGCCGTCTCAAGATATTTAAGGGCATCATCTGCATTATCGAAATTCTCATAAGCGGCAGTAGGTATTTTGTATTTCTTCATAAGATCCTTGGAGAAAGCCTTGCTGCCCTCCAATACAGCCGCATTCGCACGCGGTCCGAAAGCCCTGAGTCCTTTGGCTTCAAAAGCATCAACCGCACCTGCGACCAGGGGATCGTCCGGAGCCACTACAGTCAGATCTATCTCCTCCTTAAGAGCGAAATCCGTAAGTCTGTCGAACTCCATAACTCCTATGTCCACACACTCGGCAAGCTTCGCTATTCCCGCATTCCCGGGAGCGCAGTATATCTTATCCACACGTGGACTCTTAGCTATACACGTTACAAGCGCATGCTCCCGTCCGCCGCTTCCAACCACAAGTACCTTCATACTTATCTCCTTTTTCTGTTTTTGATGACATCGTCTCAGCCTGTCTTAATTCTTCCATCTGCTATCATGCGGATAGCCTGCGGGAGTATTATCCACTCCGCCTGTTCCATCACTCTCTTCTGCAGGATTTCAGGCGTGTCGCCGTCCTCTACGTTTACAGCCTTCTGCAGAATGATCGGGCCGGTATCGGTCCCCTCATCCACAAAATGCACGGTGGCTCCGGTTACCTTAACGCCTCTTTCAAGAGCCTTTTCATGAACCTTCAGTCCATAATAGCCGTCACCACAGAAGGACGGGATAAGAGAAGGATGTATATTTATTATCCTTCCCTGCCATTCCCTGACAAAACCGGGCGACAGGACAACAAGGAAACCTGCAAGCACTATCAGCTCTGTTCCGGCATTTTTAAGTTCCTTTGAGAGCGCCTCAAAGTAGTCTGCCCTGTCCTCATATGATCCGGGACTTATACAGACACCTTCTATCCCGTGCTTTGCAGCCCTCTCCAGCGCATATGCGCCTTCCTTATTGCTTATGACTTTAACTATACGGACGTTATCAAGCTTACCGCTCTCTATCGAATCTATTATCGCCTGGAGGTTTGTACCGCCTCCCGAAACAAGAACCGCTATATTAAGCATATCTGTTCATCCTCCGGATCTTCTATATAAGAGTCACACCCTTCTTACCGGCTTCCACATGACCTACCTTATACGGTGTTTCTCCCGCCCTGTCTATTGCCTTCATTGTCTCATCGGCATCGGCGGGATCTACAGCGAGCATCATACCGATACCCATGTTGTAGGTATTGTACATCATTTCTTCCGCAATGTTTCCACTTGTCTTAATAAGATTAAATATCGGAGGCATGTCATAGGAATCCTTCTTAATGACTGCCCTCATACCATCAGGCAGCATCCTGGGGATATTCTCATAGAAGCCTCCACCCGTGATATGGCTGCAACCCTTGACCGTAATACCGGAGTTCTTAATCTCATTAAGGGCCTTAACATATATCTTCGTCGGTGTAAGAAGCGCCTCCCCGAGTGTCATGCCAAGAGATGAAACCTGTTCCATCATACATGATTCCCGCATCGGAAAGACCTTGCGTACCAGAGAATAGCCGTTACTGTGCACACCGGATGAAGCCATTCCTATTATGACGTCGCCTTCCTTAATACTGTCGCCCGATATGAGCTTCTTCCGGTCCACTATTCCCACTGCAAAACCGGCAAGATCATATTCATCCTCCGGATAGAAGCCGGGCATTTCGGCGGTTTCACCTCCGATCAGTGCACAGCCTGCCTGACGGCAGCCCTCTGCGACTCCTTTCACTATGGATGCTATTTTCTCGGGTTCATTCTTCCCGCATGCTATATAATCGAGAAAAAACAGCGGTTCACCGCCTGCACACGCAATATCATTTACGCACATGGCAACGCAGTCTATACCAATCGTATCATGTTTATCAAGTAGGAATGCAAGCTTGAGCTTGGTCCCCACTCCGTCAGTTCCCGAAACAAGCGTAGGACTTTCCATATCCTTGAATCCGTCAAGTGAAAATGCACCCGAGAATCCTCCAAGGCCCGAAAGGACCTCCGGACGCATGGTTGTCTTAACATGTTCCTTCATAAGTTCAACAGCCTTGTAACCTGCTTCAATGTCAACACCGGCGCTCTTATAATCCATGTTTATTCTCCTTTTTGTGTAATGATCGCGTTTTCTGTTACACAGAGTTATTTCTTCATCGACGCAAGATACTCCCTGTATCCTATCTTATCAAGCTTCTTGGCCTTCTCCTCAACCGCGTGTCCGAGGTCTTCCCTGTAATCCTTAAGCTTTTCAAGCAGCACACTGTCTGACATGGCAAGCATCCTTATTGCCAGAAGTCCGGCATTGGCACCACCGTTTATCGCAACAGTCGCAACAGGAACGCCTGCCGGCATCTGCACGATCGAATACAGAGAATCGCGTCCTCCGAGAGACGCTGTATGCATCGGGATTCCGATCACCGGAAGAGGGAACAGTGAGGCGCACATACCGGGAAGATGAGCTGCCATTCCCGCACCCGCTATTATTACCTTATACCCTCTTTCTTCGGCGGATCTGGCATACTCGAAGAACTGTTCAGCCTCCCTGTGTGCCGAAATGATCGTCATTTCGTAATCCACCCCGAACTGATCGAGGATCTCCGCAGCCTTACTCATTACAGGCATGTCGGAATCGCTTCCCATTAAAATACCTACCTTTGCCATGATAGCCTCCTTATTCTTTATATATAAATGTACTGCATCTAAACATTTTCTATGTAATTGTACTCCATTATCCGGATTATGAACAGAGAAAATCATTAAACAAGCGGAGCATTCAGCTCAGAGAGTCCGTCAAGAACAAACAAACCGTTCTCTATTATTGCTGTCTGGCTGCCATCCATCGCAATGGCGTATATTCCCTCAATCTCATCATACGGAATGGTTATATCCGTATGACAGTGGAAATATGCTCTCTCCGGATCCGTTTTTCTGAGATCGGCATAATCGTTAGAGCGCGCCACTATTGCCTTGCCGTCCGGATTGTAGGTTATAATATCTTCTTCATAGCTGTAACAGGTATCTCCTACTGCGAAATGCGGCCCGGTCTTTTCTCCGATCAGTATGGGCAGCAGCTTTTCGATACCGTAATCCCTTGCCATTCTGTATGCCGTGGTATTGGTACCTATCGCAAATTCTCCCAGCGGGAGAGTCTTATGATGCTCCAGCAGATTATCTTCTATGTACTTCTTATTAAGGGCTTCGTCATCGAAATTCCTGCATGAATAATGTACGATGACACCTGCCGAGAATTCAAGCTTTAAGTCTATATATTTCAGTCCGTTAAGGTAAACCTGAGGTACATGCAGGACACCTGCCGTTCCCGTAAGCCTGGGGGTTGTAAACACCTCTCCGACCGGAATATTGACATCGGCCACACAGTTCTCAAAATTCGTTTCATGCTCCGGATCCTTAAGCTCATTCAGGGCAACTATCATCTCCGTCACGTTGCCGTTCTTTCCGGCAATCCTTATAAAGCTTGCCTTATCCAGTACATCAATAATGATCTGCTGCATGTTTTCATACCGCACATAATCAAGAGTGTTCAGCTTAACGGTCTCCCTGAATATTTCTTCAAAGTCCTTACCGATACACGGCTTTGGAAAGGCGATTATCGTAAAGCTGCGTTCCTTTCCCGGAATGAATTCATTGGTCAGTATGCCTGATTTCTCCTCATATTTAACCATCAGCCTTCGCTGTTTATCAGAAAAAGCGGCAGCTTCCTTGTTCTTTTCAGGAAGAAAGGGGGACTCCCCGAAATCCTCTACGACCGCAGGTCCCCCGTGTGTAGCCGCCAGCTCCCTGTTATCCTCATAGGCCGCTCTTAACACTCCGAGCTTCCGGTTTACATAATCATTATCGAGATATACTGCCGCATCTTCACGGTGATCGTAATCATACTGCCTGTTCGGTATGGCTCCGTAATAACCTGTCCTGCTCTGCCCGCGCTTATTTATTGACAGTGTTGCCGCTCTGTATATTACCGGCTTAAGCCCGGCTTCTTCAAACATTTCTATCGCGAACCTGATCATCCTTTCGAAGCCCACAGGATATCTTATGTTAACCGTTTTCTTTTTTGAAATATCTTTTCCGGTTTTTTCAAATCCCAGTATATATCCCTGTGTATAAGTTCTTGCCATGCTTAATACATCTTCATCGGGAAGACTGTTTAAAAATCCGGCAAGCCTTATCTCCGTCTCCGTTATATACTCTCCGTAATAATACAGATACTTAAGATCGGTAAGATCACACTTCCTGATGATATCCGTCGCAAAGCTGCAGGACGGATCAAGCTGCTCTCTCACTCTTCGCGATACGACTATCTCGCAGTTATCTCTCTCAAACCAGTAAAGGCACTGTCTTATCTCACTGCTTTCAGGTACCTCACCTTTCTTCTGCTCATATGCAAAAACAAAACAGCAGTATATCTCTACAAAGAGTTCCATATAAAGGGTAAGTATATCCTCATCCGCTTCAAACGCATATGGGATCAGAGCTCTCATCTCCGTATACAGAAAGCACAGATACTGAGCCAGAAGTGTATCATAACCTGCCTCTCTCACAAGCTCCGCAAAATATCCGGGATTTGTATAGCTCCTTTCGTAATTCTCACCCAGAATATCCTCATAAAGAGCTGTATTCAGGTCTTTGAGAGCATTTAATCCAAGCGTTCTTATTTCTCCGGCGGCAGCCTTCTTATATACATCATCAAGCATCACAAGAAATGAGGCAGCCTTACTGAAAAACGTACAGAAAGGCTCCCCCACCGCTTTTTCTTCTTTGATCTCTCTGATTCTTACGGTAACAAGTTCATATCTTGTATCGGTCATACTGTCTGTTTATCTTCCCATTCTCCCAGATTCCGGACTCTTCACTGTCCGTGTCCACGTGTCATCCCCTTTATATACCCCAGAATATAGTAACTGTCCACAAAATCATTCCAAGCATATTGATCCCCATGCCGGAATATGCAACCCATTTGTAGATATCTCTCTCATTAAAACAGCCGAGCGCCGCAAGCGCTCCCACAATATTGCCCAGCATTCCGAACAGTCCCACGCCTCCAAGATGCACGGGCGGACTTCCCTTCTCGCCAAAAGCCATGAATACAGCCCCTATAAATCCCGCCAGCGAGCATAATCCCACAGCTACGGAAACAATGCTTTGCATTGAATAATGCCTGGAAGTAAACATGAAGCTTTTTTTCTTCCTGATCTTTTTGGGTCTGGGCATTACTTCACTCCGTACTCACTGTAATACCTGTCAAGCGCTTCCTTTATCGTATCATCTATCACAATTTCCCCACCGACAGGTTTATTATAAAGGCATTCCGTTACTTCGCTCATGTTTACTATTGCCCTGGTTTCAATGCCGTATTTTTCACGTATCTCATCAAGAGCGCTCAGCTTACCGCCCAGACCTACCTCCATGCGGTTCAGCGAAACAATGAGTCCGCATATCTTAACATCTGCCTGTGCTTTAAGGATCGGACAGGTCTCCTCTATTGATTTCCCGGATGTAGTCACATCCTCGATCATTATCACCCTGTCGCCGTCATTCAGCTTAGAGCCGAGCAGTATTCCGGTATCGCCGTGATCCTTGATCTCCTTGCGGTTGGAGCAGTAACGGACATCCTTTCCGTAGAGCTCGCTGATAGCCATCGATGTTGCCACCGACAGTGGTATCCCCTTATATGCCGGTCCGAAGATAACATCAAAATCCAACCCGAAATTATCATGAATGGCTCTTGCGTAATACTCTCCGAGCTTTCTTAACTGTGTTCCGGTAACATATGCACCGGCATTCATGAAAAATGGTGATTTTCTTCCGCTCTTAAGAGTAAAATCACCGAATTTAAGGACCTTGCATTCCACCATGAATTCAACAAATTCCTGCTTGTACCGTTCCATACGCATTTATCCTCTGTATCATCTATAAAGAGGAGAATATCCATCCTCCTCTTTAGCGTTAAATCACATCTTCTTTCTGACGGTCAGCACATTCATGCCGTCCTCATATCTGTACACTACCTCATCCATCATCTTTTTGACCATGAAAATACCCAGACCGCCTATCTTTCTGTCCTCAACCGACAGTGTCACGTCAGGGTCTTCCCTGCTGAGGGGGTCAAACGGCATTCCCCTGTCCTTAAATGTTATTGAAATCACCTTGGGTTCATCGCTGACATCAACGCAGACCGTAGCATCTCCTTCGCTGTTTTCGTATGCGTATAAGGCTATGTTGGCAAATATCTCATCCAATACAACATCAATCTGCATCTGTATCTTTATGGGACATTCAGCTTCTTCCAGTGCTTCATTAACGAAATCGGTAACTACAGGTATATTCTTAACATCAGCCTTTAGTGTTAATTCTTTCACTCCGGCAGCTCTCCTGTAAGATTATTATCTGTCATACAGTTTATATAGGCAGGCAAATTACGCAAAAGTCAGAATATCCGAGAAACCGGTAACCTCAAATATCTCCATTATCTCAGGGCTTACTCCTGTAAGAGTCATCTTGCCTACCTTATTCATCTGCTTCTGAGCTGACAGAAGAACTCTGAGTCCTGCTGATGAAATGTAATCAAGCTTACTGAAATCAAGGACAAGATCCTCAACTCCTTCAAGAGAGTTCTTGAATTCCTCTTCAAGCTGAGGAGCTGTCGTCGTATCAAGACGTCCCTCTACCGCTACTGTTAACTTGCTTCCCTCTAAATTCTTGTTGATCGTCATTTTTGTCTCTCCTTAATTAAATATATTAATGCTTTTATTACATTTAACAGTATTGCATTTCATCTTCCATGCGGCCCGTTTCACCGTTATGCATTATTAAAGCGCACCGAAAATCCATAATGGCGTATCTGCCTTAGCAATACACACACAGTATAACACAAATCCCGAATAAATACACTTAAATTTTTAAGCTATTTTATTTCCCGTATAGAGATGATAATATTTTCCCTTCTGGGCAAGCAGTTCGTCATGAGTTCCTCTCTCTATTATCCTGCCCTGTTCGAGAACCATTATGCAGTCACTGTTTCTGATCGTGGACAGGCGGTGGGCAATAACAAAGGTCGTCCTGCCCTTCATCAGCTTATCCATCCCCTGCTGGATCAGCTTCTCCGTACGTGTATCGATGGAGCTTGTGGCCTCGTCCAGAATAAGTACGGGCGGATCGGCAATGGCGGCTCTTGCTATCGCAAGGAGCTGTCTCTGTCCCTGGCTTAAGGATCCTCCGTTGCCTGTGATCACGGTATCATATCCCTGAGGCAGATGGCGTATGAACGTATGGGCATTTGCAAGCTTTGCAGCTGCTACTATCTCATCATCCGTTGCATCCAGCTTACCGTATCTTATGTTGTCCCTGATGGTACCGGAAAACAGATGGGTATCCTGCAGCACGATACCGAGCGACCTTCTCAGGTCTGCTTTCTTTATCTTATTTATATTTATGCCGTCATATCTTATCTTGCCATCCTGAATATCATAGAAGCGGTTGATAAGATTGGTTATCGTGGTCTTCCCCGCTCCGGTCGAGCCGACAAAGGCGATCTTCATGCCCGGAGTCGCAGAAATATCCACGTTATGCAGCACTATTTTCTCATCGGTATAGCCAAAGTCCACATCATTGAACACAACATCACCCTTTAGCTCAACATAGGTTGTCGTATCGTCAGCCCTGTGATAATGCTTCCATGCCCACATGCCTGTCCTCTCATCCGACTCGGTTATATTGCCCTGCTCATCCTTCCGTGCATTTACGAGCATTACGTATCCCTCATCCACCTCGGGCTCCTCATCCATGAGCTTAAATACCCTGTCCGCTCCGGCCAATGCCATGACAACGGTGTTGAACTGCTGGCTTATCTGGTTAATGGGCATATTGAGATTCCTGTTAAAAGTAAGAAAGCTTGCAAGGGATCCGAGCGTAAAACCTCCGATATTTCCTATTGCCAGTATGGCTCCGACTATCGCCACCAGTACATAGCTCACATTACCAAGCTGTGCATTTATCGGACCCATCACATTTACGTATTTATTAGCGTTGTCGGCACTGTGGAACAGATTCTCATTAAGTCTGTTAAAATCATTCTTCGCTTCATCTTCATGACAGAATACCTTTATTACCTTCTGTCCCTCTATCATTTCCTCAATATAGCCGTTGAGTGCTCCGAGCTCACCCTGCTGCTTCACAAAAAACTGCGAACTCTTTCCAACAACCTTTCTGCTTGCGAACATCATGACGGCTACCATCGAAAGAGTCACAAGCGTAAGCGGAAAGCTCAGGGCTATCATACTTGCAAGGATACTTACAACCGTTATAAACGAATTAAGAAGCTGAGGCATTGTCTGGCTGATAACCTGACGGAGAGTATCAACGTCATTGGTATATACCGACATGATATCGCCGTGACTGTGCGTATCGAAATACTTTATCGGAAGATTCTCCATCCGTTCAAACAGCGTAGTCCTTATCCTGCGAAGCGATCCCTGCGATACGTAGATCATCAGCTTATTGTACATAAAGGTGGACAGTATTCCGCATGCGTAGATGACCGCCATCTTTGTTATCGCGTTCCTGAGCGGGATATAATCAGGATCCGTACTTCCGATAAGAGGCAGAATGTAAACATCCACAAGTTCTTTCATAAACAGAGTTCCGCGTACGGTGCACAGAACAGATGTGATTATCCCGATCACAACAAATACTATCCGGAGCTTATAATGTCCGAAGCTTATGGCTATAAGACGTTTAAATATCTTTCCGGGATTCTCAAGCCTGGGTTTGGGTCCCATACCTCTTGCGCCTCTTCCCATCTTCACCTCACGGGGTTTTGATTCAGCCATTCTCACTCACCCCGCTTTCCTTATCTGTTTCGGAATCCTTCTTATTATTTTCCGCGGCAGTGTATTCCTCATCCTCCCGGTAAACCGTATAGGTTTCATCCATTATACCGGTCTGCGGATCTGTGGAAGGAGCATCCGACTCAGGCTTGTCGAAATCACGCTCGCCTGTCTGACTCTCATATACATCATGATAAATATCATTGCTATTTAACAGCTCTTCATGAGTTCCGATGCCGTTGATACGTCCGTCATCCATAACTATTATCCTGTCCGCATCCATTACCGAGGATACACGCTGGGCTATTATTATCTTGGTAGTATCGGGGATTTCTTCATAGAAGGCATGCCGGATCCTTGCATCCGTTGCCGTATCCACGGCACTGGTGCTGTCATCCAGTATCAGTATCTTAGGTTTCTTAAGCAGCGCTCTTGCGATACAGAGCCTCTGCTTCTGACCGCCCGATACATTGGTACCGCCCTGTTCTATATAGGTGTCATACTTATCCGGCATACGCTCTATGAATTCATCCGCACACGCCAGACGGCAGGCACGGCGGCATTCCTCTTTAACCGATTCCGGTATGTTATCCTTTGGGGTACCAGGGGACGGTTCTCTGGTACCCCAGGAACGAGGTACCAGAGAACCGTCCCCTGGTACCCCCGTTATCCCCCAGCACAGATTCTCATATATCGTCCCTGAAAACAGTACATTCTTCTGGAGTACCACCGCCACCTCATTCCGCAGTGTTTCAAGATCGTACTCCTTTACATTCCTGCCTCCGACCTTAACTTTTCCCTGGGTTACATCATACAGGCGGCAGATAAGGTTCACGAGTGTTGTCTTGCCGCTTCCGGTTCCGCCTATGATACCTATGGTCTCACCGGATTTGATCTTTAATGTGATATCCTTAAGCACGGGCGATTCACTTTCCTTATAATAGGAAAAATCAACATCCTCGAATTCAATGCTTCCGTCGTTTACCTTTGTAACCGGAGATTCGGGATTCACGATATCAGCCTTTTCATCAAGCACCTCCACTATCCTCTCACCGCTGGCCATGCTTATCGATACCATGACAAAGATCATGGACAGCATCATGAGGTTCATCAGGATGTTCATACAGTAGGTGAGCAGGGTCATAAGTTCCCCCGTTGTAAGCTCACTGTTAACTATCATATGTGCACCCAGCCAGCTTATCACCAGTATGCAGGTATAGATAGCGGTCATCATGACAGGCGCGTTTAACACAACCTTGCTCTCTGCGTTAACAAAGAGGTTATATATATTCTCACAGGCCTTATACATGCGGGTTTTTTCATAATCCTCGCGTACGTATGCCTTGACCACTCGGATCGCGTTTACATTTTCCTGAACGGTCTCGTTAAGCTCATCATATTTTTTGAACACCTGCCGGAAGCTCTTCATCGCAGACAGCATGATCGTAATGATTACGGCTGCAAGAATAAGTACGGCGATCAGATAAACACGGGCTATTCGCGCCGACACAAGAAATGCCGCAGTCATTGCAAATATAAGCGAGAACGGCGCACGAAAGCTCATTCTTATTATCATCTGGAATGCATTCTGGACATTGGTCACATCGGTTGTCAGTCTGGTTATAAGACCGGCAGTCGAAAATTTGTCAATATTCGAGAACGAAAAGGTCTGTATGTTCTCATACATTGCCTTTCTTAAGTTCTTGGCAAAACCCGTGGATGCACGTGCTGCAGTAAAGCCTCCGAACAGACCTGCTGCCAGACCAAAGAGGGCACACAGAAGCATAAGCAGACCTATCCTGACTATATATCCGATATTTCCGGCCTCCACCCCATTATCCACAAGCAGTCCCATAAGCCGGGGTGTTATCGTCTCCGCAATAACCTCCAGTATCATACAGACAGGCGTTATAAGAGCTGCAGTCTTATATTCTTTTAGATGTGATCCTAATTTCTTTACCATAAATCCTCATCCGTGAGCCGGATCAGTATGCGAACATATCATCGGGCCCGTTCTTTCGTTTACGGTTATATACTAAATATGCAGCAGATGCGTTGCTATAGTAAAATATATGGCCAGTGACAGCGCATCGACTATCGTTGTAATAAAAGGTGAAGCCATAACCGCAGGGTCAAAGCCTACCTTCTGCGCAAACATAGGCAGGGTACAGCCTACGAGCTTGGCAAAAAGCACTGCAAGAAGGAGTGTGAGACATACGACCAGCGC
The DNA here is from genome assembly GCA_017450065.1 of Lachnospiraceae bacterium. Lineage (GTDB taxonomy): Bacteria > Bacillota > Clostridia > Lachnospirales > Lachnospiraceae > UBA2868. The sequence goes on from JAFSYI010000054.1 coordinate 75,269, forward strand.
CACCGCTACCGGTACTCTGTCGATAAGCATTATCTTCACGAAATTGGCGGCCGCCAGGGTAATCCCGCACAGAGCAGCCACCCTTACCTCCTTCCATATAACCCTGAGCATATCTTCGAATTCTATCTCATTAAGCGACAGACCACGGATGATCGTAACCGAAGCCTGCCCTCCCGCATTTCCGCCTGTATCCATAAGCATCGGAATAAAGGCCGTAAGTACGATATATGTCCCCAGCGCATCCTCGTAATGCGTGATTATCTTGCCTGTCACGGTAGCCGAGATCATGAGAAGCAGAAGCCATGGGATCCTCTTCTTCCATGTTTCGAATACACCGGTCTTCATGTACGGCTTATCCGTGGGAAGGATGGCCGCCATCTTCTCGATATCCTCCGTTGCCTCTTCCTGCATGATGTCGACAACGTCATCGATCGTGATGATCCCGACAAGTCTGTTCTCGTTATCAACAACCGGCATGGCCGTAAAATCATATTTCGAAAACAGCCTGGCAACCTCTTCCTGGTCGGTCATGGTATTTACGGAGATGATGTTATCGTTCATGAAGTCTCCGATAACCTCATCCGACCTGCGAAGAAGCAGATATCTTAATGATACGGTTCCTATAAGATGCCGCTCCGTATCCAGCACATAACAGATATTGATCGTTTCCTTATCTATTCCCGTCCTGCGTATACGCTCTATTGCCTGGGCAACAGTCAGATGAACCTTCAGGTCTACGAACTCGACCGTCATGATGCTTCCGGCGGAATCCTCCGGATATCTTAACAGGTGATTAATATCCCTTCTTGTTTCCGCACTGGCATTGGCAAGCAGCTTCTTCACTACACCTGCCGGCATCTCCTCCATAAGGTCTGTTGCATCATCGGCCATCAGGTTGTTTATGATGTTCGCGGCCTCACGGTCTGTCAGGGCAGTGATTATCATCTGCTCCGTTTCTATAGACAGGTACGCAAATACATCTGCCGCCATAGTTTTCGGCAGAATCCTGAATACTCTTATCAGTTCATCCCTGGGTAATTCCTCAAGTACGGCAGCTATATCTGCCTCCTGCAGCTCGGCCAGCTCCTGACGGAGCCTGGTATACTGCCTGCTGTCAATAAGCTCCTTGATCTCTTCCATAGACATGACGATATCCTCCTTTATGTCGTGGGATGGTAGTTTCTATTGTCGCGTGATGAGGAACATCCGATGACTGTTTGACTTTACTCTTCTTCATAGAAACCACCTCCTTTCTCACTGCCCACGACTTTATGTCGTGGGAGCCCGTCGGCTTTGAGACATCAAAGAAATCCGTCAGGATTTCTTCATCTCACTGCCCACGACTTTATGTCGTGCTCTCTCTGCTAAAGGAAAACATCTTTAAAATGAAAATTCAGCGGACCGGCATTACTTCCAGCCCACTGAATCAGTTTATCAAACCAAAAAAATATCGTCAACCGTAAAATCACAGCTTGGACAGAAATCAAAGTCTTCTTCCGTAGTAAATCCACAGTTTTTGCAACGTTTAACGGTATATCCCCGATCTAAGACCTTTGTGAGATAATCCTGCCGGATTTTTACATCTTCTCCACGTGTTATCCTCTTCCCGATTTCCGGATCCAACTCATATACCGCATTACAGCAGGTAGACTGCGCATAGTAATGCTTATTTCATTTAAAGCAGCCAAAAATATGTCTTAATGCCTGTGTCCTTCCTCTTTTGTGGCTATAAGATCTGCTTCATCCTCCGGGGTGATGCAAGTCTTATATGCTACGCCCCCGAACACATCATCACATTTAAGGTCGTATATACATATCATCTTATCATAGGAAATATATAGAGTGTAGATATGTGTAAATAATACACCCCACCGTCCTATGACAGCGGGGGAAATATCAAATAACTATACTCGATCCAAGGCTATATCATATACTTCATTATCACTCCTTATCCCTATAATTATTATATTCATATTTTCGGAATCAGGTGGCACCAATTTATAGATAATGCGTATGCCATAATCACGAAGTTTAATCTTACAGCATCCGGATAGTTTCCCAGCCAAGGGTTTACCATAACCGTCGGGCCTGGGTTTGGGATTAGATGCTACTTTTTTTATTGCTTTGAAAACCACAAGACGTTGTGTATTATCCAAAGCAGCAAAATCATTATCAGCGTCGTGTGTAAATGACACATTTTCAGGCCACTTGAATTTATTCGATTTCGGCATCAGGAATATTCTCCAAATCTTTTTCGCTTATGTTATATTTTCCGGCCATCTCATCCATGGATAATAACTGTTCATCACTATGAGAAAGCCTCTCTTCTGCCCACTTTGAATCATAATAATCCTCTATTTCATCAATGAGCTTGTCATAAGCCTCCGGAGAGATAAGTATGCATTTTACCTGATTATTCTTTACTACATATCGAAATCCGTCACGACTGACCTCATCGAATATCTTATTTGCCTCGCCTTTATTAAAACGTGTTATTGGTACGATATGTTCATTTATGTGATGCATTGCAATCATCCTAACACCTCCAGCAAATAAATAGTTGTATTTATCAGTATTATTATAGATATATTTGTCGAGATTGTCAATCTGAAACGTATAATTTACTTCTCTTCTTCTATCTTAATATTCAAAAGAAAAACAAGCTCTTTCACACTGTTTTCTTTGGGGTTCCCTGTGCTCTCATGTAACCTTATTGCTACCCCTCATTACAGTACATCAAAAGCCGCCAAAATCATTTCCCCGAATGCCTTTTCCCGGTTCAGGACTGTTTTTTATTTAAGGCATTCTTAAATTGTCTTGTTTTTCTTTTCTCTTCAACCTTTACACTCAATTTGTTCTCAATTATAACCTCCGTTAATAAATTATTTTCTTCTGTCAGTTTATCCAGAGCATCACTGTATTTCTGTAAGATTTCCGCAAAACTGATAAAAATAACAAAGAAAACGCTGTCACTTTATGCGAAAGCGCTTACTTTGTGGTAAGAAATTTTTTCAAAAGCTGTATTTAATGGCAAGAAAAATCCCAGTCTTTGTATTATCCGCTATATAATCCTGCAATACACGATTTTTTACAGAAGCATATTCCATATGCTATAACTTCATCATAGCCTTCATTATGTAAACCATCCACATATTTCCTGTCCCTGATCTGATTGAACGCTTCCTGAAGCCCTGTCTTCATCCCGGAAAATTCCTTGCAGGATTTGCACTCAAATATATATGCCGGAATACCCGGGCGGTTTGGATACAGTATTATATCCGGCCGTCCTATGCCCGACTCACGGTTAGACTTTACAGAATACCTGGGAATACCATACAAAATGCTCAGGAAAAAACCGTGATAGAACCCCTCAGCACTGTCAAAAGTACTTATGCATTGGTCCAACAGGTCCGATACATAGTTTGCAATTCTGTCCGTATCCCTGTTAAGAATCGCCTCATGCAGGGGTGTTATATCCGTTTTCTTCACTATATCATCAAACCATTTTCTTATATGATTGCTGTATATGCTCCTTATTTCCCTGTTTGGTATACACATGGTCACGTATATGTCATCATCCACCTGCCGTTCGGATATCTTCCGCATATACCCCGTAAAGAACAGGAAGTTCCACAGATTATCTTCTGACTCATGTATATCATCATAGGTGATATCATCATGTATCTTTTTTTCTATCGTTCCTCCAGATATAAGAGCATCAAGTTCTTCTCTTACACTCTCATCATTATTGTATACGAAATCCCTGATCACTGAATTGGAGGAAGTATTGGACCAGTACGGCTTCGGGAACCTATGCCCCCCATTCACTACTCCGTCTACATAACTCGTTATACTCCATGGATTATAGATCTCGGTTTCCCCGAACAGATAACCGTCATACCAGTCTTTAGCCTCTTCAAACTTTTCAGCCAACCCGTAGACATTCAGCATTTCTTCTGTTTCAGTCTGTGTGAATCCAAAATCCTCGGCGAAATCATCATCCTGAATTGAATTGATCTTTAGATTGTTAAGCCCGGTAAATATACTTTCCTTACTGATCCGCAGGCAACCGGTCACTACTGCCTGTTCAAGTGCATCATTGGTCTTTAATGCAGACTCAAACAACGAACGGACAAATCCGACCATCTCCTCATAGAAACCTTTATGATAGGCATTCTCAAGCGGAACATCATACTCATCAAGAAGGATCACAACGTTAGTGCCATGATGCTTTTTCAGGTATCCTGAAAGTATCTGAAGTGCAGCTGCATATTTACTTTGTTCTTTCCTCAGCTCTTCCCTTTCTTCCTCTTTACTGTCAAAGTGTAATGATTTTTCAGTCCACTCTGATCTTCCATTGAGCAATTGGTTAAAATTCTTTCTTTCTTCATCCGTCAGTTTATCAGAATTTGAGAGATAATCATGCCTGCCAAACTCTGATATGACAGAATCCCGCAGTTGAATAAATGATCCATAGAAATCAGGCTGTTTAGCAGACTTAAGAGAAAGCTTTACCACAGGATACTTTCCCATTCTTGACAGAATATCATCTCCGGCTTCCATTATCTTCTTTCCCCCGAAATACCTGCGGTTATCTACAATATTACCATTATAGTCATATTCGCATTCAAAGAAAGTTCGCAACATAGACAGAGCCAGTGTCTTCCCAAATCGTCTCGGACGGGTAAAAAGCGTAACCTTTCCGCCTTTCTCAATAACATCCCTTATCAGCAATGTCTTATCAACATAATACATATCCTGATCTATGAATTCTTTATAGTTCTCATATCCTATTCCGATCTTTTTCATGCTTTCTCCTCAAGAAAATTTTTACTTTATATTAATTTATTGCTGCTGTTAACTGTCATCTCACAGCAAATCAATTAATTTGTACATAATACATAAAAATTGTAACATAATTACGTTATAAAAAACACATCTCAAATCCACTTATTGAACACTTCTTTACAAGTAAGAGCTGTGTATTAAAGTGCGAACCTTGAAGGTACACCATTTTCCCATTCATCAAGATCGGTGTCTATGAGGAACAATTCTTACGATGATGTATCAGACAATTATAAAACAAAATATTTTTTCCTATTATTATGACATTTCAATAATTATCTGATCCAGCAATACAGAATATTAAAATGAGTCGGAATCAGACTTCCCGACTCATTTCATATCCATTATGCAAAATCTTTTGTCAGATTATCAGACTATGTAACCATACGGATTATCAGCTCAAAACACTCCTCGCCACATGAATCAACATGCCGGTGCTCTTATAAATATTGTGGTTATCTCTTTCGTTCGGGGTGACGTTCATAGTACAGTCTCTTGTCCTCGTACATATTCTCATCGGCATGCCGTAACGCTGTTCTGACATTCCTGCTGTCCGGCTCGTGGCTGTATCCCAGTGCAAACGAAACACCAACATACTTTTCTTCAGCCGACCTGATAAGCCCGACCCTGTTACGGAGCTCCTCTTCTTCCATACCTTCAACAATTATCGAGAATTCATCGCCTCCTGCCCTGAAGATGGTATTTTCGTCAAATACCTCTCTGAGCGCGTTGGCCGCATTACGCAGAAGATTATCTCCGGCGACATGTCCGTCCCGGTCATTTACCGCTTTAAGTCCGTTCAGATCTGCGAATATCACTCCCACCGGATCCGGCAAGGTTTTCTCTCCGGCACACAGACTGTCTACATAATTATTCATCTCGTTACGGTTCATCACTCCCGTCAGCATATCCCTGGAGCTTAATATCTTAAGCCTGTCTACAAGAAGGTAATTACCCAGCTCAGAACCAAGGATAAAAGTCGTCAGCTCCAGTATTTCCTTAATATCCATCGCCTTTTCCGCATTAAAATTGAGCACCCATATATATCCGAGAAGATGCTCCTGTGATCTTAAAGGAAAAAGAACTATCGAGCGTGCACCCGCACCTGTAAACGAAGCATACCAGACAGGATTGCGTTCCTTTACAACCTCCATATCCTGATCGTCCTTGGCGATCAGGCAATTGCTTCCGGCTATCGTATCTTCCCACGAATCCGCAATATCATAGAAGCTGTCATCCAGATATGTTTCCATGGGAAGTAAGGGGGAGCCTTCCGCAAATGCTTCACACATAACACCGCATTTTCTTTCATAGGTATCCATGGTCAGGATACAGCAATGCTCTGCATCGCACAGTTCCCTGATATCCTCTATTACCTCCTGCATCGTACGCCTGAAATCTCCCGTTCCCCTCAGCTTGATACAGGTTTCGAGTACTGCCGACGCCTTTTCTCCGGATATATTGGACATTCTTTCGGAACTTGCCTCGAAATTGATCTCCATGATATACATACAGTGTTTTATATTTCCGATATCTGGTTCCACCGGAAGAAAAGTCATATTGAACCAGACCGGTATCCTGTCAGGATGAACATATGAATGAAGGCATTTCTTCTTCACTGCCGCACTGTAGCAGGCATCCTCAAAGTTAAGATCCCTGGTAAGATAATCTGTGTATTCGGCATTGGGCGTAAATCTGTCGGTCAGCATCTCCGTACCCGGCGCAGGATGTTCAATAGAATCAATGTAAGCCTTATTCCCTGTTACTATTCTGAATTTACCCTTCTTTCCGTCTCCGAGATCCTCCACCGAAACAATGCATGCCATGGCTCCTATTCCGTCAACCACCTTCTGATAATGCTCCATATCCACTTCCCATAACATCCCCTTTCAACGAAATACCATATATCTGACTGTTTGGAACAGGCTCAAAATACTCTGTATTTATTTATAGTGAACGACTTTAATCCTTTCACTATAGTATATCATGATTAAAATACCAATACTATCTTTTTAAGTAAATTAAAAAGGTCCCTGATGCACCGGCCTTTTTATGGCACATTCAATCAATCCTGTCAGATGACCCATAGGTCAAAACACAGCTGACATTATAAAAAATCTATGATATCATAGAAGATATAAACTGGTTCAAAAGTCAAGGACTTTTTTGGGACAGAAATAAGGCTTTGATTTTCCAGCGGATCACCCGCCATTATAACGGTACCTTCCTCAAAAAAGTCTTCAACAGGAATCCAGGTTCTATCTTGAGCTGCCTCTACAACATTTCGCCATAGTGAAATAGAGTTTAAACCAACAAAGCCGCTCTCCTGTGCATCATTCACTTCAATCAGAATCCACCTTCCATCAGCAGTCTTTGCCAGATCGATAGCCGGGAACACAGCTGATAAATTTCTTTAACCTCATCAGTCTTCTTGATCATATAGTTTTTGAATGCGCTTGCTCATCTGATAGATTTTCCAGCTTTTCTCAGTTTCCAACAAAGCTTTTGCGACTTCATCATTATCTCGCAACCTCTTTGAATAGTCCCGAATACATGCATGGCCTTCTCGTATATCAAGTAATGCGATATCTAAATTGTCACGTAATCTTGCACTCAAATTACAAACTGTGCTTTCCGGATAATAATCTTTCTGGTTTCTGATCGCAAAAGCAGCCATTTCAAAATCATCTTTTATTCTCTCGGATGCCCATTCAATGTTCCGTCCGTTTGCCTCCAGCGCAATCTTCACCAGTTCTTCATTGTCCCGGTATGGAATCATACACCGCATCTTTAATGTATCACCATATTTACTTGAAAGTGCCAGCCTTATATATTCATCCTTGTACCTTAATTCCTTATTTACATACCGGATTGCCTCTCCGTTATCATGTAATGCAGCTATAATCACGTCTTCATCAGCATTGAATCTCTTAAACCTTTTCAGCGAAATCCCCATTGCTGATACTGCCAAGAGAACAGAATCTTTTTGATTGAACACAAATGCAGGCATCTCGAGAGCCATGCGCGGTGCCTGCTTTAATACAGCTTCCATTAGTTGTAGCCATCTTGTCCGTTCATCTGCAGCCATTTTTCTGCTACATAGAATTGCCACATCATATGGAATAATATCCCAGTTCTTTGCATTATACGCATCAACAAATTCCTTAAATACCCGATATTGAATTTCAGTTAGCTGATATTTCGAAGCTAGCTTTTTGAACCGCTTCACATCAAGTACAATAGATCTTACTTTCTTTTTTGCCTTCTTAGCAGCCTCGTACTTATCAGGTTCATCTGCATACTTCTCTAAAATAGAATCCGGATAATCTCCCATAAGAGCTTTATATAACCTGCGCAAATGTGAAAAAGTAAAATCATCATATATGCTTCTGTAAAATGGATTCTCGTAATCAAAAGAATCAATAACCATCGAAGCTATTCTTAGCGTTATTTCAGATGACAAATTGTCAGGATGCCCTTCCTCAAAATCTAATTTCTGACCATGAATATACTTATTCCTGATACCCAAGCCCATTCCAAAGTGATGTCCAGTAGAGTCAGGATGATCAAAAATATAAGCTTTATCCTCATCACTAAGCCCGTCGTATACTTCCTTCGCTACAGAATATACAAATTCGTCACGTTTACGGTTTTTCTCCTTCACCTTTGCATAATAGTTTTCTATTGCCTGAATCAGCTCCTCAGATGGATTTTTTGAGATCGTATACTTCACAAGCCAATCATATTCTTTAGTCACATCGAAATATTCCGGAAAATTATCATAAATAGCTTTCGTATCTTCATTTTCATAGAAAACATTACCTACTTGAATTTTTTTCATGATCTGTACCTCTTTCAAAAAAGATATACCTCTTCCAAATCAAAAATCCGCCAATTCCCTGTCTCCGGCATCATCTGGCAACAAACAAATGAATCCCTTGCCATCATATGTAAAAAACAGCTTCGTAACCATTCCGTAATCTCTTACTGTTCCATGTATATCATACTTTTCGGAATATACTTCTACTTCTTCGAGTAACAACTTTGCCATATTCTTCACCTACCTTCTTGAATCAGCTCTCCGATCTTCCTCCGATATTGTTCTTCTTAAATGCCTCGTTATTTCTAACAAGCTCATTAAACGATGCAGGTGCGTAGTTGTTGATCATACATCCAGCATTCAGCGCATGATCCTTCTTCTTCATAACCTCATACGCCTCGTCCTTACGGTTATGGATATGGCCATATATATGATAGCTTTCATGGAAATAAGCGTTCCACTCAACTATTGGGAAATGGCAAAGGCTAATCTGATGCTCCCCGTCCTTGACATGTGGTCTAAGCTCATGCACCTTACCGCCATGCCACATCTTCACTGGGTATCCGTTCAACCTGTCGATATTCTCATGATTACCATCAATGAACAAAAGAGTGTAAGATCGCTCCTCAAACCAGTCAAGCCAGTGCTTTTCATGCTTGCTTTCCCATCCGACATCCCATACACCGCCGAAATCACCGCAGATCAGCACATAATCGTCCTTGGACATCTCCTTCTGTTCCGGGAAATTTTCCATATTAAATCTATGCTTAAACTCTCCGTGAGTATCTCCGGTAATGTAAATCATCAAAATTCCTCCACAATACAATTTTATCTGCGGTTACGGGCTTTGTCATTCAACGTATGGTTGAATAAGCAAAACTCCCAACATTTCAGTCGGGAGTGATCTGTCAAAACTGATTTACGAATTGCTTGAACTCTTCAAAATCTGCTTTCGTCATGACTGTATCGGAATAACAATAGTCCTTACATAATCTCTCCGTATCCTTAAATACTGTTACATTTTCATCTCTTCCCATAATTCATATCTCCTATTCAAATTCAATCTCGTGCTTCTTAAAAAAGTTGTAGAAATAGCGTACATTTTCCAGATCCTGCCATCTTGATACATCCATACATTCATCATCCATGTTGTATATTCGGGCATTTAATGTTCCCAGCATAAACGGTGAATGAGTCGCTATAATGAATTGACAGTTCAAAAATCGGGCCAGCTTGTTGATCTCCTCCGTAAGCTTTTCCTGATTAGACGGGGACAATGACACCTCCGGTTCATCAAGCAAATATAGATTTTCAGGTTCCAAGCTATTCTCTAGAATAGTCATGGCAGTTTCACCATTAGAGTATTTCTCCTGGTTAAACTGAATACATGCAAGCCGTGACGGTGCACCTTTCATGACCGGTGAGTGAAGCTTAAGGATTGCTTGCTCCTTTGTGAGGTTATTGATGCGCATCTCATCGAAAACATAGCCATTTTCTAGAGCGCTTTCCTGTTCAACCTTTTTCACCTCATAAAGCAGATCCTCACTCTTTAAGTAAAGACTACCTTTAGGTATCATCAGCTCATGGCCGTAGTCATCTTCTCCGTAACTTATCGTACATTCTGAAACAAATTGCTCTATTCCAAGCTGACTGACAGTATAGTCCTCATATCCCCTTGCCTGTATTTTCTTGGCAACCAGGTTTAAAAGAGTTGACTTACCGCAACCATTGTTACCATAGAAAATTGTTATCGGAGCAAATATAAAAGGATATATCTCTTTGTTTCGGAACACGTTGTATGGATAAAGATTGGGATTATTTACACGGTGTTCCGATACCTTAAAGCTGCTCAAATATATCATCAGATAAATACCTGTCCTTCAAAACACTTATAATAGTATCCTTAAGCAGCCATCATATACTCAATAATATGAACAGAAGAGGACTGTTCGTCCTCTTCGTGATCCTTGATTATATCGTAAAGATTGGCTTCGTAAAGTTCCATCAATGCGAACATGGTATCTGCCTGGGGATAGCTCTTGCCCTTCTCGTATTTGTAGATCGCCTGAACTGATCCAAGGCAAAGATACTCTCTTACGTCATCTACGGAGAGGTTTTTCGCTACACGAAGGCGCTTCAAATTCTGTCCAACAACCTTCATGTCATATTCCGGACGGTAAATCATCACATTCCTCCTCCTGTACTCGATACGCGAGCACGCGCTACATGTATTATTGGGGAACTTTAATAGCATAACACCGCAGAAACACTTTGTCATTTAACTGTTAGTTGAAATTCACAGATTGCTAACGGCTTTTCTACCGAACGTTTCATCGAACCGACTTTTTATATATCGGAATAAATTATCAAAGGATAATACCTTAGCCTTAGGTGCAGGAGGATAACTTTCTTCGGAAGAAGTATCTTCTCTCATTTTTATAGTAAACGAAATCGGCTTCTGTTATTTCTTCTACTGTATATAGCTGCATAATACCCTTAAATTATATTGGTTTTAAAAGCAGCGGATCGTTTCGATCCACTGCTTTTAATGATTATACTTCGCCGGCTTTAAGATGTTCTATTTCCTTCAGCGCTGCTTCAAGCTGCTTAGAGGTTTCATCAAGCTTTTGCTCGGCTTCGCTGCATTTCTGCTCCGCATCATCGGCACGCTTCTTTTCACGATCGGTATTATCCTTCTCCTGTTTAATACCTTTCTTAACGCCTTCTTCAACACCGGCCTTAAATCCGGTTTTGTAGCTGCTTGCCCAGTCGCGCTCATAGCGTTCCCTGGCCTCACATTGTAGTCTGATTGCTTCATCCGATGATACAGCATATATTGAATTTGCCGCCTCTTTAGCGAAATCATACTGATTGGCGATCATCTTTATTTCCTCCCAGGTCTTGGCCTTAAACAGGCGTGCCCATACATCCAGATCATTCTTTTTATCATCTTCAGTCGCACTATCTATACATCTTAAGTTTAGCACATTTATCCCAAATTTGTCAGTATAAACATGCCCGTCTCGGATGTTTTTGATCCTGTAACGGGAATAAAACTCGCTCATACCGTCAAACAGATCAAAGTCTATGATACCTATATGCAGGCATGGCATAGCATATGGCTGTATTTCTTTTTCCTTTTATCTCAAACATGACTACCTGGTTCCTCCTATGCTACGATCCTTTCATATCTTCGGAGTTTACCACCTTCATCATGTATGTATAAGGATCGAGCTCATTATTTTCTATCATCGAGAATATCTGGGGCGTGCATCCTGAAACCAGGATCACACCTGCCTCGTTCATGGTAACGGGTTGCTGCCTGTTCCGGCTGCACACATTCCAGAAAACCAGCTGGGGCAGCTTATACCCGAACTTCCCGAATTCTGACTTTGCATATTCAAAGTTGGTGAGTGAGGAATTACCTGCGCACC
>JAFSYI010000055.1 GCA_017450065.1 Lachnospiraceae bacterium
AAGTGACCATCCCGGAGGGATGTCGGCCTGACTATCGGTCAAGGCGTAAGGAGCCCAAGCGGCGAGGCCGTCCGCGCAAGCCCTTGACAGAGCGTGATGTGTAGGCCGGATTTTATAGTATAAAACGATGCAAAATTCATGATTATATGGTGAGGCTGTGTTTTATTTAAAAGCAACATAAAAAATCCCACCGGCAGATAAGCAGATAACCGGCAGGAAAAATATTTACTTAAACCAACATTTGTACAAATTAACCTCTGCATAGAAGGTCGAAACCCCGGCATATTCCGAAAGATATGACGTAAGCATAACAAAATACTCATTTCCTGCATCATACAGATTGGCATTCACACCCTCAAGCTTAAGAAAGTTGTTATAATACTCATTCACGCCTTCCGAAGCCTTTGCATATACTGCACCGAGTTCAGCGGGACCATATTCATCCTCTGCCCCGTCAGAGGGTAGCACTTCTTCAAGGTATTTCTCCGTTTCAATGATAAGCTCTGTCATCTCTGAATCGGGACCTGTGGATACCGCCCTTGTTTTGGGCACGGTATTACCCCCTTCATCCTTTCCTGATCCACTCTCTCCCTCTGCAGTAGTGCTGTTATGATCTTTGTCGCCTTTTATCACTACTGCGGTTATTACGATAAGCAGAACAAGCAAGGCGGTAACGGCACATAATAATATTATTAACAGGCGGGTTCTGTTCCCTGATGTCCCGATATCCTTTCCAGGCATACTACTCTAGCCCCTTTGCACGTCTGTTTGCTGCAGTATTATCAACAAATTCCACGGTTCCGTCCATTGATTTTACAAACCTGTTATAGGTTGAATAGCTGCAATCTTTTCCATTCTTGCTGCATTTCCAGGAATCATCATCATCATAGTTGAGACCGGTGTAATGATCCCCCTCCTTTACCTTACCTTTCGTCAGAGTATACTCAATATACATATGAGGCATGAAATCCCTGTCATCCTCATCAAAGGTTGCCGGGCCACCGCGATAGAAACAGAAGGTTCCGGACTTGGATGAAGTCAGGAATGTACCGTATACAGGTATATCCATCTGTGATGCGTCTATGGAAACCGCTTTTCCGCCGTCGTATGTATAATAAAGGTTCTCGCTTACAAACATACCGTCAGGATCTATTATAAGCTCCGGTATTCCATCAGCGTTAAGATCATGCAAAGCAAAAGAACCGTTTTCATCATCATATGAATACTCTTTCTTCGAGGCTATCTCATCATATGCTGCCGCTATACCGGCATCGAGTCCGGAATCCTTAGCGCTCTTATCCCTTCCGGGCTTATTGGTTTTCTTATTTTCGCCATCCTTCTCGGTATCACTTTTCTTCCTATCTGTTTTTTTATCTGCTTTGCTGTTTACGCTGCTGTTTTCCTGAGACTTATCATAATCGTCCCAAAAGCTGTGGCCGTATTCCTGCTCATATTCCTCTTCAAACTGCTTGTAATTGGGAAGGTACGGGAACTTAACACCGTCCTTTATCTCCTCATTTATATTTCTCCACTGATTGCTTATATCCCTGTATTCATCAACGCTTTCCCTATTACCGTAAGCAGGCCAGTCAGTAGGTGTGAAAGCTACATAATTGTAGTACTCTGTCTTGCCGTCATCGGAAGGACTGCTGCCATAGTAGTCAAAGCTCGATGAATAATCAACCTCATACTCGTCATCCAATGCCGTGATGTCAAACAGGAAACCATACATATAATCGGCATCCGGATCATCTTCCTTTCCTGCATCTGCTGCTTTCTTCTGATAAAAGATGTAACCATCATCCGACTTATCAATATAAACCTTGTCTATAAAGTCATTGGGAAGCCAGAAGGTCATGTCCTTTACCTTGAATTTCGTAAAGAATTCCTCATCACAGTCTGTCGTATATTTATCACTCTTTGAGTATTTGGAGATTGTCTTATCGCTAACATGCTGCCAAGTGGGATAGATACTGTATCCAGCCTGTGCATAACCTTCACTCCTGTCACACAGCTCTTCGCCAAGCCAGTCGCTGAGATCCATATAATCATAGGGCTCTTCATTTATCTGATCATATGGTTCACTGCACTGTGTTATGTAATACAACATCCCGTCTCCGTCCTTGTCATATTCGGAAGGGAATTTGTTTCCTGACATATCCTCGGGATAGCTGTTTCCATCCCACGCCTCGATATAAGCTATAGCTTCGTACTTTTTCTCATCGGGATTGTATTTATGGAGTGTATACGGCCAAAAGGTCCCGGAAACTCCCTGGTTATGGGAATCCATCTCCTTAAGAAAGCCGAAGCTATAGTACTGTGTGTACGGATAAACGCTGTACTCTTCATACAACTCTCCCGTGCTGTCATCATAACCGTATGCACATTCCTGCATAGCGGCACTGTAAGTGGTTGTGAATGAAATAACCAACTCCTCCACACCGTCACCGTCTACATCATATACAGCGAACTTATTTCCGGAGAAATCCTCATCAAGCGGCTGAAGGTCATCCGAAACATCGGTACCGTCCGGAAGAATATGCTTATCATTAAAGGTCGCCACAGCATTCAGATAGGCTTCCTTCATTGCATCCCTGTCAATATCGCTGTTGTCTTCATTCCCGATTTTCTCAGAGCCTTCTTCGTCTTCATTCAATAAAGAATCCTTATCTGTGTCATCGTTCGAACCAAGTGCCGCAAGAATAGACTCAGCTGTCTCATCAGCATCATCTCCCTTACTCTCTTCTCCTGTGCTGAATTCCGAAGATGTATCTTCCCCTTCCCAAGCTGTGGTATCCATAGCGTCAGCTGCAGCCCCTGTTCCTTCACATCCGGCAAGAACCATTGAACCTGCAATAAGAGCAGCCAGTAATATACGATATTTCATGTTTTTTCCTCCTGGATTGATATAGATAAGTTTCCGACAACTATTCCCAATCTGATAACGGAATACTGATACTCTTTACAAGCGAATCATTCATCCCGTCATACCATTCATCGAATTCTTTCTCACTGATCTTGTCCTGATATTCTTCCATTTCATACGGATGATTATTTGTTACGTGATACCACGGATGCTCCTCTCCTCCTTCATTTTCTTCATTGAAAACAAGAACATCTATACAGGTCAGCCACGGTATCGAGTTCTGCGATGTATCCTTCCAGTGAATAAAATACGTCTGAGCGGCTCCCGAATATATCTGCTCGTATATCGTATTATCATCTGCAAGATAGAAGCAGTCATGATCCGAGCCCTTTACATCATAATAATTTCCAAGCTTTCCCATTCTTACCGTATATATCTTAAAGATATTGGGGGCATGCTTCCCATCCTTTATTTCTTCAATGAACAGTTCATCTATACCATCTCCGTTTATGTCATGGAAGTAATATCCCGTTTTTTCTATAGGGTATAAGGGATCCTCTTTGTATTCAGCTATCGCCTTGGTATACATCTCATGAATAGCCTTGCTCCTGCCTTTTGAAGGTGTCCACTCATTGGAAATGAACCGGAGATAATCTCCGTTCTTCTTAAGCATTAATATAAATGGTTCTCCCGCGTTTTCATATTCGATCGTCATCATGCCGTCATCATCTGTTTCTACCGAGATAAGCTTAATATCCACGCTGTTAGCATCACTGGCACTAAACTGTACATAGATATCCCATTTTTCAAAATACTTAAGTCCAAGCGGCTTTTTGACATCCGCCACATCTATTCCTGATGTTCCCTTTACGAAATCACGAAGCACTTCTCCGTCAATTATATCCAGTCCGAATTCATCCGCAATTTCCCTGTCGTCTTTTGATTCTCCGCAATATGCATCCTTTATATCATCAAGAACGTCCTTATACTTCTCGTCATCATAGAGGCCTGCTCCCATATAGAAAACCCCATCCCAGACAATATCTTCGGAACTTGAAAACTCCTCTGTCAGAAATCCTATATATCTGTCCGACTGAAGCTGTTTCTCGAGTACAGACAGTTCTTCTTCATCTGCTTCTAAATTCTCTTCTTTAAATTCACCCGGATCATATCGCGAGATCACTTCATCAAGAAGATTCCTTATCCTATCCAGTTTTTCCGGATGACTGATCTCATATCTTTTATCGTCTTCTGTCACAAGACTCTTGTTTTCAATTTCTATCCGCCCTAAACTACCGTCTTCGAATTCAAAATCAAGGATATCGGTGAAATCATCTGTCGCCATATCGGTAGGATTTCCAACTTTGAGTTCTTTCAACGCATTTACGATCTCGGATATGAGTTCAGCGTCATCACACTCAGCATACTGACCCGATTCCCACATCCGGTTGTACTTCAGCTTTACCGGTATACCGTCAAAAGTCCATACTTCCAAAGGAGCGGGTTCCATCTTGGTTTCGTTTGCTTCAACCTCTTTTGTCTTTTTATTCTCCGAATCTGCTCCTGCTGTTGATTTCTCCTGTAAATCTCCGCTGCTGGCTGAGCAGCCACACACAGATAATGCCAGAGTTAACACAGCCGCCGTAAATACAACTCTTTTGACAGTGATCATTTTATAATACATAATCATTTCCTCCTTTCCCACGGAGCGTCACATTCCCCCGCCGATGTAATAGATACGAACCGACAGGGCATGTTTTATGGGAAATTTTTATTTCTTTTTCGGATTTTTTCTTATCTTTCAATAATCACCGTTTGTTCTGTTAAGCTCTGTAAAATCAACTCCCGGAGTGAAATAATCCCCCCTCTGTGCCGCAAATACATTCGGATCCTGGCCGTACTGATACACGTGATCATACATTGTTGAAGCCTCAACAATCCTGTCACTTCCGTAATATGTGTTCACTCCGCGTATCATCTCCGAATTAAGGTTGGCAACTCTGTTATGGCTTGCAGCATTGTCATTTATCATCTGATGCATGATATTGTAGGTGTAATTGTTCGTATTCTGTATTATAGCGCTTCTTCTGTCCCACGAAGCCGCGCGCTCAGCAGCCATCTGCATCTGAGCGTTGTTCACTATTCCGGCCACTCTCATCTTTTCACTTTCTACAAAGGCATTCATTTCCGCAATTATCTGCTGTACTGCCGGCAGATAATCCGTGGTCTCGTCTACTTGCTCAAACTCCTTAAGCATTGCCTCATAACAGGATGCGGGTGTCACCATCACCAGTTCATACTGAACCTCCCATATACGGAAATCCATGCTGTTAGCAACAGCACCGGCTACCCGGTTTACCAGTCCGCTCAGAAATCCTCCGCCGGAGCCTGTTGATCTTTCCTTAAGCGATTCACCCATCTGTCCTAACTGGTTTCTTGAATTAAGGACTATCCGTGTTTCGGCAACAACCTTCATCTCTTCACCGCTGACGGTTCTTCCCGTATATGTTCTTCTCATCCACTCCGGCATAACAGTTGCAAATCCTGCCTGTCGGTTGTTTGCGATTATCTTTTGCTGCCTGTCAAGTTCGGCGCTGTCTGCCCGCTTTTCATCAGACAATGTAAGCCCCGGAAGACCACTGTCCTCAGCCGCCATTTTGTCACAGTATTCCTGTGCGTTCATATATGTTTTAAGGCGGTAAAATGATGGTGATACCGGATTATGCGTACCGAAATCAAGCTTGTCCTGCAGATGCTGAGTCATCATTCCGGGTTCTATATGCTTATACTTGGCTTCTCCTCTGAAAAGGATAAAGGTCTTCTTATCCGGTGCATCAAGGCGGAATCCGGGAACAAGAGGTGTTCCCATCATATCGAAGCGTTCTATTGTTCCTGTAGTGATCCTCCATCCGGAAGGTACATATGCTTTCATAAACATACGATCCCTGATCATCGGATCACCATATATGGTCATAGGAACTACTGTCCCATCACCGTATTCGGGCATACCCTGCCGCATCCTGTTTCCGGTATCCCTGGGATGCATGGCATACTCGGTCTCACAGAACTCACATTTAACTATTTTGCTGTAACCATCCCAGTGTACGCTTGCTCCACACCTGGGACAAATAATCTGATCCATAGCAACCTCACAAAATTGATATATTTTTAAAAGATTATAATACTTTTTTGTGCAAAAGTCACTATTCATTGCATATGTGATATGTCTCTGAAATCTGAAATGTCAGTAACTACGGAAACAAAACCTTTCGCAAAACTATAGTACCGTTTTCTTTGAAGAATGATCTGTCTCTTTGTCTATGTCATCAGAATTAGAAAACCCGGGACGTTTTCCCCGGGTTTTCTGCTGTAACTTACTGGTTTGCATTTAAGTATTCCTCGTATTCTTTCCGTATCTTCTCCTGATCCTCTTCTGACAGATTATCGAAGATCATTTTGGCAGCATCCATAGTCTGTCCAAGCCTCTTTATCGTAAACAGCCATAATTCAAAGTTCATACTTAGATCCCCCTTCAGCATTTAATATCATTGTTATATAACATAGTTATTTATAAGCGGATCGATTGTTTTTAGAGTTGTACTATATCCTTAACCACTGATATTATACCAATAAACAGATTTGCAATTCTTAGTTTCCTATTCATCATTCCCCCATAACTCATGATATAATTCACTATAACACATCTCCAACTCATTGAATCTAGGTACCTGTTCACAGGGACAGGTACTCTTCCTTCCGGATAATAACGTTATACCACTCAACATTTCTACCTCTTGCGTTTCTGCAGATATCTGATCATATTGTACTCGATCCACCCCAGAAGGATCTCATAGTTATTTTTGATATATTCTGCCCATCCATACAACACAGGCAAAAACACTTAATATAACTTTGATACTTCTATTATACCATAAAAGTGCTTTAATCCCAGATGAATACTGGATTTGTGGTACTTTTGCATAAGAAAAATCCGCGGCAATCGCCGCGGACTTTGCCTACAGTCTGAGCAGCCTGAATCAGGCTGCTATTTTTTGTAGCTTTATTACTTTGTTCTGATCACAGCAAAACTCTGTGCTGCCATGCAAAGCTTTCCATCAGCAAATGACGCATCACCAATCTTGAAAATAACCTCACCGCTGATAGCACATCCAAGGTCAACTTCCGTACTTTCACCTGCAGGATAAACTGCGCACAAAAGCTCTCCTCTTTTATATACAAACGGCTTGTCAGGCTCTGTACATACAGGCACAAGCAGTGCATCAGCCTTGAGATCCTCCTCATTGTGACGTAGCTCCAGAATACTTCTAACAGTATTTAAAAGTGAATCCTTGTCATTTTCCTGCATCTCTACCGTAGGTGCATCTTCTGCGCTGTCTACAGGCAGATAGAGCTTTTCTGCATCAGCTGTTGAGAAGCCAAGGTTATCACCTTTTTTCCACTGCATAGGTGTTCTTGAACCTGTTCTGTAGTATCCTCCCTCCTTTGAAGGAAGCTCCTGATACTTCATCCCAATCTCGTCACCATAGTATAAGAAAGGCACTCCCGGGAATGTGAAAATTGTTGCGTACGCAAGCTTAAGTTCTCTCTCATCAAGGTTATAACTGGGTCTTAAGGTGTCGTGGTTACAGGTAATAAGTGACATGTAACCCACGTCCTTGGTATCCTCATACCATGCCATATACTGGTCAAGAAAACGATTGATGTTTCCGCCAGCATCCTTTTTGAAGTAGCTGTGGTCCTCATTATTTTTATCAGGATCCTCTCCATATACGTGATTATAGTAGTCTCGCATAAGTGTTGAGTAGCCACCCCCCGGATGATTAAGGCAAAAGTCCATGTCATATCCTGCTCTTAATGCCAGCGGCGGATCACTCCATTCAGCAACCATGGCTGCCTCCGGGAATTCAAGGTCAAGCATTCTTCTTACATCCTTCCAGATAGCGCTTGTGCCACTTTTTTTCTCATCATCATTCTTGACAAGTGAAGCGGCCATGTCCACGCGGAATCCATCGCAGCCGTGTGAAAGCCAAAATCTCATTACATCCTTTATCGCTTCTCTTGTTGCCATGGCAGCAGGGGAATTGATGCTCTTCTGCCAGGGTTCTGTAACGTTTAGAAATCCATAATTAAGCGCAGGCTGACACTTGAAAAAGTTCAGGATATAGCATCCGCTTCTCTCACTCTCGCCGCCTACATAAGGGAATCCGGGTGCGCCTTTAAAGCAAAAGTCTGTCCAGATAAATCTGTCAGAGTATTCATTCTCCTCTGCCTTCTGGCTCTCTCTAAACCAGGGATGCTCCTCAGATGTATGGCCGGGAACAAGGTCAAGCAAGACCTTTACACCTTTTTTATGCGCCTCTTCAAAAAGTCTGTAAATGTCCTCGTTTGTTCCATATCTCGGAGCAACCTTTTTATAATCTCTTACATCATAACCTGCGTCTTTGAAGGGTGAATCATAGCAGGGGTTTATCCAAAGCGCATTGCACCCAAGGCTCCTGATATAATCAAGCTTTTCTGTTATTCCGTTGATATCCCCGATTCCGTCTCCGTTAGTGTCATAGAATGACTGAGGATATATCTCATAAAAAACTGCATCTTTTAACCATGTTGCTGCCATTTTTCTTTCCTCGCTTATTTTGAAGTTTATTGTTTTGTATCCTTGTGATAGCATGATACTATACTTATTAATGCTTTTTCTTGCAAAATAGCACTATATACTAACACAATACTATTATTTTAAAGGGGCACTGATATGACAAATCAAATGTCTGAAATCTCAATAGCAAGGCACAAGCTGACTCTCTCAGAGCATGAAAACACAAAGCACGGCGATATCTTTTTACCCGTAAACAGCTATCATTCCATAATCCCTGAATCCTATGGTGAGGTAGCTTTACACTGGCATGAGGAGATGGAGATTACGCTTGTCCGGAAAGGCGTATCCGACTACCGTGTTGGGCAGGATACTTTTCTTGCACAGCCCGGAGATATCATTCTTGTGCCGTCTTTTTGTACGCACTCAGCATCTGAGATCCCGGGAAAAACCCTCATTTCCGACAGCCTGGTCTTCAGTCTTGATTTTCTTGGGGCAGCCGGTCAGGACTTATCTGCCACCAAATATCTTCGTCCTCTCTCAGAGGGGCAGCTCGTCATGCCCGCTGTCATAAAGCGTGAAGATAGGGGCTATGGCAGAATAAAAGCTTCCTTTCTCAAGGCGCTTAAGTGCTTTAGAGACCGTCCCTTTCTCTATGAGCTCAGTCTCCGCGAGCACCTGCTGCATACCATAATTCTCCTTTTTGAAGAGGGTTATATCAGACCTCCTGATGAGAGCGATTCCGGTTTATCCGGGCGTCAGCAAATAAAAAATGTACTCCAATACATATCGGAGCATATTCAGGATAAACTGTCCATTTCTGAGCTTGCCAGCCTCTGCGGTTTCAGCGAAAGCTACTTCATGAGCATCTTTCGTAAAAACGTTGGCATGAGCTGCATCAACTATATAAATCACTACCGTATTCAAAGCGCCGCCCATCAGCTCGACGAAACCGATCTACCTGTCATGGATATTGCCCTGGACAACGGCTTTAGCAATATTTCTTATTTTAATCTTCAGTTCAA
>JAFSYI010000056.1 GCA_017450065.1 Lachnospiraceae bacterium
CTATATGCCGAAAATCGGTGCAACTACTATCTGGGAAGACTGGAACGGACCGACTTCCGACAACGGACTGGGTGGCGGAATTGCGTCCCTTAACCATTATTCAAAGGGAGCTGTATGCGAGTGGATATTCTCTGAGATGTGCGGCATTAAGGTGGATGGAGAAAATCACTTTAGTATAGCACCAAAGCCCGGAGGACATTTTACAAGGGCATCATTTAGTTATGACAGTATATATGGAACTGTGTCATGCACATGGAGTCTTCAGGAAGATGGCAAATACAAGTATGACATTGTAGTTCCGCCAAATACTACTGCAGACATTAGAATTGATAGGAAGTTCTATCAGGGATTATGTTCAATATGAAGGTTTGATCTCCCTCTGCGCTCTTGCAGAGGGATTTCTTTTTATTAACAGGGAAAGCGCTTCCTGTATTTTCCGCTTTTGCATATGCATATACTGGGAATTTGCATTCTTTGTCAATTGAACCGCACCATATGGTATTTGATTCATAGAATAGTCAAATTTCATGTATAATAATGAGTAACAATATTAGAAAAAGGAGTCATCGCATGAAATTTATATCCTGGAATATAGATTCAATAAACGCCGCTCTTACAGGCACAAGTCCCCGTTCAGACCTGAGCAGACAGGTTCTTGATACAATAGCAAAAGATAGTCCTGATATTATCGCCATTCAGGAGACCAAACTTCCGGAAAATGGCATGAACGCCAAGCAAGAGGAGGCTTTAAAAGCATATTTTCCTGATTATGACTATGTATATGTTAGTTCAAGAGAGCCAGCCAGAAAAGGTTATGCTGGAACTATGGCATTATTCAAAAAAGATATCAAGTTGACAGCCAGCTTTCCTGAAATAGGCGCTCCTGATACCATGGACAGTGAAGGCCGAATGATAACATTAGAACATGATAAATTCTTTTTTAACCTGGTATATACTCCTAACGCAGGAGATGGTCTGAAAAGGCTGAAAGAGCGTCAGGAGTGGGACGTTCAGTACACAAAATATCTAAAATCCCTTGATGAAATCAAGCCCGTTATATCCTGCGGAGATTATAATGTAGCTCACGAAGAGATAGATCTTGCAAATCCAGACAGCAACCACATGTCGGCAGGCTTTACAGATGAAGAAAGAGCCGGTTTTACCAATCTTTTAAATGCAGGATTCACTGATACATTCAGGCACTTGCATGGCAACACTCCAAATGTGTACTCCTGGTGGGCTCAGCGCATCAAGACCAGCAAGATCAATAATTCAGGCTGGAGAATTGACTATTTCCTTGTCAGTAACAGGATAAAAGATAAGGTTACAAGGTCAGATATGCTGGATTCCGGGGCACGTCAGGATCATACTCCAATAGCACTTGAGATTGAGTTATGAGATAGTTGCAGAAATACTAATAAAACAAAGAGCAGACAAGTAATTATTGCCTTGTCTGCCGCCAGTTCTGGGATGCAATCACAGCTTCTTCTTTATCCAAAATAAAAAACTTTACAGCTACATATTACATACAGCATAAAGTGGGATATTAACCATCCAATCCTGTTCTTTATAATTAAGTAATGATAATCTTATAGAAGTAGCAGGGTGGAATTTATCATAAAATGCTTTTAAACTTTGGGAACGAACATTGGTTTCTGCTTTCACTTCAATAGGAACTGCATCCATACCCTTTTGAATGAGAAAATCCTGCTCAAAAGTAGCTGATTCAGTACCATAGTAATACGGTGAATACTCAGTATCACTGATTATTTGTTGAAGAACATATTGCTCTGTAAGAGCACCTTTAAATTCAACAAACAAACTGTTACCTTCAATAACAGAATGCAAATCTAATTCACTCATGGCACCTAATAAGCCAATATCCACAAAAAACAGTTTAAAAAATGAGAGTTCCTTGTATGCAGAAAGTGGAACATGCGGCTCATTTACTTTGTGAACACGATATACCAAACCACTATCTACCAGCCATTGAATAGCTTTTTCAAATTCGGAACTTCGAGCTCCTTTTTTGATCTGACCAAAGAAAAACTTCCTATTTTCTTTGGCTAATTGCATAGGAATGCCATCCCAAACCATGTTAATTCTTACTAATTCATTAGCAGAAATATGCTTTCCGAAATCCCCTTTATACTGAAGTATAATCTCTTTTTGAATCTCTCTGGCTGCGTAATAATCACTATTGTTCAAAAAACTATTCACAGCTTCCGGCATTCCACCTACGTACATATAGTTTTTTAAATGATAGATATATTTCTCAGAAAAGCTATCAATTAAAGTATAGTCTTTTGTCTTAAGCGCATCGGCTAAGCCATTTTCGCCTACAGCATACAGAAACTCTCTAAAATTTAGCGGGTAAAGATTGAGTGTTGTTACTTTACCGACCGGATATGAGACCCCTTCATGCAAGGCTACTCCCAGAAGGGATCCGGCCACAATAACGTTATATTCAGGTGCATCCTCACAAAAATACTTCAAAGACTCAAATGCTTTTGGCGCATTCTGTATTTCATCAAATATAATTAAAGTATCCTTTGCAGATACCGTAAAGCCTACTTCAATATTAATAGCAGAAATAATTCTGTTAATATCATAATCCTGCTCAAATACTCGACTCATAGACGTATTGTTGTAGAATGATATATATGCAACTTTATCATAATAAAGTTTTCCAAATTCCTTCATTAGCCAGGTTTTACCAACCTGGCGAGCCCCCATTATAACCAAAGGTTTTCTATTTGGATTCTTTTTCCACTCAACAAGCTTATCCATTGCAAAACGCTGCATACATAGTACCTCCAGAGAGTTTTTTCAATTTTTAAGGGCTGTATTGATACCAAATTACATATTTTAAGACCTAAATCCGACCTAATTATACAATTTTTAAGACTTAAATGCAATACAGCAAAGTTGTTACAGCTTTCCGGGTGTGATATGGACAGAAATGTAATCACACGGATAGAAACTCAGAAAAGATATGTTACAGATATAGAATTAAAGAAACTCTGTGAGGTATTGGATACGACTTTCGAAGAGTTGACTGCGATCGGCTGATCTTACTTCATCTCACGCTTCTTTTCATACATGGCCTTGTCCGCGCGCTTAAAGACATTCTCCATCCCCGCATCGAGACTGGGATCGAACACCGCAACACCGAGAGCTGCCGATATTTTCTCCCAGGGCTTGAGCTCCGGATCATTTTCAAAGCTGCTAAGCCGATCGTAGAATTCTTCAACCAGCTTCTCTCTGTCCTTAAAGTTCTTACCCGCAAGTATCACCACGAATTCGTCTCCCCCTATCCTGAACACGGGGGAATGACTGAATATTTCACAGATAACCTGACAGAGCCTGCGAATGGAAACATCTCCCTTCTCGTGACCGTAGGTATCGTTGATCAGCTTGAGATTATTAAGATCTATCATGGCAATTCCGATATCCGTCATACCGTTTTCAATAGACCACTTGATCTGCTTAAGCTCCTCATCATAGCCATACTTGTTTCTCACACCGGTAAGGGCGTCCTTGATTGCAAGTTCATGACTCTGCGTAAGCTCTTCTTCCTTTCTGGTAAGCGTTTTCATATAAGCATCAAGTGTTCGCATCATATCTGCTATCTGCATTCCCAGGTGGGAAATCTCATCGGAGCCCGATATGCTTGTTTCGAGAATATCAGCCGTATTAACATCCCTGTGTATGGAATAATCGGATATCCGGGTCGCTATCCTGCCAAGCTTGGATATATATTTCCGGTTTACGACATAAGCCAGAAGGGCAAGACCAACGAGCATGATCGCACCTGTAAGGAGGACAAGAATAAATACGTTTCGTGTGATATGCGAGTTAACATAATCTATGTCAATATCCACGCATACAAGTCCTATCTTCTCTTCATTGATGATCACGGGAACATAGTATGAATATGTACGGCCATATTCGTTATCGAAGGAGTCCATCGCATCGAGCATATGACCGGCTTCCCATGTCTTAAACAGATAGGGACCGTCCTCGTAGGACTCTTCACAGGTATCGCAAAGATGGAGCCTGTTATACTTCTCATCACCCTCATAGGTTCGTTCAGGATCAAATATATAAGTTATATTCGTTCCTTCACCCGTCGGATACACATAGTAAATATAGGGCACATCAAACCAATCCGCCATTTCCTCAAAATACAGGAACCATTTAGCATGATAATATGTGCAGAACAGATTCTTAATGCCAACGGGAAGCTCTTCAAAAGTCACATCCTCCCCAAAGACCATACCGGGATAACTGGTGGCAAAGACCTTATCGAACTCCTCTTCCCTGTCCTCTACAAAGTCATGTGAGAAATCGAAGGGTATCCGGATAGCATCACTATTCTCCAGCATATATTTCTGATAGGAGACAAAAAGATCCCCTTCCTCATCGATCTCATCACGGAGCATGGTACCTATATGCTGCATCTCAATAATGCTCTGATCCTCATACAGCTCCACCTGTACCATAAAGATACCTATTCCGCTCACTGTGATAGCCACTACTGCTACTGCCGCAAACAATATGGATATCCTGAAAACAATGCTTTGTGTAAATCGGTTTTCGGAAGTTTTCTCATCCATGCCCTGATCTCCTGTTAAATACTCGTTAACGCAAAGTATAATATCCGTTCTTCCTTAAAGAACTACATTCCATGTTATGGTTCAGTGATCCTTCAGTATGCTCCCCGCGAAGAAACGGTCTATGGATTCCAACAGGGATTCCTTCGGCATTGATTTAAGGAGATAGCCGTCCGGTTTGTGTTTTAATATTCGCATAACATTTTCTCTGTCATTTTTTTCAGAAAGGATTATTATCGGTATCCCCTTCGTCCTGGGATTATCTCTGGTATGCCTCATTATCTCAAGTCCGCTGATGCCATGCAGTTCATCCGACAGAACTATAAGGTCGGGAACGGTATATTCAAGATAATGCATCGCATCCCTGTCCGAGCTTGCGCAGTCTATGTCATAATCCTGTGCAAGCCATCCGGTTGTTATCTTCAAAAAATCCTTATCGTCATCTATGATAAGAACATTCTTAACCCTGCTGTATTCAATTTGCCTTGCGGCAAACCTCTTCATATCCTCGGTAAGCTTCTCATGATCAACAGGCCTTGGATATACCGCACTTACAAAATTACTGTCATGTATCTTAAGTGCAGAGGATATATCCAGCGGTTCCCCGGCAAAGCAAAGGGTCTTGTTATCATCACGGCTTATCTCGGCCAATTGCGCGCTTATATGTTTGATATGGACCACATCACCGGTCGGATAGTAAAGCATCATATCCGCATCAGGTCTGTGAAGGTTTATTTCATGTAATTCATCCCTGATGGTTATGACCTTGAAGCCGATCTCATTAAGACATTTAATGATACCCTTACTGACTATTCCCTTCTCATCTCCGATATAGAGGATAGGGTGTCCGAAGGCACCGCCATACATGGTCGCTTTATGATTCTCCTTCTGCCCCGGTTCCTCAAGATCAAGAACCGGTTTAAGCGAGCTTAACATACATCGATATAAGGTAAGGAGCTCAGAGGTCCCCGGAGGAAGCAGCTTATATTCCTCATTTTTAACGGCATCTTCAAGATCGGTCGCACGATCTGTTATTTCCTCGGCTCCGATAAGGCCTGCCAGATTCTTAAGCGCACGTATCCTGGCCGAATACATATCCCAGTTCTCCTCTGCCAGGTATTTTTCTATTTCACCGGCCTTCTCCCCGATGGATGCATAAAAAATCTTAAGGGCACTTATATAATCTTCCGCAGTACCGCAGCGTTCTATACCCGAAGCTGTATTTAAACCCGGAATATCTCTTATCCATGACGGAAGCACTCCGATCTCAGTCTTTGTATGCTGTGATTGTTCCTCATTCTCTGCCTTCGCCTCCCGGTCATCTCCACCGGGGTCAGGAAGGTATTTCATCAGCAAAACCGCAAGCTCACCCGGATCAATAGGCTTTATCAGAACATCGGCAAAACCGGCCGCCTTGTAGAGGTTGATGTAACTCTTCCCCTCTTCCGTCGTATGACAGATTACCGGAACCTCATGCCCTGTTTCCTTAAACATCTCCTTTAAAACAAGAAGCGTATCAACTCCGTCCATATCTGGCATGCGGTGGTCCATAAGAATAAGAGCATATGTATTCTCTCTGCACAGGTCTATACATTCCTGCCCGGACTCGGCCAGGTCTGAACTTATACCGTGTGAAGCAAGCATTGAAGCCAAAATGGTCCTGTTAACCATCATATCATCAACAATAAGGACTCTTGGTGTTGTCCCAAAACCATTCGGAAATGTAACATCCTTCATACACCCCATCTCCTTAAATCAGTGTAGGTCC
>JAFSYI010000057.1 GCA_017450065.1 Lachnospiraceae bacterium
GGAGCCGGCACCCAGTACCCTAAGACCACACAGGTTAAGCGTGGTCAGGTATATACCATCGTGGATGAGCTCAACGGATGGGGCAAGCTTAAGTCCGGAGCCGGATGGATTAAACTATCATACACAATAGAGCTATGATCTCATGTTCTTTTCTCCTAAAGGGCCTACTCCTCGCCAGGGTAGGCCCATTTTTTTTATGTAAAACA
Source organism: Lachnospiraceae bacterium (assembly GCA_017450065.1). Taxonomy (GTDB): domain Bacteria; phylum Bacillota; class Clostridia; order Lachnospirales; family Lachnospiraceae; genus UBA2868. Next base: position 207 of record JAFSYI010000057.1, read on the forward strand.
AAAGCAGCACCCGTTAAGGTGCTACTTTAATGGTGATGATAAATACAAACTTGACCCATGATAAGGTGTTCGTATGTATCCTGCAAAGCGTGGGCGAGTGTACAACATGCGAACACTCAACATCCTGCAAAGATACTGTACGTCGCTGCCCTTCCTCGCTGTAGTTGAATGCTATTTTTACATGATCATCATATACATATATGGCATTCACGAAGACCGATATAAGTCTCTTCTCGCACTCCCGGTCGGATGTATCCATCTTCCGGAATTCTTCTAAAAAGAATTGAATATGCTCTTTGGTGAGCTTGAAGCCTCTCTCAATTTCCAGCTCCGCTATAGCCCTCTGCAGGGCTGTCTTCTGGCCGGATAGTTCTTCCAATCTTCCGGATACCACATCAAAGGGCATACCCTGTTCCACGGCTCTCGACAGATTAGCGATTCCCTTCTCGATATCCGCGATCTGTTTGAGCATCGCTTCCCTCTCATGCTCTTTCGTATCCTGTTCAAGATAATATTCCCAGGTGTTATCGACTATCATCTGGAATATCTCATCATCGTCGAGGATCCGATGCACTTCCTGAAGGACCGTCTCTTCGATCCATTCCTTCCGGACGGGCTTCTTGTCGTTCTTTTTGCAGATATAATAATCATACTTCCGGCCGGATTTACCATGACCGGCCTTGCCCACCATGGGATCGCCACAGTGACCACAGAAGAGCTTCCCGGTCAGAAGGTAGTCTGAATAGTTCCAATTCTTTACGGGAGCCCGCTTATTCTTTTCGAGCATATCCTGTACCTTGTAGAATAGATCCTTGTCGATCAGGGCCGGTACCGCGTCCTCATCATAGATAATATCCTTGAATTTGTATATACCGATATACTTCTCATTCTTGAGCAGCTTGTCGAGACTGGTACGTGCGAAGGGCTTCCCTCTCGGAGTCTTATATCCGGCATTATTCAGATATCGGATTATTTCAAAAAGAGTCTCGCCCGCTGCATACTTTTCATAGATCACTCTTACGAGCGGAGCTGTGTCGGGATCCACTTCAAAGTGTTTATCTTCAGTCAGCTTATATCCGAGAGGCGGGGTACCGCTTACGGCCTTATGATGCTTCGCATTCTCTAAGAGGCCGCGCTTGACGTTCTGAGACAGCTGCAGGGAATAATATTCGGCCATGCCCTCCAGGACAGCTTCGAGGATAACACTCTCAGGCCCTTCCGGCATATTCTCGGCCACGTATTCCACCCTCACGCCGTTCTTTTTGCACCTGTATTTGTTGAAGGTTATCTCTTCGCGGTTCCGGCCAAAACGGTCAACCTTCCATACGATGATCACAGAGAACTGATGCTTACCTGTATCGGATAGCATCCTCTGGAAGTCATCCCTGTCGTCATTCCTTCCGGTCATGGCCCGGTCAATATACTCATGGACGATCTGATATCCCTTCGCCTCAGCATACCTATAGGCGGCCGCAAGCTGGCCATCGATGGACTGCTCTTTTTGACCTGCGGAAGAATACCTGGCATACACTACAGCGAGGTTTTCAATGTTTGTGTTCATAGGTACCTCACAATCTCGCCGCTATAAAAAGGAATAACAGAATAACAATGGCGGCGATGATGACAATTTTGGTAAACTTACTTACAGCGGGCTTTTCGGGGGCAGCAGGCTCAATGTGAGACATTATGGCAGCAGGCGCCGGGTGAGCCGGTATAACAGGATCCGTTTTCTCCTCCCTGGTCAAAATATCTATATCCACATAAAAAGGCTGCTTGTCCTTCTCTACTCGAAGCTTCTCGTTACCGTTATCATCCTCGTATCCACAAAGATATTTGTATCTTCCTCCGGAGATAGATACTTCAACTCCGGCAAAGTCAGGAGAGGCCATCAGGTTTTTGATGCGTGTACAGGATCCTTTTTTAATATATCCGACCTGAACTCCATTGACGATAACCTTTACGGCATTCTTGTCATGCTCGTTCTCAGGCTCCGGTACCAGTTCCGCCTTCAATCCGGAAAAGTCGTATTCATAAATCTTATCACCATCATAATATGTCTCTTTTAATTCAGCAGCGCTGCAATTATAGTCAGGATCCTGTTCTCCAAGCTTCTCTACCAAGTCTTTTTCATAATACTGGGTGCCCGTTACCCTGAATCGAGTTTTTTCTATTTTGGCCATTGAATCACCTCCTTACCATAAATGCGGCGGAGTCTTCTTGTCGGTAGTTCCGATTATGTAATCAAGTGAAATGTTGTAATACCTCACAAGTGCCGAAAGATCGTTCAATGACGGAGTATTCACATCATGCTCCCACTTCGATAATTTACCTTTACTGATTTTAGTTCCATATATTCGGTTGACATCTTTTGCAACCATCTCCAAGGACAGATCTCTATCATTTCTTATCTCTTTTAATCTGCTTCCGATATTGAGTTTATCCATATAATCACCGCCTTTCGCGCATATTATAACATGCCAAATATTATATTTACAATATTTAGTGTTGCATTTTAGAAACGTACATGATATAGTATCGTCAAGGGGTTGCGAATACGAAACCTTGATGAAAGGAGGTACAAGATGGCAGAAAATAAGTTCAAAGGATGGTGCGCAGCTCATAATATCAAAGTCAAGGACATCGCAGAATTGCTTGATATTGCACCCAATAATGCCGGCGAGAAATTATCAGGCAAGCAGAATTTCACATTACCTCAAATCAAGAAAATATGTGAGACTTACGGAGTGAGTGCTGATATTTTTTTAAGCTAAAGGTTGCGTTTGCGAAACGGTGATTATATGGAAAAGGAGAAAACAATGTCCATAGATAAGTCAACAAAGCAGGATCTATCATACGCCTTCCTCGGAGCAATCCGGCGATACTATTCAGATCCGGCCAACCTGGCGAAGTTCGAGGAATGGAAAAAGAAAAAGGAAGGAGAAAACCGTGAAAGCAATTAGAAAAGTCAAAATGGAAGTCGAGCATTTCAAGATCGGCGATCAGATCAACATCAAGCTGAAGGGTTACGGCAAGTTTACAGCAACCTGTCATAAGAACGCAAACGGCAAGGCCCTGTTCGTATTAGATAACTGCGTCGGCAGTAGGCCCATGAACGAGACAAATACAACTAAGGGCGGATTTGATGAATCGGATATGTGCGCATGGCTCAACACAGAGCTTATCGATGCATTCCCGGAGAAGTACATCAAGAGAATGTTAAGGCCGGAAGGTACGGATCATCTGCTATGGCTCCTGAGTAAGGAGCAGGTATTCGGTTCGGATCTTCCGTTCAATGAACAGCTGGAACTCATGAAGGATCCTAAGCACCGAGTATGTTCCTATCCGGACGGATCACGTGCGTACTGGTGGCTGCGTGATGTCGTGAACTCCACGACCTTCGCGTATGTGTACGCGGGCGGCGATGCGGTCAGCAACTACGCCTCGAACTCTAGTGGCGTGCGCCCGGCTTTCATTATCGAAAATCTTTAATCTCCGCCCCTTGTGGGCGGCATATCCATATTACTGGCCCGGAGGAAAGCAGGAGCGCCTCAACTATCTGAACCTCAACTGTGTATGGGGTACTCAATTTAGCATGGAGGAAATACAAAAATGACTATTGTAAGCCAAAACAAGGGGATAATAGCCAATTATGACAACATTCAAGAAATATTCATCGGAGCAGACCGGCAGAGCATAAAGGTTGATTTTTCATCAGGAAGAGGCTGTGAAGTCGGTAAATATCCGTCAA
>JAFSYI010000058.1 GCA_017450065.1 Lachnospiraceae bacterium
TAAGTTCCCATATCAATAGTCCCTCGTATGCTTACACATGATTTTCGAACTCATTACAGATCATAAATGTACCAGTTTGAGCAGTTATACTCGTTATCGGAAGCAATTACCGTTACGTTATAAAATGATACATAAAAGCCCCCGACCTACGGTTTTAGAATACCATAAATCGTGGGCTTGTACAAACTTTCTTCAGCCATTCCCCGAATCTTTCAAATCCCTTTTCGATCCCGATAAGTTCTCCTGCCATAGTGCCGATCGCAAGACATAATACTACTAACATCGACTTACAGCTTACGATGTTATCGCCGTCAATATGCAGCATACCCTGCATTGCTCCTGCCATGATATTTCTTCCCAATATTACTCCTGTGTTGACTTAAGCTCTATCACATCATATTGACACCTTGCCTGCGTGCGGAAGGGGACGGCCCATCCCGCAACACCCGCACTTACATAAACCCGCGTATTCCCATGCCTGTAGAAACCATAAGCATCATGACCCGTAAGATCATACATGATCCGCAGGGGAAACAGCTGTCCCGCATGTGTATGTCCGGATAGTTCAAGATCGGCATCCGTTGCGATCGTATCATCAACAGAATACGGTGAATGATCGAGAAGAATGACATACTCATCATCCGGCCATTCAGGTATTTTATTTAATTCAACCCTGTCGGTTCCGGTGCTGACATCATCCCTTCCGAGCAGGATAAGGTCATTATCAACCCTCACCCATTCATCCTCAAGTATATGGATACCGTTCTTAAGAAGGCATTCTTTAAATTCAATATCGGAATAGGTCCTGCCCATGCCTGTCAGCTCATACCCGGGCTGCCTGTCATGATTTCCGTATATAAAATAAACCGGAGCCTCGATACTTCCCATAAGATCATATACCTGCTCCATTTCCTCTTTAGTGGTATATTCGTCTGTAATATCTCCGCCCAGAATAACAAGCTCCGGATCTTCATCGGCGATGCGTCCGATCGTATTCCTGACCGTCTCCATACTTTGTGCCGATCCCGCATGAAGGTCTGACATGAACACTATCCTGTGATCTTCCTTCAGTTTTTCGGATGTTACTGTTAAATGGTTGGCATGTACAAACTGCATATTTACAGTTCCGTAAAGAAAGAAAAGGAATACACAGGCTGCTCTGATGACCGCCTGTGTCTTGCGGTTAGGCTGCGTTTTTTTAATCAGTTCATACGGGAAAGTGATGATATCTCCCACTGTATCCCCAATCAAAACCACATAAAGCGAAGCAAAAAAGAAAGCTCCGTTCCATGCCGGCCTGCAGTTAACGGCAACTACGAAATATGCGCATGCAACGGCTGCTATGGCTTTAAGCAGCACAACAACGATCCGAAGAGACCATGAATGTTTAGAACGGAGGGAATACTGCAGACCGGTAACGATTGCATATGATATTATTGTATAAGCTATCCAGATTAAGTACCTAATAGAATTCATAATAAACTGATATTTCCATACACTGTGTTCTTAAGAAAGCATTATTTGCGAAAACCCGACTAACTAAAAGTACCGGAACCAAAGGTGTGTCTTAGTCCCGATACCTTTACGGATCTGAATATAAAGTTTTCATTGAACCTCCTGTCCCGAAGGGTTCTCCCTTCTGTTTTCTTATATTTTATATCGGCATTTGAGCGATGGAAGTTTAGTATTTATGCGGAATTATACAGCTTTTTATTCCTAACAATTCTTCCATTTTTACGAACTGTGTTGCAAAAAAATATTATTTATTATCTTTATCCAGTACCTGCGTCAAATCCAGCATTTTTGCATTTTTGCGTTTAGAACAAGAAATTCTTTTTTGTCAATAGTTTCGAACGATAGCTCACAAAATGTTCCGAGTACACGGTACCAATGTGTAATACATCTGGACGCTTCATTTGAGTTTCATTTAAGCTGCTGTTTCCTTACCAGTTCGGCGAATTTACCCTCCTTCCTCATAAGCTCTTCATAACTGCCTTCTTCCGCTATCACACCATCCTCAAGCATGATTATCCTGTCAAAGTTCTCTACCGTTGACAGCCGGTGCGCCACCATTACCACGGTCACCTTCATCTTCCGGATGTTTTCCATTACCGCTGTCTGAGTCATATTGTCAAGAGCCGATGTTGCCTCATCAAGTATAATCACCCTGGGATTATCCATGAATGCTCTTGCCAGAAGTATACGCTGTCTCTGCCCTCCCGAAAGCCCGCTGCTGACCGACTCGGATATCTCCGTATCAAGCTTCAGCGGAAGTCCCCTGACATAATCTCCGATAGCGGCATTGTCAAGTGCCTCCCATATCCTATCCTCATCATAGCTTCCTACGGAACCGAACATCACATTGTCCGCAATGGTTCCCGGAAACACCCTGCTGAACTGAAATACCGAACCGATACGTCTTCTTAAGGATCGTAAATTGAGTGAATTAAGAGGTTTTCCATCATAACTGACCTCTCCCTCCTCAGGCCTCTCAATACCGAGCAGTATCTTTAGCAGTGTGGTCTTACCGCATCCGCTCTCTCCAACGATCGCCACTCTCTCCCCGCGCCTTATATCAAGTGTAACACCTTTCAGACATCCCCTCGGATCATCATTATAGGAAAACCGGATATTTTCTGCCCTTATATCCCCGTTCAGTCTTTTTACATATTCCAGTGCTTCACTCTCTTCATTATCCGCTTCAAAGACCGGCCTTACATTCTCAATGAGCATATTCATAAGAAATATATTCTGCATTATATCTGTAAGAGAAGACACCACAACAATGATAAGGCTGTAGGATTCCATAAAAGTCATATATCTGGCATTGTCGACACCACTGTTGTACATGGAGAAGCCCAGCATTCCTATAGTCGTTGCAATGCTGATGGAAGAAAGGATCTCTGTGTTGTACTTAAGGAAAAAGGGCTGCTGATAAGTCAGTGCCAGCTTTCTACGGTACAGATCCGCCCACTTTGAATAAACAGCCTTTTCGGAACCCATGCCTTTGATCTTCTGTATTCCGCGTATCACAGAGTACATAAATCCACTGTTTTCCATATCGATCCGAAGTATGCCCGCCTCGTTGTATGCATAGCTTAACGCCCCCAGTATTGCGGCAATTATCTTCAAAAGGAGAAACACAACAGCAGGAGCAAAGAGTTCCGGGGCGATACCGTTCATCTGATACAGGTATACGATCGAAAAACTCAGATCGAGAAGAACATCCATGACTATCTGTACAATAATATCCGACAGTCTTCCGCAGTTGGTGATCCTTTTGGACAGCTTTCCCGATGAAGTAGAGTGGAAGAATTCCTGTGGAAGATGCAGTATCTTGGCCATTACAGCCTCCTGCATCCTTGCTGATACCCTTATCTTTGTCCTGGCGAGCATCACACTCTTTACAAGTGACAGCACTCTCCTTATAAGGCTTACAGTCAGGAATATGATCAACGCAAGCCTGAATCCTGCGGCCGACCCCTGTCCCTTAATGTACACGTTATAGATCCATTTACTGACAACAGGAAGTATGTATCCGAAGCCGGTAACAAGCCCTGTAGCGATAACAAGGTTCAAAACATCATAAAGAGTCAGTGTATGAAGAACATTGTAAATAAATGTGTGCAGCAGAGTACTGCGTTCTTCAAGAGGTCTGCTCAGTGTATAGCAGACGGGCTGAAGTGAATCTATATAATGTTTCGTTGCCATTCCTTCGCTCGAATCGAAAGGACAGTAGAAACGGTAGCCCCGGATGGAGGGCATAAGAACAACTGCTTTCCCGTCTTCCCTGAACGCAAGCAGGTTCTCCGAGCCGGAACGGCTCATTTCTGCCACCGATATCCTCTCCTCATACATCATTCCGAGAGGATCGAGCATTGTCTCAAACAGTGATTCCAGAGTGTCCTGTCTTGGTATCCTCGAAACTGAAACACCGAATCTCTCAAGCATATAGATCAGCGCAGTCTGAACATCTTCAATATCCTCTTCCACCCGTAGCATCTTACGGTTTAAAATAAGAGCATCATCCGCATAGCGCTCAAGCTTTATATTATTTTCTTCTCTTTCCCTTATGTTATTTGTATACAGACCCATGGTATTCTCCGCTATGATTCTATCAGCTCGCGGTACAGTCCGCCCTGAGCATACAGTTCCTTATGTGTCCCCTCCTGCACTATCTTTCCCTTGTCCATGACATATATCCGGTCGCAGTCTACTATCGTCGACAGTCTGTGGGCTACAATGATACATGTGGTTCCCTTGTCGCGGATCGATCTGATCACCCTGTCTTCGGTCAGGGCATCAAGGGCAGATGTGAATTCATCAAGGAAAAGTAATGTCGGCTCGTGTGCCAGCGCTCTTGCAAGTTCAAGCCTCTGCAGCTCACCGCCCGAATAATTACGTCCGTTCTCCTCTATCATCGCACCGTAATCCTTCCTGTTACGCACTATTCTCTCATGGATCTGTGCATCCCGTGCGGCCAGTATTACTTCATAATTCTCGATGGTTGTATCCCACATACGTATGTTATTATATACCGAATCCTCGAACATCATTGTGTCCTGATCCACAGTCATGACGGATGAGTGAAAGATAACATCCGGTATTTCATCTCGATGTCTTCCGGAATACAGTATCTCTCCCGACTCAGCCGAATAGAGATCCGCAAGTATTTTGAGCATTGTGCTCTTGCCGCTTCCCGTCTTCCCGACTATGGCTACCATCTGTCCGGGCTTCACTTCCATACTTACATCATCCACCGCAAGACGGTCTGCCCGGTTGTAACGATAACTGACATGACTTGCCACAAGATGTCCTTCAAGTTTATCCGCAGTCTCATACTCGCTTTCCGGCAGAGGAATGGGCTGTCTGCCATCCCTGTTCATGATATCATTGACTCTCTCTATATTTGTCCGCATGGTCTGCAAGGTATTCAAAGATGTCATGCAGTTGTTCATGGACGAGAGCATGTTATTCAGAATACCCTGAAACAGTGCCATTGAACCCAGCGTGAAATTACCCTTCAGGACAAAATAAGCTCCGATGAACAGCTGTATACCCTGCAGTACGGATCCCTGCATCCCCGAAACGAAATTGAGTACCGCGTTTATCGACTGAGTCCTCAGTTTGCCTTCATTTGCCTGTACCATAGACTCCCGCCACAGATTGTAGAAGGATCTTTCCGCTCCTGACGATTTAATGGTATCTATCATGCTCATTCCGTTCAGTATCGTCGTATTCAGCATATTTCCGGAGGTAGTCATGCTTCTCGATGCTATAGCGTTCTTATCCTGGATATACAGAGTCGCAGCCAGGCTTATAAATATTGCGGCAAAACAGACGAGGGCTATCGGCAGGTTGTATTTCATCAGTGTCAACAGATATACTACCGTCATGAATGCATCAATGGTACGCGGAACAAGGGATCGCATGATGGAATTATCAAGACTTATGTTATTTTCTATTCTGGCTATCAGCTCTCCCGCACTGTACTGCTCAAAGAACTTAAGAGGCTGGTCAAATATCTTCTTAAACAGGCGGCTGCCGGATACTGCCGAAATATTCCGGCTGGATCTGTTGATCAGCCCCGTCTTTGCCAGACTGAAAAGAAAATACGCAGCAAGAGCCAATATATATATCAGAATAACCAGATACCCTGCGCTCATGTCCTGAATACTATTCGACTTCAAATATGTATCCAATATATCCTTCTGGATATTCACCATACCGATGTTTAAGATAATACATACCAGCGTAAGTACTACCAGCACTGTCATCGGCCTGCGCAGATGCTCCATTCTCTCTCTGATAAGGGAATAGAGGGATTCTCTTTTGCCATCTGCCACGAAATTCTGTCCTTTTTTAAGAGTGATAACGGTACCGTTGTAGAGCTGTGTGAACTTCTCCATCGTCATTCTGATCTCGCCTCTGGCGGGATCTGCAATGGAAATAATGTCCTTATGTATCGAAGTGACCACACACCAGTAATGCTTTTTCCAGGATACGAGAAGCGGAAGCTTTCTGCTCTTCAGTTCTTCAACGGAAATGGTTTCTGTCTCTGCTTCCAGTCCGTACCTCCCGGCTGCATCCGACATCTGCTCAGGGTCGGAACCATTGCGGGATGACACGCATACTTCACGTAATTCTTCAATAGGGACGAATTTTTTGTAATATCCGAGCATCATACCAAGAGCAGCCGCCCCATTCTCGCCCGGTCTCATCTGGATCACTATCGGAATCCTCATTGCACCGCATCTCCTCCGTTTTCTTCATCTGTTGTTTCTTTACAGATATCATCCTGCTGTTTCAACGTTAATTCTCTCGGTATTTCTTCTATCCTGTCCTGATGATGGTAGTAATATACAATAGTCTTATACCCCAGTTCAGACAGCTTTTCATATGAAATCGAATTCTTACGCCTCTTCATCGAGCCATAGAGCACATATCTGATACTGTCCCGGATATAGTTATCTATTTCCTTCAGGCAGTCCTCCTCCGTAATAACGGGAAATACCCATTTGGACCACGTTATCCGGTTGCCGCTTCCTTCGGCTCCAAAAAAATATCGGTTGAATCTTATAATAAGATCACAGGCTGCCTCATCCTTTGTAAGCCCGCCTCTGTTACAACCGATCAGCGCTTTGTCAGCATACCCGCGTATCCTTCGCTTTATCTTCTTAATACTGTGCCCGGACAGCCTTATATTGCCTTCACCAAGCTCCATCCCCAGCAAATCAAAGGATTCTCCGGGCATCAGTATCTTGGTTTTCTCCTTATTCACGGTAAGCTTCAGGCGGTCAAGGATTTCGTAGAACTTCTCCTCATATTTCCTGATCTCTTCATGGCTGTAAGAGCATATCAGAATATCATCCGAGTATCTTGCATATAATGATGCCCGGGGAGCAAAATATTCATCCATTTCATGCAGATAAAGATTCATGAGAAAATTCCCAATAGGAACACCCCCCATGCCTCCCGGACAGCGATCTATGATCTGTCCGTTAAAGTCTATGACTTTATTACGTGTAAGAAGCCATTTAAGAAAAGAGAAAAATTCGGGGTCATCAGGCATAAACACATCTTCAAGCATCGGAATGGCCAGTTCGGGAACGATAGACCCAACATAATTCGATACATCCGTCTTAAGCACATACATATTCTGTACGTTTCTCTCCCGGCTGATCTCCTTCAGCAGATCCCCTCCCGTCTTATCAGGCCTGAACGAAAACAGACGATCCGAATAAATACTTTCCAAACCCCGCATTGCAAAAGCAATAAGTTTCATCAGATAACCTTCTGTGCCAGGAAAAAAGTAAACAGCCCTTTTCTCTTTATTATAATTCTTCGGGATAAGACGATATTGAGGATAGTCAAGAAAGTAGTCACCCATCTTAAGCCGTTCAATATCTTTCGCGCATTCATCGCTCATTATATATTCATTTATTTCGGTCATCTGTTCTTCAGTATATTTTCTTCTGTTTTTACTGTAAGCAACAAACTCTTCCCTGACCTTCATTAATTCGGCCTTTTCCAATACTTTCACTGTAATTCTCCCGTTTTACTTATCTGTCATCCTGATTATTGCACATTTTGTTACTATTCAGAACAGCACATATATTTATATAAAAACATAGCTTTTGTTCTTTGTATGATGTAAAATATACTCAATAAGGAAGGTACACTTAAATGTGTGTTTCAGAAAGATCGGACAATCTGCTTTATCACGCGTCTGAAACCGCTGCAGGCTAAGCCGGTCTCGTGCCCCGCTGCAAAATACCCTTCCTTATCCTGAATAATTAAATTGTATCACGTCAGAACAATTTATAACAGGGGACGGTTCATCGTTTCGGTAAAATCCGAAGGCGATAAACCGTCCCCTGTTACATTAAATATCTAAAAACATTTATTATCCGTAGAATACCTCGCCGAGCTTAAGATCCTTCTTAAATGCGAGGATTGTTGTGTTCTTGTCTATTATCACTGCCTCTATTCCGGACATCTCAGCCCAGTCGGCCATCTGATCAACGGTAAGATCATCAGCCACTCTCATGACCCTGATATGGCTTGATTCCAGTTCCGAGTACACGGTACCAATGTTCTAGGAGCAAAGCCCGTTAAAGGTTTTCTGTTTATTACGAGTTAAAGGCTGTAAGATCAAATCTTACAGCCTTTTGAGCTTCTGTTTTAAAGGAGTGGAATTATTCCCACCAATTCCCAATTTAATCTTATTTCAGGTTACAGTAGGCGCACAAGCCGCCGTCCTCCGTCATTACGGTAATAAACGGCTCTCCTTCCGGTTTCTTAAGTACCTTGACCTTACCTTTTGCATTTACGGTAACCGCAGCCGGATCGCTGCTTATGTATACTACCTTACTGTCCGTGGCACCTGCCGGTGTCAGGGAAGGCCTGATGGTGAAGCTGTCGCCTTCCTTAAGCCCCGACACATCCTTGGAGCCCTCATACTCTATCGTATCACTGACCGAAGCATTCCCCGGAAGGTTACTTATATCAAGCGTCAGCTTGGTTACACTGCTGATAACCTTTACCTTACATTTGGCGGATTTATTACTGCCGTCAAGGGCTCTGACGCTTACCAATGCGGTTCCTGCCTTTTTCGGCAGGAACATTGCCCCACCGTGTTCACCTATATAGAACTCAAGAACTTCAGGATTGGAGCTTGACCATTCGAATTCCTTATTTTCGCGGGTGCTGTCATTGCCTGATTTAGCCTTAACGGTATAGCCGGCTTCAAGTTCTACGGCATCATCCGAAGATACCGAGGATGTAAGCGTGATAAGCCCTACATTGTCCCTGGTCCCGAAATTTATACCGACACTCTTTACGGGCTCGTACACATATATGGTACAGTACTCTGATACCCATTTCTGCGAACCGTCTGCCGGAACGACATGAACTCCTATATCTACCGCACCTTCCTTATATGTCTGCACCTTTCCGTCAGCTACCGTGGCAATGTCGGGATTGCTTGTGGTCCATACGTAATAAGGCTTTTTGAGCTTAGTACCCTTATCATCGTAAGCCTTTGCCGTAAGCTTAAGGGTCTTACCGGCCACTACCCTGGCGGCCGCATTGGAAACCGTCTCCGTGTTACCGGTAATATCCGTCTTACCTGAGAAGATAGCCACGCTGTTTGCGCTTGCTGACGACTGCACTACCTTGACGGTCAGCGCATTGGTCTTTACGGTTTTCCTGCCGCCCTCCGCATCATTTGTTATAACTGCCCATACCTTGGCACTTCCTGCCTTGAGGGCATCTATGCTTGCAAGATCCGCGTTTTCTTCATTACAGGGTACGGACACAACCTCCGGATTCGAGCTTACCCATAAAACACTGTATGTACTGCAGGCAGCGGGTGTTACCCTGTTTATGCTCACATCATAAGATGTATCCCTGCCAAGGTATATGGTTCCGGAAGTATTAAGCTCAGCCTTCCTTACAGGGGCATTGACGTTCACCGTGCAATAGGCCTTCTTGCCGGTTCCGTCCGTGGCCTGCGCATAAATACGGGCCGAACCCTGTCCCATCGCCTTTATCTTGCCGTTCTTCACGGTAGCCACCGACGCATCTGTACTCCACCAGTTGAATGATCCTGACGCAGCCTTTAGAGGAGCTGCGACTGCCTTTAAGCTCATGCTCTTATTCTCGGTCATGGTAAGCAGGGTACCCGTCACATCCTTTGAACCATTTTTGATGGTTATGCCTTCGGTCGCCTTGTATATGGTAACCGTCAGGACGGACTTCTTATTGCTTCCGTCAAGAGCCCGGAAGGTGACCTTGGCCTTAGCGCTCTTAACTCCTGCAGGAAGATTTCCGGCATACAGCACTATCTTTCTTGGATCGTTTTCCTTTTTATCTCTGTTCTCGGTAGCCTTTATAAGGTTCCTGCAGGAAGAGGGTTCACTGACCTCCCACTCAAACTGCTGTGAAGCACCGGCAAAAGGCTCGGCATAGGCAGTCATTTCGAACCTGCAGCCCTCAGCCAATCGTACATTTTGAGCTGACAGCTTAATGGAGGCCGTCGGTTCATACACCTGAACCCTGCATGCCTTTTTATATCCGAACGGAGCGTCCACTGCCGCATATATCCACACAGTACCGGGTCTGACGCCCGTTACGGTTCCCTTCTGATCAACAGTCGCCAAGCTTCCGTCATCCGAATACCAGTGAATCCTGTCTGCCGGTACGGAAGGCTCGGTCATGGCGGTTATCTTAATCTTCTTACCGGGCTGTACTTCGCCGTTATTCTGCGCCGTAAGTGTGATCTTAATGCTGTCCTTAGGCTTCGGAACCTCTGCATCCCCCGTATCGTATGTATCTGCATCCATGCAGCAGAACACCGATTCCTCATCATAGGTCATACCAAGGATGTATACTTTACCCTTATACGCTGCGCATTTACCGTTGTAAAGCCTCAGGGGGGCGATCCTTTTCGAACCTGCCTTATAGGTGAGGCTTTCCGCTTCCCCGCCCGAAGGAAGCTCCAGGAAGTAGTTATCGTTAACGACCAGGTTATTATCCGATACCTCACAGGCGTTTATCAGTATGAAGCCGTTCTTTACGGAACAGCCGTTAGCTTTTTCGCGGTGACCCTGTACATCACCGTTAAATTTCAAAGCACAATAACCCGGATCGGTGATCTTCTTACTGTATCCTTCTCCCGTGATCTTAAACCGGGCCAGCTTCTCCTGTTTTTTGTCCGTTATATATATCTCACCGTCTGAAGCTTCTCCTGCAATGGCTCTGTCATAAAATTCACCATTAAGCTCGCCCAGCTTGGTTCCTCTAAGATAACCGGTATCGATCTGATATACATTGGTCTTATCCGGTTCTGCATAACTCCTTGCGAAACACAAAAGCTCATTATTTTGGGTAAGGTATAATACCGGCGCGGGATTTCTGTAATCAGTTCCGTCGATCAGGGCGGAATCAACCACCTTCCCCGATGCAGGATCAAATATCGTGAATTTCAGGCTTTCATCATCAATATAGACAATCTTCTTATTATATGCGCATAAACCGCCGGCAGGCTTTATCGCATCATCTCCAATAAGGCAGCGTTCAAACCGGTTTTCACTAATGCTGTATATCCAGGTTACGGGTTTATCAGCCGGGTTATTAAGTATTCCGGAGATCACGATACGTCCGTCAACCGCACCCATGGCAAAGACCGAGGTGTTTCCGAAGACAGCCTCTCCGATCACGCTGTTTTCAGGAAGGGGTAACCTTGTATAGTAACCGTCGTCTGTCGTTTCGGGGAGGACTATCGATGCGTATAACCTTCCTGTACTGCGCCCTTGTGATGCAGCGCTGTTTGTAACGGTAACAAGCAGCTCGCCCGACTTAAGTCCTTTTGGTATGTC
Organism: Lachnospiraceae bacterium; assembly: GCA_017450065.1. Lineage (GTDB taxonomy): Bacteria > Bacillota > Clostridia > Lachnospirales > Lachnospiraceae > UBA2868. The sequence goes on from JAFSYI010000058.1 coordinate 11,382, forward strand.
CGTTTTAAGGATGGAATAACCGTCTTCACTTCCGGGAGTCGGTGTGACTGTGTTTACGGATACCAGGTTCGTTTCTGCCTGTGCAAGCTGCAATTCAGGTGACTCACCGAAGAAATATCCCGCAACATTTAACTTAGTCCCGGTCTCATCAAGCCATACCTTTTGAATAACAGGTGTATACATGCTTTCATCAAGTGAATTCCTCACATTAACGATGCCGCCGGTAATACACATATCCTTAAGGGCTTCATTAGACTTGACACCGGCAAGTATCCTTGCGGCCCTTTTGGCTGCCGAATCATCGGGGTATCGTCCCGCGATCACGGCCACGGCTCCGGTTGCTGCCGGACAGGCCATGGAGGTTCCGCTCATCATTGCATAGGGAGAGCCCTCAGTCTCCTCTGTAAGCCGTATCCCGTCTATATAAATGTCATATGTTTCTTCACTCTTATCATCCGGGGCTGCCATCAGCTTGAAGCTTAAGTCATCAAGATCGGTATCGTCCGGGAGCCTTATAGTCGTTTCGTTGAAGGTGGCTGCACTGTAGCCGCCCCCTGCGTATGCGTATCCTCCGTCGATTGTCTTAACAAAGAGCTTAAGGTAAATATTGGGATATGTTGCCATATGTGTTAATACGGCTTCATATTCACCGCCCGGGAAGAGGCGCACATCCGACTCTTTATTTATGATAAGCACGTCGACGTCATCGGTTGTGGCGGCGCTCACACCCTTGATCACAAGACTCTTATTCCCGATACCCGCCCCGCTAACGGTATTTTCCGATACTGCCAGTTCATTATCGTTGTCGGCCGGCCTGTATCCGAAATAGGCTGTTTCAAGGCTTCCGTCCTCGTAATCATCCTTTATTTCGCCATTGTTTGCATCCATGGCGGTGGCGGCAATGCCGCCGTACAGATCCCCAAGCCCTGAAGGATAAGTGGAGAGGATCTCTGTTCCCGGTGCGAAGACATGGGTGGAACGTATGCCCCAGTTGGAGAAGCCACTTTTCTTACCGCGGGCATCGCTTGAATTAACCGTTATCTCGCCGGGCTCACCACCGAACGTATCACTCGTCCCTCCGTAAAGGTCATTATTTTCGTTATTGTTTCCGGAACTGAAGCAGGATACCACTCCCGCTTCCGCCAGAGCCCTTACAACATATCTGTAGATCAGGCTTTCAACCGGACCGCCCCAGGAATTATTTACTGCAACTACGTTTACGCCTGCCTTTTTCGCGGTCAGAACATAATTATAGCATTTAACAAGATCCGAATTCAAAAAGCTTCCCCTGTAATCGGTAACGTTCAGGGCCATTATCCTGGCACCGTTTGCGGCTCCGCTCACACCGAAGCCATTCCACGCTGCGGCTATGCTGCCTGCCACATGGGTACCGTGCCCTACCCTGTCTAAGGGATCGTCGGTTGAATAACCGAATTCCTTCGTTCCGGGAGGGTTGATCCCGTACCTGCCTCCGCCAAGCTTAACCAGGGCATCATACTCAAGGCCCTTGTCCCACATCACATCCTTAAGGTCAGGATTGTTGTAATCAACACCCGTATCAACAACCGCCACCACGGTATTCTCAGCATTTGCACTGCCTGAATTCCAATCCGGAATATCTATTCCTCCGGGTCCTGCTCCGTATGCATACTGTTTATCTGTAAGGTCCTGTCCTTCCCAGGCTCTGTCGGGCTGTATATCCCCCGTATCTTTATCTCCTGTATCTTCGAGGTCTTCTTCCGCGATAATGTCGGAAGCATCCGCACTCCGATCTTCCCGGCTGTCATCGCCTGTTACGTCATCATCCGTTAAATATGCGGATTCATATATCTCAGCTTCAGGTTCTTCAATAGTGTGAATGTAATTAGGCTCAACAAATATAACATCGTCCCTTGCCCCCAGCATTTCCATAAGCTCCGAAGTAGTGTATTCATCGGAATGTATAAGCTTGAGCACGGTCTGTGTTTCGTTTCCGTCAGGCGATGCCTTATCATTTTGCGGCTCATCACCATTTAATGACGGATCAAGTGCATCCTCCGGCGCTGCACCGGCTGCCCCTGACACATCCATAAGGTCTTCGGCACCGTCAAGCAGGTCATCGCAGGCAGCGTCCCTGCCAATATCATCCGCAGCCGCCTCCGAGGCAGGATCGGATGACTCTATGGCACACACTATGACTTCACCCTCGACATGATCCATGCCGGAAACCTGTTTAAGGGGCGGCAGTCCTTCTGCACTATCTGCCGGTAACTCCTTATCCGGGGGCGTCCCCGGTTCAGACAGGATATCCTCTGCTGACTCTTCCTCGTAGCCCTGTAGCAGGATATCCGGTTCCGATGAAGCATATACACCGGTCATACCACCCGTTATCGTTTCCGCCACCATCAAGGCTGCAAGGATTCCCGCAATACGTTTCTTAAATTCACTCTTCACTTCATGATTCCTCCGCAAAACTTAATGATCCGATGCATAACATCAGACAGTGATATATTATCACATTTTCGCGAAGATGTCACATATAACATGGGGACCGTGTTTCACGATTTTAGATGCTTGTCATTGAGTCCGAACAATTGTTGACGAATTGTTCATGGTACACGGTACCAATGTGCAGCTTATCCGTGTCGTCAAGCACATCCGCCGTGTCATCAAAACTCCACTTGAAACAGCATTTGTATACAACTATAATATAAGGAGAGACATTCATGAATATAATCGACTGGCACGTGGGTTTCGTGTCCGCCATGAAGCTTGAACTCATTGAAAGTAAAGATAACCTCATCTATGATGAAGAGCATCATATCGCAAACAGGGCACAGCGTATCGACCTTCTTATCATCAAGAATGCGAAGGATGTACCGATATCCAACCCGATAGGCGCTATTTTCAGTAAGTTCAACATATGCGAATATAAGAGCCCTGATGATTCCCTGACATATGGAGATTTCTACAAGGTACTTGCATACACAAGCCTGTACCTTATCGAGGCTCAGAGGAGTGATAAATACAGTGCCGGGGATTATACCATGACATTCGTGAGGGAAGCCCATCCCTATAAACTCTTTAAGCGGCTTAAGGTAGACGGGATCAATATAAACTGTATTCACCCGGGCATATATGAGCTTACAGACAATCTGCCCTTCAGGACACAGGTGATCGTAACAAAGGAACTTGCCAACACGACTGCCTCATGGCTAAAATGCCTGACAAGGAAAGGTACGACGGACGAACTTAAAGGCATTCTGCAGGGTACCCCGGGACTCGATGAATATCATAAGAAATATGCCGATAATATAATGGATATATTTACTACCGCAAACAAAGAATTCGTACTCTCAAAAACCAAGGAGGATAAGACCATGTGCAGAGCCGTAAACGAACTGTTTGAAGATGAAGAACTGCAAAATGTACTTAAAGAGGTATTGAAACAGGACGTCGAACAGGAACTCAGGCAGGACATCGAACAGGAAATCAAACAGGAAATGGAGAAACAGTTAGCTGACAAAGACTCCGTAATAGCTGACAAAGACTCCATTATAGCACAATTGCAGGCTCAGCTTGACCAGGCTCTTGCTGCAAATACAGCGAATGCAAATTAATATTCCTGTTTTACGTCTTCCGACAAAGCAAAGCACCCCTTTTTTCAAGCCTGTGATCATATCTTTTTATGACCGGGCTTGTTGAAGTTGCCATATTTGTTGTTTATTCTTCTAATTTTGTTGGTGGTTATCTTCAACCTCAGTGTTTATCAGCTTTTCAACCTTTCACCCCCATATTTCTTATGGTTTGCCCCAGTATTTCCAGGAGAGCCCTGGATACCGGCGAGACAGAATACCTTGCCACAAACAACTTCGACGAAGAGATCACTCCATCGATGTTTCGTGAGCTTTATTTTCTGCGCTGGGCCTGCGAGAAAAAGTATTATGAGCTCAAAATCACCAGCCTGCTTGAAGAGTTTTCTTCAGCTACACCTAATTCCATGATGCAGGAATTTTTTATAACTCTCCTTTTGACTAACCTTTCAGCACTTGTAAAAGCCGACGCTGATGAAGAGATAAAAAATAAAAGCAGACCGAAAAACAAATTCAACTATCAAACAAACCGGATATTTCTATTCTGTCATATCAAACTAAATCTTATAGCCTGAAACCTTGCTTGGAGGGTCTATTTAGTGTACCATTTTTTTATTACACTTCCTAAGAATCGTCCTGTTTATACTTCCTCATAGTTTTACAGTATACTAAAGCTATGTGGTGTCATTCCGCACGAATCTTAATTTGACCTAAACTGTACCACATTGGTTTGCAGTACCCCCAATTTCAACTAACACAAGCCAATTAACCATACGGGAGGTTATCCCTCCCGCTTTTCAATTTCTACTATCAACCACAATTATAAATTTCCAATTTACAAACACCCTCTCTTCATGTTATCCTACTCTTTGGATGTCACCTTTAGCACGAAAGTGTGGTGGACGGCAGGCTTTCCGGATTTAATGTTCGGAGGTCTTAAGTATTCGAATGTATTTACATACCTCCGGACTGGAACTGTAGTACTAGAACTCACGCTCTTAGTCTTCACCCGGAAAGGAGGGAGTCCATATGTTGACGATTGAAGGATTAATCGCAGTAATCAGCCTCGTGCTGACAGCGTTCGGTCTCGGATACGCCATCGGACGCAATAGTAGTAATACACGAGAATAGCCGCCCCGGTTTGGTAGACTCAGGCGGCTAACTCGTTTAGTCACAATTCTGAGGATTGCCTGCCGTTTAGCCGGTGGCATCCTTCTTTCTTGAATTTATATTAACATTTATCGTAGGGGTTTGTCAAACTGAAAAAATCGACAAATTTCGTTTGTAACATTTCTATAACATTATTTAACAATTTCTTAACGGTGTCAGGCACCAATGTGGTCAACTTAAGCCTTCAAACCCGCATAAACACTGGATTTGTAGCAATTTCACCGTACGAAAATCATACCTGATTTCCGCAGAACCTTGATAAATACAGCCTTTGAGGCGTTCATATTTTGTTCCTATGTTGATATTCCTATAAAAAATATCAACATAGGGGTTGACAAAGCCCCCAAAAAATGCGGCCACTTCGTGGCCAATTAGTTAAAAATGCGCGTCGCGCAAATCTAACTAATCGGAGGTATGATATGGACGCATTATCAA
>JAFSYI010000059.1 GCA_017450065.1 Lachnospiraceae bacterium
GTATTTTGTTTAGTTTGGCACTTAATATTATACCAAATCAGAAGCTCTTTTTTCATCTAATAGATGAAAGCAACAGTATTAAAATGTCAAGGAACTATGCGGCTTTACGCCGCCACCGATCTATTTGGTGAATAATACAGGTTTAATCTGTTATTATTACCAAAAATATTTACTATCATATAAACACATTTTTCATACGGGTTATTCTTTTTTTCGTAATTATCCAATTCAACAGATAATTTTCACACCGTATTTTATATATGGCCATGAGCTGCCGGAAAAGGTTCTCTGGTAAGGAAAAATCTGCATGATTCATAGCAGTACTTTGTGTATACATAATGCAAAAAGCCAATTAAAAATAATAACAAGGAGAGATCATGCCACGTAAAGCAAGAGAAAAAAGCAGTCAGAAAACATATCATGTAATGTTGCGGGGAATAAACAGACAAAAGATTTTTTATGAGGAAGAGGATTTCAAACATTTCGAGGCGGTTATCAGGCGATATAAGATAAAACTCGGGTTTGAGGTACTTGCATATTGCATAATGGGAAATCATGTTCATTTACTGATCAGGGAAGGGGATGAGCCGATTGGAACGATTTTCAGACATGTAGGAAGCTCATTTGTTTACTGGTATAATCTGAAATACCAGCGTATTGGACATCTGTTTCAGGATCGGTTCAGGAGCGAGCCGGTAAACGATGAAGCATATCTGATCACGGTATTCCGTTATATCCTAAATAATCCGGTGAAAGCAGGATTATGCACAAGGGCTGAAGATTACATCCATAGCAGTGCCCGGGAATATTTACTCGGCATAGAAGGAATTACAGATAAGGAACTGATATGTTCCGTGTTTAAAGACAAAAAAATGAAGGAATACATCTGCGGAGAAAATAGTGACAAATGTTTGGATGTGGATGAAGAAGTTAAAGCCAAATGTACGGATGAAGTGGCTAATAGGCTTATTCTCCGCGAATTTGGAAATGATATGCCTGTTATTGGTAAGACGACCAATCATACTGTGTTGGATATGTCTATACGCAAATTATCAGCTGCAGGAGTATCAATTCGCCAATTAAACCGACTGACAGGATTATCTAGAAAAATGATTAGAAATGCATTGGAACAAATAGGATAGTGAGGAACCCCGGAACCGTCCCCTGGTCCTCCTGGTTCCCGATAAGTACTTGTGATGCCTAAGCTCATATGATAAAATATCTGTAAACGTGAATAACTGCGTTAATTCCCCGGTGAGAAATTGCCGGGTCTTTTTAAAATGATGATGGTGCAGGAACAGGATCATCAGTCTTATGACAAAAAATGTAGTGTAAAGTATACAAATAGAGGAAAAGAGCATGCGAAAATCGTGGAAAAAACCGGTGAAATACAATCTTATCGCCATGGCATCAGCAGGCCTGCTGCTGTTATCAGCCTGTGATGTTAACTTTAATACCAATGGAACGATCAACAAATCGGACGAAATAACAGCCGGTTTGACAGACAGCGAAGCCGACAGCATTATTGAAGGAATGTCCATGGATGAGAAGATTTCTCAGATGATAATCCCGGCATTCAGAACCTGGAATGAAGAAAACGTAACAGATCTTGAAGCATTTCCCGAGCTTAAGGAGGCGCTTAAGAAGCATCAGTATGGAGGAGTCATACTGTTTGGCGCCAATATTACAGGTACCGAACAGGTTACAAGATTTCTTGATGATCTGCAGGAGAACAACAGAGAGACCGGGAATGCATCTGTCCATATTCCGTATCTGACTGCTGTAGATGAGGAAGGCGGTAATGTCATACGATTGAATTCAGGAACACGTATGACCGGAAATATGGCAATAGGGGCGACGGAGGATGCAGTTTTAAATGCTGCAAAGACAGGAACCGTTATTGGCGAGGAGCTTGAAGCTGTAGGGTTTAATACTGATTTTGCACCTGATATAGATGTAAATAATAATCCGGCAAACCCGATCATAGGTACGCGTTCTTTTTCCGATGATCCGGCGTTTGTTGCAGAGCTTGGAACGGCATATACCACAGGGCTCAAAAGAAGCAACGTAATTGCTACATATAAGCATTTCCCCGGACATGGTGATACGGAAACGGACAGTCATATAGGTACTCCGTCTGTAGCAAAGACATACGAGGAGATTAAGGAAACAGAGCTGGTTCCGTTCAGAAGTGCAATAGAGAACGGTGCGGATATGATAATGACAGCTCATATAACTTATCCGCTTATTGATGATGAGGTAACATTCGGGGATGGCGTAACCAAAGGCATTTATCCCGCGACTATGTCAAAGAGGATGATAACGGATATTCTTCGTAATGATATGGGATACGATGGTGTAGTTGTAACAGATGCACTGGAGATGGACGCCATCAGAATGGCGGGGCTGGTTCCCGGTGAGGAGGATTCGGCCGAATATCGGATAAACATAGCCGAAAAGGTAATAAATGCGGGTGTGGATATCCTGTTGATCCCGGCTGATCTTAAGGATAGCGATACCGCTTCATTTTATGATGAGTATATTTCAGGAATTGCGAAGAAGGTTGAAGCAGGCGATATAAGCGAAAACAGAATAAATGAGAGCGTAAGACGTATCCTTTCACTTAAGGTAAAATACGGGATAGCAGATATTTCCGGACCGACTGATTCTGATAATGATTCCGGTATAGATATTGAAAGCCGGGTTGCTGAGAGTCTTAAGACGGTCGGATCGGAATCACATCATGAGACAGAGATGGAGATAGCAAAAGAGGCGATAACCCTTATTAAGAATGATTCCGATCTGCTGCCTTTGTCGAAGGACTGCGGCAATATCGTAGTGCTCGGACGGCTGAAGGATGATGCTGTAACGCTTAGCCATGCGATAAACGGGCTTAAAGAGAAAGAAATTATCGACCGTGATGCCGATATTCCGATAGAGTATTATTATGATCCGGCTTCGGATGAAAAGCTTCACTATCCTGATGAAATTAAAGAAAAGATATCATCTGCTGATGTTGTCATAGGCTTCTCTCATGCATCAGGCAAGAATATCACTGATAACGAAAGTCCGCAATTTATTGCCTTGAAAACGGCTATTGAGGATACGCATAAGGCAGGGGGACGATTTGTTCTGATAAGTCAGAATCTTCCTTATGATGCGGCAGTATACCAGGATGCGGATGCAATAATCCTGGCTTACCTCGGATCGGGTCTTAATATCGATCCTACGGAAAAGACCGAGAGTGGATCGGGACTTGTTGCACGCAATGCCAATATTCTGGCTGCTGTTGAGACCGTTTTCGGTATCAACAGCCCGAAGGGAAAGCTGCCGGTGAATGTCCCTGTGGTTGAGGAGCAGTCTGACGGAACGCTTGCTTACGGCGATGATTATCTGTATAAGAGGGGATATAGTCTGTCATATGACGAAGAAGTATCTTCCGGGGTAATGTCTGATGGACTCACCGGCTATACGCTCGAGCAGGTGGTTATCCTTTCGCGTCATAACCTGCGTGCCCCTCTTTCAAGCAACGGTTCCGTACCGCAGGAATTAACGCCTCATAAATGGATAAACTGGAGTGCCGGTCCAAGTGAGCTGACCGTAAAGGGTGGTATCCTGGAAACCAATATGGGCCAGTATTTCAGAAAATGGCTGGATGAGGAGGGACTGATATCCGAGAATTCCATACCTGCACCCGGTGAAGTACGTTTCTATGCCCGTGACAAGCAGCGATGCCGCGCAACGGCAAGGTATTTTGCTTCGGGTTTATTTCCGCTTGCTGATATTCCGGTTGAATATCCGGGAGCACCTTATAATTATGCGGATTTTATGAAACCAAACATCCATTTTTACTCCGATGATTATGCTGCGGCTGTAGAGGAGCAGGTGGCGCAAATGGGAGGCGATGCCGGTTTTAAAGGCATAAGTGAGCAAACATCAGGTGCTATAAAACTAATTATGGATACTGTTGATATGAAGAACAGCGAAGCCTACAGAAAAGGGAAATTCGGCAATCTCATGACAGACGAAAACGGCTACATCATGTCGCCGGGAGAAGAACCGGACGTTACCGGACCTGTTAAGACTGCAAGTCAGGTTGCTGATGCGCTGCTCCTTCAGTATTATGAGGAGACCGATGATAAGAAGGCTGCGTTTGGACATGATCTTACCGGGAAGGACTGGGAGACGATAGGCGGCTTTATGACGACATATCTGAAAATGCGCCATGGTGCTCCTATGGCAGCGGTCAATATCACAGAGCCGCTGCTTGAAGAGCTGGAGGGTGAGCTTAAGAACGAAGACCGTAAGCTGAGCTTTTTCTGCGCGCATGACTGCACTGTATTTGGTACCCTGACAGCGCTTTCGGCAGAACCGTATACGCTTCCGGACAGTATCGAAACCATGACACCGATCGGTGTCAAACTGATGTTTGAAAGATGGCGTGACGAAGATGATAAGGTATGGTATCGTGTGAATCTTCTGTATCGCAGTACTGACCAGATCCGTAACGCCGATGTGTTATCTCCCGATAATCCGCCGTTACGTTATGAGCTAAGCTTTAAGGGAGTGGAAACCAACGAGGATGGTCTTATTTCCGAGGAGGATCTGTTCAGACTCTTTGAGAAAGCGTTTGATACCTATTATGAACTTGAAGAGGAATATGTGCTGAATGCTGCAGCATGATGGAGGGGACCAGGGTGGGACCAGGTGGGACCAGGGGACGGTTCCTGGGACCAGGGGACGGTTCCCCGGTTCCCCAAATCGTTGGTCGGGAACCCCAGAACCGTCCCCCCGGTTCCCGGATTTGGAAAGGAGAAAGAATTGAAAGCTAAGAATGCTTTTGTTGAATTCGAGTACGATGAGGAGAATACATGTCCTGAGATATTTGAGTTAAATATCGTAAGCGGAGGATGTCATATATATGGATATTTACTGGCGCCTGATAAAAGGATAGAAGGGCCGTATCCTACTGTGATCATGTCTCATGGTTTTCCGGGCTATACAACAAACAATGACCTGGAACTGTCGCTTATGAGAATGGGTTGTGTGGTAATTCATATGAACCACAGGGGCGCATGGGGAAGTGACGGGGATTATCTTTTCACCAATCTGAAGGATGATCTCATATCGATAACCAAATGGGCCCATAATCCTGCTATTGCGGATCAATACGGTATAGATGCGGACAATATCTTTCTTGTCGGACACAGTATGGGAGGACAGACTGTGCTCAATGCTGCCAAGGATCTTCCGTTTATAAAGGGAGTGGCTGCAATGGCTGCATATGACATCGGGGCCGCATTCAGGTATAAAATGGAGAAGGATCTGTTCCTTATGATCGAGACCGAAGGCCAGTGCCTTAAGATGACTTCGGCCAGTGATGTTTTTGAAAATGCTCTGATAAATCAGCAGGAGTTAAGTGTTCTGAACAGATATGAGAAGCTCACGGAACATAATGTTCTGCTTGTGGAGGCGACCATGGACACGATCACTCCACCGGATATCATGCTTAAACCTCTTGCCGATATGCTTAAGAAAGCCGGAGCATCGATAAGTTACCGGTCCATAAGATCCAATCACAGTTTTGTGGGTCAGCGGATGAAGCTTGCCGGGATCGTGGGCGAATGGATGGAGGCTGTCATAAAATGAAAAACGGAACCACAGAACCGTCCCCCGGGTCCCCTCGGGTAAAAACGATTACTGAGCCGTGAGATATTTCTTGCGGCTTAATTTTTTTTAAAACGACCCCATTTAAAAAAAAAGCATATCCGTATTATATATCAGAAGGGTAGAACGGAAGATAAACCGGATACCTGAAATGAACTCATGAAAACAGAAAAAATGCTTAAGGAGGAAACGGATATGTTTAATAAGAATCTGGTTAAGAAAAGTACAGCTCTTGCAATCACAGGTGCGCTTACGATAGCTATGACAGCTACGGTTATGGCGGCTCCCGGAAGCTTTAACGGAAACAGGGGACCGGGTGGAAACGGAGGCTTCTCGGGAAACGCTGGTTTCACAGGAAACGGAGGCCCCACAGGAAACGCTGGTCTCGCAGGAAACGCAGGTTCCGGCGAAATCATGGGGCAGGAAATGAACAGTAATTTCAGGAATGATTCAAAAAACGGTTTCGACGGAGAAATTGGTCAGAATGCAGGGCAGAGGCCTGAACTGACCGAAGAAATCAATATTACGGAAGACAGGCCGGAGCTTCCCATGGGAGAAGAAATGACAGGAGAACGCCCCGAACTGCCCGAGGGAGAAGAAACGACAGGAGAGAGACCTGAGCTTCCGGGAGGTGCAGATTCGGAAACTGATTTTTCCGGCGTTGCGGTTCGGACAGATCTTACGGAAACATCCGGTAACAGTATAATGAAGAAAGGTGCCAAAGGGCAGAAACCGACAGGAGAAAGACCTGAGCTTCCCGGAGGAGAAGAAATGACGGGAGAAAGACCGGAACTTCCGGAAGGAGAACAGGCCGGCAGGATGGGACAAAGAGGTGAGCGTGGCAGAGGCATGAAGGGTATCGACACAACGAATATCGCTTCTGTTGTTTCAGAGCTCGAGGATGGAGAGGTTAAGACTAACCTTGAGACATTACTGGAAGAATATGAATCGGCAAAGACAGCTCTTGAGACGGCAGTCAGTGATGAGACGGAGGATATAGATACATACAGGAAGGCTGAGATGGAAGCCATGAAGGCTCTCAGGGAAGCGCTTGATGATGCGGGTATAGATACCCGCCCCGGACTTCCGCAGGGAGAACGCTCAGGATCGGACGAGACCGGGGAAGAGGAAGGTTCCGTACTCCCGGGAGGAGACCGCCCGGAAATTACAGGAGGAGAGGACGGAGAACGTCCCGGATCTGAAGAAGGAGATGCGGGAAAGAGTCCCGAAAGTGAAAATGCAGGAAACAGACCCGGTATGGGACAGAGCATGAACGGAACCGGCGGTCAACAGGCAGGACAGGCTCCGCAGGAGCAGGGAAACATAGGTCAGTCCGCAGATCCCGGCTCGGTAATGGGACAGAATAACGATTCAGCCGACAGTATTTTTGAAAGGATCGGCAACTGGTTTAAGTCCCTGTTCACAAGATAGGCGATAGCGGCATCCGGATAAATGTGGTATAGTGTTTTATGTTACAAGATCATGAAAAGACAGTTATCCGTCCGGGAATATGAAAGATTTGATTGAAGCTGCAAAGAGAGATGAGCAGGAAAGAGAAAAGTTTATAAGAGACAACGAACAGACCATTCTTAAGATAGCGTCAAGAGTTACAGGAAGATATATAACAAAAAGCGACGATGAATGGTCTGTTGCTCTGCTTTCCTTTAATAAGGCAATAGATACCTTCGAGGATTCAAGAGGAGATTTTACGGCATATGCCTCGGTTGTGATAAGGAGGGCGCTGACCGATCATTACAGGTCGGAGAAGAAGTATTCCCCGGAGATACCGGTCAGCCATGAAATGCTTACCGGTGAAGGAGAGTATGAGGAGAACAGCGAGGTCTTAAAGGCCGTATCAAGAGACAGCGCAGAGGAACAGGACAGGCTTTCAGAAGCGTCGGGAGAAGCCATTGACAGAGAAGAATGGAACAGAAGAAGCGTTAAGGAGATCGTAAAGGAATATGACAGGATAAAGGATGGCGGAAGAGAGAATAAGCCTGACGGGAATGGAACCGGGCAATATCCCGGCAGTATTACAGACGGACGTGATGACCGGGAAATACTGCAGAATGATCAGAGAATGATAAAGGATGATCAGGAAGGACAACAGGGTGATCGCAATGGTCAACAGAACGAATTGGACCTGCAAACGGATGAGAGGGACAGGCAGATGAATGATCCCGGAGGGAAGCAGGGAGATACAGGGATACAGAAGAATGAGACAGACGGGCAGCAGTGGAAACAGCCGGTACAGCAGAATGATCAGACAGAGCAACAGTGGAATCCGCCGGTACAGCAGAACGGCTCGCAGGAGCAGCCGGGGACTCCGCCATTGCAACCGGGTGATTCAGTAAAACAGCCGGATGGTCCGGCTGAACAGCCAAACAGCGGGGACGGATACGGCGGACAGGCAGACCCGAACAGGGAAGATGGGGTTAGAACACAGGAAGGAACCGGGCAGGTACAGGAGGATCCGGGAAGACCGCAGGGGGGATCGGAACCGTCATGGAATGAAGGCGGAGCCCCGCGGGAAGATGGCGGCCTGTTACCGGATGATCATAGCAGAACCCGGAGCGAGGACCGGAACTGAACGGTCCGGGTGCCGGTCTGTTTAATACGTGGTGAAATTGAATTGTACAAACTGTAATTGAATAGGATCATTTATACAGAAAGCGGTACGCGAATATGAAGACAGAAAACAGGAAGATCACGATAGATGATGTTGCCAGGGCTCTTAATATATCCAAGACCACTGTTTCGAGAGCCATATCCGGAAAAGGCAGGGTCGGAGAGAAGACCCGGAACATGGTCATGGAATATATTAAGGAGAACAACTACAGACCGAATCCCATCGCGAAGGGTCTGGCCGAGAGCAGGACATATAATATTGCAGTTGTATGGCCGGCTGATTACGACTATATGGATCTTCCGTTTTTTCAGCGCTGTGTCGTAGGCATGAATAAGATCACATCCGCAAATGATATGGATATACTGATCTGCATGACCAGAGGTGAGGATATAGGTGAGCTTGCAAGGATAGTTGAAAATAAGAAGGCAGACGGAGTGATACTTACAAGAACTCTTATAGAAGATCCTGCGGCTGATTATCTTATTTCCAGAGGATTTCCGTTCGTTTCGATCGGGACCAGCACCAATGATGAGATTATAACAGTAGATAACAATAACTTTGATGCATGCAGAGAGCTTACTGCGATACTGGCAACGCAGAAGACAAAAAAACTGGCACTACTGGGAGGAGATCCGAATCATGTGATCACGCATACCAGATATAAGGGTTTTGAGGCGGGTCTTAAACAGGCGGGTGCAAGAGTCAATGAGAAGCTTGTAAACCTTGGGGTGAATACAGAACGCAGGGTTTCCGAGCTGTTAAATGAATACATGAAGCTTGGAGCAGAGTGCATCATATGTATGGATGACATGCTCTGCGACATGCTGATCAGGTGCTGCCGAAATGAGGGAGTGGATATACCGGGTGATCTAAGGATTGCCTCGTTCTATGACAGCAAGCTGCTGGCTAATTCGGATCCTCCGATAACCTCTCTTCATTTCGATGATTTTATGATAGGACAGCGTGCTGCCGAAATGATCCTCAGACTAACAAACGGTGATGAGGTTGAAAAAGAAGTTATAGATGAATACGAGGTTATTTTAAAAGGCAGTACGAAATAAGCACAAACGGTTGCACAATCCGATGGCGGGAAGTCTTGAAAAAAGTATTTGCCCGCAGATCGGTTGTGCACATTCAACAAAAATCCCATCGAATAATTGAATAACTATACAGATTGACAATCAGCGGTCAGTAATGTATTCTTTAATCGCGCAACCGATTGCACATGAGTAATACGGATATGTCGGTACGATGTAGGTTCTGTGGGAAAGATGTGCTTGAGAGGGAGAATCTGCAGGAAAGGATGGATCTCAAAGGAAGATTGATTTGTACGATTTTCCGTGAGGAGTCCGGTATTAACACCGGTCGGGTGGCGTACAGCAGTTTATGAAAAGGATTCGTCATGAGGAATTCGCAGCCTTATGACAAGAAGGAGGGTTGAAAGGAATGAAAAGAAAATTATTGGGAATGCTTCTTACAGTATCAATGACAGCTACGATACTTGCAGGCTGTGGAGGAGCTGCTCCGGCAGCAGGGGCAGGCGGGGCAGACAGTTCTTCGCCGGAAACACAGACTTCCGACACTGCAGGAGCATCTGCGGAAGATGCCAAGGAAGCTGATACACAGGATGCTTCAGCAGATACGGGAAGCGCAGGAAGCGGTGACAGCACACTTACTGTTTGGACATGGGATCCTAATTTCAACATTTATTCGATAACTGAAGCTGAGAAGATTTATCAGAAAGAAAATCCTGATTTCAAGCTTGAAATAGTTGAGACACCATGGGAGGATATGCAGACCAATCTCGGTACGATCCTTGGCTCAGGGAATCTTTCACAGCTGCCGGATATCCTTCTTATGCAGGATTTTGCTTTCCAGAAATATGCAATAACATATCCTGATATGTTTACCGATCTTACAGGTTCGGGTATTGATTTCTCCAAGTTCGGTCCCGGTAAACTGGGTGAGTCAACGGTTGACGGAAAGAACCTCGGCGTTCCGTTTGATGCGGGTACAGAGGTGGCATGCTACAGAAAGGACATACTTGAGCAGGCCGGTTACACGGTTGAGGATCTTACTGATATAGACTGGGATAAATTTATCGAGATCGGTAAGGATGTTAAGGCTAAGACGGGATATTCTCTTTTCTCGACTCAGGCAGGCAGCGCTGACTTTATCATGCAGATGATACAGTCCGCAGGCGGAAAGATTTGGAAGGATGACGGTACACCTGATTTCGTCGGAAATGAAATACTTGTCAAGAGTCTTGAGACCTATAAGGAACTTTTTGATACAGGTGTAATGGATACAGGTAACAGCTGGGATGAATATATTGCTACATTTACAAGCGGAAAGACGCTTGGTACCATAAACGGATGCTGGATAATCGCATCGGTTCAGGCCGATGAAACACAGTCCGGACTCTGGAGCCTTACCAATATGCCCAAGCTGTCCGGTATCAGCTCGGCAACGAACTACTCCAACCAGGGCGGTTCGACATGGGTTATTACTTCAAACTGTAAGAATGTTGAACTTGCAAGTGATTTCTTCGCAAAGACATTTGCCGGAAGCAACGAACTTTATGACACCATTCTTCCCGGATGTGCCGCAATATCATGCTGGACTCCCGCAGCTTCTTCAAGCGTATATTCTGAGCCGATAGAGTTCTTCGGAGGTGAGAAGATATATTCAAAGATAGCTGATTTCGGTGCAAAGGTTCCTGCGTTTGAAAGAGGTGTTTACTTTACTGAAGCCAATACTGCCATCGCTACCGCAGCAACCAATATCGTAAACGGTGCCGACATTGAGAAGGAACTTGAAGCTGCTGAAGAGACCGTTAACTTTAATATGGGTAATTAAGGTGTTGTGACTATTGAAGAAAACTGTTGAAGATTTGCGGATGTTTATAAATACAGCAGTATGACAGATAAGGTCATGTTTCATCAGGGGTGGAGTGACATAGGGACAGAGGACTCCCCGGCACTTCACCCCTGATCTTAGATTTTAAGCCTGTTCTGTATAGTTACGATTTTGTACGAAATAAGACAAGATCCGAAAGGGATATTCCATGAAATCAAAAACCAGATTAAATCAAAGACGAAATATTTACGGATGGCTGTTTCTGATCCCTGCAGTCGTACTTATTGCGACAATGAGTTTTGCCCCTGCAGTGAGTGCTCTTATAACTTCCTTTAAGACCGGGAACGGTGCGGACCTGCACTTCGGCGGGTTGAAGAATTACTCAAGGATATTGAAGGATGCTGTGTTCGTTCAGTCGATCAAGAACTGTTTTTTCTATCTGATAATACAGGTGCCCATCATGCTTATACTGGCACTTATACTCGCGTCAATGCTTAATAACAACAAGCTTCGTTTCAAAGGTATAATGCGGACCTGTATCTTTCTTCCCTGTGCGACCTCGCTGGTGGCCTACTCGATCATCTTCAGGACTCTGTTTGCCACAGATGGATTTGTGAATCTTGTAGCCACGAAGCTGCATATTATTTCCGAGCCGTACAATTTCCTGGCTCATCCGACAAGTGCCAAGATCGTGATCATCATTGCCCTTGTATGGAGATGGACAGGATACAATATGGTCTTTTATCTGGCCGGTCTGCAGAACATCGAATACTCGGTATATGAGGCGGCTAAGATTGACGGCGCATCGGCACTTCAGACATTCTTAAGGATTACGATACCGCTGCTCAAACCGACGATACTGCTTACGGCAATAATGTCGACAAACGGTACACTGCAGCTGTTCGACGAATCGGTCAACCTTACAAACGGAGGTCCGTCCAATGCCAGCATAACAATGTCTCATTACATTTACAATCAGGCATTTCAGGGTGTTCCCAAGTTCGGTTATACATCGGCGATGTCCTTTGTAATACTTTTCCTGGTTGCGATTCTTGCGGCCGTGCAGTTGAAAGTAGGTGATAAACGTGACTGAGAAAAACAAGCTGATAATTCAGTATATTGTGTTGATCTTTGCATCGGTCATATCGGTTTTTCCTTTGGTATGGATGATGATAGCCGCTACCAACAGGACTGTGGATATCATAGCGGGAAAGCTTACGTTCGGAACCCAGCTTGTGACCAATTACAACAATCTGATCGCAAATCAGGATATATTCCGCGGATTTATGAACTCCGTGAAGTATTCGGTGATCCAGACGCTCGTATCCATTCTTATATGTTCACTTGCGGGATATGGATTTGAGGTCTTCCATGATAAGGTGAAGGATGCTTTGATGGCTTTGATCCTTATGTCGATGATGATCCCGTTTGTGGCTCTTATGATACCTCTTTTCAGGATGTTTTCGAGCGTGGGACTTCTGAATTCCACGTTGGGATTTATACTTCCGTCATTGTCCACTCCGTTTCTGATCATGCTGTTCAGGGCTGCGGCAAGATCATTCCCTGCGGAGATGATAGAGGCTGCACGTATTGACGGGTTGAACGAATTCGGGATTTTCTTCCGTATGTTTATTCCTACTATGAGATCGACTTTTGCGGCAGCTCTTACGGTTACCTTCATGAATGCGTGGAATAACTATATATGGCCCAAGGTCATCATGCAGGATTCAAAGGCACAGACACTGCCGATGATGATCAGTAATCTGACGAGCGGTTACTTCACGGATTACGGTGCGCTCATGCTTGCTGTTTTGATAACCACACTTCCGACAGCTGTACTTTTTCTTGCTTTGCAGAAGAATTTCGCAGAGGGTATTACAGGTGCGGTTAAATAAGAGATAAAGGTAACTATTCAGAACAGGCTCAAAATACTTCGTATTTTTCGCTGTTTTGGATTCATCCAATACATAAATTTATAAAATACAGTTCTTACAAGCAAGCTTGACGCCCTGTATTTTAAAATTTATGTGCTGTTCTGAATAGTTACAGATAAAGATATAATGAATATTCGACAGATGTAACGGAGAATTGAAATGTTTGAACATAAAGGAGTAAATAAAATACTGTACGGCGGCGATTACAATCCTGAACAGTGGGATGAAGCAACGAGGGATGAAGATATGATCATGCTCCCGAAGGCCAGGGTGGATATGGTCACTCTTAATGTTTTTTCATGGGCCAGGCTTCAGCCGTCGGAAAATGTTTATGATTTTTCGGATCTTGACAGTATTGTTAAGAGAGTGACGGATAAGGGGATGAAGATATGTATGGGCACTTCCACTGCTGCATATCCGGCATGGATGGCGAAAAAGTATCCTGATATCCTGCGGGTTGATTTCGAGGGAAGAAAGAAAAAATACGGAACACGCCATAATGCCTGCCCCAATTCGCCGACATACAGAAAGTATTCGGTCCTGTTGGCAAAAAGACTGGCGGAGCATTTCAGAAATCAGGATAATATTGTTATATGGCATATAAATAATGAGTACAGCGGTACCTGTTACTGTGAAAACTGCGAGCGTGCATTCAGAGAGTGGCTTAAGAATAAATACGGTACACTTGATAAGCTGAACAGAGTGTGGAATACCGCATTCTGGAGTCACACGTTTTATGACTGGGATGAGATAGTTGCACCCAATGAACTGTCTGAATACCCGGGTGGATCGAAGAGTCAGTTTACAGGACTTACTCTGGATTATATGAGGTTCAGCTCCGATTCGATACTTCAGAATTATATCGATGAAAGAGATGCGATAAAAGGAGTAATAAATGACGCACTTTGCACCACCAACATGATGAATGTGTTCAAGGGACTGGATTATCGCAGGTGGGCAAAGGAGATCGATATTGCGTCCTGGGACAATTATCCCCAGAAGTTCACGAGTCCGTATTATGATGCGTTTGCCCATGAGCTGATCAGAGGCCTGAAGGGTGGAGAACCGTTCATACTTATGGAGCAGTCGCCTTCTGTGACTAACTGGATGCCCATAAACAGTCTGAAGCGTCCCGGACAGATGCGACGGTTCAGCTATGAAGCCATGGCCCACGGTGCGGACGCTCTGATGTTCTTCCAGATGAGGCAGTCACCTGCGGGAGCCGAAATGTATCACGGAGCACTGATCGATCATTCGGGAAGGGATGATACAAGAGTGTTCAGGGAATGTTCGGCTTTTGGAGAGGAGCTGAAGAAGCTGGGGAACGCGCCGCTTGGAGGGAAGGCGGATGCCAAATGTGCAATAGTGTTCGACTGGCCGACGTGGTGGGCTCTGGAGGATGTTGGCGGTATAACATCCAGAGTCAGATACCCCGATGAGATACTTAAGTTTTACAGAGCTCTGTTTGAAAGTAATGTGCCGGTAGATATCATAGGGCCGGAGGATGATTTTTCCAAATACCGCATTGTCATTGCTCCTCTGTTTTATATGGTCGGTGACGGAGTGAAGGAGCGGATGGAAGATTATGTAAGTAAGGGCGGGATACTGCTGTTTACTTATTACTCGGGCTATGTTGACGAAAACGCACATATCCTTAAGGGAGGATATCCCGGATGCCTGAGGGAGCTTATCGGAGCAAGGATTGAGGAAAGCGATCTGCTGTATGAGGATATGGATCATTTCGTATGCGATGGTGTGTGGATACCGGGGCATGTGGATGACATGAGTAATTCTTTCACATACAACGGGGTTGAGTATCCGGCTTATAAGATATGTGATATAATGTATGTTGAGGGGGCTCAGGTACTGTCTGTGTTTAACGAGGATTTCTACAGCGGTCATCCGGCAATTACCAGAAACAGTATGGGTAAAGGGTTTACCTACTATGTGGCGACAAGTTCTTCAGCTGAGTTCTATTCTGATCTGATAAAGAATCTGTGCGATGAAGCAGGTATCGGGAATGCCTTTGATATGTCCATAGAGGCGGTTAAGGAATGGGAAGGTATTGAAATAGCGGTAAGGCAAAATGATGCGAAGAAAGTGTATTATCTTATAAATCATACAGATGAGGAGAAAGAAGTAATGTTTCCGTTTGATGGGGAAGAGCTTACGGAAAATGTCCGGGTTGAGGCAGGACAGACTGTGACGCTTGCCGGAACGGGAGTGAAGGTTATCTGCGTAAAGCTGTAGAAGACAAATGCTTGTGCGGGTACTTGCTTCGGCTTATAATATCAAGGAGAAGCTATCGCTGACGGTAGCTTCTTTTGGTATAATAGAAAATACGAAGTATTTTGAGCCTGTTCTGAATATTTACAAAAATGCAAGTAATAACATGGAATGAGATTAATGGATGTAGCATAAATATGAACGAAAGGGGCAAGGGAATGAATAAGTTCGATTACAGTATAGTCAGCGATCCGTGTGTGTTTGAGGAAGGAAGACTGCCGGCTCACAGCGATCATGTTATTTATGCGAATATGGATGAGCTTGAAGCAGGCAGATCATCTTACAGGATGTACCTTGACGGAATATGGAAATTCAGATACGCGAACAATCCGTCCGAAGCAGAGGACGGGTTCTGGAGTGATGAGTGTGATGTGAAGGGATGGGATGATATAAGGGTTCCGGCTCATATCCAGATGGAAGGATATGACAGGCCGCAGTACAGTAACATAGCCTATCCGTGGGATGGACATGAGGAGATTGTTCCGGGAGAGGTTCCTTCTGTTTTTAATCCAACAGCAGATTATGTTAACCATTTTAAACTTCCTGATAAAATGAAGGGAAAGAGGATAAGGATATCGTTTCAGGGAGTTGAGAGCGGGTTCGCACTATGGGTGAACGGAACATATATCGGATACAGTGAGGATTCGTTTACCCCTTCTGATTTCGACATTACCGATGCTGTCAGAACAGGTGAAAACAGGGTGGCTGTACGTGTTTTCAAGTGGACTGCCGGAAGCTGGTGTGAGGATCAGGACTTCTATCGTTTCAGTGGAATATTCAGAAGCGTTTTTCTGTATGCAGCACCGCCGGTGGACGTTTATGATCTCGCGGTGATACCGACGTTAGACGATACATTCACTAACGGAAAGGTTGACATAACACTCAGGGCAGACATATCGATAAAGACCAACACAGCATCAGAAGCCAATGCGATATCAGAAACCACGGCAGCAACAAAGACCGGCTCAGAAACGGAAACCAAAACAGCATCGGAAACCAACACAGCATCAGAAACCACCGAGGCATCAAAATCCGAAACCGGCGGGACGGCGGTAGTTAAGCTGGTGTACGGGAATGATACGATATATGAAGGCTCGTTCGGATTAACTGACGGTGATAACAGGCATACCTTTGATGTGAAGGAACCTTTGCTTTGGAGTGCTGAGACGCCGAAGCTTTACAGGCTGCTTATAACCCTTAAGGATAATGAGGGAAGGACGGCAGGCGTTATCGGTCAGAATGTTGGCTTCAGACGATTTGAGCTTAAGGACGGACTTATGCTCTTAAATGGTAAGCGTATAGTGTTTAAGGGTGTAAACAGGCATGAGTTCAACACCCACACTGGGCGCGTTCCCGACAGGAAGGCAGTGCTTAAGGATGTGCTTACTATGAAGAGAAACAACATTAATGCGATAAGGACAAGCCATTATCCGGATGATTCCTATCTGTACGAATTATGCGACATATATGGTCTGTATATGATCGCCGAGAACAATATGGAGACACATGGAACCTGGGATGCATATTACAGGAAGCTGGCAGGCCTTGATTATATTCTTCCACATGATAAGGAGGAATGGATGGGGGCAATGCTCGACCGTGTGTATTCATGTTATCACAGGGATAAGAATCATCCTTCGATACTTATATGGTCCTGCGGAAACGAATCCTTCGGCGGCAAAGTCATATACGAAATGAGTCGGCTGTTCAGGAAGCTGGATCCTCACAGGCTGGTTCATTATGAAGGAATATTCCACGACAGAAGATATTCGGACACGAGCGATATCGAGAGTCAGATGTATCCAAGTGTTGCGAGTATAGAGACATTCCTTGATGACAATCCGGGGAAGCCGTTTATCTGCTGCGAATACACTCATGCAATGGGTAATTCGTGCGGGGGAATGCACAAATATACCGATCTTGCCGAAAGAGAACCGAGGTACCAGGGTGGATTTATCTGGGATTATGTTGATCAGACAATAGCAAAGAAGGACAGATACGGCAGGTGGTTCCAGGCATACGGCGGTGATTTTGGCGAGAGACCGAGCGATTATGATTTCTCGGGAAACGGTATTGTTTCGGGAGAAAACAGAGAACCTTCACCCAAGATGCAGGAGGTTAAGTTCAATTATCAGAACATCAGGGTTGAATGGACTGAAGATGCCCCGGAATTTACGGTGAAGAACAGAAATCTGTTTGTAGATACGGATATATATGATACATATGTGATCCTGCTTGCTGACGGTGAAGAGGCTGCAAGGACAAAGATCGAATGTAAGGTTGAGGCGCTTAAAGAAGCGACGTTTGCAATACCTGAGGATCTGATAGAGAAGATGGATAGCCTTAACAGGGCAGCCGCTTCGTTAAAGGAAGAGGAACCGGAATACACACTGAGAGTAAGCTTTGTTCTTAAAGAGGATGAGATCTGGGCTGCGAAGGGACATGAAGTTGCATTCGGGGAAAAGACACTCAGGAAGGCATTTAAAAAGTATGAATGCAGCATAAAACCCGGGCTTGTTATGGGAAAGCAAAATATCGGTGTCAGGGGAGATAACTTTTCCGTTTTGTTTTCGCCGGCATTTGGTGGTCTTACATCTTATGTGTATGGTGGGAAAGAAATGATAAAGGCGGCGCCGGTACCGAATTTCTGGAGAGCGCCTGTTTCCAATGATAACGGAAATATGATGCCGGCAAGATATGCGCAGTGGAAGATCGCAAGCCTGTATGTATCTACAAAAAACAGTGAAAGCCTTGAAATCGGTATCCCTGAAATTGAGGCTGATGACAGAAGCGTCTGCGTTACATTCACTTATTTTATGCCGACGACACCTGCTTCACAGTGTAAGGTAAAATATGAGGTATACGGTGACGGAATGATAGAGACAACCATGTCATATACTCCGGTCAAGGAGCTTGGCGATATGCCGGAATTCGGTATGATGTTTAAGCTGGATGCCGATTACGATCATGTGAAATGGTACGGACTTGGGCCGGAAGATACATATGAGGACCGCAGAAGAGGCGGTAAGCTGGGCGTGTATGAATGCATGGCCGCTGACTCGGTTGCCCCATATCCTGTTCCGCAGGAGAGCGGAAACAGATGTGATGTGAGATATTTGAAGGTGACAGATCATAAGGGCCGCGGTATGATATTTGAAGGCGATCTTATGTCGTGTTCGGCTTCACCATACACTCCGCATGAAACGGAGGAGGCTAAACATCATTATGAACTCCCACCGGTTCATTACACTGTGGTAAGAGTGGCAAAACAGCAGATGGGTGTGGGAGGAGATGACAGCTGGGGAGCGAAGACGCACCCCGAGTACCTGATTGACGTAAGCAGGGATATTGAATTCAGCTTCCGCTTCAAAGGTGTATGAATAAAAGGTTAAAATCACACAGAAATCATGTCTGCACAGGTTGAAGATGATCATGCCCTGTGATAGATTAAAGAAGAGTCATCTGTGAAAAGGAGATGTGAAGTAATTAAAATGAAGGATATATGTATATTAATAAAGGAACTTGCTGATTACGGTGTGCGCAGCCGGCTGGTTGAGAAGGATGATGTGACCTATACAGTAAATCGTCTGTTGGAGCTGTTTGGAATTGATGAGTACAAGGCAGACAGTGAAGTGACTGCGGATATCTCAGACAGGAGTAAAACATACGATAAAGGGGACAATAAACAGGACGATCTGTATGATGGACTCCATGATATTCTTAAGGAAATGCTTGATTATGCCGTTGGAAAAGGTTTGATCGAGGACTCAGGTGCGAACCGCGATCTGTTTGATACAAAGATCATGGGACTGCTCACGCCGCCGCCGTCGGTCGTCAGGAAACGCTTCAAAGAGCTGTATGAAAGCTCCCCGAAGGAAGCAACGGATTATTATTATGATTTCTCCAAAGCTACAGACTACATAAGGACTGACCGTATTAAGAAGGACGAGAAGTGGTCAAGCGATACAGAGTTCGGAACGATAGATATAACCATTAATCTTTCAAAGCCTGAGAAGGATCCGCGTGATATAGCAAAGGCGGGCACAGCTAAGAAGTCCGGTTATCCGGCATGTCTTCTCTGCCGTGAGAATGAAGGGTATGCGGGACATCTGTCCCATCCTGCCAGACAGAATCACAGGATAGTGCCGGTCACCCTGTGCGGTGAGCAGTATTATCTTCAATATTCACCTTATGTATATTACAACGAGCACTGTATTATCTTTAATCATGACCACATTCCGATGAGGATAGACAGGATGACCTTTGCCAAGCTGTTTGATTTCGTAAGGCAGTTCCCGCATTACAATGTGGGGTCCAATGCCGACCTTCCGATAGTCGGAGGTTCCATACTGAGCCATGATCATTTCCAGGGCGGCAATTATGAATTTCCTATGGCAAGGGCGGTATATGAATCGGAATTCGGGCTTAAGGGTTATGACTCGGTGCATGCGGGAAGGATCAAGTGGCCGTTGTCAGCCATAAGACTTCAGGGTAAAGACATTGATAAACTGGTTGACGCCTCGGATCATATTCTTACTGCGTGGAGAGCGTATTCCGATGAGGAGGCGTTCATATTTGCATACACAGACGAGAACGGTAAGAAGGTTCCGCACAATACCATAACCCCGATAGTCAGGATGAGGGGGGATATGTATGAGATAGATCTTACGCTCAGGAATAATATAACCACAGACAGATATCCTCTCGGAGTATATCATCCTCATCAGGAGTATCATCATATTAAGAAGGAGAACATAGGTCTTATCGAGGTTATGGGACTGGCGATTCTTCCCGCAAGGCTTAAGAAGGAAATGGCGGTGCTTAAGGAAGCAATCCTTGAAGGAAAGGATTTAAGAGAGGATGAGCTTACCGCATCACATGCTGACTGGGCAGAGCAGTGGATGAAGAAATATGATGGAGCATATAAGGATAATATTGACGTGATCATAAGAGATGAGATAGCGGAAGTGTTCTCTCATGTCCTTGAGAATGCCGGAGTGTATAAGAGGGATGAGAAGGGTATTGCTGCATTCGACCGTTTCATAGCCTCACTGTAATAATTTTATTTTTGTAAACAAGGAGACAGAAGCTTGGAAAAGAACAGAAAACAGACAGATCTTTTTATAATTTTACTGTATGCCGTAATTATCCTGTCAATGATAGCATACGCGATCTTTTTACATAGAAGGATCCGCGATAATGTGAAGCAGGATGCCATGCAGGTTACTTCGGAATATGCAGGTGTGCTGAATACCGAAATGTCAGAACAACAGATCATGCTTAGGACTGTGGGAGAAATGATAAGCGGGGATGCCCTGTTTAATACCGATCCGCAGAATGAGCTTAAGAAAGCGTGCTCGGTTTCGGGATTTGATTATCTGTGCTTTACAGATGATTCGGGGACATGGTCTACCGCAGATGATCTTGATGTGAAAAGCATAATGTCTAATGAGGCTTTCAGCGAAGCTAAGAACGGTTCGGCATCGGTCTCCGGAACGGCTGTTGAGATTATCAAGGGTGTTAAAGCCGTTGCTATGTATACTCCTGTATATTCGGACGGTGAAGTAAGGGGTGTTCTGACCGGCTGTATAACCGCAGACAGCGTTGGGAAGATGCTGGCTATGGACGTTAATACAAAGAGTGTTTTTATCCTTATAGATGATGAGACAAATGTACTTGGAATAAACAATGATTCAAAGTTTAAGGTACAGGGATATGATTTCAATACTTTTTTGAACAGATTTAAATATAAGAACAGGAAGGAAGCGGATAATATAAGGGCGGCACTGAAGGAGGGCGGTTTTGATTCTTTAAGGTACAGTTATTACGGCGAAGAAAAGTATCTGTCATATTATCCTTTTGGGATCAGTAACTGGTATCTTATCAAGTTCATTTCATATTCGGATGCCAGAGCTCCGTATTTACCCATGTTCAACGGTTTTATTGTGATGTGCGTTGCTATCATCGCAGCACTTGTGTTCGCGGCATTTCTTATAAGAGGATACAGCAGTATCATTCTGGCGTTGGAAGAGAGTAACCAGAGATACGAGCGGTTTAACAAGGAAAAGAACTCCGTTACATATACATATAACCGGACTTCGCGTGCTGTTGAGCTCAACGGTGCGGTAGAGGAGATCTTCGGCAAGGAGTTTGTGAATCTGAAATCGGTAAATCTTATGACACTTTTGGAAAAGCTCCATCCGGAGGATCAGAATTTTGTAAAGGTGCTTCGTAAAAAGCTGGATAACGGAGAAAAACAGTTCGCTAACGAGATCAGGATAATGAACCCGGAGGGAGAATACGGATGGTATAAGATCAGCGGTATCTTATTTGGCGATAACGGCATTACGATCGTCGGCAACGTCCAAAGCTCGGATGAGGAGATCGACAGAGAACACGCGTTGAGAAGAAAAGCCGAGACAGACCTGCTTACGGGGCTTCTGAATAAGATAACAATGGAGGATTCGGTTAATGCTCTCATCAGCGAGAAACCGCATGGTGTGTATTATTTCTACATAATCGATCTGGATAATTTCAAGGAAGTCAATGATAATCTGGGACATGCGATGGGCGATACGGTTCTTGTTGAAGTGGCAGATAAGTTAAGGCAGATATTCTCTGAATTTGACCGGATAGGAAGGATAGGAGGAGACGAGTTCGCCGTACTGCTGAATGTTCCGGAGAATATGAACCTTTCCAACAATAACCTGGTGGAGATCAAGGCGAAGGCGATCAACAACAGCCTGAGAAATACCTACAGCGATGGTGATAAGAGAGTAAATGTTTCGGCAAGCATAGGTATCTCAAGATACGATGAAAACAACAGAGATTACGGCAGTCTGTATAAGAGTGCCGATGAGATACTGTATTACAGTAAGAAGCACGGAAAGGATCAGTACAATATATGTGATTCGACAGACGGTATGAAAGGAGAATAAGAATGTACTACAAACCTTCAGAATCAAGATATGAAAAAATGGAATACAGAAGCTGTGGTGAGAGCGGACTTAAACTGTCCGCTCTTTCCCTCGGCTTATGGCACAACTTCGGAGATACCGGAGTGTATTCAAACATGAAGAAGATGTGTGAAACGGCTTTTGATAACGGTATCACACACTTCGATCTGGCAAACAATTACGGTCCGGAGTACGGAAGTGCGGAAAGGAATTTCGGACAGATACTTAAGGACAGCTTCTGCGGATACAGGGATGAGCTGATAATCAGTACCAAGGCAGGCTATGATATGTGGCCGGGACCTTACGGTGATCACGGAAGCCGAAAGTACCTTATTGCAAGCATAGATCAGAGCCTTAAGAGAATGGGGCTTGATTATGTGGATATTTTCTATCACCACAGACCCGATCCCGATACTCCGCTTGAAGAAACCATGGGAGCACTTGCGCAGATAGTAAACAGCGGCAAGGCACTGTATGTCGGCCTTTCCAATTATAACGGTGAGAGACTAAAAAAGGCATCGGCACTGTTAAGAGAGATGAGGGTACCGTTTGTCATTAATCAGAACAGGTACAACATCTTTGACAGAACCATTGAAGAGAACGGACTTCTTGAAGCATCCATAGAAGAGAAGAAGGGTATCATATGTTTTTCGCCTTTGGCTCAGGGACTCCTTACAGACAGATATCTTAAAGGGATTCCGGAGGATTCAAGGATAAGCAGGGACGGTAGATTCTTAAATGAGAAGAGCCTGTCGGATGACATGCTTGCAAAGATAAAGTCTCTTAACGATTTCGCAGCTGACCGTGGTGATACTCTGAGCAGAATGGCTCTCAGATGGCTGCTTGACCGGGAGGGAATCACCAGCGTTATAATCGGTGCCTCCAAGAGCGAGCAGATACTTACCAATCTTGAGGTACTTGATTCGAAACCGCTGTCAGAGGATGAGCTTAGAAAGATTGATGAGCTCGCCGGTATGTGATGTACTGAATAGTTGCCAGGTTTATGCGAAAGTATTTCGATGAATCATGAAAATGAAAGTGAAACGGGATAGTGTAAGATAAGCCATAAAAACGGATTCTGAGAAGATTCACAGGGAGGTAAATATGGAATTAAGAACAGCAGCTTCACCAAAGGATGTTAGAAACTATGATACTGAAAGACTGAGAGAGGAATTCCTTATTGAGAAGGTTTTCTTCGAAGATGAGATACATCTCGTATACAGTCATATAGACAGGATAATTACAGGCGCGGCCATGCCGGTAAATGGTGAACTTAAGCTCGAGGCAGGAAGCGAACTGAGAGCCGATTATTTCCTTCAGAGAAGGGAAATGGGAGTTATCAATATCGGCGGTGACGGAGTTATATCCGTGGATGGGAAAGACTATACCGTTGCGCACAGAAACGGAATGTATATAGGGATGGGCAGGAAGGATATAGTCTTTAAATCATTAGATCATAATATGCCCTCTAAATTCTATATTAACAGCGCACCTGCCCATCATGAATACCCTACGGTGCTTATAAAAACAGAAGGAGAGGCAGATGAGGATTCGGTTGTTATCAAACCGGAGAATAAGAAGGAGCTTGGAAGCCTGGAGCTGTCCAATCACAGGACGATATGCAAGTATATCCTTCCCGGTCAGGTGGAGAGCTGCCAGCTGGAAATGGGGATGACACATCTCGAACCCGGCAGCGTATGGAATACCATGCCGTGTCATACGCATGACAGAAGGATGGAAGTATATCTTTATTTTGAAATTCCCGAGGATGCTTTTGTAATGCATTTTATGGGTGAACCTGCTCAGACAAGGCATATAGTGATGAGGAACGAACAGGCGGTTATTTCACCGAGCTGGTCCGTTCACTCGGGCTGCGGTTCCAGAAATTATACATTCATATGGGGAATGGTAGGAGAGAATCAGGATTTTGATGATATGGATGATGTTGATAACCGCGATCTTCTGTAAATGTGATAAATGAAACGGGTACGTTTGCCATATCATGAACTTCTGATGAAATTCGCTGTTTTATGCAGATATGCCCGGATTATGAAAAGGGAGAAAAGAAATAATCAAGGGATTTAAGATGAAGCTTAATCACGGATGTGAGAAGGAATACGATAATTATATATTTGACCTCTACGGAACACTTATAGACATAGATGTCGATGAACACAGCACAGAGCTTTGGGATGCACTGGCATCATTATACAGTGTCTATGGATGTGATTACAGGTCAAAAGAAATGATGGAGCTTTTCTTCGAAATGGATGAAGAGGAGAGGATATCGGTAGTGAATTCCATGGGATTCAAACATGCCGAGATCAGGCTGGAAAGAGTATATACAAGACTGCTGTTCGAATGTGAGCAGGTACATCCTGTGACTGTGACCATAGCAGGAAAAGCAGTTGATGCTCTGAGGAAAGCTTATGGAAAGGACAGGGAAAAGGTAATAGAGCTGGTGCAGGAAAGCGACTGGTGCGTTGAAGTGGCAAATCTTTTCAGGATACTGTCAAGAAAGTATATCAAGCTTTTCCCGGGAACGGTCAGTGTGCTTAAAGGACTCAGGGAAAGAGGGAAAAAGGTATTTCTTTTGTCAAATGCCCAGAAAGTCTTCACAATGCCGGAGATTGAGGCAATGGGTCTTAATGAGTGCTTTGACAGGATGTACATATCCTCGGATTATTACGTTAAGAAACCCGACACTGCATTTATGGACAGGCTGCTTGAGGATGAGGGGCTTGACAGAAACAGAAGTGTGATGGTAGGAGACGATCCCGTAAATGATGCTTCGATGGCAGTGTTAAACGATATGGACTGCATACTGTTAAATACATCAGAACGCAGTAAAAAGGAGATTGACGAGGTAGTTGACAGGACTGTCGAAGAGAGAGGCGGCTCATATCATGGATGTGTAACGGTGGTTAATACCATTTCGGATATTAATATCTAATGTCCGGTAAAGGTTCTGTGAAGCATTAACAGGCTTTCTGAAAATATAGCGAAAGCATTATGGTAAACGAATTAAACTCATTCACTATATAAAAGGAGAAAATGAAATGAAGGTACTTGAATCAGAATTTGCGAAGGGATTTATCCGTATGGCAGATGACGGATGGCAGCTTCGTTACCATGAGAGAAACGGAGGAAATCTTTCCTACAGGATACGTCCCGAGGAGATAGAAGAGGTAAGGGAGGATCTTGTTGAAGGTGACTGGCGTGAAATAGGTGCGGTTGCCAACGAGGTTGCCGGGGAATATTTCATGGTAACGGGAAGCGGTAAGTTTTTCAGAAATGTGATCTTAAATCCCGAAGAGGCAGCAGGCATCATAGAGATCAGTGATGACGGATCTAAGTACAGGGTGGTATGGGGACTGATCAACGGAGCGGTTCCTACATCCGAGCTTCCGTCACATCTTCTCAATCAGTCGGTTAAAAAGCGTGTGACCAATGGAAAGAACAGAGTAATATATCATGCTCATCCTGCCAATGTGATCGCTCTTACATTTATACTTCCGCTTGATGATAAGGTGTTTACGAGAGAACTGTGGGAAATGATGACTGAGTGTCCCATCGTGTTCCCGGAGGGTATCGGAGTTGTTCCATGGATGGTACCCGGCGGCCGCGAAATTGCCGAGGCGTCAGCCAGGCTTATGGAGGAGCACAATGCGGTTATCTGGGCACATCACGGGCTGTTTGCAGCAGGGGAGGATTTCGACCTTGCCTTTGGTCTGTTCCATACGATCGAGAAGTCAGCTGAAATCCTGCTAAAGGTAATGAATGTTACCGACAGGAAGATGCAGACCATTCAGCCTGATGATTTCCGAAGCCTGGCCGAAGCATTCAATGTGAAACTTCCTGAGAAATATCTGTATGAAAAGAAGTAATATACCTTTACCAGCGCACCTGCCATCGCTGACGGAGCTTATCGATGGGTTCGTGGAGCCGGGGGACCGTGGAGCCGGGGGACGGTTCCCCGGTTCCGTTCGTTTTCTTCATTCCCTTCTTCTGAGCCGGGAACCGGAGAACCGTCCCCGGGTACCCACGGTTCCTTTGCACGCAGTCTGTTGAGATTCATCTCGTATAATTCTTCGTCAACCGGAATATAAGCCCAGTCATCTGTCCAGGCGGATAGGTAAGCCGCATTGGAGATGGACAGAGAATTAAGACCATCCTCGCCGTTTGCTATAAGTGGAGTACCGTCAAGTATTGCATCAGCGAAATTATTAAGGATTATGGGATGGCCGTCGGGCTCGGGTGCACTGAATTCCTCATATTCGGCTTCGGGACTGGCGAATCCCGATCCGCAGGTAAAGCAGAATTCTCGCTCGGGAATCTTAAGCTTTGTCCATTTTAATAATCCGCCTTCCAGAACGAGCTTTCCACGGTCGGCAGCTATTTCGAGTCTGTTTGTACCGGGAGTCTCACCTGTGGTTGTGATAAAGGTGGCAGTAGCACCGCCTTCATATTCTCCGAAAATGGTAACATCATCTTCAACGCTTATATTGTGATATTTTCCGACTGAGCAGAATGCGCGTATCCGCTTAGGCATTCCTAATATCCACTGCCACAGATCAAGATTATGCGGAGCCTGATTTAACAGGACGCCACCGCCTTCGCCATTCCAGGTTCCACGCCATGAGCCTGAATCATAGTAGGTCTGAGTCCGGTACCAGTTGGTGATTATCCAGGTAAGACGCTTTGGCTCTCCGAGTTCACCACTGCTTACTATTTCTTTGGCCCTGGAAAAGAGTGGATTGGTCCGCTGATTAAACATTATGGCAAAAACAGTCCCTGCTTTGGCAGCTGCCTCATTCATTTCCCTGACCTGCCTTGTATATACTCCGGCAGGTTTTTCAGTAATTACGTGGAGCTTTCTCCTGAAGCTTTCTTTTGCAATAACAGGATGTTCATAATGTGGTGCCGCAATTAGTACGGCATCAATAAGTCCGCTGTCAAGCATCTCTGAAGTATTTTCAAAGGTCTTGATTTCGGGACACAATGCAGAGGCTCTTTTAAGCATGTCCGAACAGGGATCCGATACCGCTACAACCCTGATCCTCGGACACTGTCCCTCGGCTATACTGTTAAGATGTCCGTAACCCATATTACCGACACCGGCTATTCCAAGTCTTATATGATCCATTTTAATCACTTAGGAGCTGTTCGAAAAATTTGAACAGCTCCGTTTTCCTTAAATTTATTCTGTGTATGATGCAGTGCTTCCGGTCTACCGGCTGATGATCTTCTTAAGAGCATCGGCAGCGGCTTTAAATGCCGTAAATGAGTCGGGATACTCATATACGCCTACCTTACTCTTGCTGCTTCCTTCGAGCGAGCTTAATCCGTCAAATACCGTAAGATGAGGCTCTATCGTAAGTACGTCTCCCTTATATTGTGAAAGAAGATAAGGCAGATTTCCTTCGCCCTTTCCGGCTGGTACTACCGAACCGTCTGAGAGAGCATCCTTTATGTGCATATATTCAACATAGGGTGCGAGCAGCTCCCATGCTTCTTTCGTGTCCTGACCGGACTGTACGAAATTAGCGGGATCGAATATGGCTTTTATTTCCGGGAAGGTCTCGTGTATTTTAAGACATCTTGATGCTATGTCTCCGTATATTCCTTTTTCATTTTCATGACAGAGTATAATGCCGCTTCCTTTGGCCGCCTCAATGAACCGTCCGAGCCTCTCGGCAACGAGGTCGAACTTATCCTGTGCGTCATAGAAGCTGAAAAGCCTTATATGCTTTGTGTTAAGCTCAAAACATACCTCAATGCTTCGCTTGAAATTATCGAGATGTGCTTCGAAATCATCTGTCGATGTTATCTTACCGTAAGGTGAACCCAGCGACCATACCGACAGACCTTCGTCTTCAAGCCTCTTTCTGACTTCGCGTGCGTCCTCCTTTGTTGCTTCGGCAATATTTTTACCGTCAAAATTGCGGATCTCAAGCATTGAAATCCCGTTATCCTTAAGTGCTTTTATCTGTTCGTCCAAAGCCGGTGAAGCTTCGTCTGCAAATGCTGCAAGTCTGAATCCCATAACTGTCCTCCTTAATAAGTTCCTTCGGTGTCGAATACGATACCGCTTCCTGTTTTCTTCTTTGAGGTTTTTCTTCTCTTGTTAAGCTCCTCAAGGAACAGGTCCTCGTTAAACGGTATCTCAACAGGTCTGTCAAGCCATGCTGAGAGATACATTGCATTGGATAATGTTAATCCACGGATGCCTTCTGTTCCTTCGGCGACGAGCTGCCCTCCGTGAAGGATCCTGTCTGCGAAGGCTCTGAGTACGCCGTCGTGCTGTTCGTTCTTTCCGTCGGTTTCGATTTCCGTGCTGGTCATTTCAGGCTTTTTGAAGCCTTCGGGCTCGGTCTTGCAGAAGGTTCTTTCATTTACGCTGAGCCTGTCGAAAGAGAGCTTATCCTCTTCACAAATGATCCTTCCCATTTCAAAGGTAAGCTCCAGACGGTTGGTTCCGGGAGCGTCTCCCGTTGTGGTAACGAAGACGCCGGTAGCTCCGTTCTCATATTCGAGATATGCTGTCACATCATCTTCCACCTCAATATCGTGCCATTTGCCCACATGACAGAATGCTCTTACTCTTACAGGCATTCCGCACAGCCACTGAAGAAGATCCAGCTGGTGAGGGCACTGGTTTAATAGCACACCGCCTCCTTCGCCGTCCCATGTGGCCTTCCAGTCGGCAGCATCATAATAGGACTGAGTCCTGTACCAGTCTGTTATTATCCAGTTAACGCGTTTGAGATTTCCGAGTTCGCCACTCTCGATCATTTCATGAAGCTTTCGGTATACACAGTTGGTACGCTGGTTAAGCATAAGCGCGAAAACCTTGTCACCCTTTGCTGCCACCTCGTTCATTTCCCGAACCTGACGGGTATATACTCCGGCAGGCTTCTCACTCAGAGCATGAACTCCATGCTCAAGCGCATAGATCACGAAGGTAGGATGCAGATAATGAGGCGTTGCTATCAGTACTGCATCACAGCTTCCCGAATCGATAAGGGCGTATCCGTCATTGTACTTTATGATGTCTCCGGGGAGGTTATCGCCTGCCCAGTCAAGACGTTCCTGTCTAACATCTGATACGGCGGTCAGCTTTATTTCCGGTACATTGCCTTTGGCTATACTCTTTGCATGGGTGGATCCCATAC
Source organism: Lachnospiraceae bacterium (assembly GCA_017450065.1). Taxonomy (GTDB): domain Bacteria; phylum Bacillota; class Clostridia; order Lachnospirales; family Lachnospiraceae; genus UBA2868. The sequence continues at coordinate 29,507 of JAFSYI010000059.1, forward strand.
CGCCGATACCTATTATTCCCAGTCTCAGTTGCTCCATTGCGAATTCTCCTTTTTGAGTGTTATTAAAGGGTTCCTGTTTATTGCCTGTTTTGAATTCAGGTACTTTTTATGATTGGATTATACAACTCATTTGTCTTTATAAAAATGTACATAAGCAACCATAAATATGTGATTTTCCGACCTCCCATAATGTTATAACCTGGAATACCGGCTGGGAGACATCCCCGTGAATTTCTGAAAAGTCTTAAAGAAATACGCATAACTTGAAAATCCCAGCTCTTCCTGTACCTGATTAACGGAATGACCGTTTCTCAGAAGAGATTCGGCCTCACTTATCCGCTGCATCATAATGTAGCGGCTTATGGGAATATGCATGTGTTTTTTAAAAAGCCTGGCAAGGTAATCCGGATTTAAATAAAAATAAGAAGAAATATCCGTAACGGAGATCTGCTCACTGATATGGTCATGGATATATGCCAGTATGGAATTAACCTTTTTCTGCGACTCAGAGGTAGGCAGGTTAAATTCCGACTCGGGTTCAAAGCTTCTTATTATGGTTCCGAAGAAGGATAAAAAATCAAAGAAGGCACTCAGCGAGGCGGGACTCAGCTTGTCTTCGTAACCGAGCAGTCTGTGAAAATGATCAAGCAGTTCGTTCTTCCTGTCGCCCCCGGGAGAGAAAAACAGCGGAGTGGGCTCTTCGAGGCGTGAAAATACCGTGGGTATTCCGCAGAAGGCTGCTTTCAGCCAGCCTGTATGTATTGAGAGAATGTACCGTTCGTATACTACATGATTTTCATGATACAGCTGATGGATGCAGAAGGTCGGGATGATTATAAGCGTTCCCGCCGGGATCATTGAGATTGAGTCATTCATCAGTACATCCGGAAGATCCGTCAGCGTGTAGTAAAGCTCGGTAGCATTATGCGAATGCGGCTCGGCGGGATTGGGTGACACTTCATTTCTGTAGACCATTTCATAAGGAGGGGATACGGAGAAAAGAGGAACAGTTTTTTGGGATATATTTTTCCTTGTTGCTATGTTTTTCTCTTTGACCGTGACATTTACTTTATCTTTCATAAAACCTCCATTTGACTCGTCGACCGACTGTGGTCGGATTTGTACATAAATCAAGTCTATTATATACATATTAAACCATTATTGGGCAGATTACAATAATCATGTTCACAAATTTAGGGGAATTTAGGTTACAAAAGACTATATAGCAAAAGTAAATTAAGCAAAGATCCGAGAGATGCAGTCGGCAACGGAATAAATCTTATAACTGTTCAGAACAGAAATAATACGGATTTTAATAAGACAAATTTTAATAAGACTAATTGCGATAACACAAATTGCAATAACGCAGAAAGCAATAACGCAGATTGTAATAATGCAGATAGCAATAATGTAGATTGCGATAATACAGGTTGCAATAACAGGGATTCATCACAAGGAGGAGGTTACAATGGCAGGTAAGAGTAGCGGTGAAGCTGCAGACATTTACAGGCACACACCGGCAGGCAAGGGCGACGGTGAGGCTTCGGGAGTTTATAGGCGCACACTGGCCGGAAGGGTGTGGAGATATAAGTGGCTCTATCTTATGCTGACACCGGTTATGGCTTATTTTATCATTTTCAAATACGCACCTATGTACGGCATAGTCATGGCATTTCAGAAATACAACCCCTTTAAAGGTATCTTTGACAGCCAGTGGGTCGGACTGGATGTTTTTAAGAAGGTTCTGTCCAATCACAACTTCTGGGTATCCGTAAAGAATACGATAGTTCTTAATCTGCTCGTCCTTATAGTGAATTTCCCGCTCACTATCATCATTTCGCTGATGCTGAATGAGATAAGACATATAAGATTCAAGAAATTCACCCAGTCGGTTCTGTACCTCCCGCATTTTATCTCATGGGTTGTTGTTGCGGGAATAGCAAGGGCAACACTGTTCACTACAAACGGCGGAACGGTAAACATGCTGCTCGAAAGCTTCGGAGGTACGGCAAAGCCGTTCTTAAGCGACACAGTCTGGTGGACTGTAATGTATGTGTTCATGAATACATGGAAGGAAGTGGGATGGGGAACCATTATTTATCTTGCGGCTCTGACGGGGATTGATGAGAGCCTTTATGAGGCGGCATATCTGGACGGAGCAACAAGGATGCAGAGGATCGTATATATAACTCTTCCTCTTATTAAATCGACGGTGGTCACCATGCTCATCCTTCAGGTTTCAAGAGTGATGAGTATCGGACTTGATGCACCGCTTCTTCTGGGAAATGATTCGGTCATAAATGTATCAGAGGTTATAGCGACATATGTATACCGTCTGGGTATTGTAAGGAATGACTATTCACAGGCAACCGCGATCGGTCTGTTCCAGTCGGTTGTAAACATACTGATACTTGTACTGGCTGACCGCTTCGCGAAGCTGATAGGCGAAGACGGGATCATATAGGCAGTTATTTGTTAGAACAGAAGGAGGAACAGTTATGTCCATAGGCAGAAAAAGAAAGAAAGATATGCAGGAAGCTTACAGCGGAATAAAAGAAGCGTTTTCCATTGTAGATGTACTTTTTTATTTATGTGTAGGATTGACCGCACTGGTCTGTCTTTATCCTATCCTTAATGTGCTGGCGATCTCTCTGTCAGGTTATCAGGAAGTGCTCAGTAATTCGGTAACCTGGTATCCGAAGAATATAAGCTTCGCAGCTTACAGGGATATCTTTCGCAGGAAACAGATATGGCAGGCGATGGGAACAACAATACTCGTAACGGTTTACGGTACGGCAGCGGGTCTTGTGCTGACTACGTCGGCGGCCTATGTTCTGTCCAGAAACAATCTTCCGGGCAGGAAATTTTTCTCGGCAATGATCCTGTTCACCATGTACTTCTCAGGTGGTATCATTCCTACCTTTGTAGTTGTTAAGGGACTGGGACTTGTGGATACCCTCGGTGCTCTGTTTATACCGCAGGCAGTAAGTGTATTCAACTTCGTCATAATGAGGACCTTCTTCAGGGAGCTTCCCGAATCCCTGGAGGAATCGGCACAGATCGACGGAGCCACAGAGCTTCAGGTGCTGTTTAAGATTGTACTTCCGCTTTCGGTTCCGATCATTGCGACAGTCGGACTGTTCTATGCGGTACAGTATTGGAATGATTATTTCCAGTCACTTATCTATATAACAACAGATACCAAATATACCCTACAGTTAAGGCTCAGATCCTTCCTTTTCGGACAGGAGCTGGATGCACAGGCGCAGGTATCGGGTGATCGGGGACAGATCATGACACAGTCACTTAAGATGGCATCGATAATGTTTGCCACACTTCCGATCCTGGTAGTTTATCCATGGCTTCAGAAGTACTTCGTAAAGGGCATGATGCTGGGATCCGTTAAGGGCTGATGGACTGATGACAGTTAATGTAAATTAAGAAAATTGCGTCCGCAAGGGCGTAAGAGATATAGTAATTTTCTAAGAATAAGGAGGATGAAATGAAAAGAAGAATTGTAGCAACATTACTGGCTGCCGTTATCACAGTTACAACCGTAGGCTGTGGCGGAGCCGCAAACCAGGGTGCAGCCGCAGCAACGGAAGGAAGTCCGGAGGCAGCCTCTGAGACATCGGAAGAAGCTGCTACCGAAGAAGCAGCTGAGAGTGGTGATGCCAAAGAAGCATCTGCCGGATCGGCAAGTAAGTATCAGACAACATACGGAAGCAAGCAGTTTGACAACGTTACGATCTCGGTAGAGCTGTTTGACCGCTCCAATGCTCCGGAGGGATCCACTATCACCGAGAACCGTTGGACCAAGTACTGCCGGGATGCCATGGCCAAGGTCGGGATCAATGTAGAGTTCGTTGCCGTACCCAGAGGTGATGAAGTGACCAAGATGCAGACAATGATGAGCACAAATACAGCTCCTACCATTCTGGGTACATACACCTTCAGTTATGCGCGTGATTATTTTGATCAGGGCGGGATCTGGGATCTTACCGATTTCGTTGCCGGAGATGATCAGGCTGTAAATCTTAAGAAGTATATCGGTCAGAACTGTCTTGACTTCGGTACAACAGAGAACGGACAGACCTTCGGTATCGTAGCAAGACGCGCAACCGTGGCACAGCACAACATCTTTATCCGTAAGGACTGGCTGGATGCTCTCGGACTTGATGTTCCGAAAAACACAGATGAGCTTTATGAGGCATGCGTTAAGTTCGTAAACGAGAATCCAGACGGACTTGCTCCTTCTGAGGTATTCGGTGCTATCTTCGACGGTCTTTCACAGTGGAACAATGATTCCATCGTTTTCCGTGCTTTCTCAAAGGATGCCAACGATAAGAAGGCTCTTGCGGTAGGCTCGGGTTTCGAGTATTACACAGATGAAGGCTATATTGATTATCTCAAATATGTAAATAAGTTCTATAATGAAGGACTTATGAACAAAGAATACTTTGCTCAGTCGGACGATCAGCTTAAGGAGTATTTCGTTACAGACAGGATCGGCTTCCTTGAGGCTAATGTTGGTTACAACGTTGATATCCTCCGTGGTGGTCTCCTTCAGACACTTAAAGAGAATTATCCCGATGCGGATATGATAGCAATGCATCCTTTCGAGAGCAATGTATATCCCGGTGAGAGCTTCCAGCCTGCTTACGGCGAAGGCGGACTTATGTGCTTCTGTCCTCTTACAGCTACAGAGGAGCAGGTCGAGGCAGCTATCACATACCTTGACTGGCTGTCAACAGAGGAAGGCGGTTTCGCTATCTATCACGGTATAGAGGGTGAGCATTTTAATTACAATGAAGACGGGGTGCCGATCCCGATCGATGCTGATTTCAATCAGAAGGATAAGGACTGGATCCGTACAGACCTCTTCCTTGTAGGTAACCAGGGATACTTCACTGATACCGAATCCTTCAACTTAAATATCGCAGCTGATAATCCTGGATGGGAACAGTACACGATAGATGATTATGAGGCAGCTCTTGAAGGAACCCTTATAGCAGGCCCTCTTGATCTTCCCACTCCCGAGAGCCAGGTAGAGGCATCCAATGACCTTAACATTGTAAGAGAGAATTACCTTACAAAGTGTATCACCTGCAAGCCCGAAGAAGTGGAGGGCATCTATGAAGAATGGCGCAAGGCAGCGGAAGATGCCGGAATCAGCCAGGTACTTGCTGACAGAGAAGCAGTATATGATGCAGTTCATCCTTAATTAAGTTGAGGGGGGACCAGGGGACGGTTCTCCGGTCCCCTCCTTTTTTCTTTCTATTAACTTGAGCCGGAGAAGCGTCCACGCCGGCTCTTTTTTTGTATTTTTCAGAACCGGAGAACCGTCCCCTGGTCCTTCTTTTTTGTGCACAAATAACAAAATTAAGTAAATTAAATTGTATATAAGGTAAATTCAATGTAAATTAGTGAATATCACTTGACTAACATGAACTAACTGATATAATTAACTTAAGTTAGCAATAACATTATTAACTTAATAGGAGGAAAAATTATGAAGTTAAGAAAAGTATTGGCACTTTGTCTTGCGTCAGCAATGACGTTCTCACTTGCAGCCTGTGGCGGCGCAGCAGCCACAGCACCGGCAGAGGCACCTGCACAGGCAGAAGCACCGGCAGAGACGGAAGATGCAGCAGAGACAGAAGAGGTTGCTGCAGATGCAGTGGAGGCTCCCGCAGCTGAGTCGGCAGAATCAGGTCTTGCCTACAAGGGAGAGATCAATTTCATGCATTACTCAACATCAGAGGAAGCAGAAGGAAACGGAAGCTCAGACGGATTCCGTTCATGTATCGCAACATGGGAAGAGGCTCATCCCGATATCACATTGAATCAGGATGTTCTGGCTAACGCGGACTATAAGACGCAGATAGCTACCAAGGCTGCAGCAGACGATCTTCCGGATGTCTTCCTGCTTCAGGGTATGAACACAGCCAACTGGGCAAAGCAGGGACTTGTTCTTGATCTTACCGATATCATTAAGTCATCACCTGATGCAGCAGGCTACAACATGGATCTTCTTGTTCCTTTTACAAGCGAAGGCAAGTATTACGCAATGCCTGCAGTAAGCGGCGGTACATGTACAGTAGTTATGTATGATTCAAATATGTGGAAGGAAGCAGGCTTTGACACATTCCCTACTACATGGGCAGATGTTGAGAAGGCTTCAGAGTACTTCAACGAGCAGGGTATCGATACCATAGCATTCGGTAACGGCGGACAGTGGCAGATGAACTCATGCTTCCTGTCATGCTTCGGCTATCAGTACACAGGAACAGAGTGGTTCGATCACATCATAGCAGGTGATGGACAGGCTTCATTCGCAGATCCTGATTTCATCACAGCTCTTGAGAAGACCAAGGCTCTGTTTGCAGATACCAAGATCTTTAACTCTGACTTTAATTCGGTAACAAACGAAGATGCACGTGAGTACTTCATCTCAGGTGATGCCGCAGCATTTATCGGCGGTAACTGGGATTACTCATATGTGGCAGAGACACTTAAGGCTGAGCCTGAGAAGCTTGAGGCTATGAAGATAGCTGTTCTTCCTGAGGGTGACGGTGCTACACATTATGAAAATATGCAGAATAACGGTTTTGGCTACGGTCTTGCGATCAATGCAAAGGTAGCTGAGGATCCCGATAAGCTTGATGCATGTGTTGACCTTATCGAATATCTTGCAGGTCCTTCATTCGCTGAGTATGTAGGAAGCAAGTACGGTCTCGGCGGCTTCTACAAGGCTGATTTCGATACATCAGGTCTTAATTCATGGGATGTTGATCTTTATAATTACTCATATGTTGATAATAAGGCAGTTGCAATCTATGACTCATTCCTTGGCGGAGATGTATGGAATACCCTTAATCCGGGCCTTCAGGATCTGACAAGCGGAAAGACAGATGCTGAGAGCCTTGCAAAGGCAACACAGGAGGCATACGAGGCATTCCTTGCACAGTAATCAGGCTGTCTGTACTGTGAAATGATATAGAAAGCTTATACGAAGGTCGTCCGGTTTGTCCGGGCGACCTTCAAAAAAAGAAAAGGTAATGGTAGGGTTATAAATATAAAGGAGGAAATATGCTGAATACGATAAGACCAAAGGGGAGAGTTATCTTTGCTTATCTGTGTATACCGGTTGCTTTGTTTGTCTTTACGGTATTCGTTCCGCTGATAGCGGCGCTGTATTACGGTTTCACAGACTGGAAGGGTGGTCCCGTTAAGAACTTCAACGGTATACAGAATTATGTACAGCTCTTTCATGATGATGTGTTCTGGCATTCGTTCGGAAATAATCTGTATCTGGTAGTTGCGTGTATCATCGGGCAGATAGGTATCGCTTTTATTATAGTCATGCTGATCAATTCGAAGCTTGTTAAGCTTAAAGGAATACACCGTACCTTCGGCTTCTTTCCGAGCACGATCTCGGCACTGTGTATTGGTTTTGTATGGAAGATGATATATGACCAGAGAACAGGTCTCATTAACTGGTATCTGACTGAAGTACTGCATAAATATAAGAATATGAAATCCGCGCCGATATGGCTGGGCGGCGAAGCGGCTCCCATAATGCTCGTGCTTTCCATTCCACTTATATGGCAGTATATAGGATACTACATGGTTATCATCCTTTCGGCGGTGGCTTCGATCGATACATCTGTCCTTGAGTCGGCGGAAATAGACGGAGCAACGGGCTTCCAGAGAGCGATTTATATAATTTTCCCTCTCATAAAGAATACACTTCTTGTATGTATCACGCTGTGCATAGCCGGTAATATGAAGGCCTTCGATTCCATCTATGCGATGACTGAGGGCGGACCGGGAACCTCATCAATGGTTATGGCGCTGTACGGGTACAATCAGTCGTTTAAGTCATCCAACTTAGGCTACGGTTCGACCATATCGGTCGGAATCTTCGTGCTCTCACTTGCTGTTATCGGCGGTTCGCAGTTCATTCTTAATTACTACATGACCGACAGTTATGACCGTGAAGAAAAGAAGAGGAAGAAGATCAGGGACAAAGAAGCAAGGATCGCAATGAAGAAAAGAATGAAGGGAGGAGCCTGATATGCAGAGTGATAACGGATCTCAGTTAATGGCCGTACAGGATAATTCAACCGGCACCAAGGTGAAGAACGGAATACTGGGCTGTGTGATAAATGTTGTGCTGTGGCTGTTTTCGGCAATGTGTATTTTCCCGCTTGTGTGGATGCTCTATTCTTCTCTTAAGAATAAGAGGGAATTCAACGCAAGCATAATAACTCTTCCTTCCAAGCCTACGCTTGACAATTATTTTAAGATATTCGCAAATAAGGATGCCAACCTTATAGGCGCTATGGGAAACAGTGTGAGGACGACATTGTTATCGGTACTGCTTATTGTACTGTTTGCGTTTATAGTCGGATACATACTTGCGAGAGTAAATTTCAGGCTTAACAGACCGCTGTACGTAATGTTCCTTATGGGTATGCTTATTCCCATACATTCGCTGCTCGTTCCTATATATATTATTTTCAACAGGACGGATATGGCGAATCAGTGGTATACACTGCTGTTCCCGTATGTTGCATTCAATCTTCCTGTGTCGCTTTTCCTTGTTGAAGGATATGTCAAAGGCATACCGCTTGAACTGGAAGAGGCAGCGTCGATTGATGGAAGCGCTTTTTCAAGAACCATGTTTTCGATAATACTTCCGATATGCAAGCCGATACTTACAACGGTTGCGATAATAAACGTATTCAGCTGCTGGAACGAATTTTCGTTTGCTCTGGTTCTGATAAGCAATAACAAGGCTATCGCAACGGTTCCGCTTGCACTTAAGAATTTCACGGGACAGTTCACCTCAGATTATCCCAAGATGATGGCTGCGATGCTTATCACAATGGCACCTGTGGTGATCCTGTATTTCATCTTCAGTAAGCAGATAATCAAAGGTATGGTAGCCGGTGCCGTTAAGGGCTGACCGGTTATAGTGTAAAAGGTACAAAGTGATAAAGTAAGTCGGGGAACCGGGGACGGTTCTCCGGCTCTTTTTTTATTGATCCGGATAAACGGTGGAACCGGTGAACTGTCCACTGATTCCTTCTTTTGTGCATTAATAACAAAATTAAGTAAAGCAAATTGTATATAAGGTAAAATAAAGGTAAACAGCGCAAAATTGCTTGACTAATTCGCATTAACGGATATAATTAAATTAAGTAATCCATTAAACGTATTTACTTAATTAAACAGGAGGAAAAACTTATGAAGTTAAAAAAAGTACTTGCAATCTGTCTTGCATCAGCAATGACTTTCTCACTTGCAGCCTGTGGCGGCACAGCAGCAGCTCCGGCTCCGGCGGCAGCGGATAACACTGCAGGTGAGACAGACGAAGCGGAAGAGGAAGACACAGTGGAAGAGGACACTGCAGAAGCAGACGCAGCTGATGACAGCGCAGAAGAGACAGCCGGCGAAGTTCCCACCTACACACAGCTTAATCTGGCTGATTACGGGGATGTATCGGCAACGATCAAGTTCCTTCATCATAAGACCGACAGGGCAGAAGATGGAACCATGGATAAGATGGTAGCGGAATTCAATAAGGAGTTCCCCAATATTGCGGTTGAGATGGAAGCGGTTACAGATTACGCCGAGGATTCACTCCTTCGTCTTTCGACAGGTGATTGGGGCGACATAATGTTCATCCCTGCAGTCGACAAGGTAGATCTTCCGGAATTCTTTATGCCGTTTGATACATATGACAATCTTTCGGCTGAACTTAATTTCGTTGACAACTGGAAATACGACGGGAAGTGCTACGGTATTCCTTACATGGCTAACGCACAGGGCGTTCTTTACAACAAGGCAGTATTTGAGCAAGCAGGAATAGAGAAGCTCCCCACGACTCCTACCGAGTTCCTTGACGATCTTAAGCTTATCAAGGATAAGACAGATGCGATCCCTCTTTATACCAACTATGCAGCAGGCTGGACAATGGGCGCATGGGATGCTTACATAGGAATCGTTTCCAACGGAGATGATACCTTCATGCAGCAGAAGTTCGCTCATACTGCAGAGCCCTTCAAGGATCCCGGTGATGATACAGGTATATACAACCTTTACAGAATACTGTTTGATGCTGTTGCAAACGGACTTATCGAGGATGACTACACAACTACAGACTGGGAGAGCTGCAAGGGTATGCTTAACCGCGGTGAGATAGGAACGATGGTTCTTGGTTCGTGGGCATATGCTCAGATGCAGGAAGCAGGCGATACTCCCGAGAACGTAGGATACATGCCCTTCCCCATGACGGTAGGCGGCAAGCAGTATGTAAACGCCGGCGGCGATTACAATTATGCTATCAATGTTAATTCTTCAGATGAGAACAAGCTTGCATCACTTATCTTTGTTAAGTGGATGGTTGAGAAATCCGATTGGTGCTACAATGAAGGTGGTTACACCGTAGTTAAGGGTGGTAAGAATCCTGATATGTACGCTGCATTTGACGGATGTGAGGTTCTTTCCGATCAGCCGGCCAAGGAAGGAGAGGAGACACTCCTTAACGATATAAACGCAGAGTCAGAGCTTTCCTTCAATGCAGGCGGAAACGATAAGGTTCAGAGGATCGTTGAGGCAGCTGCCACAGGTTCGGAATCCCTCGATGATATTTATACCGAGTGGACACAGAAGTGGAACGATGCTCAGGAAGAGCTTGAGATTTCCGTAGATTACTGATAATAACAGACATTTCAAATTTGTGTGCCGGCTGTATTCAACACGGCCGGCGCACTTAAGAGGAATGCAGGATCACATCGTCAGGTATAAGAATTCCCGAGGAGAAGAGGTTAATATGAGCGTATCGGCAAATACTACCGTAAAAAAGAATAAGCGTACATTCGGAGAGTGGTTAAGAAGCAGAGATGGTCAGAGGGTGCTGGTCATGTTAGCCTTTCTTATCATACCGATGGTATTGTTAATGGTGTTCACCTATATCCCTTTTGCAGAAATGGTGAAGTTCAGCTTCTATAATATGAAATACATAGGCGCAAGGAAGTTTGTGGGATGGAAGAATTATATCAAGGTATTCTCAAGAAAGGATTGCTTCGGAGCTCTTAAGCTGTCCCTCTATTATATGGGAGGATCGGTTGTACAGTTGTCACTGGCGCTGTATCTTGCAACCATTCTTAGCTTCAAGGTAAAGGGCGGCGACGTGTTTAAGGGATTTATGTTCTTTCCTTTTCTTATAAACGGTATTGCGATAGGTTTTATTTTTAAATTCTTCTATACCAGAGGCTTCGTATTTGATACGGTTCTGCAGTGGTGCGGCTTTCAGCTGGACTCCCTCCCTTACTGGTTGAAAGACCGCAGCATTAACAACATTTCACTGGTAGGGACCAGCGTTTGGCGGTATTTCGGTCAGAACATGGTGCTTTTTATCGGTGCGATCATGTCCGTCGACAATGAGCTTTATGAGGCTGCAATGCTTGACGGAGCCAATAAGTTCCAACAGTTCAGATACATAATAATGCCGAGTATCAAGACTATCTTTGTTCTGAATGTCATTCTTTCAATATCGGGTTCGCTTAGTGCTTTTGAACCTCCTTATGTAATTACGGACGGCGCGAACGGAACCGGAACCTATTTTGTGGTAATGCATGAGATAGCCCATACCCAGCAGAAGGTTGGACTGGCCTCGGCCATGGCAGTTGTACTGCTTTTGATTATTTTTGCGGTAACTATACTACAGAAGCTGTTCTTTAAGTATGTTTTCAAGGATGGGACCGAATAAAGGAAGGAGGATCGGAAATGAGTATTTCAGAAAAAATCGGTAAATATGTATTGATATTTTTTAAATATTTTTCACTTGTGTTCTTCTCCTTTGTCGCACTGCTTCCCGTTGTATCATGTGTGATCACGGCTTTTAAGACAGATGAAGAATATCAGAATACGAACGTAATGGTACTCCCGAAGAGCTGGCTTAACTTTGAGAACTTCGCAAATGCCTTTGAAAAAGCGGGTATGGGACGTGCCTTCATTAACTCGACGATAATCCTTATATGCGTGCTGGTGTTTTCAACACTTATAGGAACCCAGCTTGCATATGTGCTTAACAGATTTAAGTTTCCCGGGAACAAGCTTATAAGAAATATGTTTCTCTTTGCGTCGATGCTTCCGGGTGTCGCAATGCAGATCCCGGTCTATGAGATCATGTACAAGCTTGGCTTCATAAATCTGCTTCCGGGTTATATCACTGTAATGTGCGGGACGGATGTAATAGCGATATACATATATATCCAGTTCTTTGAAAACATTGATATTGCTCTTGATGAATCGGCAATAGTGGACGGGGCATCATACTTTACGATCTTCTACAGGATACTTCTTCCACTTCTTAAGCCTGCGATAGTTACATCCTGTATCCTGAAAGGCGTCGGAACCTATAATGAATACTACATGGCCAATATGTACCTTCAGGATAAGACAAGGCTTGCCACGGTTGCAACGTCACTGTATACCTTCGTGGGGCCGCTCGGCAGCAAATACAATCTTATCTGCGCAGGTGTTATCATCTCGCTGCTGCCGGCTCTTATAGTATTCATCACATGCCAGAAGCAGATATATTCCGGCCTTACATCAGGAGCAGTCAAAGGATAAAGGGAACCAGGGGACGGTTCTGTGGTTCCCGAAGAAGAAAAAGGGAAGACAAGGGGACGGTTCTACTGTCTTAATACGAAAAAGAGGTGATTTTAATGAAAATATTATGTGTGGGTGAGATGCTTATCGACTTCACGCCTGTAAATGGAATGAATAATACATATACTGCCAATCCCGGCGGGGCACCTGCCAATGTTGCGGTCAGTGCAGCAAGGAATGGTATAGAGGCAGGGTTCCTCGGAAAGATAGGAAATGATGATTTCGGAAAACTGCTGGTCAATACTTTAAAGAAGGATGACGTTAAGCTGCTTGTTCCCGGGCTTACCGATGAGGCGACCACAACGATGGCTTTTGTAACTCTCGATGAAACGGGAGACAGGTCATTTACATTTGCAAGGAAGCCCGGAGCCGATCTTCTTCTCAATGAAGAGGATGTAGATAAGGTTGATTTCTCTGAATGGGATATCGTACATGCAGGTTCGGTGAGCCAGTCCGGAACACCGTCGAGAGATGCGGTGCTGAAGGCACTTGGAAAGGCAAAGGAAGCCGGGAAGCTGGTAAGCTTTGATATTAATTACAGAGATAAGATATGGAGCGCTGATGATTGCAGACGTGAGTCCGAAAAAATATATCCGCTTACGGATCTTATGAAGATATCGGATGAGGAGCTTGATTTCGTAGGCGGCGAAGAGAATATCCCTGTATTTATGAAAAATAACGGGATAACGGTACTGGCACTGACGCTCGGAGGTGAAGGAGCCAGGATTTATTACAATAATACAGGCAGTAAGGAGAGTGTTGTATCGACAGATATTTCGGCCATGAGTGCCAAGGTGGTTGATACGACAGGTGCCGGAGATGCATATTGGGGAGGCTTCCTTTCAAGCCTTTTGAACCAGGGAGTAAGAAGCGTCTCGGATATAACACCTGAGAAGCTTTCGATGGCAGGACGATACGGAGCAGTGGCAGGCGGGTTGTGTATTCAGAAACCCGGAGGAATACCGGCATTGCCGTATAAAGAAGATATTGAGAAAATAACCGGAGAAAAATAACCGGAGAACCGTCCCCGGGACCCCGGTATAGGAGACTAAAAAGATGAGAAGAATAGATAAAAACCAGACATGGAAGATGAAAATATTATCCGCAGAGAATGATTATATTCCTGCGAAAGTACCGGGGTCGGTATATAATGACCTGCTTGAAGCAGGTATGATGGAAGATCCTTATTACAGAGACAATGAGGATGCTGCCCTTGAGCTTATGAAGAATGATTTCGTTTATGAGGGAAGCTTCACCTTTGATAATAAAGAAGCAGAAGAGGCAGATGAGGTACTCCTTCGCTTTAACGGACTTGATACTATCGCGGATATAGAGCTTAACGGAAATGCTTTGGGTTATGCCGATAACATGCACAGGGTTTGGGAGTATTCGGTTAAGGAGCTGCTGAAGCCCGATATGAACAATATTAAGATAGTTTTTCATTCGCCTGTAAAATATATCTCAGAGCAGTATGAGAAGGATCCGGCGATCCTTGGCACAGAGGATGCAATGAGAGGTTTCCCCAAGATACGTAAGGGACATTATATGTTCGGATGGGACTGGGGTCCGAGGCTTCCCGATGCAGGCATCTGGAAGGATGTTGAACTGCTGGCGGTAAAGAAGGCAAGATTCACCGGCGTATATTTAAGACAGGATTTCAATGAGGATCTGTCGAGCGTAAGCTTAAGCGTTGAACCGTCGGTGTGCCCTGCAGGATATGATGAGGAAATTAAGCTTTTCGGCAACAAGACATTAAAGGCAAGGAAGAACAGCAGTGTATACGACTGCGTAGAAGAACTTCATGTTCTTGTTACGGTAACGGATCCTGATGGAAATAAACTGTACGATAGAACGGATATTACAACGGACATTGCAAAGAATGATTCCGGAAAAACAGGCGCTCAGTCACTGGTCATTGAAGATCCCAGGCTCTGGTGGCCGAACGGCCTTGGGGAGCAGCCCCTGTATACAATCACCGTAGAACTTGCGGATAACGAAGGAAATGTATGTGATGACTGGAGCAGACGGATCGGCCTTCGCAAGATGGAAATGAGTACCGCTAAGGATGAGTACGGATCTGAATTCGCTCACGTTGTTAATAATGTGAAGTTCTTTGCGATGGGCGCGGATTACATCCCTGAGGACAATATCCTTTCAAGAACAAGTCGTGAGCGCACATATGATCTTATCAGACAGTGTGTTGCTGCCAATTTCAACTGCATAAGAGTATGGGGCGGAGGTCTGTATCCTTCGGATGATTTCTATGATGCCTGTGATGAAATGGGACTTGTGGTATGGGAGGATTTCATGTTCGCCTGTGCCAATTACAGGCTGACCCATGACTTTGAAGAAAGCATTCTTGCAGAGCTTCGCGATAATATCAGAAGACTCCGTCATCATGCAAGCCTTGGTCTGTGGTGCGGAAATAACGAGATGGAAATGTTTGTTCTGAAGGGAGAGTGGGGAGCAAAGAATGAGATAAAGAGTGATTATGTAAAGATATATGAGTATCTTTTCCCCAGGCTTCTTGAAGAAGAGGATCCCGACAGGTTCTATTGGCCGGCATCTCCCTCGTGCGGAGGCGGCTTCGATGAGCCTGATTCTCCGGATAGAGGTGATGTACATTACTGGGACGTATGGCACGGGAATAAACCGTTTACCGAATACAGAAAATTCTATTTCAGATATCTTTCTGAATTCGGATTCCAGTCATTCCCGTCGATAAAGACAGTTGAAAGCTTCACCGAGCCTGAGGACAGGAATGTGTTCTCGTATGTTATGGAGAAGCATCAGAGAAATGCGTCTGCCAACGGTAAGATCATGAATTATATGGAGCAGACCTTCCTGTATCCGAATGATCTGGACACTCTTATTTATGCTTCACAGCTCCTCCAGGCTGAGGCGATAAAGTATGGGGTGGAACATTTCAGACGCAACCGCGGAAGATGTATGGGTACTGTTTACTGGCAGTTAAATGACTGTTGGCCGGTTGCTTCATGGTCATCCATTGATTACTACGGAAGGTGGAAGGCACTGCATTACTATGCAAGGAGATTTTTCGCACCGTTTATGGTGTCATGCGAGGAGGAGGGACTTCTCTCACAGACCATGAATACAAACGCCGAGCCCTTTGATGTAAAGAAGTCGATAAGACTGAGCGTTGCCAACGAATCCATGACCGAAAGAAAAGGAAGAGTCTGCTGGCAGCTTCGTAAAGCCGACGGAAGTATTCTAAAGGAAGAATCTGAAGAGGTTACGGTACCTGCGCTTTCATCAATGTGGCTTGAGAAAAAGGAGCTTAAGGAAGCGGGGCTTTATGATAATTATGTAAGCTATCAGCTGTATGAAAATGATGAGGTTATATCTGAGGGAACGGTCCTGTTCTGTGCACCCAAGCATTTCAGGTTCATGGATCCCGGGCTTTCCATAAGGACAGAAGGCGATGAGATAGTGGTTTCATCAGTGCGTTACGCAAGAAGCATCGAGATAAGAAACGAAAACGATGATCTGATCCTTTCGGATAACTTCTTTGATCTTAACGGCGGTGAGAAGAGGATTAAGATATTAAAAGGAGAACCCGCTTTACTTTCCGTAAGAAGTGTTTACAGTATCAGATAAGCCTGTGTTGGCCGGGGTGAACCTGCTGTGTTAAGGTCAGCGGTCTGAACTGAAAAAGGAAAAAACATATATAAAAGAGGTATGCAATGAATAATAAGTATAACATCGATACACAGGAAAACAGGGAGTTTCTTAGGAACAATGCACAGGCTCTTCTGGATTTCGGAAGAAGATTCCCGTCTCCCGGCGGAGGTAGCTATTATCTCGGCGATGACGGAACTCCATGGGCAGACAGGAACAGAGAGACATGGATCACCTGCCGCATGGCTCATGTGTACAGCATAGGAGCGATGATGGGAGATGCAGGCAGCAAAGAGCTTGCCGCAGCAGCTATAAAGGGACTCATGGGAGAGCTTAAGGACAGTAAGAACGGCGGATGGTACGCAGGGCTTACCAGGGATAATGAGATTGTTCCGATGAAGCAGTGTTATGCCCATGCCTTTGTGATACTAGCATCGACAAGCGGAGTGATCGCCGGAATAGAAGGTGCGGCAGAACTTTTAAGAGAAGCTCTTGCTGTGTATGATAAGTATTTCTGGGATGATAAAGCAGGACTTGCGGTTGATACATGGAATACTGAGTTCACCGAGCTTGATGGCTACCGCGGAGTAAATGCCAACATGCACACTGTGGAAGCATTTCTTGCGGTTGCGGATACACTTGAGGACGACAAAGGTATTGAGTACAGGAAACGTGCAGGAAGGATAATCGGTCATGTCATAGAATGGGCGAAGCAGAATGATTACAGGATCCCGGAGCATTTTTCATCGGATTGGGAGCCGCAGCTTGAGTTAAACAAAGAGACACCGGATGATCCTTTTAAGCCATACGGAGCCACTCCCGGTCACGGAATCGAGTGGGCAAGGCTTATAAGCCAGTGGGCAGGAGCTTCGGAGGATTTATCCGAAGAGGACAGGCAGGATTACTACGCATATGCCTGCAGGCTATATGACAGAGCAGTAGATGATGCATGGAATAAGGATGGCGCTCCGGGTATCGTTTATACCACAGACTGGAACGGGAAGCCTGTTGTCCGTGACAGGATGCACTGGACACTGGCAGAGGCTATCAATACCTCGGCTGTGCTTTACAGGATAACCGGTAATGCAAAGTATGCGGATGATTATTCCGCATTTATGGAATATCTTGATACAACGGTGCTGGATCATACCTGTGGTTCATGGTTCCACCAGCTTGATGAGAACAATAAGCTTAAGGGAACCGTGTGGCCCGGCAAGTCGGATCTGTATCATGCATTCCAGGCCATGCTGATACCATACAGTGACACTGATGTATCAATCGCAAGAGCTGTATATAACAGAGAGGGAAAAAAAGAATAGTTGAAAACGTAAGGAATATAAAAATACATCTGACAGTTCGAAGTGATAGAAAATCTGAAATGGAGAGACATATGATAAAGAAAATGAAAGATGAGATGCTTTCTCATCTTAACGAAGATATAGTACCCTTCTGGACCGGTCTGATGGACAGGGAATACGGAGGATTCTACGGTCTTCTGACCTATGACTTAAGGCTGGATAAAAAGGCTGTTAAGGGCTGCATCCTTAACAGCCGTATATTATGGTTTTTTTCCAATCTGATCCTGCTTGAAAGAGGCAAAAACGCAAAATCTGCAGAGTGCGCAGCGGATATAAATGCTGATGCTGAAGGGAAAAAGGAGAACAGAAATCCGGAGATTGAGAAGGCATGCAGACAGGCATACGATTTCCTTAAAAAGTCATTTCTGGATAAGGAAAACGGCGGAGTATACTGGTCGGTGGAATACGACGGAGAACCTGCTGATGAGACCAAACATACCTATAATCAGGCGTTTGCCATATATGCCCTCGCGTCTTATTTTGATGCATCGGGAAATAAGGAGGCTATGCGTCTTGCATATGAGCTTCGCAGGATAGTGGAAGATAAATGCCGCGACAAAGAGGGGTATCTTGAAGCCTTCACAGCCGATTTCAGACCGGCAGCTAATGAGAAGCTCTCCGAGAACGGAGTGGAAGCCTGCCGTACCATGAATACCCTGCTTCATGTTTATGAGGCATATACGGAGTATCTTCGCGTGATCAAGGCAGAATTAAATTATATAAAGGAGGCTGATCCGGCTCAGAATACAGACAGGCTGGAGAAGGAAAGCATGGTCAGGACTTATGGTTTTGACCTGGTGGCAGAGAAGGAGGCAGTGGAAAATGACATACGATTTATCCTGGATATCATTGCAGATAAGATATATAATCCGGTGCTTAAAAGACAGGAGGTTTTCTTTGACAAGGACTATAACTCACTCATAGATCTGCACTCATACGGTCATGACATAGAGACATCCTGGCTGGTGGACAGAGGACTGGATATACTTGACGATAAGGCTTACACGGAGAAAATACGTCCCATAAACAGTACCCTTGCAGAAAAGATATACGAAAGGGCATATGTTGATCACTCGCTTCTGAATGAATGCGAGAAGGGCGTGGATGATACGACCCGTGTGTGGTGGGTTCAGGCGGAAGCCGTTCTTGGATTTATGAACGCGGCGTCAAAGCGCAGGGCAGAAGGTGATGAAGAAGGGGCAAAAAGATATGAGGCTGCCGCAATGGATGTCTGGGAATATATCAAAGACAAACTGATAGATAAAAGGCCGGGCTCCGAATGGTTCTCACAGGTGGATAAGGATGGTAATCCGGACCCTGCCAGGGATATAGTGGAGCCGTGGAAATGTCCTTATCATAACGGCAGGATGTGCATATACCTTCAGATGATGTAATAGTTTTTTATCCGTTGATCTAAAGATAGAAAACAGCAGCATTAACATGGCAAAAGACAATAACAAGAGGATGGAAAAAGATGAAATATACAGAAGGCTTCTGGCTGACAAAGGAAAGCGCTGATATCAAATATGCTTCGGATGCATATTTTGTTGAAGAGATTCCAAACGGCATGAAGATAATAGCTCCTGTAAAGAAGATAATGAGCAGGGGTGATACGCTTAACATGCCTGTCATAACTATTGAATTCACGGCTATATCCGAATGGGTAATAGGAGTGCGTTCATATCATTATGAGGCATACTGTTCGGGAGAAGCGAGATTCGTTATCAATGAACAGAGACATGATGCGAAGGTAAAGATAGATGATGAGCGGGCTGTCATGACTACAGGGAAGATTTCGGTAGTTGTTGACAGGAAGAATTTCTCATACAGCTTTGTGACCGGAGATGCATTAAACGGAACCGGAAACAGCGCAACGATCACCAAATGTGGATTTAAGAATCTTTCTTATATAGTGACAGACAGGGGCTTTAAGACTATGAGTGCCTGTGATGACTATATGAAGGAGAGCGGACAGCCGCATATGGTTACGGAGCTGTCTCTGGATCCCGGAGAATGCGTATACGGACTGGGTGAACGTTTTACAGCTTTTGTGAAGAACGGACAGAGCATTGAAACCTGGAATGAGGACGGAGGAACTTCCTCACAGATAGCATATAAATCAATACCGTTCTATATGACCAACAAAGGATATGGTGTGTTTGTTGACCATACGGATAACGTATCCTTCGAGGTGGCAAGTGAAAAAGTGGAATGTGTAGGTTTCTCCGTTAAGGGTGAGGAATTAAGATACTACCTGATCTATGGCCCGAAGCCTGCGGATGTAATACGCAGATATACCGATCTGACCGGAAAGCCTGCTCTTCTTCCTGCATGGTCATACGGTTTGTGGCTCTCAACATCATTTACGACTGATTATGACGAGGAAACGACAGGTTCATTTATAAAAGGAATGAAAGACCGTGATATCCCGCTGTCGGTATTTTACTTTGACTGCTTCTGGATGAAGGAATTCCACTGGTGCGATCTGGAATGGGACGAGAGGATGTTCCCTGATGTAAAAGGTATGCTTAAACGGTATCATGATATGGGACTTAAGCTTGCCTGCTGGATAAATCCATATGTAGCACAAGGCTCCGCTTTCTTCAGGGAAGGAGTGGAGAACGGATATTTCCTTATGCGTGCTGACGGAAAGGGCCCTAAGCAGATAGATAACTGGCAGTGCGGGATGGCAATAGTCGATTTCACCAATCCCAATGCGGCAAAATGGTATACGGATAAGTTAAGAAACCTTCTTGAACTCGGAATTGATTGTGTCAAAACCGATTTCGGAGAGAGGATACCTGTAGATGTCAAATATCATAACGGGGCTGATCCGTATTCTATGCATAATTTCTATCCCTTCCTTTATAACAGGGCAGTATTTAATCTGATAAAGGAAGTAAGGGGTGAGGGCGAGGCTGTGCTGTTCGCACGCTCGGCTACCGCGGGCTGTCAGCAGTTCCCGCTGCACTGGGGAGGTGACTGCTCCGCATCCTATGCTTCGATGGCTGAAACACTCAGAGGAGGTCTTTCATTTACCATGTCGGGATTCTCTTTCTGGAGTCATGATATTTCCGGTTTTGAATATACGGCAACGCCGGATCTTTATAAGAGATGGTCGGCATTCGGACTGTTATCGACTCATTCCCGGCTTCATGGTTCGGGAAGCTACAGGGTTCCGTGGCTGTTCGATGATGAGAGCAGTGATGTTGTCAGATTCTTTACCAGGCTTAAATGCTCTCTTATGCCATACATTTATTCAATGTCAGTCCTTGCGCATGAGACCGGTATTCCGGTAATGCGTTCGATGGTATTTGAATTTACCGATGATCCTGCCTGTTCATATCTGGATATGCAGTACATGCTTGGTGATTCTGTCCTGGTTGCTCCTGTTTTCAACGACAGGGGAACGGCTGATTATTACCTGCCCGAGGGAAGATGGACTCATCTGCTGTCAGACGAAAAGAGGGATGGTGGCAGATATTATAAGGACACATATGATTACTTCTCGCTTCCGGTATATGTAAAGCCGGGTTCGATCATAGTAAGAGGCCTTACGGACAACAGACCGGATTATGACTATACGGATAATATCGAGATTCATATTTATGAGCTTTCCGATGGAGCGTCATGCTGCTTTGATCTTGTGGATGATAAGGGCGGACATGCAAACCGGATAAACGCAGTCAGAAACGGAAGCGAAATAAAAGTGACTCTTGATAAGGAAATCAGGAATGTCAGATTCGTCACACATATGAGCGAGGATGTAACTGTTGTAAACAGGTAATGCAATAAGATATTCAATGAGAAATTCACCGTAAATATAGTGAACGAAATTACCTGTTTCGTTTGCTGCGGTTTACATAACGCGAGGAATAGTGGAATGAAGAACACAGGAGATCCTTCCGGAATAATGGAGGTCATGAAAAGAGCTTCAAAGGGCGGACTTATAACCATCGGATTTATCGGAGGTTCCATCACCCAGGGAGCTATAGTATCGGATGAGGCTCTGTGCTATGCGGCAAGAGTATTCAAATGGTGGAAGGACAGCTTCCCCAATGCTGCAGTCAGATATGTGAATGCCGGGATAGGGGCTACGACCTCGCAGTTCGGAGTGGCACGTGTACCTTATGACCTGCTTAAGTATGATCCTGATTTCGTTATTGTTGAATACAGTGTGAATGATAATGATGAAGTTCTGGACGGTTTCATTGACAATAATACTAATAAAGACAGAAGTGCTTTGTTCAGGGAAACATATGAGGGTCTTATCCGTAAGATAATGTCATACAGAACCGGATCGGGTCATACTCCGGCCATACTTATAGTTCATTCGGTGAAATATGATAATGGCAGGAACGCAGAAGAGATTCATTCCGAGATAGGAAGACATTACGGGATCCCCTGTATAAGCATGAAGGAGCTTATTTATGACAGGTTAAATCCCGGTGTTAAAGCTGATACGAAAGCTGATGCGATCCCCGGTACAGAAGCCGGTGCAATAACGAATGCAAATGTGAACGGGGATTCAGGACGGGACCGGCTTGTGAATGTAAAAACAGAAGATATAACTCAGGATATGCTTCATCCAAACGATCTTGGGCACGGCATAGTGGCGGGGTTCATTACAGATTATCTGAGCGGACTGAAGCTGGAGAATGAGAACAGGGAACGTGAGGAAGCCGGGAAACGAAGAAAAAGGGAACCGGATAAGGCAGCTGATGATCCGGAGATAACAGGGCTGCCGCCTGCACTGACAGACAATAAATATGAGAATGTTACAAGGTATAACAGGCTTAATATAAATCCTGTACTTAACGGATTCACAGCAGATGATACGCCGGTAATGAAGCCCTTCGAAATAAATACCTGTTATGGAACAGAAGAGATCATGGAGACGAATGATGATCCGGTTCTTTCGAGTGAAGTAAGGGATGTGTTTAAGAATGGTTGGACTGCTTCAAAAAAGGGTGATTCCATATCCTTTGAATTCGCGGGGACCGAGCTTTCACTGATGTACCGTAAGTCTGTTAAAAAGCCGGCTCCGGTTGCATATGCGGTGATAGACGGTGATGAAGCCGGCCGTATAAGACTCGATGCCAACTTCGATGAGGACTGGGGTGACAAGGCGTTTATGGCTACGCTTATGTATCACGGGAGGATATGTAAGGACGGAATGTTCCCGGAAGATGCAGACGGTAGAGACGGGTATTCCGCGGCAGCGGACAGGAAAAACGTAAGCAGTAAAGCGGAACAGGATGACAGCAAAACGTATGTCCCGGACAATGAGAATGCCATCAAAGAAAGATTTACAAAGGAATGGAACAGAGAGAGCGGAAGCAACGAAAGATTTATTAAGGAACGAAACGATGTGAACAAAAAACATACACTTACAGTAACGGTAGAAGAAGCAGATAACTGTATGTCTGATTTCTATCTGTTAAACGTGATAGGAAAACTTCAGTGAATATAAAATGCATGGTTTACCTTTGTATGACATTTTTAAAGAGATTTACCCAAGTAAATTAGTTAAAACATATATGGATTAAGTAATGTATTCATGGTACTATATGAATGATATAAGCAAAATCGGCATAAGGAGAGTATGGTATGATAAGAAAAAGCGTTACCATGGGTGATGTTGCAAAGGAGCTGGGAGTCAGTACTGTATCTGTTTCAAAGGCCCTTACAGGCAAGGAGGGTGTTTCTGATGCAGTCCGGGAAATGATCATAAAAAAAGCGGATGAAATGGGATACCGTTATACAGGAAGTAAGAAGGAGAATATCCCGGAAAAACACAATATAGGGATATTTGTAAGTGAACGGTTCATAAACAAGGATGCATATTACAGCAGGCTGTATGAAAAAACCATGATGATGCTTTCGGAGCAGAAGCAGATGGGGATGCTTGAAATAATAAGACGTGAGACTGAGAAGGAAGTACAGGCACCTGCGCTTTTAAGCTCCGGGCAGATAGAAGCGGCGATAGTTCTGGGACAGATGTCCGGAGAATATCTTAAGATGCTGAAGGATCACGGAATCCCGCTTCTGTTTATGGATTTCTATGATGAAAATATAGCTGAGGATTCGGTAATAAGCGACAGTGTATACGGCTCGGATATCCTGACGGATTATCTTATAAAGAGAGGGCATAAGGAAATTGCCTTTGTGGGCAGCATCGGCAGCACCAGCAGTATAATGGACAGATATATAGGTTATTATCGGGCGATGCTTAAGGCAGGGCTTAGTATAAAGGATGAGTGGCGTATTGATGACAGGGATGAGGAAGGGGAAGGAATAGAGCTGTGCCTGCCGGAGAAAATGCCTACAGCCTTCGTATGTAATTCTGATTCGACTGCATTCAATCTTGTGAAGAGGCTCCAAAAGGACGGATATCGTGTTCCGGAGGATGTTTCGGTTGTGGCGTTTGATAATTTTATCTATGCCGAGATGAGCTCACCTAAGATCACAACCTATGGTGTCGATACCGATGCACTGGCCAGAACGGCCATAAGGATAATTCTTGATAAACTGGCTGATCCGGAATACTCGGTAGGGCGTGTACTGATTTCCGGAACACTGATCGAAAGGAAGTCGGTAATGCAGCTGGCAGAATAGAAAGAAAAGGAGAAAGAGGGTAATAATGGGAATAAAGTATATGGAGGAGGAGAGGCTCTTCAAGCTGGATACACGGGGAACATCTTATGTGTGTGCAGTGGTTGAAGGGTTTCTCCTTCATGTTTACTATGGTGCTGTAATAAGCGATGATGATGTAAGATATCTCATGCGTATCTATGAGAATCCGTTTACGCCGTCGAGGAATAACAGGGACAGGGGAAGCTTCCTTGACGCTGCATACTTCGAGTATCCTACAGAGGGCATCGGCGACGGAAGGAATGGCTGTCTGAGACTGGAAACAGAAGGGGGGCACCAGGGCTGCTCTCTGAGTTATGTAAACCACAGGATATTTAAAGGGAAGACTGAGATCAGTGGGCTGCCTGCCTCATACGGTGATGAAAATGACAGTGAAACCCTCGAAATAGAACTATGCGATGAATTGACCGGATTGGTCACGATTTTGTCCTATTCAGTATTTGAAGGGATAGATGCCATCGTAAGAAGCGTAAGATACGAAAACAGGGGTGAGGATGTCCTGTATCTTCGTAAAGCCTTATCCTGTTGTCTTGACATGGATTGCGGAGAGTATGATCTTATCACTCTTCACGGGAGCTGGGCAAGAGAGAGACATATAGACAGGACTTCGATAGGATACGGAAGATATGAGGTAAGCTCCGTAAGAGGTGAGAGCTCTCATCAGATGCATCCTTTTATGGCTGTTGCAGACAGAAATGCAACACAGAATACAGGAGAGGTGTACGGATTCAGCTTCGTGTATTCGGGTAATTTTACCGCAAGTGTGGAGAGATCTCAGCATAACAGCTTGAGATGTCTCGTGGGTATTAATCCGACAGGTTTTGGCTGGAAGCTTGACGGAGGGGAAGTATTTAATGCACCGGAGAGTATTATGGTGTATTCGGGCATGGGTATCGGTCATATGAGCCGTACCTTCCATAAGCTGTTCAGGGAGCATCTTATCTGCGGAGGCTGCAGGAATAACAAATATAAGGAGGCTCCGAGACCGATTCTTATCAATAACTGGGAGGCTACCTATTTTGATTTCGATACAGACAAGCTTATAGCAATAGCTAAGGAAGCATCAAAGAGCGGGATTGAGATGCTTGTAATGGACGATGGCTGGTTCGGTAACAGAAGCTCCGATAACATGGCTCTTGGTGACTGGTTTGTGAATGAGGACAAAATAAACGGAGGACTAAAATACCTGGTTGATGAGGTAAATAAGACAGGACTTAAGTTCGGCATCTGGCTCGAACCTGAGATGATATCACCGGATTCAGACCTTTACCGGGAGCATCCCGACTGGGCAATAGCAATTCCGGGAAGAACGGCGACGCTTATGAGAAACCAGTATGTGCTTGACCTTTCGCGTAAGGAAGTGGTGGATGAGATATACTCGCGTATTAAGGCGGTGCTGTCAAGCGCCAATATAGAGTACGTTAAATGGGACATGAACAGGGGACTTAGCGACATGGGAAGCTATGCTCTTGAAGGTGACAGGCAGGGTGAACTCTTCCACAGATATGTTCTGGGTGTATATGATATGCAGCAGAGACTGCTTAATGATTTTCCGGATCTTCTGCTTGAGAACTGTTCGGGTGGAGGAGCGAGATTCGATCCGGGAATGCTTTACTACAGTCCGCAGATATGGTGCTCGGATGATACCGATGCGATCGAGAGGCTGAGTATTCAGGAGGGAACGGCCATTGTCTATCCTCTGTCAAGTATGGGAGCTCATGTCAGTGACTGCCCGAACCATACGGTGGGTCGTGTTACTCCGTTTGAGACAAGGGGTTATGTAGCTCTGGCAGGTACTTTCGGTTACGAACTCGATATTACGAGGATACCGGAGGAAGACCGGGAAATGATACCTGCTCAGGTTAAGATGTATCATAAGTATAACGGTCTGATAAGATCCGGGGATTATTACAGGATATCATCCTACAGGGAGAACGGATATAATGATTGTTGGATGGTGGTTTCCGCGGATAAGTCCCGTGCGCTTATCACATACATTAAGGTACTGGCGCGTCCTAACAGTAGAAGTGTGATAATAAAACCGCAGGGACTTGATTACGAGGCGCGTTATCGTATAATATGCGATAAGAGGGTGCTGAGCCTTGACTATCCGTCTGTCAGGCCATGGAGCTTCGAAGAAGCCGGTAATGAATCCGGCTGTGAAAGCGGAGTAAGCATGGGTGAAGACAGTACTTCAGTACGTAAGAAAGAGGAGACAGCAGAAGAAGAGGCACTAAGGGTTTCTTCAGGTTTCGTTCTCCACGGAGATACGATCATGAACGGAGGCATATTAATAAATGAAGCATCTCCGGATATGATGGGTGATTTCCGAGGCGTGTTGATAGAGCTTATTCGGGTATAAATATTATGTTAACTGCCGGCACGTCTGCCGGCGGTTTTCATTTTTAAAAATACAAAAGGAAGATTGAATAAAACAGGAGAAGAAATAGGAACTGTGGATTCAAATATTGTAAAGCGTTTCGGGGAATATTTAAAAAAGTCGGGATATAGCGTTTCCGGTACGGTGTATCCTTTTATCAGTGAGTGTATCAAGGAAGAGAACGGTGAAACTGCGGTTATACAGCTGGTCGACCTGTCGGATACCTACGGTGCCGGTTCTGAGGGAATCAGCCGGGAGTCTGCCGGTATGGAATGGATAGATCCGGAAATGCTTAAGAAGCAGACTGAAAATGTAACTGATATCTGTGGTGGAGATAATGTACGTGTTTTGACGCTCTTTTTTGCGGATGATTACAGGACTGTGATCCCTCTCATTAGGGATGATCCGATGTGCTGGGTTATAGAACCGGATAAGCCGAGGCTTGTCATAGATGAGCTGAGGATTAAGGATTTCCACGGTATGCGTGATTCGATCGTGAATTTTCTTATTTATATGTCGGAAAGCAACAGGGAGCCGGTCATTAAGAAAGAGAAACCGTCACCGGTGGTGTATGGTCTTGTGGCAGTTAACATCGTAATCTTTATTCTTTCAGCATATGTTTTCCCTGAAACTGTCAATGCAGGGATGATGGATTATGATCTTGTAAAGGACGGTCAGTTATACAGACTTATTACGGCGATGTTCCTCCATGGAGGTGTGGATCATATCTTAGGAAATATGCTTTCTCTTTTTGTTATGGGTACTTTAGTGGAGAGGGAGACCGGAAGCGTTAAATTCACCGTTATATACATGCTGTCGGGAATCATGGGGAATCTTACCTCGTTCTTATATGAGATGATATCGGGTGTCCGGTATACTTCCGTAGGAGCATCGGGTGCGATTTATGGTATAATGGGTGCAGTGGTTCTGCTTGCCCTTAAAAGAAGAAGCGGACTGAATGTTACGGGAAGAAGGTTGTTTATAGCAGTGGCATACTGTATATATTCCAGCTTTGCGATGCCCGGGATTGATTATGCGGCTCATATCGGAGGCCTTGTTTCGGGTTTCCTTATGAGTACTTTACTCTTGCGGTAGTGGGGAACCACAGAACCGTCCCCCGGTTCCGGAAAAGAGGTGACAGAGTTGAATACACATGATGTTTTGCTGACGATACAGTATATAACGATCAGTGTATTATTTGTTGAGATTTGGATTGTTTTTCAGGGATGGAAGAATCAGATGCATTCGTATCTTTTCCTTGCATGTATAGCATCCTTTGTAAGCAATCTCGGATATCTGTTTGAGCTTAAGTCAGGAACGGAAGAGGAATATATCATGGCTCTCAAGCTTTCGTATGCAGGGAGGGTCTGGGTCATTTTCGCATTCTTCCTTTTTGCGGCGAAAATGTGCAGGATAAAGCTGCCGGGATGGCTCGTTGCCATTCTTGCAATCGTACATTGCGGAATATACCTGTCGGTACTTATGATAGGGGTTAACGGGCTGTATTACAGTGCCTACAGCTTTATTCAGGATCCGGTATTTCCGCAATTCCGGCATGAAAATGGAATCATACATGATCTGTTCATGACTTTAAACGGAATATTTGCCGCTATATCAATGCGCTGGGTGATCATGGCATACCGAAGAGAGAAGAATGAAAGTGCCAAAAGACGTATGTTCCTTCTTATCCTTTCCTTCGGAGTTCAGGTATTGTCTTTTGTACTGCAGCTCACGGGTATTTTCGGAATCACCGATTATTATGACCTGACCATGCCCGGCGTACTGTTTGGAACGGTATTCATGCTGATCGGAATCTTCGGGTTCGATCTGCTGGGTACCAGAGAAATCGCAAGGGACTTTGTTATAGACAGGATTTCGGAAGGGATAATAGCCGTGGATCATGACGGGAGGATACAGTATTACAATGAACCTGTTGCAAAACTGTATCCCGAATTCGACGCATTCTTCAGATCGGCACCGTTACAGAACGGTCTTAAGAAAGTGCGTACCCCCTATGATATAATTTCTTCCATCACCGATGCTGTGCATAACGGAAAGAACTTAAATATAGACGGACGGATATATACTCCCGAAGAGAACGAGCTTATATATAACGGAGAGAGCTACGGAAAGCTTTATGCTCTGGTTGATGACACCGAGCATTATCTGTATATGGATGAGCTGCAGAAGCAGAAGGACATAGCCGACAGTGCGAATGAAGCCAAGAGCAGGTTCCTCGCAAGTATGTCCCATGAGATAAGGACTCCCATCAATGCTGTACTGGGAATGGATGAGATGATACTGCGTGAATCGGGTGAAAAAAATATCCGTGAATATGCAGGGAATATAATGTCTGCGGGAAGAACTCTGCTGTCGCTTATAAATGACATTCTGGATCTGTCCAAGGTCGAAGAAGGCAGGATGAGTATTATTCCCGTGCAGTATGAGCTGTCATCCATGATAAACGACCTTGCGAATATGATACGCGGCAGGGCGGAAGAGAAGGGACTTGAGCTTCATGTGAATGCAGCACCCGATACGCCTGATCTCCTTATAGGTGATGAGATAAGAATACGTCAGTGTGTTATGAACCTTCTGACCAATGCCGTAAAATATACTGAATCCGGTAAGGTGGATCTGGGGCTCTCATATGAGAAAACCGACAACCTGCATATCCGTCTTCACTTTACTGTAGAGGATACCGGTATCGGTATGAAGGAAGAGGATATGGCGAAGCTCTTTTCTCCCTACGAGCGTATTGAGGAAAAGAGAAACCGTACCATAGAAGGAACCGGTCTGGGCATGAGCATAACAAGGCAGCTTCTTGAGCTGATGGGCAGCGAACTACAGGTGCGCAGTGAATACGGGAAAGGATCCGTATTCTCATTTACTCTGGAGCAGGAGGTTGCCGGCTGGGAGGGGATCGGTGATATAACGTCAGGACTGAATGGAGAGCAGGGAGAGGATCATGAGTATCATGAGCTGTTTCATGCTCCGCAGGCAAGGATCCTCGTTGTGGACGATACCGAAATGAACCTCACTGTGATACAGAGCTTTCTTAAGAGGACACTCATTCGTATAGATACGGCATTGTCCGGAGCGGAGGCCGTGAAGCTGGCCGGTAATACAGCATATGACCTGATTTTCATCGATCATATGATGCCTGACATGGACGGGATCGAAACTCTTAAGGCCATACACGGATCCGGTAAGAGCAAGGATGCTCCTGCTGTAGCTCTGACGGCCAATGCAGTTTCGGGTGCAAGGGAGATGTACCTTGAAGCGGGATTTGCAGATTATCTGTCAAAGCCTGTAGATGGTGAGAAGCTTGAAAGAATGCTTATGCACATGCTTCCGGGAGAGTACACAGAAGAGGTAACGGATAAGCCGACGGAGGGATCAGAAGAAGAATCCGCCATACGGGCAATGGAACGTTTAAAGGTTATCGAAGAGATAGACGAACAGTCGGGCCTTAAGAACTGCGGTTCAAAAGAGGGTTATCTGTCCGTTCTGTCGGTATTTCATCAGACTGCCGCTGCGAAGGCGGATGAGATAGAGGCTCTGTACAATGACGGAGATACAGATAACTATACCATTAAGGTTCACGCGCTTAAAAGCTCAGCCCGTATCATCGGAGCAAAACAGCTTTCGGTTCTGGCAGAAGAGCTTGAGGATGCAGGGAACAGAAGGGACAAAGAAATCATAAACAGGGATACCGGAAGGCTTCTTGAAATGTACCGTACCATAGACGGCATGCTGTCATGGCTTGATGATTCCGGTGATGATCTTCCCGAGATCGGGGAGAACGCATTAAAGGAAGCATATCAGACTATTGCCGAGATAGCAGAGAGCATGGATTATGCTCTTATGGATGAAATCCTCGGTAATCTGCGTGGATTCAGGCTTCCTGAAGAAGACCGTGAGAGAGTGCATTCAATAGAGATAATGCTTTCACGACTTGATTGGGACGGTATTAAACATAAGGCAGGTGAATTACAATGATAGCAGCTTTGATAAAGAAGATGTCTTTTATAGGACGTACTGTAAAAATTGGTCTGTCCATGGTGATCCCGATCCTTTTTATAGGAAGCTTTACGGTTCTGCTGAACAGCTTTCCGGTACAGTCCTATCAGGTTTTTTTGGATACCTTTATGGGCGGGATTCTCCGAAGCCTTCTGCTGATCGTACAGGTAACAACGGTGGGAGTCCTTGCAATATACATGACCATTTCCCTTAACATAAGCTATATGAATCAGACAGTGGAGGGTGAGAGACTGGTATACCGTTTCGGCAGTCTTATGTGCTGTCTGACAGGGTTCTTTATTCTCGTCGGCTTCTTTACGGAAGAGCCGGATATTACACTGTTGAGCGGACAGGGTGTGTTCAGTGCCCTGTTATCCGGACTGGTGGGTTCTGCACTTTATGAGAAGTTCGCAAAGATGTTTAAA
The DNA here is from genome assembly GCA_017450065.1 of Lachnospiraceae bacterium. Lineage (GTDB taxonomy): Bacteria > Bacillota > Clostridia > Lachnospirales > Lachnospiraceae > UBA2868. The sequence goes on from JAFSYI010000059.1 coordinate 60,673, forward strand.
GGCAAAAAAGGTGTGTTCGTAGATGGGGCGGATTCGGCTTTCAATGCCTCTCTTTCAGTAATAAAGCCGTTCCTGTGTGTTATAATCTGCTTTGCGCTGTTCAATTACCTGATAAGGGCATGCTTTCAGGTGGAGAGCGTGCAGCATCTGTTCATGAAGGTTATGGACGCTCTCTTTTTAAGAATGCAGCGATCCTATTTCAGTGGTCTGCTCTTTACGCTGCTTATAAGTATAATGTGGTGGTTTGGTATACATGGAAACAACGTTCTCAATCAGGTGTCCATGGATATGTTTGCGCCCATTATACCGGGTGAGATCGTGTCGAAGAGCTTTATAGATACCTTTGTTATAATGGGAGGGACAGGCTGTCTGATCGGTCTGCTGATTGCAATGATGATCTTCGGTAAAAGAAGTTCAACCGGGAAGCTGACGCGAATGGCTTTTATTCCGTGTGTTTTCAATGTTTCAGAACTTCTTGTTTTCGGTTTCCCGGTTATATACAACCCTATGATGCTCATTCCCCTGATCCTGTCGCCGGCATTATGCTATACGGCAGCCTTTCTGCTTACAAAGGTCGGCTTCATGCCCGAAGTAACCACATTTGTGCAATGGACAACACCGCCGCTTCTCAGTGGGTATATGGCTACAGGTTCTGTAAGGGGGATCATAGTGCAGGTACTTAATATCATTATATCGACTGCCTGCTATGCACCGTTTGTAGTATTAAATGAAAAGAAAGCAATGAATGAATTCTCATCTGCAATGGATGAGCTTGTAGCTGTTCTTAAGAAAAGTGAAGAGACTACTGAGGAAGTGGTGCTGACGGAATACGAGGGAAATGTCGGGCGGCTGGCTAAGCTCCTTGTTTCGGATCTGCAGGACTCACTGTATGCATCATCGGTGGAAGAAACGGAAGTAAGTGTTGAGAGTCCGCTTAAGATGAAATACCAGCCTCAGTATGATAACACCGGCAAATGCATCGGGGCGGAAGCGCTTCTTCGGTGGGAACATGTAAGGTTTGGAGCAGTCTATCCGCCGCTTGTGATACGGCTTGCAAAGGAGAGCGGGGATCTGTATAATCTTGAGACATTTATTATAGAAAAATCAGTCCGTGATTCGGCGGATTTCAGAAAGGTTTATGATGAAAGCTTTAAGTTAAGCGTAAATGTTACCGTGACAACCCTGTATGATGAGAGATTTATTTCTTTCCTTCAGTCTATCGCTGAGAAATACATGCTGAAAACCGGAAATATATGTATCGAGATCACTGAGGAAACAGAGCTTGTAACAACAGAGGAAACAGGTGAGCTGATAAGAAGAATCAGGAATTACGGATATACCTTTGCCCTTGATGATTTCAGTATGGGGCATACTTCGCTGCAGTATCTTCAGCATAATCAGTTCGATCTGGTCAAGCTTGACGGCAATCTGGTCAAGTCACTGCTTACCAATGAAAGGACGAAGGAAATAATAAGCTCGATCGTATATCTGTCCCATTCATTGGACTTTAAAGTGCTTGCGGAATATGTTGAGACAGAGGAGCAGAAGAACGCACTGGAAGAGGTGGGATGCCTTCTGTATCAGGGATATCTGTACAGTCCGGCCGTGGACAGAGAAAAACTCTTATCAATGGGAGGATGAGGTGGACCGGGGGAAGGTTCTGTGGTTCCTTCCTTGGAAAAGAAAGGATAGTTATGGAAAAACAGAGTGATAATGGTAAGATCGTGATCGTAAGCTTCACTGACAGCTTTCTGGCGAAGAGCCTGATCACGAAGCTGGCAGAATATGATTTACAGGCAGTGTTTGCCCATGCGGATATAAAGGAAATAGAGAAGTATGCCGGGGGAATGGAGCTTATTGTGCTTTTCTTAAGCGAAGAGCTCGAAACAGTCCCGGAAGCTCTGGTTTATATTAAAGATATAGTACAGGATCGCTCTATCGGCCTGATCCTTATAGGAGAAGAAGCACAGTATGAGCTTATCAAAAGGACTATACCGGAAACGGCTGTGACCGATATGTTCAGAAGACCGCTGGATATTGAAAAGCTTCTTAAGAGGATACGAGGGTATCTGGATGAGAATACCGGTGAAAAACGCAGGAAGACTGTACTTATAGTGGATGATGATATCACCTACATGCGGACGGTATATGAGTGGCTTAAGGATACCTATCATGTGGGAATGGCGTCAAACGGTGTTCAGGCGATAAGTTATCTTGCCAAGAACAAGGCAGATCTTATACTTCTTGATTATGAAATGCCGATCGCCAACGGGCCGCAGGTGCTTTCAATGCTTAAGAATGACTCTGAAACCGGTCAGATACCGGTTATGTTCCTGACAGGCCATGGGGACAGGGACAGTGTTCTGTCAGTGATAGGATTAAGCCCGGTGGATTATCTGCTGAAAACAATCGATAAAAACAGCCTGCTTGCTAAGCTTGAGACCTTCTTTTCGAAATAGAAGGCAGAGGACCGGCTGTATCACCTCTGTCGTGCTTGAAATATGATCCTTTTTTTAGTACAATCCTGTGTGGCCGTTCCAAACGGCTGGAATTCATAATGAAACGGAGAAAAAACATGGACAAGAAAGAATACGCACTTAAGAAGCATGAGGAATGGAACGGAAAGCTGGAGGTTAACTGCCGCTGCGAGGTCAACACGATGGAGGATCTGTCGGTTGCATATACGCCGGGTGTTGCGGAGCCCTGTCTTAAGATTAAGGATGATGTTGACTTAAGCTACACTTATACAAGACGGGGAAACATGGTGGCGGTAATAACTGATGGTACCGCGGTGCTGGGACTGGGTGATATCGGTCCGGAAGCAGGCATGCCCGTTATGGAAGGGAAATGTGTCCTGTTTAAGCGCTTCGGAGGCGTGGATGCCTTTCCTCTGTGTGTGCGTTCCAAGGATGTGGATGAGATAGTTAATACAGTTGCACTTCTGGCCGGATCCTTCGGAGGTGTGAATCTTGAGGATATCTCGGCTCCCAGATGCTTTGAGATAGAGAAGAAGCTTAAGGAGAGATGCGATATCCCCATCTTCCATGACGATCAGCACGGAACGGCAGTTGTTGTACTTGCCGGTATGATCAATGCACTTAAGCTTGTTAATAAGAAGATGGAAGATATATCCGTTGTTGTTAACGGATCCGGGGCAGCAGGCATAGCTATCACCAGGCTCCTTATGAAGACAGGGCTTAAGAGCGTTATCCTGTGTGATACCAAGGGTGCTATTTATGAGGGCAGGGATAACCTTAACAGTATTAAGGCAGAAATGGCCAGGATATCCAATCTTGATAAGAAGCAGGGTCAGCTCGCGGATGTGATAAAGGGAGCGGATGTATTTATCGGCGTATCTGCTCCGGGTGTACTTACGGCTGATATGGTTGCGACCATGGCCAAGGATCCTATCGTCTTTGCAATGGCCAACCCCGTACCGGAGATACTTCCGGATGAGGCTAAGAAGGCCGGAGTCACCGTTATGGGCACGGGACGTTCGGATTACCCCAACCAGATAAACAATGTTCTGGCTTTCCCGGGTATTTTCAGAGGGACGCTGGATGTAAGGGCCAGGGATATAAATGACGAGATGAAGCTTGCGGCAGCTTATGCGATCGCAGGTATTATTAAGGATGATGAGCTTAATCCGGGCTATATTATTCCAGACAGCTTCAATGAGAATGTAAGGGATGCCGTTGCAGGTGCTGTTGCAGAGGCTGCAAGAAAGACGGGAGTGGCAAGGATATAAGGATTATAGGTACTGTCAGAATAATAGGCAGCAATCGTAGTGGGTACTGTCAGAATAATAGGCAGCAATCGTAATGGGTACTGTCAGAATAATACGCATCACTCCGTACTTCGTACTCTCGTGATGCTGCAGGCATTCGCAATCCGCACTGCCGTGCTACTTGCTTATGCCTGTTTATCCGACAAATAATCCTGCACCGAATCGTGCGAGCACGATCGGGTGCAGGATTGCTTGTCGGAATTATTCTGAACACAGTATTGTAGCCCGAAGGGGGAACCAACGGGCTACGATGAGGGGAGTATAAATAATTAATAAGGGGTCGTAATCGAGAATCCTTTGAAGGGTTGATTCCCGTTTACAAGTAAGATTATAGTACATATTGACCAAATTGACAAGCCTTTTTTTAAAATAGTAGTAAAAATTTTTAAAAACACAAAATATTGTGGAATTTGGCTTAAATACGGTTGACATAACGATTATGCAGGGTGATCTGAGGGTCATGACGGGGCTTGTAAAAATTTTTTTATTGACTGAAAAAGATGAAATCGGACAGATTCTGTGTTAAGATAATCGCAACAAAATATGTGTCGGAAACAAAAAAACCCGTGAATTAGCGGAATATCACATGCGTTATTAAAAGTGACAACAGGAATTATGAGAAAAATGGAACTGATCGCGCCATGTCATTTTGGCATGGAGGCGGTATTAAAAAGAGAGATATATGATCTCGGTTATGAGATCACGGAGGTTACGGACGGAAGAGTAACGTTTGAAGGTGATGAGGAGGCCGTTGCCAGAGCCAATGTTTTCTTAAGGACTGCCGAGAGGATACTTATTAAGGTGGCTTCATTCAGGGCAGAGACCTTTGATGAACTGTTTGAAGGAACCAGGGCTGTGCCATGGGAAGATTACATCCCTTCTGACGGCAGGTTCTGGGTGGCCAAGGCAGCCGGCATAAAGAGTAAGCTGTTTTCGCCTTCGGATATGCAGTCCATAATAAAGAAAGCAATGGTAGAGCGGCTTAAGCAGACCTACAGCATTAGCTGGTTTGAAGAGAGCGGGGCGTCATATCCCCTCCGTGTTTCCATAATGAAGGATATAGTGACCCTTGGGCTGGATACCACGGGAGAATCTCTTCACAAGAGAGGTTACAGGAAGCTTGTGAGCAAGGCGCCTGTTGCCGAGAACCTGGCAGCGGCGATGATCATGCTCACTCCGTGGAACGGCGACAGGATACTGGTGGATCCGTTCTGCGGTTGTGGGACCATACCGATAGAGGCGGCTATGATAGCCTGCAATATCGCTCCCGGAATGAACAGGCGGTTTACCGCGCAGGAGTGGGACAATATCATATCAGGGAATATTTGGGATGATGTACTGGAAGAAGCCCGCGATATCGTGGATATGAACGTGGAGACGGATATCCAGGGTTATGATATTGACGGAGACATCATAAAGGCGGCCAGGGACAATGCAAGGCTTGCGGGTGTTCTTGACAAGATCCATTTCCAACAGCGCCCGGTAGCTGAGCTTCGTCATCCGAAGAAATACGGCTTCCTTATAACGAATCCGCCGTACGGGGAGAGGATAGGTGATAAGGAAGAGATGGAGGCTCTGTATAAACAGCTTGCGGATGCATATAAAGGGCTTGATTCCTGGTCAGCATATATCATAAGTGCATATGACGGGGTAGAGAAGCTCATTGGTCGTAAGGCAGATAAGAACCGCAAGATATATAACGGAATGATGAAGACATATTATTATCAGTTCATGGGACCCAAACCGCCGAAGAAGAATACGGACCGGGAAGAGCCCAAAACAATCAAAGACAACCAAAGTGACAAATATAATCTCAAAAGGTAGTTGGAAAGAAGACAGAATGGAAAAAACACAGATAGTATTTGCTACATCCAATGAAAACAAGTTAAGAGAGATAAGGATGATCCTTAAGGATTTTAATGCAGAAGTTATTTCCCTGAAGGAGGCCGGGATCAATACGGAGATAATTGAGGACGGCAGGACCTTTGAGGAGAATGCAGTGATCAAGGCAACCACGATAATGAAGGAGACGGGTAAGCTTACACTGGCAGATGATTCCGGTCTGGAGGTTGATTTCCTTAATAAAGAGCCCGGGGTATATTCGGCAAGGTACTGCGGTGTGAACACCTCGTACAGGATAAAGAACAGGAATATAATCGAAAGGCTTACCGATGTTCCCGATGAGGAGCGTACCGCAAGATTTGTATGTGTTATAGCTCTGGCCATACCGGAGTCTGTGGATATCAGTGGCGCAGAGGTTGACATAAGATCCGGAGCGCGTGTGCTGAAGGTACGTGCGGCAATGGAAGGACGCATCGGTTATGAGGAGAAGGGAGAGAACGGGTTTGGATATGATCCGATCTTCTATCTTCCCGAATACGGCTGCTACAGTGCCGAACTGGCACCGGAGAAGAAAAATGAGATAAGCCATCGGGGTAAGGCACTGCGTGCCATGCGTGATATTATGGAGCAATACGGCCTGATCGGTTAAACATATTTTTCGGTTAAACAGATTCTATTTAGCGGAGGATCAATGAAGATTCTTATAGTCAGTGACACACATGGTTATGAAGGAAATATGTGGAATGCCATACGGCGCGAGGAGCCGATAGACATGTTCATACACTGTGGCGACATAGAGCATATGCCGACGGAGATAAAGAACTATCTGAGCTGTCCCGTTCATATAGTAAGGGGCAATAACGATTTTATGCTTAAGCTTCCGGAAACAGACCGTTTCAGAATAGCGGGATACGAAGTGCTGCTGACCCACGGTCACCGCTACAACATATACAGAAACCAGGATGCCATGTTTTATCTTGGGAAGGAAAATAATGCGGATATAGTTATGTTCGGTCATATCCATGTTCCTGTTGTGGAGAAATCGGACGGTGTTACCATAGTGAATCCCGGATCGATATCCCTGCCGAGAAATGCTGACGGAAGACCAACATATATAGTAATGAATGCGGAAGAGGGTAAAGAACCGGAATTCATTGTAAAAAGAATGTAGCAGTATCCCTGTTGGTAAGTAAGTATATAACATATAACAGCGTACGTATAGAAGACCGTATATTCACGCTCATGATGCATCCGGTTATGGTCGGATGTCTTTTGGAGGTAATAACATTCTATGTGGATGGCCGGCCGGGAAGGATCAATTACCGGATCAATCTGAATAAGGAAGAGATCATCTGTTTCCTATTACGGCATCATGATAGACATGGATCATTTCAAGTCTATCAATGATAATTACGGACATTCCGCAGGAGATGCAAGATGCAAAGAAGATCGGAGACAGATACCGGTAAAAGCAGAGCAGAGGTATGAAAACAGAGTAAAGATGATAAATACAGTATTCGGATTTATTGAACGGTACAGTGAAAATGCGTATAATGTTATATAGGTATGTGAAAGAACAGGCTGTAATTTGACATAAACAGAGACGATAATGAACAAAAAGGTAAGAAGACAGTTTTTATTTACAATAATAGTTATATTTCTTCTGCAGGCTCTTATGCTGACGATAATACTGAGTTCACTGTACAGTAATTCGGTACGGGATATCAAGGATCTGGGTATAAGCAATCTGCAGAGTCAGGCTTCCATGGTTGAGAACTACCTTGATAAGGGTGGAGACATTCTCTGGTTTGCTGCGGGAATGGCTGACCAGCTGATAGAGAACCATGAGGATAACGAAGCGATACTTGGATACCTGACGGTTGCAACAACGAAGATGCAGCAGCAGTTTGATGATAATTTTACAGGAATATACGGTTATATCAATGGTGAGTATCTGGACGGATCGGGATGGGTGCCGCCAGAGGGATATGATCCGAAAGAGAGAGACTGGTATAAAGAAGCCATAGCGGCAAACGGGGAAATGAACCTCTCCGCTCCGTATGTTGATGCCCAGACAGGTGAGATTGTAGTCTCATATACGCAGATGCTCTCGGACGGAAAGAGCGTGATCGCGCTTGATATAGTCCTCAATGAAGTGCAGAATATCACGGAACATATGACGCTGGGTGATAAGGGCTACGGTTTTATCGTTGATGATGAGGGACTTCTTATTTCCCATTATGATATATCACATGTCGGAAAGAATTACTCAGGCAATACCGAATGGAAGAAGCTGCTGGCCAATATATACAGCGGAGAGAGCAATGAATTTGAGACGGTCCTTTCCGGAGAAAAATGTACTGTATTTACCGAACCGATATCGACCGCAGGCTGGCATGTTGTAATAATCACAAACAATGCAAAGCTGTACAGTGAACTGAGAAGCAGGATAGTTACCGGAATCGTTCTGTCGATCATTATTTATGTGATAATTGTGATCTTCAGTCTGATATCGGTTAAGATGATAACCAAGGCTGAGAGTGCGAGACAGGAAAGTCTTGAACGCGTGAAAAGGATGAACATGAGTATCATCCGGTCGCTCGTATCCACCATAGACGCAAAGGACCGGTATACCAGCGGGCATTCCCAGAGGGTAGCGGATTATGCGGTCAGGCTTGCCCAAAAGATTGGGAAATCAGAAGAAGAGCAGAAGATCATTTATGATGCCGGACTGCTGCATGATGTAGGAAAGGTTCGTGTCCCGGAGGATGTTATCAACAAGCCGGGTAAGCTGACAGATGAGGAATTCGACCAGATAAAGGTGCATCCGGTAAGCGGATACCATATCCTGGGTGATATAAACGAGGACGAGAGGATAGGATACGGAGCCAAGTATCATCATGAGAGATATGATGGCAAAGGCTATCCCAACGGCCTTAAGGGTGAGGATATACCGGAGGTTGCAAGGATAATAGCTGTGGCGGATTCATACGATGCAATGGCCAGTGACAGGAGCTATAGAAAAGCACTTCCGCAGGAAGTGGTAAGGGCAGAGATAGAGAAGGGCAAGGGAACACAGTTCGATCCCGAGATAGCCGGACATATGCTTGAGATCATAGACAGTGATCCCGATTATGAGCTCAGACAGAAAGAAGAGCGGACACATAATATCCTTATCATAGATGATGATGACGATACAGTGGAGCATGTTAAGGATATCCTTAAGGATATGGAGCATATTAGGGTATTTAGTTCGCATACGGAGAAGGAAGCCTTCGATATGCTTAACGGAAAAGATTTTGCCCTGATCATCCTTGATTTCAAGCTTAAGGAGATTGACGGGTTCAGCCTGTATGAGCATATACGGGAGAAATATAAAATGCCGGTTATACTTATGACGGCAGACAGAAGTTTTGAAACGGTAAGACTTATTAACGAGCTTAAGATAGATGATTATCTGACAAAACCGCTGAATGCGGCAATAACAAGGGAAGCAGTTCACGGTATACTTCACAGGAACTGACAGACAGCAGGATAAGCCGTGTGCAGCGCTTTATGAGACTCTGTTGGGTCCGGGCGGCAGCCCGGGATTTACGCCTCAGAATTCGCGGTTCATGAATTCATCAAGCGGAACCGGTTTGGAATAGTAGTATCCCTGAAGTGAGCTTACTCTGTATTGCCTGATGAAATCCTGCATGTCCTTCGTTTCAACACCTTCAACACATACATCCGCATTAAATGACGACGCAAGCTCCGAAACGCATTTCAGGGTGGCCTGATCGGCAGTGCTGGTCTCTATGTTCATAACGAACCCACGGTCTATCTTTACCGTATCCACCTTCAGCTCCCGGAGTATCTCAAGTGTAGAATAACCTGTACCGAAGTCATCAAGTGCAATTTTGATTCCCATGCTCCTGAAGATAGTTATGATGTCATACAGTAGTTCTTTATTGACCAGACGGCACCTTTCGGTTATCTCAAGACAGAGATTATGAGCCGGCAGACCTGTCTCACTGAGCAGTGTAAGTACCTCTTCAACGAAGCCGGGACTCTTGAGCTGGGCGTAGGACAGATTGATATTTACGATTATATCCGGGTATTTCTCCATAAGCTTGCACCCATCGGTCATGGCCTGCTTCAATATCCATTTACCGAGGATCGGAAATACGGCATCCTGTTCCAATACAGGTATGAACTGGATGGGTGGAACCAATCCGTAGGTATCGTTCTTCCATCTGAGCAGAGCTTCAACGCCCCTTAATGTAAGCGAATCTGCATGCATGATGGGCTGATAGGTTAAGAAGAAGCCGCTGCAGCCATCGAGGACGCTGTTGCGGATCGCATCCAGCTTGTTGAGGGTTATCCTGTTGTTGTCATTGACGCCGTCAACGAAGGTTACAAGATCACCCATGTGAAGATTCTTTGATTCATAGTAGGAATACCTTAAACAGGTATAAACTATCTTATCGGTTATATCGAAATTATCTACCAGCATGTCGCCGGCATTTATTGTAATTGCGACCTTTCTTTCGTCAACGAAGAATGAACTCCTGACGTAGTCATGTATCTCCTGATAAATATCCTTAACTTCATCGAGCGTAAGGGTATGCGTTATAACGGAGAATTTCGTTCCGTCCAGTCTGTAAACAGCACCGGCATTGGCAAATCTCTGTGAGAGAAGTCTGGCAAATGACTGGAGTATCCTGTTTCCGAAAGAATAGCCGTGCAGATCGTTGTAATTTGCGAAATTGCTGATTCCTATCTCTAATATTATACCTACATCCTTCTTCTGAAACATCGTCTTGAGGTCTTCGAAGAATCCGTAGAGACTCCTTAAGCCTGTGATCGGGTCTATATAGCTGGTCATACCATGATTCTTTATTGAACCGCCAAAGTAGAGGGGTTTACCATCCTCACCCATCATTACGACTCCGCGGCAGGTACATACAACATAGCTTCCATCTACAGCCCTTGCTCTGTATTGCATGTCGTGTCCGCTGTCGGAATTCGTAAAAATCCTTTCTATACTTGCATGATAATCCGCCCTGTCATCGGGATGGATGTATTCCTCCCATATGCCGCCTGCATTCTCCATATACTCGCCGGGAAGCCCAAAGAAATTCACGGCATTCTTAGACCACCGCGAATAATCATATTTCATGTTGCACAGGAACACATAAGCATCCTGTGCAACGGTAGAGAATGCTTCATATAACGAATCAAGGCGTCTTTTGCTTTCGCGGTCTATTTCCATAGTATTTCTCCCACGATTTATTATAGGAATATACTATGATTATACTATATAAAGAAAATTAAAAAAAGCCCTGAAAAATAATATAAATCAGAGCTTTCCGTGAGACATGGGGGATTCGAACCCCCGACAACCTGATTAAAAGTCAGGTGCTCTACCTACTGAGCTAATGTCCCTTGTTTTTCATTTGCTATAAAGGTAAAAATCCTGTCGGATTTTTTGATGCCTCAAAGCCGGCGGGTTTTCATACCCTTCGGACAGCAGGTCATAAGGAATCCACCACTTCGTGGTCCGCCCTTATGACGAGTACAGGGCTAGCTGGATTCGAACCAGCGAATGCAGGGATCAAAACCCTGTGCCTTACCGCTTGGCGATAGCCCTATAAAATCCCCCCGATGTTATACCGGGGGGAGAGGTGGGTAGAGGGACTCGAACCCTCGGCCTCCAGAGCCACAATCTGGCGCGCTAACCAACTGCGCCATACCCACCATAGTGATACACCTATATCAGGGTAATCCTTAAGGATCTTCTGATGTCTTAAGGCTATCGTTATTTGGCAGATGTTTCATCTGACCGTTCAGGACTGCTTTGAAACACTGCAGCGTGCTCGAAGGGATTCGAACCCCCGACCCACGGCTTAGAAGGCCGTTGCTCTATCCAGCTGAGCTACGAACACACAGCTGACTTGGATTTCGTCAGCGCATTTCATTATAAAGCATTTGTAATGATAATTCAAGTATAAATTTTGCAAGTGTTCAGAACAGCGCATATTTTATAAGGAGCATTTACTTTTTCCATTGATGGCTGTAGTATTTATTTATAGTGAACAGAGTATCAGAGAGAGAAGATCATGAAGAAGTTATTTTCTGAAATACCTTATATTAAGGGTGACGGAGTAGTACTGAGACAGCTGACAAGGGATGATGCAGAGGGACTTGGCAGACTGGTTTCATCGGAAAAGGTGTACAGATATGAGCCGACGTTTCTTTTTGAAAGGAAATATCCGGATGTAAACATGGTGATCGACAGGCTGTATGATGAGTGCCTTGAAGAGTCGATCATCCTGGGTGTGTTTGAGGGAGACGCCTTCTGTGGACTCGCGGAATTCTACGGCTACAGTGATTCGATACACAAGGTGAGTGTCGGACTGCGTTTTCTGGAAGAGTGCTGGGGGAGGGGGCTGGCAACGAGGACACTTAAGCTGATGGTTGATTATCTGTATGGTGAGACAGATGTTGAAATAATAGCGGCAAGTTCCCTGCCTGCCAATATCGGATCTGCAGCCATACTCAGAAAAAACGGATTTGAGCTGGTTGTCCATAACTCGGATGAGGACTGGGGTTATGAACAACCGCTTTCCACGGATAAGTGGATCAAATGATAAGGTAGTCAATGGGGGACCGGGGGACGGTTCTCGGGGACCGGGGACGGTTCTCTGTTTGATTTGTAAGCTATATTCAAAGAACATCAGATTTGGTATAATACAGTACAGTAATCATTCGTTTCAGATATTGAAAATGATTTTTTACAGATTGCAGAATCAGATGAGTAAGATAATTGTATAAAAAATATATAATATACAGGAAGGAAGAAGCAAGATGGACTTTGATAAGAGAGATCAGATCATATTTGATTCACCTTATCTTGAAGGTGAATATAACGGAGGAGTCAGATATTTCAAGAATCTAAGGAGCGATAAATTCAGGGAATTGATGAGATCGGGAATGTTTAACCCGTATCTTCAGATCAAGTATTGCGAATACTGGTGGTTTATGGAGAAATTCGACGATGATGATAAGCTGTATCTTCAAGGCTTTGTATATGCAAAGGATCGCGGAGGGGAGATCGTTATCCAGGGTATAGGGAGAGATGAGGAGTTCGAATATGAGGAACCCGAAAAGATATTCAGATATCTCTTTGAGGATGCCGATCAGTTCGAACTGGATCCGCCGATGGCCTGGTATGACTGAAATTAAACACTATTACGGTGATCATACGAAATTTAATTAGGAGGAGAAATGTATGTCAAAGGAAATACCTTACAAAATCTATCTTGATGAGAAGGATATCCCTTCATCCTGGTACAATATGAGGGCGGATATGAAGAATAAGCCCGCACCTTTGCTTAATCCGGGAACCCGTCAGCCTATGACTGCACAGGAGCTTTCAGGAGTATTCTGTGAAGAGCTGGTAAAGCAGGAGCTGGATGAAACAACGCCGTATATTGAAATACCTCAGGAAATACGTGATTTCTATAAAATGTACAGGCCGGCACCGCTTGTAAGGGCTTACTGCCTTGAGAAGAAGCTTGGGACACCGGCTAAGATATATTACAAGTTCGAGGGTAACAATACCTCGGGAAGCCACAAGCTTAACTCTGCCATAGCACAGGCTTATTACGCTAAGAAGCAGGGTCTTAAGGGTGTGACTACGGAGACAGGCGCAGGACAGTGGGGAACGGCATTGTCCATGGCATGTGCCTATTTTGAGCTTGACTGCAAGGTATTTATGGTTAAGGTATCCTATGAGCAGAAGCCCTTCAGACGTGAAGTCATGAGAACATATGGTGCTTCGGTAACACCTTCTCCGTCAGAAATGACCGAGGTGGGACGTAAGATACTTGCAGAGCATCCCGGTACAACGGGAAGCCTTGGCTGCGCGATTTCAGAGGCAGTGGAAGTGGCTACACATAATGAGGGATACAGATATGTGCTTGGAAGCGTGCTTAATCAGGTACTGCTTCATCAGTCAGTCATAGGTCTTGAGGCCAAGGCGGCGTTCGATAAATATGGTATTAAGCCTGATATGATAATCGGATGCGCAGGCGGCGGTTCGAACCTTGGCGGGCTTATTGCTCCGTTTATGGGTGAGAAATTAAGAGGCGAGGCTGACTACAGGATAATAGCAGTCGAGCCCGCATCATGTCCGAGCTTTACAAGAGGAAAATATGCATACGACTTCTGCGATACGGGTATGATCTGCCCGCTGGCCAGGATGTATACACTGGGAAGCGGCTTTATTCCGGCTCCCAACCACGCAGGCGGTCTTCGTTTCCATGGCATGAGTACCACACTTTCACAGCTTTACCATGACGGATATATGGAGGCTGTAACTGCCAAACAGACAGAAGTATTTGAGGCTGCCGAGTATTTTGCAAGGGTTGAGGGTATCCTCCCGGCACCCGAAAGCTCACACGCTATTAAGGTTGCCATAGATGAAGCAAAGAAGTGTAAAGAGACAGGTGAGGAGAAGACAATCCTCTTCGGTCTCACCGGAACCGGTTATTTCGACCTTGTGGCATATGAGAAGTTCAATAACGGTGAGATGGATGATTATATTCCTACAGATGCCGAGCTCGAGGAAGCACTAAGCAGGCTCCCTTAATTTCCCCGGCAGCTTAAGACGAAAGAACCGACCGGTGCCTTTGAGCGGTATAGTCAATAAATATGAGATTAACAGACTGTTATGCTGAAACGAAATGAAAAACTGATAAGAACGAAACTCCTGCAGTACCTGGTCCCTGCGATCGTTACGATCTGCAAAACGATGAAGGACAGGTTCGTAGTAAAGAATGCTTCGGTTGAACTTATGGATATTTTTCATGTTACGGGAATAGACAGGATCATCAGATTTGAATAAACATCCTTCAAACGGGAGAGGGGGGAAAGAGGGCTATGGGTCATCGCCGCATATCTCTTCGTACCAGGCTTAACATAATGATCGTTGCCGTTATACTGGCGGTATCCGCAGGGCTGGTGATAACAGGCTACAGAGCACATTGCAATAAGGTGGATGAATTCTATTTTGAAAGATGTGAAGAGGCTGCCGTTACGGCATCAAAAAACGGCGGGTATATGATAGCGGATATTTGGGATGCGGTGAGTACGGATGGATTCAGACAGGTAAGAGAGCGCGCGGTCGCCCAAAATGATGAGGAGATCATACGGGAATGGATGAGATCACGTCCGTAGTCGCACAGATCGACTGCCAGTCTTTACGATGAATATGAAGCTTTGGTAAAGAAATATGATGAAACACGGAGGCTGTTTGAAGAAGCCGATATTTATATCCAGTATATGCAGAATGGTGACACATATACGATCGTAGATCCGCAGGGAAGTCTGTTCGGTATCGGATCAAAGGAGGCAAGGCTTCCGGAATTTTCAGGCTATGCGGATAATGCGAGAATACCGCCCACAGTTTCCCGCTCACGTTACGGCTGGCTCTGTACGGCCTGTGAGCCGGTAACGAGCCGGACGAAAGGCAGGGTGGTAGGCATGGCATGTGCCGACCTTGATATGAGTGATGTGATGAGAGAGCGGCACCGTTATCTGATGAACTGTGCCATCTTCGTCCTGCTGGAGATGGCGGCCGCAATTCTGATCGATATGCTTTTGACAGGACATTTTGTGATACGCCCTGTCAAACTGCTTGCCCGGGCAGCAAGGGAATTTGGAAATATCCGTGAGTTATATACGAAAGACAATGTAATGAGGCTTCCGATAAATTCCAATGATGAGATCGGTGATCTGTACCGTGAGTTTTTGTCCATGCAGAACCATATCGTGGAAAATACGGAAAGGCTTACAGCGATCACGGCGCAGAAGGAACGCATAGACACGGAGCTTCAGATGGCGGCCAGGCTACAGGCGTCGATGGTGCCTTCCGATTTCCCGGTGTTTCCGGATCGAAATGAGTTTGGTCTGTTTGCCCTAATGAATCCCGCAAGGGAAACCGGCGGGGATTTTTATGATTTCTTTCTTGCAGACGACGATCATCTGGTCCTCACGATGGCCGACGTATCCGGAAAAGGGATGCCGGCCGCTCTGTTTATGATCCTGTGCAAGATAATTCTTGCGGAACATGCAAAGCTGGGTAAGCCCCCCGGACAGATCCTGAAAGACGCCAATACCGATATCTGTTCCAATAACAGGGAGCAGATGTTTGTAACGGTATGGCTGGGAATCCTGGAGATATCTACCGGGATACTGCGCTTTGCGGACGCCGGGCATGAAAAGCCGCTGCTTAGAAGGAACGGGAAATGGGACTTCCTTTCAAAAGAACAGAGCGGGATCCCGATAGGACTCCTGTCTGAGTCTCCGGACGGTTCAGAGCTTTTTCCCGAACAGTCAATTGTACTTCATTGCGGGGATGTACTGATTCAGTATACAGACGGAGTCACGGAAGCGGTACATGAAAAACAAAGATTCGGAGAAGAGGGACTGTTATCGGCAGTCACTGCGGCTCCATCGGCAGAGCCCGATCAGCTTCTTCCCTATATCAGACAGCAGATCGACATCTTTGAGGGAAATGAGCCTCAGTTTGACGATATCACCATGATAGGAATAAAGTATAACGAAGGACAGTAAATAATCATGAATACATTATCTGATCATAAAGCAGAAAACCATATGATAAAAAAGGGATTTGTCAGCTTTATCGCCCCGCTGCTTAATATGCTGTGCGCAACGGAAAGAAACTACGGTTACGCCAAAGAATATCTTACGATACTTCTTATTGGGATGATCTTCTATGTCTTTAACAATTTTTTTTATTTTATACCCTTCATAGACGTAGGGTAAAATAATCATAATGGTATTGCATTATTAAAATGATGCAAATAATTGACAGAACAAGATTTGTTCACAATATTGGAGTTAATTGGTTAGAAGAAATGTAATCAGTAATGGTGCGCGGCACTGTTACGTGAAATGTGTTATTGATTGTAAATATATGGCGTAATATGTTTCTTGATAAACAAGATTCATATAGACGGATATGGCTTCCTCATATTGGTTCTGTTCAATAGATAATCTGTACTGGTATTGTAATAATCGGCAAGCTTTGAGAGTACCTCTGTCGGTATTCCGCGCTCGCCGTTTTCGTATCTTGAATAGGCTCTTTGCGATATATTTAAGTAGTTTGCCAAAGTTGTTTGCTTTAAATCCATATCTTCTCTAAGATTCCGTATTCTTTCGTATTTCATAGTATTTTCACCACCTCAACAATATAAATATTCATATTTAGGATAAGCAGACCAATTTGGTCTATTGAAATTTAGACCAAATTGGTCTAAAAT
Organism: Lachnospiraceae bacterium; assembly: GCA_017450065.1. Classification (GTDB taxonomy): domain Bacteria; phylum Bacillota; class Clostridia; order Lachnospirales; family Lachnospiraceae; genus UBA2868. Next base: position 77,632 of record JAFSYI010000059.1, read on the forward strand.
AATAAATAATGTCATTTCTGAAATGGATAAAACGTTAAGGTGACTTGAAGGTAGATTGGTTTATTGTGGGAGATGTACGGTCTATCTTATGCAATTGATGTAAAGGGATTGTTAATGGATCATTTTGGTAATTCGTACAAGGAGGTTGGGCAATGAAGAAAAGAAGAATAGGAAGAAGCTTTGTCAGTTTATTGATTGCTTTTGTATTCACTAGCCAGGCAATTGTGCCGGTTTGTGGTGAGGAAATAAGAATTGATGGTACTACTACAGGAGGGATAATAACCGCGGGAGTTTCATCTATATTTGCGGGGGAAGATGAGATTTTGATATCAGATGAATCTGATGTATTACTTAATCCATCGGATGATGTTCAGATTGTAAACGATACAGTTGAATTGTCGGATGATTCAAATAATAGTGTGTTAATTGAATCTGAATTGATTTCAGAATCATCTTCAAAACCAATGGATTCAAACGATGATTATGCATTAGATGATTTGTCCAATAGAAGTGATGGTAATGAGATAACAAATGAAGAAGTATGTTCTGAAATAACAGAGGTTAGAGTATATGCATCTTCTGGAAGTGTTGTGTCAATGACTGAAGATGCATATTTTGATAAAGTTAATCGTTTTATTGGGGAAGGAGGATACGAAAAAAACGCTCATTCGGGAGGACAGGAATGGGATAATACCACAAAGAGCGAGAATGGTGGAGCATCTGGATGTGCAGCATATGCCCATGATTTTGTATACTATGTTTTTGATAAGAGAGGATTTAAGAATGGAAGTCCGTACGACTCGATAAATAAAATACAGACGGGAGATGTTGTTTATATAACAGAACCGGAATGGGATGCCCAAGGAAGAATTAAAAGAGATAGTAGTAACAACATAATTTATAAAACACCACACTATTTTTGTGTTTTAAAGAGAGATGGTGAGAATCTTTGGACCGCAGAGGGAAATTCAAGTAAAAAAGTAAGGATAGAGAATGGTTATAAAATTGTCAACGGTGAGCTTCAACAATGGAGAAATAACACATTAAATCATATATGTAAATTTGAATGCGGATGGCATCATTTAGATTTAAATAAATCGGGAAGTCCCATAGGCAGTATCGATTCTATAGGTGCAGATAACGGAAAACTGTTTGTAGGCGGTTGGGCGTATGATCCAGATTCACCTTCGACCAGCATTCAGATAAATGTTTATGTGGAAGGACGGACAGATCCGATAGCATCCTTCAAAACCCATATTCACAGGGATATCGCAGGTGGAACTAACTGCGGATTCGATGAGACAATAGATATATCTAATTTAGGCTTATCAGGAAAAAAGAAAGTATCTCTATGGGGTATAGATGTCACAGGAGATGATAATGCGGAGATAGGAAGCGAAGAGGTTGACTTTGACACAGATCCAATACCTATACCTATACCTATGCCAGACGAATCTCCTTATGATCCAGAAATAGAAAACGGTAAATATGTTCTTATGTCTGCCTTACGCAGTGATACACATTTGAATATAGAAGGTAATGATAAATCAGATGATGATGATAATGTAAATGTCGAAAGAGGATTTGATGAAGATTCCTATTATGATGTATTCAAGGTATCTTTGCTGGAAAATGGTTATTACAAGCTGATCCAAAACGGTACTAATCACATGGCGGTATCTGTTGCAGGCAGAAGCACAAGTGAAGATGCAAACATTCAAATGTATTATTGGAATCCGGAGGATTTGAGTAATACAGAATTTCAATGGGCTATTAAATGGGCTAAGAAACAGGACGGTAAGCCGTATCACTATTTAAGAGCCAGATGCAGCGGTATGTATATGACTACTGCCGGGAGCAGTAACGGAAGAAATGTGTATCAGGCATCTAAAGATAACGATGACGATTACCAGAAATGGTTCTTTGCCCGTTATATGAAACCTTCCATAGAAACAGATTCCTTGCCCAATGGGTCAGTTGGACAAAGCTATAGTGCTACGCTTGAAGCTGACAGTGATCTTGATGTTGCGTGGACATTTACCGGCAAGGACGATAGTCTTCCTCCCGGACTCAGTCTGGAAAGAAGCGGTAAGATCACAGGTACTCCAACAACTCCCGGTACATACACTTTCAGCCTTGATGCAGAGAATGCTCTTGTTGACGCGTTGGGTCTTAGCACAAGGAAATACACGATAGTTATAGAAGGTGATATACCCGTAACCGGTGTGACATTAGATAAGTCGGCACTTGAATTGAACGAAGGAGCAAGCGCAACACTGACTGCAGCGGTATCACCTGATAACGCCACTGATAAATCAGTCACATGGAAATCAAGTGATGAAAAAATAGCAACTGTCAGTTCATCGGGTAAGGTTACGGCAGTTAAAGAGGGTATCGCGACAATTACAGTAACATCGAATTCAAATAAAGATAAAAGCGCTTCCTGTAAGGTTACAGTGAAGAAAAATAATATCCCAGTGACTTCGGTCACTTTGGATAAAACATCTCTTGAAATTAATGCAGGATCTACGTCTGTTTTAACGGCTACAGTAAAACCCGATAACGCCACAGATAAAACAGTCACTTGGAAATCAAGTGATGAAAAAATAGCAACCGTCAATTCGTCGGGAAAGGTTACGGCGGTTAAGGAAGGTACTGCGACGATCACAGTAACATCAAATTCCAACAAAGATAAGAGTGCATCGTGTAAGGTTACTGTGAAGTCGAAGCCTACCGGCATAGTGATAAAGGCTGATGATGTAAGCGGAGCGGCAGGCAGTACAGTATCAGTTCCCGTCAGGATTACGGGCAACCCGGGTCTGGGCGGTCTGAGCCTGACGATCATAAGCGATCCTGCCTTGTCAATAGAAAGCGTTGAAAAGGGAAGTATTCTGTCATCGGGTACATTTGAACAGAATAAGGATACAGGTCTCGCACAATGGTATACAAGGGAAAGTGCGGCTACAGGGGATGGCATTCTTTTTGTTGTTAAGTTCAGCGTGAAGAACGGTGCAGAGAAGAAGAATTATCCGGTAAATATAGCTTTCAAGGATGGGAAGAAAGAAAATGTTGTGGATATAAATGGAAACACTCTGAACGTCAGTCTGGTTGCAGGAAGTGTAAACACAAATAGAATACTGGGCGATATTACAGGGGATGGAATAATTGCCATAGGCGATGTTGTCAGGCTTGCAAGAGCAGTTTCGGGAAGTATTGCGCTTACTGACGAAGAGAAAGCAGTAGCAGATATAAACGGAGATAAAGTAATAGCTATTGGGGATGTGGTCAGGCTTGCAAGATATGTTGAGGGATCAATAACCGAATTATAATAGGGGGAAATATATTATGAAAACATCAATAAAGAAATATATAGTCGGCATTTTGGCAGTCTGTATGCTTGCTTCTGTAATGACGGGTATATCGGGTACGAATAATGTGAAGGCTGCAGAAGGGGGAGCCGTCATAGAAGTAAGCTCTGTGGAAGCAGACCCGGGAGACTCTGTAAGTATACCGGTTAGTATTACAAAGAATCCCGGAATCGGCGGTTTCCAGTTTGTTATAACATATGCAGACAGTCTGGAACTTGAAAGCATAAATAAGGGTAATATTCTGACAGAGGGTACATTTAACGCTAATATAAATAAGAGTAGCGCTCAATGGTACCTGTCCGGAGATAATCCTGTAACAGGTACGGGAGAACTGTTGTCATTAAAGTTCAAAGTATCTGAAAATGCTTCAGCAGGTAAGTATGAGGTGAAAGTAGGTCTGCTGGATGATGAGCCCAATAATCTCTCTGACATAGATGGAAATACCGTTCCCTCGGAATTTAAAAGCGGTATTGTCAAGTTGGGGTCTGATACTCTGGAATTAAGTCTGAACAAACAATCGCTATCAATGTCTGTAGGGGATTCGGAGAAACTGACTGCCACAGTAAACCCTGAAGAGAATACAGCGATCACATGGAAATCAGGTAATGATAAAGTCGTAACAGTTGACGACAAGGGTAATGTCAAAGCCACAGGTAAAGGGGAAACGACCATTACGGTAAAAGCGGTCAATTCTAAATCGCTTCTTGAAAAAACCGTCGAATGTAAGGTATCTGTCAAGGAAATAGAGCCTACTAAAGTGACGCTGAATAAAAGCACCTTGGAACTGAATATAGGAGGTTCCGATACACTGATTGCGACTGTTGAGCCATCTAATGCAACAGATAAAACAGTCGCATGGAAAACAAGTGATAATAAGATAGCAACCGTAGATGCCGGAAAGGTGACGTTGGTTTCAGAAGGAACTGCAACTATAACAGCAACAACGGTTAATGGGTTGTCAGCAGAATGTAAGGTTTCGCAAAAGATAATTGAACCAACAGGTGTGTCTTTGAATAAAACATCTATAAAACTGACCATAGGTGGTACTGAGACACTGAGTGCGACCGTTCTGCCGGATAATGCAACAGATAAATCTGTTATATGGAAGAGCAGTAGTGTTAAGGTTGCAATTGTTGATAATGGAAAAATAACAGGAACCGGGGTGGGAACCGCAACAATTACAGCGGAAACACTTAACGGGAAGACGGCAAAATGCGAAGTTACCGTTAGCTCTTATGATACAACATGGCAGAATGATTTTACTTATACGCTGAAGGATTCAGCTATCTATATTAGTAAGTATAACGGAAGCGCGGAAGAGCTTACTATTCCATCACAAGCAGTAATTGGTGGGAAAACTTATAAGACCAAGCTTGCCGCTGACTGTACGGGATTCTTTGATGGAAATAAAACATTGAAGAAGATTGATCTGAGAGGTGCGGACAGTTCAGAGGTCACGAATATGACATCAATGTTCGCAGCTTGCATCACTGTAGAGTCAATCAATCTTAATGGGTTGAACACTTCGGGTGTAACAAGTATGAGATCAATGTTCAACGGATGCAGCAAGCTTACAGATCTGGACATAGATGGGATTGATACATCAGGGGTTACTGATATGTTTGCTTTATTCCAGGGATGCGGCTCAATTCTTTCTTTAAATGTAGGTGGGTTTAATACTTCAAAAGTAACAACTATGGGAGGTATGTTCTATGGATGTAAAGGTCTGACATCATTGGATTTATCCAATATGGATATGTCATCCGTAACCAGTATAGTATCTATGTTCGCACAATGCGATGCATTGACGAGCATTAAAGCACCGGGAAATCTTAAGTCAGAAATTAAGCTTCCGGGAGAAGGATGGAAAAATAACGAGTCCGGAGAAGCTGTAACTTCTATTGCCGCAGGTACTAAGGCAGGTACTTTATTTATCAAAGGAAATGCACCTGTACCCATAGTTTCTGTTACAGGGATTTCTGTCGATCCGACTTCAAAAATCATAAATATCGGAGCATCTTTTCAGATAAAAGCAATCATAGAGCCTTCGAATGCAACGAATCAAAATGTTGCATGGGAGAGCAAAGATGCAGCTATCGCTTATGTAGATAAGGAAGGAAATGTTACAGGTAAAGCTGAGGGAACAACTGAAATCATTGTGAGAGCCGAGGATGGGGGATTTGAAGCAGTTTGCAAGATTGAAGTGAAGAAGAAGGATCCCGTGCCGGTGACAGGCGTTACTGTGACTCCGACAGCAAAGACTATCAATAAGGGAGAATCGTTTAGTGTTACAGCCACGGTAAAACCAAATAATGCTGATACAAAGACTGTTTCGTGGGAAAGCAGCAACATATCTGTTGCTTCGGTTGATAATACAGGAAGAGTGATCGGTAATAAGGTGGGAACAGCCTCGATTACCGCAAAAACTAAGGATAGAGGATATACAGCAACCTGTAAGGTTACGGTACGGGAAAAGCCTTCGGATGATCCTGCGGAATATAAAACAGAAGTGATAGATAACCGGACAAATCCACCTCATAAGGGAAAGGCCAGCTTCTCGGTTTCCAATCTTAAAAGGGATACGTACTTGAAGATGAATAATTCTAACGGATCTACACTTAGACTACTTATAAGCGCGGACAGCAATCTGAGAAATCTGACGGCTGTGTATTATGATCTGAGCGTTGTTGATTCGGCCGGAAATGCCATTACTGATTTCGGAACCTGCAAGGTCAAGCTTCCCCTGTCATCAGATATGGATATCAGCAAGGGGACGGTACAGGTTGTAAGCGTGCTTAACGGAAAGCTTGATAAATCAATTGCTTCATCTACGAAAACTGAAAGCGGCGTTCCGTTTGTAGAATTCAGCACGCCTCATTGTTCGGAATTTGCTGTGCTGTATAAATCGAGTAGTTCGGGAGGCGGAGGTTCATCGACCTCAACATCTTCAAGCAGCAGTTCATCGTCGAGCAGTTCTTCGAGCAGCTCAATGAAGGGTTCCACCACAGAGATATCATTAAGCAATGCATATGGTTCATCAACTTCGAGAGCATCTGCCGGAGCCGCATCTAACCCGACAGCTAATTCAAATGCATCGGATTCATCAAGAAAGCTTGACAATGTGCCTAAGACCGGGGACAGATAACAATAAGCATATTACAAGCATGCAAAAGAGCGATCATATCGCTCTTTTGTTCCCTTTGGATTTATTTATAAATATACAAGGACAGAGAGACTATAGACAGATGGTTGTAAATAAGAGGATAATAACATTAATTATTATTTCCGCGGTCATATCAGGAGTTGGTATGATGTGTTTTATTACCTATAAATCCTTTCAATACGGTGCGAGAGTCGGAAAAGGCAATGCTGCCGGAGGTAATGAGTCAGACAAGTCATTTAATACTATTCCTGTAGTAAGAGCTGTTGATATTCCGCAAGAGGAAAGAGAAGAACTTGTCGGCATATACGCAGGAATGAAGGAAGAGAATCCTGATTTTGCCGGTTATATAAGTGTTCCGGGAAGCTATTTTGGATATCCTGTGATGTATACTCCGTATGATCCGGAAAAATACCTTCATAAGGATCTGTTCGGGGTACAGAGTGATGATGGGCTGCCGTTTATAGATGCAAGGTGTAATCTTGAGCCCGAGAGCGATAATATCATAATATACGGTCATAATATGAAGGACGGAAGTATGTTTGCTTCTCTTTTTGCGTATCAGGATAAGTCTTATTTTGAAGAGCACCCGGTAATACGTTTTGATACAGAGAACGAGCTCCGGGAGTATGAAGTTATGTCTGTTTTTTATGACAGGGTTTATTACGAAGATGAAGAGGTATTCAAGTTCTATAATTTCATAGAAGCAGCAGATGAAGTAGAATATGATAAAGCGATAAAACAGTATTTAAAGAAGTCTGTTTATGACACAGGTATTACTGCTGAATATGGTGATAAGCTTGTGACGCTTGTTACTTGCGCATACCACACTGAAAACGGCAGGTTTGTCATTGTGGCAAGGAGAAAGGAACATTAGTGCTTGTGATGAATGGTCACAGACCTGCATTATAACTCAACACCCGTTTATTCTATGGAATAGATGCGCTTGAATATGATATATTATCAGACGAGGAGGTAAAATGATTATGAATAATCATCATATAATTAACATGAGTTTTGCTGCTCTTGTGATCTGCATAGGCTTAGTTGCATGTTATAAGCCGAAGGAACAAAAAGAAGCAGACGTGATTATAGGGAATAACCAACCCACAGATGAATCAGTGATGCCTGTTGATACCCACAAAGATATTGTGGGTGATATTGAAGATTCAACAAAAACCAGCGAAGAGTCGGAGATCATTGAAGCATCGGATACGAATACATCTGAGGATTTGTCTGACCTTATGGAATTCTATGGAGTAAACATTTCCGAAGTATTGGAAGTATTTCCCGACCTGGAGTATGAGGAATCGGTTGATGGAAGCAGGTATTCTGAAAAGGAAGAAAAATCTTTTGATGGGCTTTCGCTGGCAGGTCCGTTCTTTGATGTAGATGAAGACGACATGGTTACGGGTATTACATATGGAGGGACTAGATATTCCGTAGCAAATATTAATCCCGGCGTTGATTTCAAAGAAGCTTCAGGGATATTGAAGAATGACGGATGGAAGTTTGAGTATGGTGATTTTGCACATGGGACGGCAACTTATTATGCAGTATATGTCAGAAATGATACAGAGCTATGCGTTTCTACTGATGGGACAGGAGAATTCGGGGCTTTAGAAGAGAACGAAATCACAGGAATTGTAAATAACGTTATTGTTTACAGACATGAAGAAGAGGAGGCGACTGAACCGGCACGTACAGAAGTATTTGGATATCTGACAGATTATAAGGATTTGGTTAAGCTGCTTGATATGATGCCTTATTATGAATCCAGCATACAACTGGGGGATGCATTTACGAGTCATCAGTTCTTTCTTGAATATGATGATATGGGAGACTTCAGCATGACAAATGAAGCGTCCCCGTATGTTTCCCTGTGTGAGATAATCCCGGGTGATTCTACGGAGAGGATCCCCGGAAAGATGAAGGAATATGGGTTTAAGAAGTATTATGACGAAGATGATTTGGCTATGTATTCATATCTGAAGGATGATATTTTATATGCGGCGTTATTTTATAAGGAGTCAGGAGTTGTAAGTAGCTGGTACTTTTGCAATTGGCCGGAAGGCGAGGATGCATTGGGAATGTGGGAACAGTGGGAGTAATGAAGATTTGCTTAAGAGTTGAAGGTTCTTTTGGGCGGTTATTAAAGACTGCAAAGAAATGCAGGGGGAATAAATGAATTGATAATTGAAGAGCTCTCTATGATAAAGATCAGGTATCGATTATATGCAATGATATTAGCATTGTTATTTGTATTCGTTTGCGGTTGCGGAAGCACACTGAACCGGATTTCAAACAGTATTTCTCAAGAAAATACGGAGATGGGAGATGAAACAGAGTCAAGATCTGCGCTTCAAGCTCCTGACTCTGTTTTTGAGAATGGTGGAAAGAATATAGACGGTTGGGATGAAATGTCCATTAATGACGCTTCTGATGAAGTCTGTAATTCATCTTCCAATAATGAAAACAGAGCTAGAAATATTGAAAAAGCCGTAGATGTGTCTGTGGTAAGCGAAGAGATGGTAGCAGAAGATGGAGCCGGGGAAGCATATGTTACGATTACAAGGGATGACCGGTCTCATTTGCGTGGGTGGATAACGGAGAAATATTTGATAAGGCTTCCTGTTATTATGAAGAGGCTTCATTGGCACTGATTTGGTGCTGTGAGTGTTGTAGTCAGTCGATATTTTGGTTAATAGTATCCTCGATTTTTCCTACATCCCCGAACATAGGCTCTGATGCCTGTGTAGATCAGATGGGCGGTCAGGTTAACAATGATCAGGTTGATATGGAGGAATCCGTGTATCTCTTCTGAAAGGAATACGGTTAGTGCAAGAGGGATAACGGATGCCCATAATGAAATATTGTCGCAGATTTCTTTTTTTATACCATTCGATATACTCCTTTAGCAGATAGCAGATCATTATGGCTGGCAGGATAATAAGTATCGCAGTTATAGCTATAGTTACCAGCTGAGACAAAACATCATGAACATACATATATGCTTAACATGATCGAGATCGAAGCTTTCAGGCCTGCGATAAAGTGTTTAAAGAGCATAGATCTCGGAGCCGAAGCATTTCCAAGTGTCCTGTATGAGCGGCTTATGGAGATAAACCCCGACCTCTATGTAGTAAATACCTACGGTCCGACAGAGGCTACGGTATCCTGTACGCTTAAGAAGGTTACGAGTGCAGATGAAGAGATAGATATAGTACTGCTGAAGGTACACTTGAGTGTCAGACTTGCATCATATATGATACCTCAGGCATACATGCAGCTTAAGGAAATGCCGCTTACCCCTCATGGAAAGGTAAACAAGAAGGCGCTTCCCGAACCGAGACTCGGAGAAACCGAAAGCAGGAACATAGTGCCGCCTGCCGGAGAGCCTCAGCAGCAGCTGTGTGCTATTTTTGCAAAAGCCCTGCAGATATTTCAACAGTCTCTGTGGACGGCAGTGTTGAGGAGGAAAATAAGGATAAGATGGATCAATCATAATCCATCTCTTCCTGCCGAAATAACAATTGACTGTTTGTTCATATGTTGATATAATCTATGGGTAATTAGCAAATGCTAACCATAGGAGGATTGAATTATGAAAGGCAGGAGGATCCTTATAGGGGCTGTGACCCTTGCCGTATTGACCGGGGCCGGGCTTATGATGACGGCAGCCATGGGCAAGGCAAAAAGCTACAGCACGGACATAGCAAAATACAACAGCATATCGGAAGAAGTAGAAGCGACGGGGGATGTACACGGCGAGAACAGTAAGACTTATTACTCGACCATTACGGCTCCCGTCGCTTATTTTGATCTGTCAGCAGGTGACGAAGTAAAACAGGGTGACAAGGTGGTGGGATATGATCTTTCCGACCTGCTTACTGCCAGAGACCAGGCTGAGCTTACAGCCAAATCGGCCGAAAATACAATGAACGGTCAGGTGAAAGCGAGTGACAGTAATCAGGCTAAGTTCAACAAGGCGTCAGCGGATATTGAGATATACCGTAATTCCTACGCCCTGTTCAGGCAGGCAAGTGATTATATAAATCAGGGACAGTACCAGGAGACATGGGATATAAACTGTATTTCCAAGGGGATCAACAAGGACATAGCCGAGAAAACGGGAGCAGTGAATGCCCTTGAGGCCGAACTTGCCAAACAGCAGATCAAAATGGCAGATCCACAGATAATGAGCAATCCCGTTCTTTATAAGGAAACAGTAGATGAGGTTAACAGGATAACAAACGATATAGAGCATCTGAGCTGTGATATAGGTAACCTCCAGGCAGATCTTGCAAGTCTGCCTCCAGCGACCTTAAGCCCTGAAGAATATGCCGCCACGGTACTTAACGGAAACTGGATGTCCGACATTATGCGCAACTGGACCGAAACTTCTACTCTTAAAAATACATATGAGAATCAGATACTTAACTCCTATCAGAAGGAACAGCTTAAGAACAATTACGATTTATCCGCGCTGTCGGTTGATACTGCGGAAGAGAATTTAAACAAAGCCGGAGCAGGAGTTACGGTTGAGTACGACGGAATAGTAACCGAGAGTTTCATAAAGGCCGGAACGGTTGTTGCCAAGGGAAGCCCTCTCTTTACGGTGGAGGATTCGAAAAACATAAAGGTGGATGTGGGTATCAGCAAGTATGATATAGGTAAGATCGCCATCGGACAGAGAGCTGAGATCAATATAGCCGGTACGACCTATACAGGTAAAGTTACGGAAATAAAGAGAGTAGCCCGGACAGAGAATTCCGATAAGGCCAAGGTTCCGGTATGTGTTAAGTTCGATCGGCCCGATGAGAAGGTATACCTGGGACTGGAGGCTGATGTTACCATATATACAGATGAAAAACAGGGAGTGCTCACCATACCTTCGGAGGCATATTATGCGGATGATGACGGTGATTACTGCTACATCATAGATGAGGGGGTAATAACCAAACAGTATATAACCGTGGGACTTGAATCGGATGACAGAATAGAAGTGACCATGGGACTTAAGGAAGGCGATGTCGTCATCACTGATGCCATCACTGATGATCAGATCGGAAGTAAGGCAGAAAGTAAATGATAATAAAAGGGGTCGATATATGTTTGGAAAAAAGAAGAAACAGGATACCAACCTGTTTGAGATCATAGATCTGGAAAAGGATTCAGGAGATACAGTCCTGGATATAGGACAGAATGAAACGGAAACGGAACACGGAGTTCTTATCGAATTCAGGGATGTATGCAAGAAGTATTCTCAGGGAGAGAATGAATTTTACGCGCTTAAGAATGCGAACCTGACGATAAACGAAGGTGAGATGGTAGTGATCTTAGGACCTTCCGGAGCAGGAAAGTCGACTCTGCTGAATCTTCTCGGGGGAATGGACTCGGCGTCAAGCGGGCATATATGGTTTGACGGAGAAGATCTGACGACATATTCCGACAACAGGCTGACCCGGTACAGAGCTGAAAATGTCGGAGTCGTATTTCAGTTCTATAACCTTATCCCGACACTCACAGCTTATGAGAATGTGGCGCTTATGAAGGATATAAAGGAGGGGACAACAGACCCCGTGGAGGCTCTGAGCGCCGTGGGACTTAAGGAACACATGCATCAGTTTCCCTCGCAGATGTCAGGCGGTGAGCAGCAGAGGACATCAATAGCCAGAGCCATTGCCAAGAACCCCAAACTCCTTCTGTGTGACGAACCGACGGGAGCCCTCGATACCGGAACCGGCAAGGAGGTATTGAAGCTTCTCCAGAGCATGAGCAAAGACAGGGGCAGAACGGTTGTGATGGTCACGCATAACTCATTCTTTGCAGATATTGCGGATACGGTAATACGGGTAAAGAACGGGGGCATTGAGAATATAGTACACAACGACACCCCCAAGAACGCCTCCGAAGTTTTTTGGTAAATATCATAAGGGGTACCGCGAAGCGGTGGATTCCTTATGATGCCAAAGCGGCGAGCGTGTTCAAAAAAAGTACGGAGTACTTTTTACAATGGCAAATATCATAAGGGGTGGAATTATATGTTGCTGAGAAAAATGTGGCGCGACCTTATGAAGAACAAGACCCAGTTCATCTCCATATTTCTGATGTCTCTTCTGGGTATGCTTGTTTTCGTGGGGCTGGATGCCGAGAGCTCGGGTGCGGCCGCTGCGGCCGAAACCTATTATAAAAAGTATAATCTGTGTGATATATGGATCCAGGGAGCAGGATTTACGGATGATGATATACGCACGGCGAGGCATGTGACCGGGGTTACGGACGTTGAGAAGAGGCTCGCCCTTACAGGAACCATGGATGTGGGAGACGGTGAGGATGCCTTTACCGCTTATATGTATCTGAATTTCATGAATTCCGATAATATCAATTCACTTATGGTCTATGAGGGAGATCCTTTCGACGGAGAGGGTGAAGGGGTGTGGATCCAGGAATGGTTTGCGCGCACGAACGGGATAAAGCTTGGGGACAACATAAAGCTCAAGCTTGACAGTAATGTCATAAACGGCATAGTAAGAGGAATAGTTGATGCGCCTGATTATGTTTATTATGTTTCGGAATCGGATGTGATGTATCCCAACTATCAGAAGTGTGGTCTTGTATTTCTTCCTCCGTCAATGTATCCGGATCCGTCCGGGATCATTTATAATCAGCTGATCGTGGATGTAAGGGAGGACATGAGTGATGATGAAACCATCAGTGTAATAAAAGAGAAGCTTGAGGCGGCCTTTGACAGGGACGATATAGCTGTAACCGACAGGGACCAGAACTTAAGCTACGCCACATATGATGCCGAGACCAAACAGCATAAGGCGATGGGGCTTATGTTTGCTGCGGTATTCCTGGCCATAGCCCTTCTTGGCATAGTTACGACCATGGCCAGAGTGACCACGAGCCAGCGAACTCAGATAGGGACATTGAAAGCTCTGGGTTTTTCCAAGACAACCATCACCTTTCATTATGTTTCCTACGGTTTCGTGATAAGTACGCTTGGCTGTATCACGGGCGCATGGATCGGTTATCTGACTTTGCCTCCGTGGATACTTGGAATGTTCGTCGGGAGTTATCTTGTTCCCGGACTTACGGGCAGGCTGACGGGACTTGATATAGAAGCCATTATAACAGCCATAATAATTTCCACGCTTGTAAGCTTTCTTTCATGCCGTAAGGAACTTAAGGATCCGCCGGCTGTGACTCTTAAGCCGCCTGCACCAAGGAAGGTGAGACACTCGGCTCTTGAAAAGAGCAGTCTGTGGCTCAGGCTTGATTTTTCCACCCAGTGGAACATAAGGGATGTCTTCAGAAACAAGCTAAGGTCTCTTATGGGTATAATGGGGGTTATGGGCTGTTCAATGCTTCTTATCTGCGGTTTTGGCTGTTTTGATTCCATTAACGGGCTTATGGATAAGATGTACGGGGAGCTTATGACGGCAGACAACAAGGTTCTGCTTTCGAAGGATGCGGGATATGACTATGCATATGATCTTGCATCCCGCTACAAGGGGCAGATGATAGAAGAGACAAGTGTTGAGTTTGTATCAGACAATGTAAAGAAGAGTGGATCGGCTACGATAATTGATAAGGGCAATTATGTGCATATCCAGGATAAGAATTTAAAGCCGGTAAAGTTAAACAGGTCGGGAATTGCCATGACAGGTAAGATGGCAGGGCTACTGAAGGTTAAGGAGGGTGATTTTGTCAGGTGGCATCTTGTGGGAGATGATGAATGGCAGTATTCACGGATCATGCAGATATACAGAGACCCGTCTGTTCAGGGAATAACCATGTGCCGTGAGGTATTTGAGGATATGGAGTATTCCTTCAGACCAACAGCCGTGCTTACCAATATGAGCCTGCCGGCAGACCTGTCTGATGAGGATGAAGTATCGACAGTGCTTAATGTGGCCGATATGAAGAAATCCTTCGCGGAAACAATGGAAATGCTTAATGCAATGGTTTACATAATGGTTATAGCTGCAGTTCTTTTGGGCGTTGTGGTCCTGTACAATCTGGGTGTTCTGTCTTTTGTTGAGAAGACGAGAGAGATTGCGACACTTAAGGTTCTTGGCTTTAAATCGTCCGGAATAAGGAATATCCTGCAGAAACAGAATATATGGCTTACCGTGGCCGGTATCGGCATTGGCCTTTATACGGGCTGGGGAATGCTGTATGTCATTTGTACCACCGTGTCAGAGACTCTTGATATGTATCCTATATTAAGTGTACCCACCTATATCATTTCAATATGCGGGACTTTTATGGTTTCGATCGGTGTTAACTTTATGTTTTCGGGTAAAGTAAAGACCATAGACATGGTGGATGCCCTCAAGGGAGTTGAGTAGCTCCAATGTTCATCTGAGCAAAAGAACGATCATGGCTACCCGTATCGTGAAATACTTATCTTCCATTGTTCTATGACGATATGGAAGAAAGAGTTGCATATTTATCTGATGTTCTCTTAAATCCTGATGCCGCAAATGATCTGGTGGATGCAGTTGAGAAAGCAATCTTAGACAGACTGCCCAATGCCGAATCGTTTGAAAAATACCACTCAAGGAAGAAACGAAAGCTTCCATATTACCGGATATATGTTAAGGAATACACAATATATTATGTGGTTATCACGGATGGATCCGGAAAAAAGATAATGGAAGTGCGTCGCATCCTGCATAATCTTCAGGATAGAGATCAATATATTTAAACGCAGACGCAAATTTGGGAATAGTCTTAATAATTAATCTCTCAGAGAGCCGGTATCAAGATTTACCAGGAAGCAATTGAAGGTTTCTCAGGAGTATTTCAATAAACATATATAGGCTCAAAAATAAGCCTGTCGTTTTGCCAATAACTCTGTACAAGATTATTAACGCTATATCCAAGAGAAACAACATCCTTCATATTTCCATCGATAGTAAAGCCGTAAGAGATGGTACCATCCCAGGATATCATAGCTAATGTAATGCTCCCATTATCCTCATAGAAGCCATATAAAAAATCCTGGTCATATGTGCCGTAGGTGATTTTTATGCCACTGTTTTTCCCTGCATTGTATAATAGATATGATTCATTATCCCAATTTCTAAGGTATATATCGTTGTCGGCATTAGTATAAACAATTCCTCTGTCTGTTGCCAGAACGCTTGTCTCACAGTTCTCTATGCTATATGATAATCTGCTTGTTGCTATATCATATACTTCGACATTAAACATATCATCAACTGGGAGATATTTAATTAACTTTCCGTACCTGAAGCATACATTAAGATATCCGGGGATCATTTCATTTACACTATCCCTGGGTAGCCTGCAGGCATCCATGAGGGAACAGATCTTATTCTCCTCAGATGTAAGCAGATATAACGATCTGTCTGTTCTAACTTCGTATGCTTCGCATCTATCATTGTATTCCAGATACATAATTGAATCGTCAACATAGACATTCCTGCACAGCCAGTTATCACTTCGAAGGGATGTCTCGTAATCCCATGGTATCAGCCTTTCTTCTGCAAGGCTATTGGTATTTAGCCGCAGTATTCCGGCGTTTGTTATGCCTTTGGACGGATATCTTATATAATAGATATAATCCTTATCTGCATTGCCTAGACGGACACCACCTTCGGCAAGGCTTTGAGGCTCTGACAGTGTATCGCTGATTCTTTTTAAGCCATCCTTGTCGGAATAATAGAAATACCCTTTATAGTATTTAACGCTATTGTAGATATTGTATGTTAGATCATCAGATGTAGTGAGCATTTCACTGCCATTGCCTGAGGATGGATCAAATATTTCATTTGCGTTAACGTCTTTTGGATTGTTCTCATCAGATCGGATGATTTTTTCGGTATTGTTTATGGGATTTATAGCAGTAACGGCTTCATCTTCGTCCGTTCTGTTCAAAAACATGTATCCTGTAAGCAGGAGCATACAAACAATCACTAAGGATGCGAGAATTCTTCTGTTACTGCCGTGATCAGTTATCCGTTCAATCCGCTCCTTTAATTTTCGTGCATCGGAAGACATGGAAGTTGATATGTTCATCCGGCTTACTTTCGGACATTGATTTTGAGCAATTGAAAGCAGCGTATAACCATATTCTTTTCCTTCGTCGTTTCCCAGATATCCAAGTGCAGCTTCATCACAGGCGAGCTCACAATCGCGTTTTATAAATTCATAGGCTATCCACATAAACGGATTGTACCAGTTTACGATCAAAAGCAGACTCCTTACAAATACCCAGATGTAATCCCTGTTTTTGAAATGACAATATTCGTGTATTATCATATGCCGATATGAGGGTAGCTCAATAGATACTGAGCTGTCTATATAAATGTTTTTTCCAAGAAGGAACGGTGAATCTATGTTATCGAGAATAAATATATTAAGACCGGTCTCGGGATTCCTTTCAAGCAGAACTCTGTTTCTTAAGCATTTCCTGATGAAGAGTGTATTGGAGATAATAAAAATACAGAGAATAATCCCGGATATACCCCACTTAATCTGATGCCGGTAATTCGTCAAACAGGCTAGAATCATGAGTAGATATCCTGATATCCTGCGACTTCCATTACTTTGAAGGGTTTCTGTTTTATTATGGTGTATCTTATTATAATTATAACCATCTGTGATATTGGAAAACAGCTGATCTTCCGGTACTTCACTTTTCTGCAAAAAAGATGCAATATTTTTTGTGATCTGCTCATTATCCAGAGTTGAAGTTTTTTGAATATTGGAATACAGGCAGTCAGGAAAATCTGTATTGTTCCGGGTTAGGATGTTTTCCATGCTGTAGTTGCTGTGAACTCCTGCAAATGAACCAAACAGCATATACAACGCCGCGAATATCCACAGGCTGTATTGAACTCTTCTTGAGATATGTTTCCAGGCAAGGTTTCTTATAATGAGTATAGTTATGATCAGTATTCCCGATTTGATAATTGTCATAAATAGTATTCCCCCATCTGTCCCTTACTATGCTCCTGTTTATATAATCCATCGGTTTAGGATTTTTTGCTCAACAGATCCCTTAGCATATCTATATCTTCACTGCTGAAATCTCCCTGCTCTATCATATTTGCGACCATAAGACCGGCCTGCCCTTTAAATACCTTATTCAGGAAGTTCTTCTTTTCTTCCATGACAGCATCACTCCTTGATACATCATAATAGAAGAGCTTGGACTTGCCGCCATCCTCATAATGAAGGATGCCTTTGGCTTCAAGTCTCTTAAGAAGAGTAATCACTGTATGTTTGCTCCACCCGGTTTCTTTATAAAGTGCCTTGGTGATCTGCGTCATTGTGCGGGGTTCCTCGTCCCACAGCAGGTTCATTATTTTCCATTCTGAATCAGATATGTGTACCATGTTAAGATCTCCTTTTTATGCTATTTGGTATACAAAAGTCAACCATAGGGTAGCACATAGGTAAACATATGTCAACCATTAGATGCAATATGGTTTGATTATATGATGCTAGCACCATAATGCCAATCATAAAAGAATCACAAATATGGTGCTATCATTTTGTGCATTATGGCGATATCACCATAATGATTTATATGATATATTATATTTAGGTGGTAGCGGTTCCCTTGATAGTAATTGATAGGGAAGGAGTAGCACCGATGAATGAAATAATGCTGATAATTGCTATATGTAATAGTATTATGAATTTGATCGGGCTTATTCTCAGATTAAAAGAGATAAGACAAAAAAATAAAAGCCGCTCCTAACCTGAGAAATTAGCGCGGCTTTTATTGTTGCATAACTTCAAGGGTATTGCTACCACTTGTTAAGAAAATTATACCACATAATAAGGATTTTACAAGTGAGGTTATATTATGCCGGAAACAGAAGCACAGAAAAGAGCCCACGCAAAATATCAGAGTAAATCATACGATAAAATATTATTGAGGTTACGCAAGGATACAGAGCCAACCAAAGACTCTATAACGAAAGCAGCGGAAACAATCGGGCTGTCTGTTAATGCCTTCGTTCAAGAAGCTATAGCGGAAAAGATAAACAGCATGAAGTAAACCAGAAGAGTTATAAGGATCATATTATATAGAGTAAATTGTATGAATACTACACCACCGTACATTTTTACGTTGTCATAAAACTTGTCACGAAAGACATAAAAAGAGCCACAAGCCCAGTAAAATCAAGAACTTGTGGCTATCGGGGTAACAGGATTCGAACCTGCGACCTCCTGGTCCCAAACCAGGCGCTCTAGCCAAGCTGAGCCATACCCCGTAATGATCGCGCTCAATTATTCTATAATAGCTTTGGCGCGTTGTCAACATTAATCAGCGAACAGAAGGAGTTGGAATAAATGATATATACGGTAACTTTTAATCCGGCAATCGATTATATCGTGAGAATGAACAGGGCACTGGATCCGGGAATGACCAACAGGTCTGTTTCCGAGAACTGTTTTTTCGGTGGCAAGGGAATAAATGTATCCACCATTCTGAAGAATCTCGGTATAGACAGTACGGCGCTCGGATTTGTGGCCGGTTTTACGGGTGATGCAATTGTAAAGAGCGTACGTGAAAAGGGAATAATTGATGATTTTATCAGACTGGGGGACGGTATTTCAAGGATTAATGTAAAGATAAAGTCAACAGAGGAAACAGAGATAAATGCTCAGGGGCCTCATATTACACAGGAGGCCTTTGAGGAACTTCTGGGCAAACTCGACGGACTGAAAAAGGATGACATACTGATCCTTGCGGGGAGTATTCCCGGCTCTCTGCCGGATGATGTGTATGAGGTGATCCTGGAGCGGTTTAAAGACCGGGGGATAATATTCGTAGTGGATGCTACGGGGGACCTGCTTAAAAATGTACTAAAATATGGACCTTTTTTGATCAAACCCAATAATTATGAGCTGGGTGAAATGTTCGGGAAGACCCTTGATACCGATGCTAAGATAGAGGAGTATGCCAGGAAGCTTCAGGAGCTCGGAGCGGTGAATGTACTTGTATCAATGGCAGGCGACGGAGCGATGCTTGTAACGGAAGAGGGAAGCGTATACCGTGCCGGAGTTCCCAATGGAATTGTGAAGAATTCCGTCGGAGCCGGAGATTCGATGGTAGCCGGTTTTATTGCCGGATATCTGGAAACGAAGGATTACCGGTATGCACTGAAGATGGGTACGGCAGCAGGCAGTGCGACCGCATTTTCTGATGATCTGGCAACCGGGGAATTAATACGAAGTATTTACGAAACCCTGTAAAACACTATAAAAATGCAAAAGCGATCAGGCAGGTAAAGATAATGGCAACGAAAGATGAAGTATTAAGATTGCTTCAGGAAAACAGTGAGGTATATATCTCCGGGCAGGAGATGGCGGACAGGCTGCATGTCACCAGGGCGGCAGTGTGGAAGGCGATTAAGGCGTTGGAAAAAGAAGGGTGTGCGATAGAAGCGGTCACCAATCGCGGATACCGGCTTGGCAGGGCACCTGATGCCATAGATGCTCCGTTTATAGAACGGTCGTTAAGAGAGTCGGGGCTGAATGTAAGAGTTATATTTAAAGAAGAAACCGGTTCGACCAATGAGGATGCACGAAGTGCACTCAGAGATTGGGTTTCCGCCGGCGATCCGGTGGGAAATTCCGAAAACAGTTCAATGGGAAATTCTTCGGACGATCCCGCAGATGATCCTGCCAGAAGGCAGAGGGCGGTTCTCGTTATTGCGGATAAACAGAATGCCGGAAGGGGGCGAAGGGGGAGGGATTTCTATTCGCCACCCGGAACGGGATTGTATATGAGCCTTGCGATGGGGAATGTGCAGGAAGTACTTAAGATGGCCAGGGTTACTGCCGTGGCTGCGGTAGCTGTTGCCGACGCCGTGGATGAAACTGTGTTTGACGGAGATGACAGGACAGCTATCAAGTGGGTAAATGATATATATATCGGAGAAAAGAAGGTATGCGGAATACTATCCGAGGCATTCCTTCCAATGGAAGATGAGGAAGACGGCTGCGTTGTAGTGGGGATTGGAATTAATGTATATGAGCCCACGGGCGGTTTCCCCGAGGATATAGACAACAGGGCGGGAGCTCTTATAACGCTGCATGAGTCATCCGAAGGAGCGGTGGATGGATCCGGAACTGAAAACAGAAACGGTAAGGAGTCTGTTGCGGAAGCCAGAAGTGGAAATGAGTCATCAGGAGAAGGCGGGGTTACAGTTGATCCCGGCAGGACCGGCCTCAGGTCGGTACTTGCATCCCGTGTGATCGCAGGTTTCTTCAAATATATGGCAGCGCCGGAGCTGAGTCTTAAAAAATACAGGGAAAAGTCAAATCTTATCGGTCATGAGATAACGATCAATGATTTCAGAAATGAAGCGAAGGACAGACCGGATAAAACTGCCGTAGTAATAGAAATAGATGATGAATGCAGGCTGGTTGTGGAATATCCGGACGGAAGAAGAGAAGCTCTCTCATCCGGTGAAGTAAGTGTGGTTAAAAGCCGTTAAACGGGTTCGGAAAGTTAAGTATCCGGCTCTTGACATATGTACAGGGGTCGGATATAATATATGCGTTGCTACTTCAGCACTTTAAAGTGTAACGCTTTAAAGCAGATGAGTAATAAGGCTGAATCATAATATTGATAAGGTTAAAACCAACAGAAGTATGCAACGGAAATCGAAACAAAAGTATCAGAAATACGTAACTGAAAAGTAACGGAAGTAAGGGAGGTCTCAAAATGACAGTCATATTAAGTTCGATCCTGTTAGTCGTATTCTTTGCGGTGATGATCGGGGTCGGCATCTATACAAGGAAGAATGCGACCGATGTAAACGGATTTGTTCTGGGCGGAAGGAGTGTTGGTCCGTGGCTTACGGCCTTCGCCTTCGGTACTTCATATTTTTCGGCGGTTATCTTTGTCGGATATGCGGGTCAGTTCGGCTGGCTGTATGGTATGTCCGCTACATGGGCAGGAATCGGAAATGCCCTTGTAGGTTCGATGCTTGCATGGAAGATACTCGGCAGAAGGACAAGGATAATGACACAGTATCTGGATTCCAGGACAATGCCGGATTTCTTTGAAAAGAGATTCTACAGTAAGAATCTTAAGATAATAGCATCAGTGATCGTATTTGTGTTCCTGATACCGTATACGGCATCCTTATACAACGGTCTGTCATCACTGTTCGGCCTTGTGTTTGACCTGCCTTACTGGGTGGTCATAGCGGTTATGGCAGTACTTACCGGAATCTATGTCATCTTCGGCGGATATATGGCAACGGCCATTAACGATTTCATACAGGGAATAATCATGCTGATAGGTATCACAGCCGTGATCCTTGCAGTACTTAACGGACATGGCGGACTGATCAGTGCCATGCAGGAGCTGTCGGCCGTGGAATGTGAGGGCTGGGCAGGCGGAGCTTATACCTCGTTCCTTGGACCCGATCCGATGGCACTTGTATTCGTGGTAATACTTACATCCCTCGGAACATGGGGACTTCCCCAGATGGTAGGAAAGTTCTATGCGATCAAGAGTGAAAAGGATATACATAAGGGAACCATCATCTCTACATTCTTTGCCATGATAGTGGCCGCAGGGTGCTATTTCCTCGGAGGGTTCGGAAGACTTTATGCCGATAAGATAAGCTACAATCCCGCCAACGGCAAGCCGCTTTTCGATACGATCGTTCCGGCAATGCTTTCAACACTTTCACCTGTGATAATCGCAGTGGTAATAGTGCTGGTTCTTTCGGCATCAATGTCGACCCTTTCGTCACTTGTGCTTACCAGCAGCTCGACGCTGACGCTTGACGTTATCAAGCCTGCTTCAAAGAAAGAAATGGATGAGAAAAGACAGGTGTTTATCATGAGGCTGTTTATAGTCTTCTTCATTCTTGTTTCCGCAATAATAGCAGTGGTTAAGGATGCCTTCCCGGGCATAACATTCATCGCTCAGATGATGGGTGTTTCATGGGGTGCTCTTGCAGGAGCCTTTCTTGCACCGTTCCTCTATGGTCTGTACTGGAAGGGCGCGACCAGGGCATCGGTGGCAGCGTGTTATATCTGGGGCTGCGGTATAGCAATAATCCAGCTTATCGTAACTCTTGGCGGAGTGGATGTAAGCTCATGGGGACCGGTTATAGGATATATCTTCAAGTCATCGATCAATTCCGGCGTTGTTGCCATGGTCGGGGGACTGATAGTGGTTCCGCTTGTAAGTGCATTCACTAAGAAGGAGGACGCGAAGAAGATCGATGAGATGTTCACGTGCTTTGACAAGAGGGTTCAGGTACCTGTTAAGGAGGCACTGGACTGATCCGTGGATTATTCAGAGGCAGGGCAAAGGCCCTGCCTTTTTGATCGATTTAAGCAATTTTAATATTTTATTGCGCAATTTGAACACTTGAAATAAAGGGGGTAATCTGATAGAATATTCTGTGTTTTATGCGGATATGGCGGAATTGGCAGACGCGCAGGATTTAGGTTCCTGTGCCGCAGGGTGTGCGGGTTCGACTCCCGCTATCCGCATTGATCATTAATACATTGTTCGTGTTCAAGGTACCGGAAGGTCAGACCGCAGTATATGAAAGGGAACTTTGATATAATATGAATCACAAAAGTGGAAGCCCCGAACAGCCCTCGTGCGTGCTTCTCTGTGGGAAAACCGAATTGCTTGATTATGAGACCCTTAAGCAGATAGCGCAGTACTACAATGTGGTTGTTTCCGGAGAAAGAATAAACAGGGATATATACCGCAGGAAGTTAACGCGTAAGATACACATATATAATGAAGATCCCACATCCGAGAATTTCAAAAAGATAGCCTATGCATATTCGCCTGATGTGATATGGTATTTTTCGGGTTTTGCGGATGGCGGGGACGGACTTGACAACGAGAGCAGGAAGATAGAAAGGCTCATTGAGTGCTGTGTTGCCAACGAAGTGCAGAAGCTTATTATCATATCTTCGATTAACAGTCTTAATTACACCCCGTTAACGGAGCAGAAGATGATCATCGGGAAGGAATTCGCATCTCCCCGTTCCTTTGACTGTGCCAAAATGGAAGAGCTTGTGAGCTTCAATGCAGGCAGGGGTCAGATAAGGACTGTTATTGTAAGAGCACCATATATATCAGGCAGGATAAGCAGAAACAATTATCTCAGCAGCATATTTGCCACCATGATGGATAACGGTGCCGTATCATTTCCATATAATGAAAAACAGATGATAGATTTCTTTTCATTAAGAGATCTGTGTGAACTGCTCATATCCATTACCGAAGAAACCATGGATTCCACGGGTGAGTATACCGTGCTCAGCGGTTATCAGACCACTTACGGGGAATTCGGCTCAATGCTCAAGGGACTTGATGCCACGGTAAAGCTGGAATATGACAGACCGGCTGTCTATGATCTTGTGCTGAATAAGGAGCGCGAGGCGCAGAGAGTCAGGGAAAGCTACGGTTTTATAGCTGCCGATAATGTACTTGACGGTTTGGATGAGGCTTACAGAGAGTATTCAAGGAATGTTGTAAAAAAATCGGCTTTAAAGGAAAAGCTCGGGAAGTTTCTGACTCTGGTTTCCGACAATACTCTTAAGTTTGCCGAGCTGATAATACTGTTCATAGCAGTTCAGTATCTTCTTAAATACACTTCGGATTCGGTTTATTTTAAATATATCGATCTCAGGCTTTTCTTCGTTGTGATCCTCGGAATGACTCACGGAATGCATATCGGAATCCTGGCCGGTGTTCTTGAATGTATATCGCTTGTTCTCGTATACAGGCAGACGGGTGTGAACGGCATGATGCTGTTCTATAACGTTGATTACTGGCTGCCCTTCGCAATTTATCTTATGACCGGAGCGATAACCGGATATATCACGACCGCAAAGAATCAGAAGATTTCTTTCATGGAGCAGGAGACTGCGGCACTTCAGGACAAGTATATGTTCCTTAACAATGTATATATGTCGGTCATTGATAACAAGGAGGAATACAAGAGACAGATCCTTGGTTATCAGGACAGCTTCGGGAAGATATTCGAGGCAGTCGAGAAGCTCGACAGCTCGGTTCCTGCCGATATTTTCATGAACGGTGTCAATACTTTGGAACGCATACTGAACAACAGAAGCATAGCCATCTATACCATGGATGAATGGCAGAAATATCTGCGCCTTGTTGCCTGCTCAAGAGAGATGATGGCAAGATTGACCAATTCGGTCAGTATCGATGATTTCAGGATAATATACGATGAGATACTGGATAAGGGAACATGGAAGAATACTGATTTTGCCCCGGGTCTTCCAATGTACGCCTACGGTATAGTGGAGGATGGGAAGGTCAGGCTTATGATCTGTCTGTTTGAGGCGGGTCCCGAGCAGATGGGACTGTATTATATGAACCTGTTCACTATACTGTGCAGCCTTATCAGGGTATCCTTCATCCGTGCGCTTGAGTATCAGCAAGCGATTGAGGATGAAAAATATTACAGGGATACAGAGGTACTGATCCCATCCTTCTTTGAGGATGAGCTTAATTCACAGAGGAAAATGGCAGAGGCCGGTGTCGCAAGCTATATCCTGCTGCAGATAGAGGAATCTGATGTCACGAGCTTTAATGACAGCCTTAAGGGCCTTATAAGACACAGCGATATAGCCGGCGCCGGGTATGACGGTAACTATTATCTGCTTCTGACACAGACCAACAGGGATATAGTAGGCATAGTGGGCAAGAGGTTAACGGAGCATGAGATCAAATATACGGTCGTGGAGGGAATGTAGGGAATGCATTGGATAGTGATCTTCTTTATACTCCATATCCTTGTCTGCACCGTGGTTCTGTGCCTCAGGATACTGCGTATACTGAAGTGCGGTTATATAAACATTTTCATAGCTTTCTTTGTGCCCGTATGGGGAATGGTAATGCTGATACGCAAGCGTTATTCGGATAAGCATTCGGAGAGAGAAGGCGAGGAGATCGACGCCAGGATGCCGACAGCGGAATTTGAAAAGAAGAGCGTCCCGATTGATCAGGATGAGAAGGATATCGTGCCTTTGGCGGAGGCGCTTGCCGTTAATGACAGCGTCACACGAAGGGATATAATGATGGACATCCTCTACAGCGTGAACAAGAGCATTGTCGTGGAGAACGACGATCTTAAGGAGAAGGTCGTTCCGCTTGAAGAGGCACTGGTCGTAAATGATACGGCAACGAGAAGGAACCTTATCATAGATGTTCTTTATTCCAATCCGAGTGAATATGTGGCTCAGCTTAACGATGCCAAGGAAAATAAAGACACAGAGGTTGTGCACTATGCCGCGACGGCACTTGCCGAGATACAGAAGGATTTCGACCTTAAGTTCCATGACATCATGCTGAGGAAGGCGGAGGATCCCGATAATGAGGCGACAGACAATGAGTACCAGGTTCTCCTTGAGAATTATATAGCCAGCGGGTTGCTGGAGGGTGATGCACTTAAAAACCAGCTCAGGAATTACTCGGAACTTCTTGACAGAAAGATAAGCAGGAAGGAAACAAAGGGCAGATGGACGCTGCTTAACAAGAAGGCGGATGCGGACCTTAAGCTGAGGGATGCCAAAGCACTTGATAAGGATGTTGTTCTTATGTCGAAGCGCTGGCCCGAGCACGAGAACGTCTATATGTATAAGATGCAGAGCGCCATGCTTAAGAAGGACAGCGTGCGCATAAGGGAAATAATAAAGGAAATACGGGATAAGAATATATATCTTTCGGCTGAACTGCGCGGACTGGTTCAGTTTTGGGATGAAAAAGCAGGATGAATAAACTGTTTGGGAGAGAAAAAAAAGAAAAGCTTAAGAATGCTGCTCATATAAATCTGGGAGGCGTATATGTCCTCGGAGTCATGTACTGTATACTTATGGTGGTGCTTATTGCGGTTCAGGCAAATGTAAGATATACGATACGTGCCGACCGTCTTACCCTGCTTCCGAGGGAAGAGCTTGCAAAGCTTAAGACAGAGCAGACAGAAAGGATGGACGATACATTCCGGACTGACAGCCCGGATACACATAAGGACACCCTTCTGGTTATAGAGGACGGCGATGCCGGAAGTGAGAAGGCGCAGAAGCTTTATATCCCTGTTTTTTCGCAAATGAAAATAGCTTATGATGTGTGTACGGCCGAGACCCTTGAACCCGGGATGATCCGGGAATACGATAAGATAGTTCTGGCGATAACCCATTATCCTCTGCTTGCGGATACGATAGCCGATCTTAAGGTATGGGTGAAGCAGGGCGGAAATCTCATGATAGCCTATCCGCCCGAGGTATCGGGGAGTTACCAGACTCTTTATGAAATCCTCGGAATCAAGGACAGCGGAGATACCACATTGGTTGAGGGGCTGCATTTTGATAAGAATTTCATGATCGGAGGGATTGCAAAGGATTACTACATCATAGATGCCTATGACTGCTCACTGGGACTGTCCATCACGGATGACTGTGAGGTCTATATCCGTTCGACCGATGAATATTCGGTGCCTCTTGTCTGGCGCAGGAAAGCCGGGGAAGGAACCATAGTGGTGGACAATTTCGGTATCCTTGAGAAGGCATACAGAGGGATACACTGCGCGGCTTACAGCCTGTTGGGAGACTACTGTATATATCCCGTGATAAACGGCGCAGCTTTCTATATAGATGATTTTCCCTCACCGGTTCCGGGAGGTGACGGACAGTACATAACAAGGGACTACAATATGTCCATCAGCGATTTCTATTCGCAGGTATGGTGGAATGACATATATGAGCTTGCCAAAAAACATAATATTTATTACACGGGCCTTGTAATAGAGGATTATTCCAATCAGGTAAGCGGTGAGTTCGTACGGAACAGGGAGATAAGGAGATTCCAGTATTTCGGAAACATGCTGTTGCGTTCGGGCGGTGAGATAGGAATACACGGGTACAATCATATGCCGCTGGTGCTTGAGAATTTCGATTACAAGGATCAGTATGATGCCTATATCCAGTGGCCTTCGGTTGAGGATATGAGGAATTCACTTAATGAGGTGTTTGATTTTACACATGACCTGTTCAAGGATGAGGAACTGCTGGTCTATGTGCCGCCCTCGAATGTTCTGTCAGAAGAGGGCAGGAAGCTCTTAAATGAAACATCCATCCGTTCCGTGGCAGCCGTTTATCTGTCGACGGATATGGCCTTTGAGCAGGAATTCGATGTATCCGGAGACGGAATGATCAACTGTCCGAGGATCACGTCCGGCTGTGTTATAGATGATTATATGGAACTGGCTGCTCTGTCGGAGTTAAACCTGCATTTCGTTAATACACATTTCGTTCATCCCGATGATGTGCTGGATGAGGACAGAGGTGCCCGTCTCGGCTGGGCGAAGCTGTATAAGAATCTGTGTAACTATTATGACTGGCTGTACAAAGTATGTCCCAAGCTGCGTAATATGACGGGTACCGAGCTGGCTGCAGCCGTAGAGCATTACGATCTGGTAGGAGTAAACAGAGAATTTACGGATGACAGGCTCACGTTAAAGCTTGATAATTTCAATGGTGAGAACTGGATGCTGTTTCGCGTAAATAACGGCAAGAAGCTCTTAAGGGTCCGGGGCGGAGGCTTTGATGAGGTTGCCGACGGACTGTATCTTATACGATGTGCTAAGGATGAAGTCGAGCTGGAGATATATAAATAAATGAGAATCTGTGTAATCTTGGAGGGCTGTTACCCGTACGTTACGGGCGGAGTATCAACCTGGATACATCAATATATGAAGGCAATGCCGCAGCATGAGTTCGTTATCTGGGCGCTGGGTGCCGATGCTTCCCAGAAGGGCAGATATAAGTACGAGCTTCCCGACAATGTTGTGGAGATCAAAGAGGTCTTCTTAAACGATGCCCTTAAGAAAACAGGCAAGGTTAAGAAATACCGCTTTACGGATGAAGAGATAAACACTCTTCATGATCTTATAGACTGTAACAGGCCGGACTGGGAGATGCTGTTTTCGATGTATGCCGACAACAGGATAGATCCGCTGTCATTTCTTATGAGTAAGGATTTCCTTGATATCCTGACAAATATCTGTGAAGAGGAATATACCTATACGGCATTCTCCGATTTCTTTCATACGATCAGGTCGATGTTCCTGCCTGTATTGTATATACTTCATACGGATATTCCCAAAGCGGATATCTATCATTCGATAGCGACGGGTTACAGTGGGATACTGGCAAGGCTCGGGAGTTATAAATACAATGTTCCTTATATGATAACGGAGCACGGTATTTATACAAGGGAGCGGGAAGAGGAGATAATAAGAGCAAAGTGGGTTCTTCCGGCATTTAAGAGATTCTGGGTAAGGTTTTTCTATATGCTTTCGGCAGGCGCATATGAAAAGGCGACGATGATAACGAGCCTTTACGCCGGAGCAAGGAAAATACAGATAGATATGGGCTGCGACCCCGACAAATGTGTATACATAGGCAACGGTATACACTATGAAAGATTTAAGGATATACCGCCCAAGAAACCGAACGGTTTTGTTGATATCGGAGCGGTCCTCAGGATAGCCCCTATAAAGGATGTCAAGACAATGATCTACGCCTTTGCCGGTGCCAAGGAGAGGGTTCCGAACGCAAGGCTGTTCATAGCGGGTCCCGAGGACGATAAGCAGTATTCGCAGGAATGCTATGACCTGGTTGAGAGACTGGGCGTTAAGGATATCATTTTCATGGGCTCGATAAATGTTGTGGAACATATGGGGGATTTCGATTTTACGGTGCTTTCAAGCATATCGGAGGGCATGCCGCTGTCGGTGCTTGAATCCTTCGCATCCGGAAGGCCCTGTGTTACGACAGATGTCGGTAACTGCCGTGAGCTTCTGTTCAAGGTAGCGGAGAGGGATTTCCTCGGAAGCGCGGGTTACTGTGTTCCGCCGATGGATGTACAGCAGCTCAGCAATGCGATGGTCAATATGTGCAATCAGCCGGAGAAGCGTTATAAGATGGGACTTGTTGCAAGGGAGCGGGTTGCCAAATATTTTCTGCATGAAGAGATGATACGTAAGTATCTTGAAGTATATGATGAGGTATTCAGAAGATGGCAGGGATAGGCTTCAGCCTTAAGAAGCTGTTTAGAAAGAAGGGAATACTTAACCTGTGCAAGGCGTACGGATACTCGGGCATAGTTACGATAGGCCCGATGATCTTAGGCGTCTGCCTTCTCGTGGGAATGGCCTTTGTCGCCAGAATGGGAGGCATGAGCGATCATGACAGGGAGCTGCTTAACTGTATGCTTACCTACAGCCTTCTGGTCGCTCTGTTCGTGACCAACTGGTTTAACATGGTAGTTACCCGTCATGTTTCTGACATGATATTTGAGAATCATGAAGAGAAGGTCATGCCGTCCTTCTTCGGAGCGGTTGCTGCAGAGCTGGTGATATGCTTCCTCATGTATGGTATTTTCCTGCTGTTTGCGGGTGCGAAGGCTTCGCAGAGCATCCTCTGCCTGTGGCTGTCAATGGTACTTATCGTAGTCTGGACAGAGATGATATACATGACAGCGCTTAAGGACTTTCAGGCTATCGTGCTTACATTTGCGCTGTCTCTTATGACGGGATTTCTTGCTGCGCTTATACTGGTGGTGCTCGGATGGATCAGCATCGAGACCTGTCTTCTGTGTGTTATCCTCGGATACGGTCTTCTGGCGGCCAGACAGTTTAAGCTGATGCTTGATTACTTCCCCAGGAGTGAAGGCAGCAATTATTCGTTTCTCTACTGGTTTGACAAATATCCTGCGCTTGCGGCATCCGGCGGCATGGTCGGAATAGGGCTGTTCAGCCATATAGTCATCATGTATTTCGGTCCCTTGAGGGTTCAGGTACAGGGACTCTTCTACGGAGCTCCCGAATATGACGTGCCTGCCCTGCTGGCCTTCACTTCGCTGCTTATAACAACGGTCAGTTTTGTTGTATCCGTGGAGGTCAACTTCTATCCCAAATACAGCAATTACTACGGCCTGTTCGGAGATAAGGGTGCGATAAAGGATATCAAGCTTGCCGGCAAGGAGATGCTGGACATGCTTAAGAGAGAGCTTGTTTATCTTGGCTGCAAGCAGATGTTTACGACAGTACTGTTTGTCGTTGTGGGGCCACCGGTGATAGAATATTTTATTCCCGGAATGAGTTCTCTGTCCATATCTATATACCGGTTCCTGTGCGTGGGATACGGTTCCTATGCGATAGCCAATTCACTTATGCTCATAGAGCTTTATTTCGAAGATTATAAAGGCGCATTTATAGGAACCACGCTGTTTGCGGTATTAAGTACCTCGATAAATATCTGGCAGATACTTAAGGGTGATATACATTACTTCGGAGTGGGATTTTTCATAGGTGACATAAGCTTCTTCTTCAGCTCGCTTATAAGGCTTCACTGGTATACGGGAAGGCTGCCCTACTTCCTTCTGTCAAGGCAGAGCCTCGTGCCGGATACGGAGAAGGGACTGTTTGTGACCATAAGCCGTATCCTTGATAAGCATCAGGAGCGCATAAAGGAGAAGATAAATAAGAAGCTGTCTGCCAAAGCGGATAATTTACTGGAGCGGGAGGGGCTTAAACGCTGATGGGAGTAAAAGCAGGATCAAAAACGAAAGCTAAAGCAAAAGCATTAACGGCATTCATACTGCTCACCGCTCTTTTATTGGAAGCGTGTTCTCCTCCGGGGACGAAGAAAGCGGGGAATGATAAAAAATCACCATCCAAATCGTTCGATAAGACGGAGCCTGTCAGTGTGGACAGGGTGGAGAAAGCAGAGAAGACTGAGCTTAATCTTACAGAGAAGAAGGATATTTATGATGATGACCGCGACGAAGCCTCTGTTATAACGATGTACCTTACGGTAAGCAGGGGAAACAGGGCGGACGGAAGCGACCATACATGGACGGAGATAAATACCTATTCGCAGGATGACTATGACAGGATGGGAGTGGACCGCTATAAGGTGGAAGGCCTTCTTCAGATAGATGAAACCGGGAACGGGATAAAGAAGGGTTCCTACGGATACGGTGAGACTGTTCCGAACGTATCGGTGCAGGTAAGAGGACAGACATCCACAAGAGCGGATCAGAAGAATTACAAGATACGGATAAAGGACGGCAAGGAGAGATTCAGGGGACAAAGGACGCTCAACCTTAACAAACACCGGAGCGAGCCTTACCGCTTCCTTAACAAGCTCTGCTACGATCTTATGGATCCCATCCCTCAGCTCATGGGGGCAAGGACTCAGTTCGTCCATCTGTATGTAAAGGATACTACCGGAGACGGCACACCAAAGGAGTATCCCGAATGGGAAATACCTCCCGAAATTGTTGACGGGTATGAGGACTACGGCCTGTTTACCATGGTCGAGCAGATCAACAGAACCTATATGAAGTCCCATGGGATGGATGAGAACGGGCATCTGTATAAGGTGACTTTCTTCGAATGGAATAAATACGAGGAGGTCATGGTTCCTAAGGACGATCCTTCCTTTGACAGGGATGCGTTTGAGGACTATCTTGAGATCAAGGGTGATGAGGATCCCGCCAAGCTCCAGAACGTCCTTAATATGATACATAATTACACCATTCCGATAGATAAGATCGTGGATGAGCATTTCGACGCCGAGAATATCTGTTACTGGATGGCCTTTAACATACTGGTGGGCAATTATGATGTGGGTGCCAGGAACCTGTTTATCTACAGTCCGCTTAATTCACAGCGCTTCTACATGATATGCTGGGATATGGATGTTGCATTTAAATCATCGTATAACGAGTGGGCGGGCTACAGCGACGGAGTATCCTGGGAATGCGGGATGACGCAGTTCCTTGTCGTGACACTTGTCAACCGTATGATGAAGGAAGAAAAATACAGGAATATGCTAAGCGCGGCCGTGGATGACCTGTACCGCAATTATGTGACTCCGGATAAGGTAAATGCGAAGGTTGCGGCATACCGTACGGAGATCAAACCGTATTTATACAGATCACCCGATATAAATCATCTTCAGCTTGATGATATGCAGGTTTATGATGAACTTACGTCAAAGCTTGGTTCGGAGGTAGACCGTAATTACCGGGTATATAAGGAGTCGCTCAAGAATCCGTGGCCCTTCTACGTGGACATGCCCAAGGCCAATAAGGATACGGGCAGGCTTATCCTCAGCTGGGGTATATCATATGATATAAACGAAGAAACCGTCACCTATGATTATGAGCTGGCAAGAGATTATAAATTCACGGATGTGATAAGCAGTGGAGAGGATCTTGAGGTTCCGCTCGTGACGGTTCCGCTTCCCGAGGCGGGGAAGTATTTCCTTAAGGTCACGGCGACCAATGAATCCGGCTATACCACGGACTGCTTCGATTATTATTCCGTGGATGATTACGGCAAGAATTACGGATGCTACGGGTTTGTGATAAAACCGAACGGTGAGACCGAGGTTGCCTCGGAGGAATAGAAGGTTTGAGATAAAGTATTTCAGGAGTATCATTTATGTCTGTTTCAAAGAAGCTTTCAATCTGTATGTTACTGCCGGCGCTATGCCTTGCGCTGCTGAGCGGCTGCCTCGCGGCTGACCCGCAGGCAGAACAGACGGAGGACAAATACATAAAAGCCCCGGTGAGCGAATCGCTTAAGATAAGGGATCTGAATTCACTGTACCGGTATATGCCTACCGAACAGGTACTGTATCTTACGGTGGGCAGGGGTTTTTCGGAAGAGAGCGGAGAACATTCATGGCAGGAGATCAATGCTCATGACCTTGCATGGTATAAGTCCAATGATACGGACATATACGAGTGCAATGCGCTGGTTCAGTTCGGTAATGAAGAGGGACCTGCATCGGGGAACTTCGGTTACGGGAACATGGCGAACAATGCGACTGTCAGGCTCTACGGAATGAATTCATCGGCAAGACAGCAGAAGAGCTACAGGATCAGGATAAACCAGGGAAACGGTAATGTTTCCGGAATGAAAGCCTTCTTTCTGAGCAAGAGCTTTACCGATCCCTTCAGATTTACAGGCAAGCTGTGTTCCGATCTTATCACGCAGATAGACGGGCTTATGTCGGAGAGGACGGGCTTCGTCCATCTCTATGTAAGGGACGAGAGTACCGGACCCGATGCGATGTTTGTGGATTATGGCCTGTATACCCTGATCGAACCGGTGAATAAGAGATATCTTTCCAACAGAAGCCTTGATGATTCGGGCGAGCTGTACAAGGCCGTTGATTTTGATTTCGGAAGACATAAGGGCGTCATCATGCAGCCTACAGAGGAAAGCTTTGACAATGAGGCTTTCGAGGAACTTCTTGAGGCCAAGGGCTCCAATGATTATACAAAGCTTATAAACATGCTGGATGCGCTCAACGATCCCTCGATACCTGTTGAAGATGTGATCGGCAGATATTTTGACAAGGAAAGCCTGTATGATTTCCTGGCTTTTAATATCCTTGTAGACAACAAGGATACGGATACGACCAACTTCTATCTTTACAGTCCCACCGGAACCGAAAAGTTCTATATAATACCATGGGATATGGACGGGGCACTGAGACATGATTATGAGCTGCTCAGGGATCCGTCATATTCCGAAGGGTGGGAGAAGGGCATATATCTGTACACGGATTCCCTTCTTTTCTCAAGAATAATGAAGAGTCCGGTGTGTATCAATGAACTGAGCGAACGCATCGCCATCCTGCATGAAGGAGTTCTTTCGGGTGAGAATGTTGTAAGAATGGCAAGGGAGCTTGCCATGAAGGTTAAGCCATATCTGTATGCTCTTCCCGACATGACCTTTGCAAGGGTGTCAAGACCCGCTCACGACCAGCTGGTCGAGCAGCTCAAGCCACAGATGGATTACAATTATTACGCATATTATGATTCACTGGAGACTCCGTGGCCGTTCCATATTAAAGATCCGGAGAACAGTAACGGCCATGTAAGATTCACGTGGGAGGAATCCTTTATGCCTGCAAAAGGAGAAGGGATGACGGACGATGATATCACCTATACCGTCGAACTGTCCGATACATGGGACTTTGATCACATGATAAAGACAGCATCCGGTTTACGAACGACTTCCTATGATGCGGGTATAATGTCGCCGGGACAGTATTTTGTCAGGATCAGCGCCGTTTCTAAGGACGGTATTTCACAGGAAGCTTATGAGTTCTACAACACAGAGCTTAAGACAACGGTTAACGGAGTGCTGTGTTTCTATGTCTTTGAGGACGGAACCATAGTTCCCTCGACATTCGAATGATCTCCCGGGAGAAAGACGGGGCCGTCCGGCGGTGTCATATCCGGGCGTAAAAGAGGATATAATGAGCGACAGACGAATCTTCAGAAATGAATGGAAATACATAATCTCACACAGTGAGGCCGATCTTTTAAAGGACAGGCTGCTTAATGTTCTTACTCTTGATCCCCACGCGGGCAGGGAGGGCTATGAGATAAGAAGCCTGTACTTTGATGACTACGCCAATTCCTCCTATAACCAAAAGCTTATGGGGGTGTATGCCAGAAAGAAGTGGCGGATAAGGATATACGATTACAGCGACAGCGTCATATCGCTTGAGAGGAAGGTTAAGAACGGCAATTACATATTTAAGGAATCCGCCCGTCTGTCAAGGGATGAAGCTGAGAGGCTCATCGAAGGGGATTACGGCTTCCTTCTTAAGAGAGAGGAAAATCTGTGCAGGGAATTCTACGCCGAGAGCAGTTTCAGCCTCCTGAAGCCCAAGGTGATCGTTGATTACAGAAGGTTCCCGCTTGTGATGGATGAGGGAACGGTAAGGATAACCTTTGACAGTGAGGTATGCGCGGCTGTCGGCAGTTATGATATATTCGACAGGGAGCTTGTAAAGCTTCCGGCTCAGGAGTATGACAGGGAGGTTCTGGAGGTGAAATATACCGAATTCCTTCCCTTCAGCGTAAAGAAGCTTCTGCCTATGAGGGGAAGTGAGTTCAGCGCATTTTCCAAATACGTGGTCTGCTTTGAGGCGGCACACCATATAACCGATGTGAGCGCGGGGATAAGCAAGTCTCATATTTCGGAATAGGATAAAGAGAGTCAACATACAGATCGTTAAACATATATGGGAAGAGGAGACAAAAATGAACACTAATGATTATTTCAAGAAATCGGTGCTTGAATCGTTTACCGCGGGAAACGGCCTGACGGTTGATTTCGTGGTATCGGCCTGTATAGCCATGGCAATAGCGATAGGCCTCGGGCTGCTTATCTATCTTGTTTACAGACAGTTCTACGGAGGCGTCGTGTACTCCCAGGCCTTTGCGATGACTTTGGTCGGAATGACTGTACTTACCTGCGCACTGACTCTGGCAATAAGCAGCAACATAGTTATTTCCCTCGGTATGGTTGGTGCTTTGTCGATCGTGCGTTACAGGACAGCGATCAAGGATCCGATGGATCTTCTGTACCTTTTCTGGTCGATCTCTATAGGCATTATAGTGGCAGCTGGCATCTATCCTCTTGCGATCATCACGATGCTTGTCATGTTCCTTCTCGTGCTGTTCTTCTATAAGAAGAAGCAGTCGGGGATCATATACATCCTTGTTGTTCACTACGAGGGAGATGATACCGGAGCTGAAGTTATTAAGCTGTTCGGAAGCATACGGTATCAGGTAAGGTCAAAGACCCTTAGAAAGGGAACAGCGGAGCTTACGGTTGAACTCCTGTCAAGAAAAGGCAATATGGCCTTCGTGGATAAGATAAATGCTCTTCCGGGAGTTAAGGATGTGAGTCTGATCCAGTACAACGGAGAATATAATGGATAAAAAAAAGAGCATTCTGATACAATATGGTCTCATATTGATACTTGGAGCCGCGATTGCCTGGCTCATAGTATATATCCGTATGCGTTCCAATCTGAATATTTATACCGATTTTGCACCTGATACAACACTGACTGATAATCCTCTTATGGGTTTTGCACCGGATGCCGGGAATACCGCCCACTGCGAGAAGACCAATCTTGTTTATATACCTCTTACATGGGCACAATGGGAACCGCAGGACGGAGTGTATGATATCGATGCCCTGGAGAAGAGATGTAATATACCCAGATGGAAGGAAGAACATAAGCATGCAGTCCTCCGGTTCATGTGTGACGTTCCGGGGGACAGGGATCATATAGATATCCCGCAGTGGCTGTATGACAGGGCCGGAAAAGGAACACATTACGATACAGAGATAGGCAGGGGGTATTCGCCTGACTATTCGGATGAGTATTTTATCGAAAGGCATGATCAGGCAGTCAGGGCGCTGGCCGAATACTGTAACAGGGATTACTTCGTATCCTTTGTGGAGCTCGGAAGCCTGGGACACTGGGGTGAATGGCACGCTACCGGCAATAACGGCAGATCGGTCATGCCTGATGAGAGCATCTGCTCGCGTTATGTGTCGGTCTACTCAGACGGATTTATAAAGGCAAGGCTTCTTATGAGAAGAAATTATGAGATTGCCGTGAAGGGGCGTATGGGCTTCTATAACGATATGCTTGGGGATAAGAAAAGTACCGATGAATGGCTTGACTGGATGGAGAACGGAGGGAGCCAGGTTACATCGGGCGAACCGCTTCCTTTAAGAAGGGTCATCAATGTGGGACGGGAACTGCCGGTCGGAGGAGAGTTCACATCTTCGATACCGATGGAGGATATGCTGCTTAAGGATATAGGCGGAGTACTGGCAGCCGTATCATCATCCCATATGACTTTTATCGGTCCCAAGACGCCCGACCTTGTAAATGAGGATTACAAGCTTGCCGCCGAGTCGGTACTGAGACGTATGGGATACCGTATATATGTATCCTCACTGCAGACCAGATATGATTATTCGAGCAACAGCATCGAACTGCAGCTTACGTTCCACAATGCGGGAAACGCCGGTTTCTATTTTGACTGGCCGGTGACGGTCTATATATTTGACGGTACGAAAAAGCAGGTGTTCTGGAAAGGTTTGGACCTTGACCTGCGTGAACTGAGTTCGGGCGAAGAGATGACGGTAACGACAATGGTACCGGCGACCTCGGAGCTCAGGGATGAGTTCTATATAGGAGTCGATATAACGGACTATACAGGTGATGAGCATGTAAAGCTTGCGATCGATAACGGCGGTGAAGATGAGTATATCGGCGATGTTCAGATACTGTATCATCATGTGGAGCTGTAGGAGTAACTCCGGATTATTAACGACGTGTGATCCTGACAACAGAGAGAACCGGGCATATGAGAAAAATATTACTGACAAATGATGACGGAATAGATTCCGGAGGCATAATAAGACTGGCAGAAGCTGCCAGGGAATTCGGAGAAGTATGGGTCATAGCGCCTCTGCATCAGAGAAGCGCAGCGTCCCACTGTATTACCTTAAGGGAACCGGTGGATATATTTCCGCACAGCTTTCCCGTTGAGGGTGTGAGAGCGTATTCGTGCAGCGGTACTCCTGCCGACTGCGTAAGGGTGGGAAGCCTTGCGGTCATGCCGTATAAGCCTGATGTCGTTCTCTCGGGCATCAACTATGGATACAATGCGGCAACCGATCTTCAGTATTCGGCAACGGTAGGCGCGGCAATGGAAGCTGTTTTCCAGGGATACGGTGCCATTGCTTTTTCTGAGGACATGAATGACTGCCATGAGGTGACGGATGCATATCTCAGGGATATCCTTGATGAATATATAGATGTCCGCCCGGGATATGCAAGCATTGTCAACGTGAACTTTCCGGGCTGTAAGCTCAGTGAATGCAACGGAGTGCTCAGGGACCGGAAAACTTCGAGAAGCTCCTTCTTCAACGACCGGTATAAGGCATTGGAAGAGCTTGAGGGAGGCGGTGTAAGATATATGGTCGACGGGATACATAATTACGAGTCGGAGGAAGGTACAGACTTCTACGCTCTTATGCATAATTATATTTCGGTCGGAACAGTACATAACATTGCCTGATCACTTGTCCGGCAGGAAGCATCATCGGTATGCCGGGCCAGATCAGAAACAGTATAAAGGAGAGTAAACATGTCTGTACTTGGTGCAATAATGGTTCCGCATCCGCCGATCATACTTCCGGAGGTGGGAAACGGAGAAGAAAAGAAAATAGAAAAAACAACGGAGGCTTACAGGCAGGCGGCTGTAACGGTAGCGGAGCTTGAGCCTGAAACCATTATCATTCTGTCGCCGCACAGTGTGATGTACAGCGATTATTTCCATATTTCCCCCGGCAGCGGAGCCAAGGGTGATATGGGATCGTTCCATGCTCCGGATGTAAGGTTCAGGGTGAAGTACGATAAGGAGCTTGTGGATCGTCTTAGCCGTGAAGCGCTGCATAATGATTTTCCTGCAGGGGTATTGGGTGAGAAGAATGCGGGACTTGATCACGGTACCATGATACCGCTGTATTTTATTAATGAAGCATACAGGAAGGAGTACAGTCTGGTCCGGATAGGACTGTCGGGACTCTCGCTTCCCGATCACTACAGGTTTGGCAGGCTTATAAAGAGTGTGTGCGATGAACTTGACCGAAGGGTCGTGGTGGTAGGCAGCGGAGATCTGTCGCATAAGCTTCTTGAGGAGGGACCGTACGGTTATGTGCCCGAGGGCCCGGAGTATGATGAACGGATAATGGATGTTATGGGCCGCGGAGCCTTTGATGAGCTGTTCGACTTCGGGGAGAGCTTCTGTGACAAGGCGGCCGAGTGCGGACACAGGAGCTTCTGCATTATGGCGGGGACCATGGACGGATGTGATGTGGAGATTGAGAAGCTGTCTCATGAGGGCACCTTCGGAGTAGGCTACGGTGTCTGCACATACAGGGTTAAAAGCATGGACTGTAAGGAGAGGGAGTTCCTGCGCATATGGGATGAGAAGAGGAATGAGGAACTGGCCGAGAAGCGCAGGAACGAAGATCCGTATGTCATGCTTGCCAGAGATACGATAGAGTCCTACATAAGGGACGGCATAAAGCCTTCGCTCATATCGGGAAAATATGACGATATACCCGATGAGATGCGTAAGAGGAAGGCGGGAGTCTTTGTTTCCATACATAAGGAGGGCCGTTTAAGAGGCTGTATAGGTACAATATCATCCGTATACAGCTGTATAGGTCAGGAAATAATAGAGAATGCAGTTGCGGCTTCGACGAGGGACCCGAGGTTTAACCCGATAAAGACAGATGAGCTGCCGGCGCTTGAGATCAATGTCGACGTTTTATCCGATGCGGAGGATATAAGTTCGAAGGATGAGTTGGATGTTAAGAGATACGGTGTGATCGTTACCAGGGGATCAAAGAGGGGGCTGCTGCTTCCGAACCTTGACGGAGTCGATACCGTTGATGAGCAGATAGCGATAGCGCTTCGCAAGGCAGGCATTGGGGAAGACGAAGAAGGATATTCCATGCAGAGATTTGAAGTGGTGAGGCATATATAAAAAAATGCTTGCATTTTCACTCAGCAGGTGATAAGGTTAATAAAGTAGTTATCATGTACGTTAAAAGTGGACTTGAAGGAGTCCACTTTTTTACTGCGTTATATCATAATCAAAAGAGGTCTTATGTCACGAAGAGAGGATTACGAGAAGAAAACAGAAGCACTGCTTAAGCCGATACTTGACGACAGGGGCTTTGAGCTGTGGGATATTGAATATGTAAAGGAAGGCGCCGATTATTATCTGCGTGCATATATAGATAAAGAAGGCGGCATTACGATAGATGACTGTGTGGATGTCAGCAGGGCATTGTCAGATGAGCTTGACAGGGATGATTTTATCCCGGATGCCTATATCCTTGAGGTCAGCTCTCCGGGGCTTGGCAGGGCGCTTAAGAAGGACAGGGATTACGAGAGGTCTGTCGGGAAGAAAATAGAGTTAAAGACCTATAAGCCGGTTGACGGCTGTAAGGAATTCGCCGGTGAACTTATATCATTTGATAAGGAAAGTGTAAAGATAATGACCGGTGAAGGAATAAACAGGAGCTTTGGCAGGGCGGATATAGCCAAGGCGAACCTATATGTTGAGTTATGATTCGGTGGCAGAATTAATAATTATGTAAACCGCTGTGAGGGGCCACAAACCTTATGGCAATATCCAGGAGGAATGAGATGAACAAGGAATTATTAGAGGCATTGGATGCTCTCGAAAAGGAGAAGGAGATAAGCAAGGAATCTATCTTTGAAGCGATCGAGAACTCGCTTATCCAGGCATGCAAGAATCACTTCGGCAAGGCTGACAATACCCGTGTTACGATCGACCGCGAAACAGGAGATTACAGGGTATACTCCGAGAAGACTGTAGTGGAGACCAGGGATGATGTTATGGATCCCGTGCTTGAGATAGCACTTGCGGATGCAGTGCTTATCAAAAAGGATGCACAGGTGGGCGATATAGTAGAGGTTGACATAAATAGCAAGGAATTCGGACGTATCGCCGCGACCAATGCCAAGAACGTTATCCTTCAGAAGATAAGAGAGGAAGAGAGAGCCGTTCTGTTCAATCAGTTCTACGGTAAGGAAAGAGATGTTGTTACCGGTATAGTACAGAGATATGTCGGAAGGAACATAAGCATCGATCTCGGAAAGGCGGACGCTCTTCTTTCGGAGAACGAGCAGGTTAAATCGGAACATTTAAGACCTACTGACCGCGTAAAGGTATACATATATGAAGTTAAGGATACTACAAAGGGTCCCAAGATCCTTGTAAGCCGTACTCATCCTGAGCTTGTTAAGAAGCTCTTTGAATCAGAGGTTACGGAGGTGAAGGACGGCACTGTTGAGATCAAGGCGATCGCCCGTGAGCCCGGTAGCCGTACCAAGATAGCCGTATGGTCCAATAATCCCGATGTGGATCCTGTGGGCGCCTGTGTCGGTATGAACGGATCAAGGGTTAATGCCATAGTGGATGAGCTTCGCGGTGAGAAGATAGACATAATCAACTGGGATGAGAACCCCGGTCTTCTGATAGAGAATGCCCTGTCTCCGGCAAAGGTTGTATTCGTTATCGCAGACAGCGATGAGAAATCGGCCAAGGTAGTGGTCCCGGATACACAGCTGTCACTGGCTATAGGAAAGGAAGGCCAGAATGCAAGGCTTGCAGCCCGTCTTACAGGCTTCAAGATCGATATCAAATCAGAGAGTCAGGCCAAGGATTCACCCGGTTTCCGTCTTGAGGATTACTATGATGAGGAAGAAGAATACTACGGTGAAGGCGAATACGCAGAAGGTGAGTACAGCGAAGACGGATATTATGAAGAAGGCGGATACGCAGAAGAAGGGTATGCCGGAGAAGAGAGCTACGCCGGGGAAGCTGAAAATACAGACGGCTATGATGCCGCAGCTGAGGAAGACAATACAGAAGTTTAAGAGGTTTGGATGGATAAGAGGATTCCGATGCGTACCTGCATAGGATGCAGGAAGGTCAAGCCGAAGAATGAGCTGTTAAGGATAGTGAAGTATTCTAATGATGACAGAGAAGAGGCCGGGCTTAAGGCAGATGAAGCTTCGCTGATGAGCGGACGGGGCACATATATCTGTAAATGCATGGAATGCTTTGAGAAGGCTGTCAGGAAAAAAGGATTGGAAAGAACCTTCAGGATGTCTGTTCCTTCCGCAGAAACTGACAGGTTAAGGGCGGAACTGGAAGAGCTTCTTATACGTGAGCACAAGATCAGGAGTAATCAGTGAACAGGGATAAGGTGTTACAGATGCTTGGAATGGCTCAGAGGGCCGGAGCCGTTAAGAGCGGTGAATTCATGACGGAGGCAAGTATCAAGGATGGAAGTGCTTTTCTTGTGATAGTTGCCGATGATGCATCGGATAACACAAAGAAGCAGTTTCGCAATTCATGTGAGTATTACAATGTGCCGTTCAGGATCTACTCCGACAAGGAGAGCCTGGGACATTGTATAGGCAGGGAATTCCGTGCGTCACTGGCAGTGACGGGCGAGGGCCTTGCAGCTAAGATATTGGATTTATTAGATTTATAAGTGGGCAGGAAAGAAAGAGGTGTTATAAGATTGGCAAAGATGAGAATACACGAATTCGCAAAGGAACTGGATATGCCCGGAAAGGATGTTATCACCATTCTGGAGAAAATCGGGGAGGCAGGCAAGACTGTTTCTTCATCTATTGACGAAGAGCTTCAGGAAAAGGTGAGAAATCACATATCAAAGGGCGATAATGCGGTGAAGGCGGATAAGGCTGACAAAGCAGACAAAGCGGAAAAGACAGACGAGAAAGCTGCTCCCGCCAGGGCTGCGGCGGCACAGAAACCGGCACCGGCGGCTAGACCCGCTCAGACGGCACCGACTTCTCAGACAGCACCCGCTGCCGGAAAGCCTGCGCCACAGGGAGCACCGTTACAGAAAAAGAAGAAGCCTAATATCATAATAGTAAACAACCATCAGAGCGCCCGCACGGGTAACGGCCGTGACCAGGGAACCCAGGGCAGAAATGCAGGACAGGCACCGAACAGAGGAGACCGTCAGGGACGTCCCGGAGGAAATACCTTTGTAAGGCCGGGGCAGAAGCTGATCAAGCCTAACGTGCCCAGAACCGCAAATATGATGGTAAACAGGGAAGAGGAGGCTCCGGTTAAGCCGCAGGCACCGGTACAGAGCGCACCTGCCGCTCTTCCTGCAGGAGGTGAGGACAATCAGACAGCTGAAGTTAACGTTAACGCAGTTAAGGAAACAGTACAAAAGAGTCCGGAGAGCGTACAGGGCAGTCCTCGTACTGGCAGGACTTCTGGCAATAGCG
Source organism: Lachnospiraceae bacterium (assembly GCA_017450065.1). Taxonomy (GTDB): domain Bacteria; phylum Bacillota; class Clostridia; order Lachnospirales; family Lachnospiraceae; genus UBA2868. The sequence goes on from JAFSYI010000059.1 coordinate 120,961, forward strand.
TCAGCGATAGCAGAAGAGCTCCGGAACGTAGAGAAAAGACGAATGAACAGAGCGGAAGAAGCGGATCATTCTCAAGAGACTCAAGAGATTCAAGAGGAGACAGGGACGCAAGAAGCAATGATAACAGAGGCTTCAGAGGCGGTGACAAGCGCGACGGAGCAAAGGGCGGGATAACCATAGCCTTTGGTTCCGACCAGAAGGGAGCGGGCAAGGATAACCGGCGTGATGATTCAAAGAAGAACCGGGACAAGAACAGGAAGGACTTAAGCTTCCAGACAGAGGACGGCTTCAGAGGCGGCAAGCAGGTTAAGGGCAGCAAGGCAGGCAGGTTTATAAAGCCTGTTGATAAACCCGCAGAGGTAAAAGAGGAAGAGAAGATCAAGGTTATCACCCTTCCCGAATCTCTTACGATAAAGGAACTTGCGGATAAGATGAAGGTCCAGCCCGCGGTTATCATAAAGAAGCTCTTCCTTCAGGGCAAGGTTGTGACCGTCAATCAGGAGATATCCTATGAGCAGGCAGAAGAGATCGCAGTGGAATTCGATATCCTGTGCGAGAAGGAAGTAGTGGTGGATGTAATAGAGGAGCTGCTTAAGGAGGATGAAGAGGATACAAGCAAGATGGCCAAGCGTCCGCCTGTTATCTGTGTAATGGGACATGTTGACCACGGTAAGACATCGCTCCTTGACTGTATACGTAATACTCATGTCATTGACCGTGAGGCGGGTGGTATTACACAGCACATAGGTGCCTATGTCGTCAAGGTAAACGATCAGAAGATCACCTTCCTCGATACGCCCGGTCATGAAGCATTTACGGCAATGCGTATGAGAGGAGCCAATTCAACGGATATAGCCATCCTGGTTGTAGCTGCGGATGACGGAGTAATGCCGCAGACCGTTGAGGCGATAAATCATGCCAAGGCAGCAGGCATAGAGATTATAGTTGCCGTAAACAAGATAGATAAGCCCAGTGCTAACCTTGACAGGGTTAAGCAGGAGCTTTCGGAATATGATCTTATTCCCGAGGACTGGGGCGGAAGTACGGTATTCGCACCGGTTTCGGCAAAGACCGGAGAGGGTATCGACAATCTGCTTGACATGATCATCTTAACGGCGGACATACTTGAGCTCAAGGCCAATCCAAAGAGAAAGGCAAGAGGTCTTGTAATAGAGGCACAGCTGGATAAAGGACGCGGTCCCGTGGCTACCGTGCTTGTACAAAAGGGTACTCTTAAGGTAGGCGATTACATAGCGGCAGGAGCATGTTACGGTAAGGTACGTGCAATGATCGATGATAAGGGAAGAAGAGTTAAGGAAGCCGGTCCGTCGACTCCTGTTGAGATACTCGGACTTAATGATGTCCCGGGTGCGGGTGAGATCTTCGTTTCGCCCGAGAATGATAAGGAAGCAAAGAACTTTGCGCAGACCTTTATTGCACAGAACAAGGTCAAGCTGCTTGATGATACCAAGAACAAGATGTCTCTCGACGACCTGTTCAATCAGATCCAGGAGGGTAATCTTAAGGAACTCAACCTCATCATCAAGGCCGATGTGCAGGGTTCGGTTGAGGCAGTCAAGGAGAGTCTTGTCAAGCTTACAAACGAGGAGGTTGTTGTCAAAGTCATCCATGGCGGCGTAGGTGCGATCAACGAATCCGATGTTGTACTTGCTTCGGCTTCCAACGCTATAATCATAGGCTTTAATGTACGTCCGGATGCAACGGCCAAGAACATTGCCGAGACAGAGGGCGTTGATATACGACTGTATAATGTGATCTACAAGGCTATCGAGGATGTTGAGGCGGCCATGAAGGGTATGCTGGATCCCGTATTTGAGGAGAAGGTGATCGGACATGCCGAGATCAGACAGATATTCAAGGCTTCGGGTGTCGGAAACATTGCCGGATCCTATGTGCTTGACGGCGTATTTGAAAGAGGCTGTCAGGTTCGTATCAGTCATGAAGGAGAGCAGATCTTCGAGGGTAATCTTGCATCACTCAAGAGGTTCAAGGATGATGTCAGGGAGGTCAAGGCAGGCTTTGAGTGCGGCCTTGTATTTGAAGGCTTCAATGATTTTGAGGAGCTTGACATAGTAGAGGCATACAAGATGGTCGAGGTACCGAGATAAATGTCATAAGGGGTACCGCGAACGGAGTGAGCGGTGGATCCCGGGCTTTGGTTTCCTTATGACGGGAGATGAAAAGATGCGAAAGAACAGTATTAAAAATACAAGAATAAATGCAGAGGTTCAGAAGGAACTTGCCAACCTCATCCGTTCGGAGATAAAGGATCCCCGTATAGGTCCCATGACCTGTGTTACGGATGTTGAGGTGGCTCCCGACCTTAAGACATGTAAGGTATGGATATCGACTCTGGGAGATGACTCTGACAGGGAGGAGACCCTTAAGGGATTAAAGAGCGCAGAGGGATTCTTAAGAAAACAGCTTGCGCATAATCTCAATCTTCGCAACACACCCGAGCTTCGCTTCCTTGCAGACACATCTATCGAATATGGTATGAAGATGAATAAGCTGATCGATGATGTAAGTGTTTCATCTGCCGGAACAGATGAGGATGCAAAGTGAACGAATTAAATTCGTTCACTATAATACAACAGAATCCGGTTTGGGAGAGTAATATATGATCAATAATTTACTGGAAGAAATTGGAAGTGCGAAAACGATAGGGATAACAGGACATGTGAGGCCGGACGGTGACTGCGTGGGTGCAGTACTCGGTCTGTATTCCTATTTAAGCAATGCATATAAGGATGCGGACATAAGGATCTTCCTTGAGGAACCCGCCGAAATGTTTTCGTTTCTTAAGGGATATGATAAGATAGACAGTACCTTCGCATATCCCGGACAGTTCGACGTTTTCTTCTCGCTTGACTCGGGAGATCTTGAGAGGATAGAGAAGTCGCAGAAACTGTTTCTCGGAGCGAAGAAGTCCATATGCATAGACCATCATATCAGCAATCAGGGCTTTGGAGATGTTTCTCATGTGGAGCCGCAGGCAAGCTCGACATGTGAGATACTGACGCATATGTTTGAAGATGAATATATGGATGCGGAGGTAGCCAAGGCACTGTACACCGGTATCGCTCATGATACGGGGATATTCAGATACAGCTGTACGGGGGCTAAGACCTTCGAGGCACTGGGAAAGCTTGTACAGTATGATTTCGACGGTTCAAAGATAACCGACGAGACCTTCCTGCAGAAGACATATGTCCAGAACCAGATACTGGGACGTACCCTTCTTGAGAGCATCCTGTTTATGGACGGAAGGTGCATAGCAGGCAGTATAGACCGTAAGGCCATGGAGTTCTACGGTGTAAACAGCAGGGATTTTGAGGGCATAGTCAATCAGCTTCAGGTTACCAAAGGGGTGGAAGTCGCCATATTCATGCATGAGACAGGAACCCTTGAACATAAGGTAAGCCTTCGTTCGAACGGTAAGGTGGATGTGTCTGAGGTGGCTTCATACTTCGGAGGAGGCGGCCATGTAAGGGCAGCCGGCTGTACAATGAACGGAACCTTCCATGATGTACTGAACAATCTGTCGCTGCATATAGAAAGACAGCTGATGGAACAGGACAGGATGGAACAGAAGTAAGATAAGGAACAAAACAGCGGCGGTAAAAGAGTCGTACCTTATGGAAAAGAGCAGCTTAAAGAAAGCTATGAACGGAATTATCAATATATGTAAGGAGCGTGGATATACTTCATTTGACGTTGTTGCCAGGCTCCGCGGCATATGCCGGCAGAAGAGGATAGGACATACCGGGACGCTTGATCCCGATGCAACGGGAGTTCTTCCCGTGTGCCTCGGAAATGCAACATCCCTGTGCGATCTTCTGACAGACAAAACAAAGGAATATGAAACGGTACTTCTGCTTGGTATCACAACAGATACTCAAGATATGTCAGGAACCGTGCTTGGGAGAAAGGACGTCAACCTGAATGAGGCTGATGTCGTTTCATGTATAGACCAATTCACGGGTGATATCGAACAGATCCCGCCCATGTACTCGGCAATAAAGATCGACGGCAGGAGGCTGTACGAGCTGGCGAGGGAGGGCAGGACGATCGAGCGGAAGGGAAGACACGTAACCATACATTCCATCGATATCCTGAGTATGGATCTTCCGCGGGTGACCATGCGTATTACCTGTTCCAGGGGTACGTATATAAGGACACTATGCAATGATATCGGTGAGAGGCTTGGCTGCGGCGGAACCATGGAGAGCCTGGTACGTACAAGATCCGGGAATTTCAGGATAGAGAATGCGGCTACCCTTGATGAGGTTCAGAAGTGGGCTGATGAAGGGGATCTTTCCGGGCATATCATGTCAGTGGAGGATGTATTCGGTGACTGTGGAAGTATCAGGATGAATCCACCGGCTGATAAGCTGCTCCACAACGGCAATACTTTCCGGAAAACAGATATGGCTGACTATACGGATTCCGCGAAGGAACGCTTCAGGGTTTACGATTCAGAGGGTACATTTTACGGTGTGTATGATTATGACAGAGGAAGGAAGCTGTACAGACCCTTTAAGATGTTCATACCTTAGGTGTTTATATCCAAAGGTATTGGCATACAGAAGACGTATCCCTGACGGCGGATGCAGAAGCCAAATGCAGGATAAGAAAAGATAAAGACGGAAATAATAAGATTAAGACAGACGAGTACAGGATGAGATAATGCAGATAATAAAAGATACGATCAATTTCAGGATAGATGAACCGACGGTAGTTACCATAGGAAAGTTTGACGGTATACATAAAGGACATGCGGCGATATTTGAAAGGATGAAGAGATATCGTGACAAGGGACTTAAACCGGTGGTATTTACCTTTGATATGCCGGTATCACGCGTGATACATGGAATAAACAGCAGGGTACTGACGACCAGAAGTGAGAAGAGGTATATATTCGATCAGATGGGTGTGGAATACCTTATTGAATTTCCGTTTAATGAGATGACAGCCTCGATAAGCGCAGAGGAATTCATAGATGACTTCATGGTAGAGAGCATGAACATGAAGGCAATAGTTATGGGCAGGGACTGCCGCTTCGGCCACCGCGGAGTAGGTACTCCCGATATGCTGGCAAGATATGCGCACAATTACGGCTATGAGGTGGAGATCGTCGATAAGCTTAAGGACAGTCATGACCTGATCAGCTCCACAAGGATCAGGGAATTCGTGGAAAAGGGTGATATAGTTCATGCAAACGAGCTTCTTCTCTACCCGTATTTCTTCTATGGGACCGTAGTTGAGGGCAATAAGCTCGGAAGGACGATCGGGATACCCACGATCAATCTGATCCCAAGGGAGATAAAGCTTCTGCCGCCCAACGGAGTCTATTATTCGCAGGTTGAATTAAACGGTGAGAGATTAAGCGCGATCACCAATATAGGACGTAAGCCCACTCTCGGCGGAACCGATACCGCAACAGGAATCGAGACCTATATATATGACTTTAACAGGGATATTTACGGAGAGGAGCTCACGGTAAGCCTGTATGAATATGTCCGTCCGGAGATGAAGTTTAATTCACTGGATGAACTTAAGCAGCAGCTTGATAAGGATATCGGGAAGGGTGAAAAATGGCATAAAAATAATCCGCTGCTTTAACGGGGGTTGTGGTTTTTTAACAAAAAAAACATAATGCCTTGTATATTGAAGGGGTTTATCCTAAAATTGATTTATAAATATGACGAATAACTGAATCAGAAGGAGTATTATGATAGCGACAACCTTTTTGACATTGGCAGGAGGACTGGGACTGTTCTTATTTGGCATGAACCTTATGAATTCGGGAATAGAGAAGACGGCAGGCGCCAAGCTTCGAAATATCCTTGAATTCTTCACAAAGAACAGATTTACCGGTATGATCGTGGGTATTATATTCACGGGTATCATACAGTCGTCAAGTGCCTGTACCATGATGGTCGTCACCTTCGTTAACTCCGGGATCATGACACTTACACAGGCTGTCGGAGTAATACTGGGTGCCAATATCGGTACCACGGTAACCGCACAGCTCGTTTCTTTTAACTTATCCGAATACGCCCCTGCTTTTGTATTCTTAGGCGTAATAATGTTCTGCTTTATAAAAAAGGATATGATACAGAAGGTCGGTGAGATACTTACCGGCTTTGGTGTGCTGTTCATGGGTCTCGCGCTTATGTCCGAGGCAATGGCGAATGTCAAGGACATACCTGCGGTTCCCGCCTTCTTCGGTTCGCTGACCAGTCCGCTGCTTGCGATCCTTATCGGGACCGTGGTAACCGCCATAGTACAGAGCTCATCCGTTACGGTCAGCATCATCCTGGTAATGGCCAATCAGGGACTGCTTGATATAAGGATCTGTCTGTTCATAATACTCGGATGTAACATCGGTGCCTGTGCAACCGCGATAATAACATCGCTTTCAGGTAAGAAGAACGCCAAGAGGGCAGCTCTTATACATCTTCTGTTCAATGTAATGGGAACTATCATAATGTATATAATCCTGAAGCTTGGAATGGAGTGGGTGGTAGGCATGCTGACCAGAGTATCCGGCACCAATCTGGGACGTCAGGTTGCCAATGCACATACGATCTTCAAGCTCTTTCAGGTTGCGATCCTGTATCCGTTCTCAGGTCTGCTTGTTAAGATGACTTACTTAATAGTACCGGGTGAGGATAAGGAGATCGGTTACCGTGCCAATCTGCAGCTTGAATATATCGGCGGAAAGAATATCTTCTCACCGGCGACGGCTGTGTTTGAGGTTACCAAGGAGCTTGAACGAATGGCTCTTCTTGCAAGCGAGAACCTGAACCGTTCCATGAATGCCCTTGTCACGCTTGATCAGGAGGACATTGATGAGGTATATGTGGTTGAGGAGAATATCAACTTCCTTAATCATGAGATAACCAATTATCTTGTGAAGATCTCGCAGACGAACCTTCCGGTTGACGATGCGAAGAATATAGGCGGACTTTTCCACGTTGTAAATGATATTGAACGTATCGGTGACCATGCCGAGAATGTAGCCGATTCGGCCAAACGGAGGATGGAGAGGGGAATCGACTTTTCACGCGAAGCCATGAAGGAACTGGGTGAGATGCTTGATATGGTAAACACCCTCATACGTTTTGCAATAGAGATGTTCTCGACCGGTATGGATGAACATCTTAGGGATATACTGTCGCTTGAGGATGCGGTTGATGAGAAGGAAAGAGAGCTTCAGCGTCAGCATATAGCCCGGATGACAAGAAATGAATGCACGCCCGAGGCAGGAATGCTTTTCTCGGATGTCATCTCGGGACTGGAGAGGGTTGCGGATCACGCCACCAACATTGCCTTCGCAGTGCTTGACAATGATCCGGACAACGCCAAGAAGGTATCTGTGGCGGATAAACGTATGGTTTCGTAGTACGGTACGTATAAGGGTATAAGTAAGGGCTGCCGTCCGTAACTGACACAGTCCGTAAATATAACCTCATTTATAAGAAGGAGAACGATCATGGTCAGACGAATTTATGTCGAGAAGAAAGAACCCTTCGCCGTAAAGGCCAGGGAGCTGCATGAAGAGATAAGAAATTATCTGGGTCTTAAGAATATCACCCGGGTACGTGAGCTTATAAGATATGATATTGAGAATCTGTCGGACGAGACCTATGACAGGGCCAAGGTGACCGTATTCTCCGAACCTCCCGTTGATCTGCTTTATGAGGAGGATTTCGACAGGACAGACGATTCGAAGGTTTTCTCTGTTGAATATCTTCCGGGACAGTTCGATCAGAGAGCCGATTCGGCAGAGCAGTGCGTCCGCTTCCTGAATGAGGACGAGGAGCCTGTTATAAAGACAGCAGTTACATACTGCTTCGAGGGCGGCATAAGTGACGAAGAGCTTAAACAGATAGAGGACTACTGCATCAATCCCGTTGATTCACGCCTTACATCGCTCAAGAAACCTGACACACTGATAACCAGATTTGACGAGCCTGCGGATATTGTGATCTTTGACGGCTTTAAGGATATGCCTGAGGATAAGCTAAAGGAGCTGTATGATTCACTGGGTCTTGCCATGACCTTTAAGGATTTCCTGCATATACAGAAATATTTTAAGGGCGAGGAAAACCGTGATCCTTCGATGACGGAAATACGGGTTCTTGATACCTACTGGTCGGATCACTGCAGACATACAACCTTCTCCACCGAGCTTAAGAATGTTGAATTTGCGGACGGTTATTACAGAAAGCCCATCGAGGATACCTATAAGGAGTATCTGAAAACGCATAATGAGCTGTTTGAAGGAAGGGATGATAAGTTCACCTGTCTGATGGACATTGCCCTTCTTGCAATGCGCAAGCTTAAGAAGGAGGGAAAGCTTAACGATCAGGAGGAATCGGACGAGATCAACGCCTGCTCGATAGTGGTTCCGGTGGAAATAGAGAGAGACGGTAAGAAGGAAACGGAGGAGTGGCTCGTAAGCTTCAAGAACGAGACACATAACCATCCTACGGAAATAGAACCCTTCGGTGGAGCCGCAACATGCCTCGGAGGTGCTATAAGGGATCCTCTTTCGGGCCGCTCATATGTTTACCAGGCAATGCGTGTCACGGGTGCCGCGGATCCCACCGTGTCACTTAAGGATACCCTGAAGGGCAAGCTCCCGCAGAAGAAGCTGGTCAGGGGCGCAGCTTCGGGATATTCGTCCTACGGTAATCAGATAGGTCTGGCAACAGGCTATGTTAAGGAAATATATCATCCCGACTATGTGGCTAAGCGTATGGAGATCGGAGCAGTAATGGGAGCCGCTCCGAGGAAGAATGTTATACGTGAGACCTCGGATCCCGGAGATATAATTATACTTCTCGGCGGACGTACCGGAAGGGATGGCTGCGGCGGAGCCACAGGCTCCAGCAAGGCGCATACAGAACAGTCCATAGATACCTGCGGAGCAGAGGTCCAGAAGGGTAACGCTCCTACGGAACGCAAGCTTCAGAGGCTCTTCAGACGTCCGGAAGTAAGCCGTCTGATAAGAAAGTGTAATGATTTCGGCGCAGGCGGAGTATCGGTGGCGATAGGTGAGCTGGCAGACGGACTTACCGTAGATCTTGACAAGGTACCCAAGAAATATGCGGGTCTTGACGGAACGGAACTTGCAATATCAGAGTCACAGGAGAGAATGGCTGTGGTCGTTGCTCCGGCTGATGTTGATGAATTCATGAAATACGCACATGAGGAGAACCTGGAGGCTACGAAGGTTGCGGTAGTCACAGAGGAGCCCCGTCTCGTACTTACATGGAGAGGAAAGGAAATAGTTAATCTGTCACGTGCATTCCTTGATACGAACGGCGCTCATCAGGAGACCGATGTGTATGTGGATATGCCGGATGAAAAGGACAGATTCTTTGATAAATTTGAGATTAAAAAGGTCGGTGAAATTCTGTCGACTGATACAGTCAACAAAGAGACCGCATCAGACATAAGAGAAGCATGGCTTGCAACCCTGTCAGATCTTAATGTTTGTTCACAGAAGGGGCTTGTGGAAATGTTTGACGGATCTATCGGTGCAGGCTCGGTGTTCATGCCTTACGGCGGTAAATATCAGCTCACTGAGACGCAGACAATGGTTGCCAAGCTTCCGGTTCTTGACGGCAAGAGCGATACGGTTACGATGATGAGTTACGGCTTCGACCCGTATCTGTCATCCTGGAGCCCGTATCATGGAGCTGTATATGCAGTCCTTGAATCCATGGCCAGGATTGTGGCAGCAGGAGGCGACTATAAGAAGATAAGATTTACCTTCCAGGAATATTTCAGAAGAATGACGGAGGAGCCTTCAAGATGGAGCCAGCCCTTCAGCGCTCTGCTCGGGGCTTTTGATGCACAGCTTAAGTTCGGGCTTCCTTCAATAGGCGGCAAGGATTCGATGTCCGGAACCTTCAATGAAATGGAAGAAATCAGTGCCGGGGGCAGAATAGATGTACCGCCCACACTTGTATCCTTTGCTGTTGATGTGGCAAAGGAGGGAGATATCATCACTCCCGAGCTTAAGAAAGCAGGAAATAAGCTTGTTCTTATTGAAATCCCGAGGGATGAATATGACCTTCCCGTTTATGATAAGGTAATGGAGACCTATGACAGGATCCATATGGATATACAGAATAAGAAGATTGTTTCCGCATATGCGGTGGACGGTAAGGGAGTTGCTGCCGCGGTAAGCAAAATGGCGTTCGGAAACGCTCTGGGAGTTAAGCTGTATGATGATAACGGAGCCGGTGATTTCTTTAAGGCAGGTTTTGGATCCATAGTGGCAGAGGTTCCGGCCGATAAGGCAGAATCCCTTGAAAGCGGAAGCAGGATCATCGGCGAGGTGACCGATGATAAGAAGCTGAGTCTCGGAGACGCTTTCATAACATATGAAGAGGCGCTTGAGACATGGAAGGAGCCCCTTGAGAAGGTCTTCCCGACCAGGGCGGTTAAGGGTTGTGATGCGGTAAATACAGGGCTGTATAAGGCTGAAAATATATATATATGTAAGAACAGGGTTGCAAAGCCCACGGTATTTATACCTGTTTTCCCCGGTACCAACTGCGAGTATGACAGCGCGAAGGCTTTTGAGAGAGCAGGGGCCGATGTCATAACAAAGGTATTCAGAAATATGAGTGCAGAGGATATAAGAGAGTCGGTGGATGAATTCAGGGACGGTATTGCAAAGTCTCAGATAATCATGTTCCCCGGCGGCTTCTCGGCGGGTGATGAGCCTGACGGATCGGCGAAGTTCTTTGCCACGGCATTCCAGAATGAAGCGCTTAAGGAGGCTGTCATGAAGCTGCTTAACGAGCGCGACGGACTGGCTCTGGGAATATGCAACGGCTTCCAGGCACTTATCAAGCTCGGACTTGTTCCGGGAGGAGATATAACAGGGCAGGATGAGAATTCACCCACGCTTACATTCAATACCATTAACCGTCATATATCCAGGATGGTCTATACGAAGGTGGTATCGAATAAGTCGCCCTGGCTTGCAAAGGCAGAGCTTGGAGGGACCTATGTCATTCCCGCATCACACGGCGAGGGACGGTTTGTTGCCAATGATGAATGGCTTAAGAAGCTGTTTGAGAACGGTCAGGTGGCGACACAGTACTGTGATCCCGAAGGTAATATAAGTATGGATGAGGAATGGAACATCAACGGATCCTATATGTCGGTCGAAGGTATTACGTCCGAAGACGGAAGATGCTTCGGTAAGATGGGTCATTCCGAGCGACGCGGCAGATCTGTGGCGGTAAACATTTACGGCGAGCAGGATATGAAGATATTTGAATCGGGTGTTGAGTATTTTAAATAAAAGAAAAACCATAAATACTTAAAAAGACGTCCTCAGGGGCGTCTTTTTTTATTCATGCAGGTTATCACATCTGATTGACAATGTCACTTTGGAGAAGTAGAATATATCTATATGATTCCACGGAAAGTGGTTGTATTAACAGGAGGTAAGGAACTATGGGAAAAACTTCAAGGTTTTTTTCAAAGGCATTATCTGTGATCCTGGCGATGGCCATGGTAATGACCTGTGTGCCTGCATCAGCATATGCAGCTAATCTGTATGCTGACGGCAACGGGGAGATACTCTCGGCGGAGAGCTCCCATGACGTCAAAACGTCAGATATTCTTTCACAGGATGATGATGCCACATTGAAGGATGATTCAGATGCAATAAATACACCCGACGTACTTCTCGGTGAAGGATCCGGCGGGAATACGGAAGGAAGGGAAGAAATAGAACCGGATAAGACTACGGGTGATGTAACCATCACATTTGTTAATGACCCGTCTGATTCCCATGTTCATATATATGATCCGGATTCAGGCGATGCCCGGACAGAGTTAGAGAGTGTTGACTGGGATTCGAGCAGGGATTTCACATGCGTGCTCACTCCGGATATGGGTTATGTTTTTGATGAGAACGGAAGTGTAACGGTCAAAGCCGGGGAAGAGGATGTTATTAAAGATCCCACAGGCTATACATATGATCCCGAAACCGGTTCGGTAATAATATCAAGGATCGTTCTTGGATCCAAGAAGGGTACATTTACTGTTACGGTACCTTCCAATATCACTAAGGCTGATTCGTATAAGGTAACCGTGACCGGAACCACAATGCCTGTCAGTGAATATCCTACAGTTTCCTATGATACCGAAGAAGCAAAGGTCGATCTCTCCGAATATGAGATCGAAGGAAGTCCGATAACCGGTGTGGAGGTATATGCGGGTGAAGAGATATTAACAGAGGGCTATTCTTTTGAAAACAAGGTAGTCACCCTGAATAATACCGCAATAGTAAAAGGCTACCAGGCAGATAAGTCGCTTAATATCAAGGCTGTTACCAGGAAGTTTGCAATAAGCAGCGGTGAGGATAAATTCGGTAATACTCTTACCTTTAAGCAGAACGGTAAAGTCATTACCGAGTCAACCGATTATGATAATGATATAGAAGCAGAACTTACCGCTCCCAGGGATGTGGTGGGAAGGACAATTACATCCATTACGGCTGCGATCACATACGAGGACGGAACCGAAAGGACTAAAGTATATAAGTCTCCTTTGGTTATAAGTAAAGACGATCTGGTGCTTGAGGGGTTAAAGGCTGTTTCAGTGGAGGTTACAGCAAAGACACAGGAGGTTATTGACAGCACCACAGGAGCAGGTACCGGTACGAAGGTTACCGAATGTCCCGCTGCGGCAGAAACCGGCGGTCGCATCGAATTTGAAGTTCATGCAAGTGAGAGTGACACGAGAGTAAAAAGTGTCGGCTATAAGACCGGTGGATCGTCAGAAGTTACTATGCTTGAGCTTAATCTGGACGGTGTATATGCGATCTCCAACATAACAAATAAGATTACGATCGTTACCGAAGCCGAGTATACCGGAAATGATACCGTTGTTAAAGCTGATTCGGCAGAGTTTACAATTTACGATAATGAAACCAGGGATAAGATCAGCGGCAGCGGCACAAAGTATGCCAAGACGGGAGAGCCGTACTATTTCAAGGTGGTTCCCAATGCTACGGGTGCACTGCTTAAGGAGGTTACATATACCATAGCGGGTACAAGCCGTGCCGCGGAGCCTGTGGAAGGCAATATCTTTATGGTTCCCGCTGACAGAGCAGAAGGCGAGATCACGATCAAGGCTGTATCTTATTCTACGAAGAAAGTCATAGTCCCTGTTAATACAAAGGCAGTTGTATATTATAACGGAGTTCTCCAGCCGGGTGATTTCTATATCAGAGATGACCAGGATGTTACCCTTACGGTTAAGGGCTCACAGCGTGCGGATGACGGTAAGATTGCTTTACTTGTGGTTAAATATACAATAGCGAACGGCGGCAAGCATGAAGAAAAGGAGCTTGATTTCGCATCTTCATATGATATTAAGATCTTAAAGGATGAGCTTAAGGGTGATGTTACGATTGAAGCATCCACTGCTGAGGAAGCAAAGGAAGGAACCTATTCGGTAAAATTCAACGCCGATGATAATGGCAGGATCAAGGTTATAGAAGGTGCCCAGACTCTTCTTGTTGCACAGAACGAAACGACGGTCATTACCCCTACGGTAACGGCAGGAGGTAAGGAGCAGACATTATACGGAGCCACTTATGAATCAAAATCAGGCGGAAAGACTGTGATAGATGTTGAAGACGAGGCAGAATCATGGGGGGCTTCGGTGAAAGGAATCTCACAGTCGTCCGATGAAGTGACTGCAGAGCTCCTTTCCGGATCGGAAAAAGGAAATGTTGTGGTTTATAAGGCTGATCTTAAAGTGGAGGTTATGCCGCATTTCGTGATCGGGTTTGAACCGGATGACGCTCCATTCTTTGTGGATACCGAGCTTGCAGAAGCGCAGGGAACAGGTACCAAGGCAGAAATTGCAAAAAATGAGAAGACAGATGGTACAAGGAAAACACTGACAGTTACCGTTATTAACGGAGCCACAGGTAAAGAGTATGAGGAACTGCCGAAAGGTGTTAAATCCACATACAGTTCATCCAATGCAGCATTCTATACTACGGAAAAGCCGAATATAAGCGTAATGCTTGCATCGGAAGCTGCCGGAACATCAGAGATCAATACTGTGATCACGGATACGGATGGAACGGAATATACGGCAGAAGCTCCGTGCGCGGTAAAAGCTGTCGATGGAGTTGAGTATTTCTGTTTCGCAACCGTTACGGTCGATGAGGCGGAGACCCTCTGCCGGAGTGATACAGCATATCAGTATGATCTTAATGCTGAGATAAGACCGGAAGCCTTAGTCAGGTTCAGGGTAGTTGAGGTTGTAAACGAAGTCCCATGTTCTACATTGGAAGAGATTGAGCAGGCGATAGCGGACGGGGACATTATCGATCTGACAGACAGAGCTGTAATAAGCTATGAATTCGCTAACAGAGAAGGAGAGCCTCTTACCTACATAGGCATAGATGAAATAAGTAAGGGAACCTATCTTGTGGTAGTGAATGACGAGGGTCCGGATACGGAACTTGATATTTCGGCAACAGTTGACAATATATACGTAGATGGTCATGTTGAGCTTGAATTCAGTGCCTCAGGGAGTGCTGCCAGAGTTCAGATAGGAGTAGCAACAAATGATGAAGAAGAGGTAGTAACGCTTCCGGCTTCATACCTTGATGGAAAGGATTATTCAAGAGGCTATATTAAAGGGGAGGACAATAACGGCTATTCATTCAAGGTTCCTGTAGGGACAATGTTTACCCTTCCCGATGAGGTAGAGAACCCCGATGCAAAGAGGATCCTTCTCGGATGGGAATATGATGGAAAGAAGTTAATGCCGGGGCAGGCTATAGAAGTGCCGGAAGAAAATTCGATTGTTGAACCGATCTGGGGAGACCGTTATGTAAATGATGAAGGAATTATTACTACAGCAGCGTACCGCAATACAGAAGGAGAACTAAAAGAAGAACAGGTTGTGGGATACGAGCTTAGGAACAATATTCCCACTGCAATAACGGAAACGGTTTCTGTTCCTGTTAATACTGCAGAAAATAAGATAACCGATACACAAAATAATAATTTCAGCATTAACAGCAAAGAGGAAAAGGGTGTCCCGATAGACGTTGTGTTCACTCAGAGTATTGGCGCGGAATATTTTCCGGATGCAGAGGTAACAAGAGCGGTCTACCCCGCACCGGCTGCTGTCAAGACTGCAGGTATGGTTAAGTATTATGTATATGACGGCGATGGAAGCGATATAGGTCCGGATAAGCAGTATGCAGATGAGTATGAGGCGGCTGAGGCTGTAACGATCGTTGATAAGGAAGCTCTTGACAACGGATATATAAAGGGTGCCAAGGCAGGAAACGGTATGCTGTTTGCAGTCTTTACAGATGAAACGGGATATGAGTGGGTAACCCCCGCGACTCCTGTTACGGTAGAGGATCGTCCTTCATATGAATTGGCATTCTCTGACAATATGCCTTCCGAGATCGCGGTTGATGAAGAGATTGCAGCAGAAAGCGTTGTTTCATTAACTATAGACGGGGAGCCGGCCGATATTCCCGTTGGTTCTGTTGTCAGCTACACTGTTACCGGAGTAACGGGCGATGTCAAACTGCTGGATGCTGTTTCAGGTAAAGCAGAGGATGTTATAGTCAGGGGAATAAAGGAAGGTACAGTTAAGGTAGCTGTTTCTCTTACGGATGCCAATGATGTAACTGTAACCGGTCAGGAAAAGGAAATAACGGTTAAGCCCTGTCCTTATAAAATAAGCATAGTTGATAAGGACGGAAATGATAAGAAGTCACCAGCTGAGGTGGCAGTAGGTTCGGATAGTGAAGCGGGACCGGATATTGAAAGAGACATTTACATAAAGGTAACCGATGCCGGGACGGGAGCGTCTGTTATAGATAAGGTAAATCCTTTCAGCATAAAGAATTCAGCAGTATTTGTAGGCGGGAGCTTTGAAAATGTTAATACCAATACGGGGCTGTGGAGGTTCTCCGGTGAAGCAGATGACGCAGCGGCTGTGACGGAAGACTTTGAAATGACCTATAAGGATGAAGCCGGAAAGGTATATACCTTCAGCGCACCTGTTAAGAGCTACTTCCCCTTAGTCTTTGACGGAGTAGGGGCGATAATGGTATCTGATAATCCGGATGATAAGTTTGTCGGCAGTGACAATGTAACCGTACAGGGTAAAGGCGGCAGATCGTATGATGACGGCAAGAAATATGAGTTGAGGATCTATGCTGAAGACATAAATAAAGAAGGGCTGTTCACCTGCGATCTTTCCGGATTCAGCGCAACCTATACAGGGCAGGCAACAGACGTTGAGTTCGCAGGATGGACCGGTACGGATGGGGTTCCCACCACGCTTGCTGAAGTAGTGACAGAGCTTGCCGAAGAGCCGGATAAAGACATGACAGTTTATCCTGAGTTCATGTGGGCAGGGGTTAAGTCGATGATACTCAGCAGGGATTCGGTTGAGATCGAAGTGACCGATCCCGAGAATCCCAAATCGGCTGAGATCGAGGTCTCCACAACACCTGTAAGATCAGAGGCAGATGTTCTTATCTACCCGAGCGTTGTGGTTAAAGATTCGATAGACGGGTTCTTCGGATTCAGTGAAAATGTAAAAGAATTCGAAAAAGAACAGAATGTATATCATGTCACAGGAGCAGTAGAAGGGTCTTCTGTAAGAAAGAGTACCTTCAGCGTGGTCACAAAGCCCGGAATGGTCGGGACGGCAACTCTTAAGTTGGGTGCCGACAACTCCGATATTACGAAGAATGTCAGCGTTAATATCTATGGTTTATATACCACGGATGACGGAATAAGATATGTCACCAAAGAGGGAAATGATGTTGCCGGAAAGGCAGTCAAGGCAGGCGGGCAGATCATGTACTTTGATGCTGACGGATATAAGTTCGCAGATGATTATGACGGTCCGGCATGGGATGAAGAAGGTAAGCCTGTACTCCTCAGGGACGGTAACCGGATTACCACAGACGGTTTCTATACAGATGCGGA
This sequence comes from Lachnospiraceae bacterium, assembly GCA_017450065.1. Classification (GTDB taxonomy): domain Bacteria; phylum Bacillota; class Clostridia; order Lachnospirales; family Lachnospiraceae; genus UBA2868. Next base: position 138,015 of record JAFSYI010000059.1, read on the forward strand.
TGCATCCGGTAATTCGTACTTCGTAAAGGACGGACACATAGTTACGTCAAGTCTTGTGAAGGTCGGCGATATCGAAATGTATGCTGACCCCGATGGCGCGATCGTGACTTATGCAAGAACGGTTAACGGGAAATATACGGATCCTGTAACAGGTATTACCTATGTTATCGATAAGGAAACCAATGCCGCAAAAGAAGAGCACAAAGATCATAAATGGAAGTTTGAAGGCTTCACATGGGCTGCAGATAACAAGAGCGCAACCGGAACATTCATCTGTGAGGAATGTGGTGAGAAGACTGATGCGGTAGTTACAATGACAAGCAATACCAGAGGAGAAGGCACTGATGCGATCACGATGTATACGGCAACGGTAGCCGCCGATCCTGCAGGTAAGGAAATTTATGAGTCAGCCAATAAGTACGTTAAGGCTGACGGATCAGAGGCTACTGAGGCAGAGTATAAGAAGGCCGGAACCGGTGGCGGAGCAGACGGTCAGGATACGCCATGCGAACCCACGCAGCCTGACGGAAGAGAAAATATCAATATCTTCTACAATAACTCGGGTGATAATGTAGTGATCAAGTTACCTGATCCGGCAGAAGGAACAGTGGATCCGGCAAGGATAAACAACAAGAATAAATGGACAAAGTTCTGGTATTATGAGAATGGTACCGTGATCCTTAAGGGAGGTGCCAATCGTTCCCAGGCTGCAAAGAGCAATACTGTCATCCTTCCGCTTGTTGATGATGAAGGGAAAGAGATAGGCGATTATGAATATACAATGCCTGTGACCTTTGACAAGCCGGTGCTCAAGCTTTCAACCAAATCAGGTAAGGTATATACATCCAATACCGAAGACCAGACGATAACGACGCAGGTCCTTGAAAAGAAGAGTAACGGTCTCTTTGAGCCTCTTGATCTTTCCGGGGCGGATGAGAAAATACTGTGGACGACCAAAAAGGGAACGGCATCCGCAGAGGTAGGCGTGGCAGAAGAAGGAATCATAAACATAACTGCGAAGGAAGCTGGCGGGGGTACTGTCTCGATAAGGCTTGCTGACTGGAGTGACAGTGTAAAACTTGATTTCGCTGTTACCGCGCAAAAGAATGATACGCTTACAGCTACAAAGCAGGTATTGATGAATACTAACGCAAACAGTGGTACCGGGGAGCCGCTTGTGGCAGAAGTGCTTCTGAACGGAAGAACAGTAACTGCTGAAGACGGAGTCAAAGTGGAATTTCCCAATAACTGGAATAATGTCAATGTTGCGGTTGAAGGCGTTGACGAGAACGGAACCCTTGAGGAAGGCGGGTTGCTTACATTCTCGTACAAGGACAGTGCACCCGTAAAGGGTAATTACATGATCAGGTTATCGCGCGGTAAAGCCAAAACAAGCATTAAAGTTTCGGTAAGCAATATGGCGCTTGACAAGGCGATAACTCTCAAGCAGCATACTCAGCTTAATCCCGTGACGGATCAGAAGATGGTACTGGTTCCCACACTTAAAGGTGTAGGCGGTGCTATAACCGATGTGAGGTTTGGCGAAGATGAGAAACAGTTTGAGGCAGAGTATGATGAACTCCGCAACCAGATACTTATAGGCCTTCAGGATGGAAAGGCCATGGGTTCCAAGGATAAGGCTGAAAGGATCCTTTATATTACGGCAGGCGGCATAGAGTGTCCTGTTAAAGTTAAGATACAGCCTAAGCTAACGAAGCCCAAGGTTAAGATCGATAATCTTAAACTGCCTAAGAGCGGACTTATGAACGGAACGGCAACAGGTACCGTGAATGTGCTTTCTACCTACAAGCTTGGATTCAAGACCTATGCACTTGAACCCGTATCGGTTAAGTTTACCGACGGAGTGGCTGACGAGGAGCTTGGAGAAGGCTGGTACAGGGTAGATAAGGCTTATGTCTCAGTTAAATACAATGAAGATGAAGGCACGATATCCGTTAAAGCGCTTAAAGGGAATTCAGGAGGAAAGGGTGGAAGTGTCAAAGTAGAGGTTAACTACAATGGCGGAGTAACACTCAAAAAAACGTTTTCAGTTAAGGTTGACTCAAAAAAGTAATTCCAATAACGGAGAGGAACCCGCCGGAGTGATCCGGCGGGTTTGCCTTTTGAGACAGGGAATGGCAATAACGCTTTACAAGGTGCCTGTTTTGTGTTAGAATACTTCATGTTGTGTGACCTGTGCCAGGTATGGGAATTCCGACCCATGCTTAGCATTAGGCTGATAGTTACGGATAGTGAACGGACATCTGTAACGGGTATATACTAAGGAGGAAGATATGATATCAAAAGAGAAGAAAACGGAGATCATTCAGAAGTACGCGATCAAGGAAGGTGATACAGGATCGCCTGAGGTTCAGGTGGCTGTCCTTACAGAGAGGATCAAGGAGCTTACAGAGCATCTTAAGTCCAATCCCGGTGACCATCATTCCGCAAGAGGTATGTACAAGATGATCGGTCAGAGGCGTGGCCTGCTTGCATATCTTAAGAAGAAGGACATCGAACGTTACCGTTCGCTTATCGAGAGATTAGGTCTCAGAAAGTAATCATCAGTTATATAAATGGACGCAGTCAGGCATGCAGGATGTGTGACTGCGTTCGTTTGTTATTGGTTGCATGACGGAAGTGCTACCCGAGACCACTGAATTATACATGACTGCCCACGATTTTATGTCGTGGATAATTCAGTAGTTTCGGTACATAGCTTCCGTCCTGGAACAGTTATAATTCATCAAGAAAAGGAGAGAAATATGTACAAGAGTTATTCGATCGAAATCGGCGGACGTACCCTTACGGTAGACGTGGGACGTGTTGCCAGGCAGGCTAACGGTGCAGCGCTTATGCATTACGGTGATACGACCGTTCTGTGTACGGCTACGGCATCAGATAAGCCAAGAGAGGGTATTGATTTCTTCCCCCTGAGCGTTGAATTCGAAGAGAAGATGTATGCGGTAGGCAAGATTCCGGGAGGATTCAATAAGAGAGAGGGCAAGGCAAGTGAGAATGCAGTGCTTACGGCACGTGTTATCGACCGCCCCATGCGTCCTCTTTTCCCGAAGGATTACAGAAATGACTGTACCCTTAACAACCTTGTTCTTTCTGTTGATCCGGAGTGCCGTCCCGAGCTTGTTGCGATGCTTGGTTCAGCGATAGCAACATCTATTTCGGATATCCCGTTCTGCGGACCCTGCGCTACCACACAGGTAGGTATGATCGACGGACAGTTTATCATCAATCCAAGCCAGGAGCAGTGGAAGTCAGGTGATCTTAACCTTACTGTTGCTTCGACGGCAGAGAAGGTTATCATGATCGAGGCAGGTGCCAATGAAATACCGGAAGCTAAGATGATCGAAGCCATCTACATGGCTCACGAAGAGAATCAGAAGATAATAGAGTTCATCAACAAGATGGTAGCCGAGGTAGGAAAACCCAAGCATGAGTACGAGAGTTGCGCTATTCCCGAGGAAATGTTTGCTAAGATGAAGGAGATCGTTACTCCGGAGGAAATGGAAGGCGCTGTATTTACAGACGAGAAGCAGGTTCGTGAGGAGAATATCCGTAATATTACAGCCCGCTTTGAGGAAGCCTTCGCAGACAATGAGGAGTGGCTTGGTATACTTGGCGAGGCGGTATATCAGTATGAGAAGAAGACCGTGCGTAAAATGATCCTTAAGGATCACAAGCGCCCCGACGGACGTGAGATCACGCAGATACGTCCTTTGGCTGCAGAGGTTGATCTTATTCCCCGTGTTCATGGTTCCGCAATGTTTACAAGAGGCCAGACCCAGATCTGTGATATCTGTACACTGGCTCCTCTTTCGGAGATGCAGAGAATTGACGGTCTTGACAGTAATGAAGTAAATAAGCGTTACATGCATCATTATAATTTCCCGAGCTACTCGGTAGGTGAGACCAAGCCTTCGAGAGGTCCCGGACGTCGTGAGATAGGACACGGTGCACTTGCTGAGAGAGCACTTATTCCCGTGCTTCCTTCAGAGGAGGAATTCCCGTATGCCATCCGCTGCGTATCCGAGACTTTTGAATCCAACGGTTCGACATCAATGGCTTCCACCTGTGCTTCATGTATGTCTCTTATGGCTGCAGGTGTTCCTATTAAGAAGATGGTTGCAGGTATAAGCTGCGGACTTGTTACAGGTGATACGGATGATGATTTCGTACTGCTGACCGATATTCAGGGTCTTGAGGACTTCTTCGGAGATATGGACTTCAAGGTAACGGGTACTACAGAAGGTATCACGGCAATCCAGATGGATATCAAGATCCACGGTCTGACAAGGCCTATCGTTGAGGGTGCTATAGCCCGCTGCCGCGAGGCAAGGCTCTTCATCATGGATAACTGCATGAAGCCTGCCATTGCAGAGCCCAGAAAGACTGTTAACGAGTATGCTCCGAAGATCGTTCAGATCAAGATCGATCCCGAGAAGATCGGTGATGTTGTCGGTCAGAGAGGAAAGACTATCAATGCCATCATTGATGAATGCGGTGTCAAGATAGATATTACCGATGACGGTGCCGTTTCTGTATGCGGAACCGATAAGAACGGTATGGATAAGGCCATTGAGTACATCCAGATGATAGTATCCGAGTTCGAAGAAGGAAAGATATATACCGGTAAGGTAGTAAGCATTAAGGAATTCGGTGCGTTCATCGAGTTTGCTCCCGGCAAGGAGGGAATGGTACACATTTCCAAGATCGCACGTGAGAGGATCAATCATGTTGAGGATGTGCTTACTCTCGGGGATGTAGTTAAGTGCAAGTGCCTGGGTAAGGATAAGATGGGAAGGATATCATTTTCTATAAAGGATGCAAAATAAAATCATAAACAGTATAATATGTGATATAATAAAGGGGCATGGAATACCATGCCCTTTTATTATGCTTATTTTTACAGATAACCTATGAAGAAGACACAGTTGCTTGACATAATACGAAATATAACACGCCGCAAGGTTTCCTTTCTGGCCATCGTGACTATCATGATTATTGGTGTCGGAGGGATACTGGGACTGCATTTTCTTGTTACGTCTATAGATGACTGCGTAACCGACTATTACAGGAAACACAATTTCAGGGACTTTGAAGTGATCTCAAACATGGGCATATCGGATGAGGATGTTGCAAAGATCACTTCGGTACAGGGTGTCGGTGATGTTGAAGGAGTATACAAGACTGATGCGCTCCTTATCCATAACGGTACGGTAAGGAGTATCGATGCCCTGTCTGAAACGGAGAGGGTCAGTGTTCCCTATCTGGTCAGTGGTGAAATGCCGGCAGGATCAAATGAGTGTGCCATATCATATCCCGTCATGACAGATATGGGTATCGAGGTGGGAGAAACCGTTAATGTGCTGGTAGCCAAGCCTGAGCTCGATGGTCTTTTAAAAGAACGGTCCATGAGGGTGACCGGTGCGGTGTACCATCCCGATTATGTAGCTGTTCAGAATTCGGATTTTGTTCTTTTTTCCCCCGATGCTTTTGACAACAGTGTAATGAATGATGGATATACAGGTGTTTTTGTTACTATCTCTTCATCCGATTATAAGAGTGTATTTTCTGATGATTACTTTAAGCTTGTTTCGAATGTACGGAAAAATATCAGGGAACTGCTTGATGAACTTGCCGTACAGAAGGATGCTGATGTAAGGGAGCGGGCCGAGAACGAGTATAAGGAGGCGGAGGATAAGGTAAACAAAGATCTTTCGGAGGCTTTTGACAAACTGAACGATGCGCAGGCTGAGTATGATAAAGGTATCGAGAGCGGAATGGAAACCCTTAAGGATAGTGAAGAAGAGCTGAAAAAGGGTAATGAGAAGTTAAACTCAGAGCTTGTGTCCGCACGAAACAGGCTCAAAAACGGTGAGGACGAACTTAACAGTAAGCTTGCGAGCGGTCTTGAGCAGATAAATGAGGGAGAGGATGAGGCTGACAGATCGCTTGATTCTGCCCTGAATGAGCTTAAAAAGGGAGAACTTGAATACAGCGAGGGTCTTAACGAACTTGCCGACGGGCAGAAAAAATACTATGAAGGTGTAAAGCAGCTTGAAGTGGCGGAAGCCAGGCTTACGGCGGCAAAAGAGCAGCTTGATTCCGGAAAAGAAGTATATAACAGGATGTTGAGGGAAATGGACAGTGCGATCGACGAGCCGGATGATGCCTTTAATCCGATTTATGACAGGCTTGATGATATGATAAGGCGCGTGGATGAAGCGATAGCCGCTGCGGATGAACTCCACGGGTTTATAGATCTGCCTGTAAGTGAACTCGAGTCATGGCTGGAGTTTAAGCGATTATATGGCGGGGTGAAAGAAGCCCGGTCAGGATTAAGGAATTCATCGGGACTTGACAAGCTGGATGCTGCTCCCGCTTATATGAGTCAGTTGGGAAGCTTTTATGATCATTACACGGTCGAACCGCATGCAATATATGTATGGCTTGTAAGCCACGGGTTTATGGATGCCGTGGATCCTTACATAATATATTCTTTTCTTATAATGTCTGAAAATCGCATAACCACGATCCGCAGTGAACTTGCGGATACGCAGAATACCGTCGAATCAGGGCAGAGAGAGTATGATGAAGCCAAGAGGAAGTATGACGACGGTGTGGCTTCGGCGGATCTTGGATCTGCCAAAGAGAAGCTGGAAAACGGAGAGCGCGACCTTGAGGAAGCAAGACGTAAGCTGGATGCCGGCTGGGCGGATTATGCAAGAGGCAAAGAGGAGGCTTCGGAAGAATTAAAACAGGCCAGAAATGAGTATGAGAAGGGAAGGCTCGAAGGCACGGACAAGCTTTTTTCGGGTTGGAGAGAATATGATCAGGGTCGTACAGATGCTGAGAAGCAGGTTAGTGACGGCAACGGAAAACTGATCGACGGCTGGAAGAGTTATTACGAGAAAAAAGATGAAGGCAGCAGTAAGATAAGGTCCGGCTGGGAAGAATATCATGAAAATGAAGCCGGGGCACAGAGTGAGCTTGCAGATATAAGAAAAAAGATCGATGATATCCCGGTATGCAATTATGTGATCCAGACAAGAGAGCTGAATAAGGGCTATGCCGAGTTAAAGCCCTTTCACGATGCGATCACATCCATGGTCATATATTTTTCACCCATGTTTGCTATAATAGGTTCGGTAGTATGTTTCTCTACGATGGTCATTGTGATCGATGAACAGAAGAAGCAGGTCGGATCGGTTAAGGCATTTGGCTTCTATAACCGGGAGATACGTATAAAATATACCGTTTTCGGAATGGCTGCGACCGTCCTGGGATGTGCCTTGGGTATAGGCGTTGCCCGGGGTATAGAGTACATGGTACAGGACCTTATCAGGAATAATTATGCTTTTGGACTGATACCGAATATAGTTGTCTGGCCGGCTTCGTTTATTTTTGTAGCGGTCACCATGATCGTGGCCGGGCTGGTAGTGCATATCGCGGTTTCCAGACTGATAAAATGTTCCGCACATGGACTGCTCAGTGGAAATGAACCGAAGAAGAGGACGATGAGCAGGGGCGGAGGAAGTTCGCGGGGGACCCTGTATTCCAGGCTTATAGTAAACAATGTTCTTATGGATATTGAGAGAGTATTGGTCTCATTAGCTGTTATAGCGGGAAGTACCGTACTTGTAGGCACAGGATTGAGCATGTATGTGGCGGTCATTGATTCTTACGAGATTCAATATGCAATGAACGAATACGATTTCCGTATAAATATTTCCGGACCGGATATTGAAGAACTTCGTACAAAGACGGAAAACATCCTTAAGGATTCGGGAGTGGATTATCTCCCTGCTTCCTTTGAATATCATATATATAATACCGGGTCGGGCGACGGCGCTGTCCCCGTATTGTGTACAGATCCGGACCCCCTTGAAAACTTTATAAGCCTGAAGGATTATGACGGTAAGGTGATCGTTCCAAGATCCAGAGGTATGGTAGTCAGGCAGAAATTCATGGAAAATGAAGGACTTGATAAGGGCGGTTCGTTTGTCCTGTGTGATAATTCACTGGTACCGCATGATGCGTATATAGCAGATGATTATGTCAATCCCATCAATCAGATGGCAGTCATGTCGAGGGAGGCTTATAAGGCCCAGTTCGGAGAAGAGAATGTGATCAACTGTTTCTATGTCCGTTGTAACGGGGTATCGCAGCAGGTGCTCAGGGACAGGGTAGCGGAATTGTCGGAATACATAAGCATGGAGGATTCCGATAGTTTTAAGGAGAAAGCAAGGGTAGCCAAGGAACTGTGTGCGATGCTTGCAATAATCATGGTAGTACTCTCTCTTCTCATGTCATTTATGATCCTTGTTAATCTTACAAATATCCTGGTAGAACACAGGATGAGTGAACTGCTTGTAATGAGGGTCAACGGTTTTTCCCTTAAGCAGGTAATAGGGTATCTGTTAAGAGAGTCGACATTTGTTACATTCCTTGGGATCGGTCTTGGAATAGTCGTCGGGATTCCCTTTGCAACCTCGATGGTGCATAGATTTGAGGTAAGGGATTTTATGTATGAAAGAAAGCCTTATGCATGGGTATGGGCAGCGGCAGCCATTATGAACCTTCTGTTTGCTGCAGTCATAGATTTCATAGCATTCAGAAAAGTGGGCAAGCACTCACTCACAGATATTACAGCGGATTAGCGGAAAAGATCGGAAAGGAGCCGGCCTTGAATGGATGATCATCAGAAAAAACTTAAACATAATAAAGCGACATGGCGCATAATGGAACAGCTTCTCGAAGTTGACAATATGGAAGAGGCGCTGTCGGGTTCGCTTGAGATAATCATTGATGAACTTAACAGTGAAGCCGGTGCCGTATGGATACTTGATAAGAAGACGGATATACTGCAGCCTCTTTTCTGCAAGGGACCCATCGATATAAGCAACGTGACCGTTGAGAACGGTGTCGGAGTGGAAGGTGTCGTTACTAAGACCGGCAAGCCTGTCATGATCGCAGATGTAGATAAGGATCCCCGCATCGATGAAAACATATATGACGATCAGGGTCATAAGGCAAATACCCTTATCTGTGTTCCCCTTCGCGCAGTGGGTGATACCATGGGCTGCATACTTATCATAAACAGGATGGACGGACAGCTGTATACGCAGGAAGATCTTGAACTGTGCGAAAAAATGGCTGGTCTTGCTTCCATAACTATGGAAGAAAAGGGTATAAGTGTTAAACATGAAGAAGAAAAGCATGCGATCATTTGCCTGCGCAACATAACCAAGGAGTATCCTTCGGGAGAAGAAACCATCAAGGTTTTAAGAGGGATAAACCTTGATATATATGAGAATGAGTTTGTTGTGATACTGGGCGAATCCGGCTGCGGAAAATCAACTATGATGAACATAATCGGCGGTATGGACCGTCCTGCGAGCGGCACCCTTACCATAGAGGGACGTGATTTTTCCAAACCCAATGAAAAGGAGCTTACCGATTACAGGCGCGAGTATCTGGGATTTATCTTCCAGTCATATAATCTCATGCCTAATCTTACTGCCCGCGAAAATGTCAAGTTCATAGCGGAAATATGCAGCTCACCGATGGATGTTGACGAAGCGATAGAGCTTGTCGGTCTGTCATCGCGTGCGGGTAATTATCCTTCTCAGATGTCCGGCGGACAGCAGCAGCGCGTATCCATAGCCAGGGCCCTTGTCAAGAATCCCAGGCTCATCCTGGCTGATGAGCCGACTGCGGCGCTTGATTTTCATACCGCGCAGGATGTACTCCGCGTTATAGAGAAGGTCGTTAAGGAGAAGGGTACAACGGTTGTTATGATAACTCATAATGCTGAGATAGCCAAGATGGCCGATCGTGTGGTAAGATTACGAAGTGGTAAGGTATCAAGTATAAAGCGCAATATGAATCCGATGAAAGCGGATGAGATATCCTGGTAAAATGTCTGACAATTCATAATAAAATAACACCCGATAAACACAAATCCAAAAAAAATACTTGACAAATAAAAACCGCATAATGACAGTATTCACAGACTTATCCACAAGAATACCAAGTATTAAAGGATGAATTAATGCAGTGCACAATTATGTAAATCAGTCCCGAAAACCCCTATATTTTAGGGATTTATACCGGTGTTTATACTGTGGATAAAGGCCGAAACAAATGTTTTGCATTGGAAAATAATTCTGATGTGGATAAGTCTGTAAATATAATATAGCCGCCTGCTATTTATATACAAAAGGCTAAATAGTCAGATAATTACTACGCAGTCCATATCATGTGACAAAATTCCGCTCCTTCATATAAGGTCTGTATAATAACCTGCGAAATTATAGAAAAATACGCGCTCATGTGGTATCATAGCTTAGTATGCTGAAAAGCAGAAGGAGGTAGTATGGCTAAGAGAGTTATCCTTATCGTTATGGACAGCTTTGGCATAGGAGATGCACCCGATGCCGATAAATTCGGTGATCAGGGTACCGACACGATGAAGTCGTGTTACACAAGTCCCTTATTCAGAGCAGATAACTTAAGAAAACTGGGTATCTTTAATATTGACGGTATCGATTATGATAAGGGATGCGATACGCCCATGGGAGCTTACGCGCGGATGAGGGAAGCGTCGGCAGGAAAGGATACAACGATAGGTCACTGGGAGATAGCGGGACTTATATCGAATGAACCGCTGCCCACGTTCCCTGACGGATTCCCGCAGGAAGTGCTTGATGAGGTTAAGAAGAATACCGGAAGGGGTGTCCTGTGCAATAAGCCATATTCCGGGACCAAGGTCATAAATGACTATGGTGATGAGCATGTGAAGACAGGCGATCTTATCATATATACATCGGCCGATTCGGTATTCCAGATAGCGGCCCATGAGGATGTGGTACCCCTTGAAGAACTGTATGAAATATGCAGGACCTGCCGCAGGGGACTTACAGGTAAATACGGTGTGGGCAGGGTAATAGCACGTCCCTTTGTCGGAACAAGCGGCAACTACACAAGGACCAGCAACAGACATGACTTTTCGCTCCTGCCGCCGGATAAGACAATGCTTGACCATATAAAGGATGCAGGCAAGGACGTTATCGCGGTCGGTAAGATATTTGACATCTTTGCGGGCACGGGAATTACGGAGCATACCTATACGACAGGTAACCCCGACGGGATCGCGAAAACGATAGAATACATGGATAAGGACTGGGACGGGCTCATGTTCGTCAATCTGGTCGATTACGACATGCTCTACGGACACAGGAGGGATATTGACGGATACGCACAGGCGGTTGCCTGTTTTGACAATAAGCTTCCCGAGATATTCGCTAAGATGCGGGATGATGATGTGCTTATGATAACGGCGGATCACGGATGCGATCCGGCCTATACGAAGACCACGGATCATACACGTGAATGTGTTCCCTTCCTCATGTATGGGAAGAACGTTGTGCCGGGTAACCTTGGTACCCATGATACGTTTGCGGATATCGCTGCCACGGTGCTTGATCATCTTGGGATTCATGGGAAAACCGCAGGAGAATCTTTGCTAAAATTCCGTTGACACTCGATCGGATATTTCCTTCATATTTCTACAGGGATAGTGCACCAGATGAAATTAATGAATAACAAACCATATCCGTTATATGAAATGCCAGATGTGTGTACACTGAGGGAACTTGTAGACAACGGCAGAGAAAAAGGCGAATTCGTAACGGCATTTTACAGGGGCAGGCATAATGATCAGCCCATCACTTTCGGTGACTGCAGCCGGATTATTGAAAGACTGGGAACATATCTGCTTTCACTGGGTCTGCATTCTGATCACATAGCAATAATCGGAGAGAACTCAACGGAATGGGTGCTGAGCTTTCTGGCAGTCACAAACAGCGGCAACACCGTTGTTCCTGTTGACAGAGGACTGCCGTATGAAGATCTGGCCGAACTCGTACTTCACTGCGACTGCAGAGCAATTATATATTCCGAAAAGAGCAGGAAAACAATAGAATTTCTTCAGGGTCTTGGGAAACCATACATAGATATAATGTATATGCCTCTTTCGGAATTTGATGCATACGTGGCAAACGGAGCACGGCTGCTTGATGATGGAAATACACAGTTTAAGGATGTGGGAGAGACCATAGGCAGAGATACTCTTGCGAGCATTGTTTATACATCAGGCACTTCCGGCAGAATGAAAGGAGTGATGCTTTCACACGGCAATCTCGCAAGCGACACTGTGGGCGCCTGCCGGAGTGCAGAGGCTGAAAATGCACAACTCCTTCTTCCGCTTCACCATACATTTGCATGGTCATCGCAGATGCTGGCAGCCTTTATCTATATAAAAGATCTGCATATCAGCGGGAATCTGAAGCACATTCTGAGGGATTTTCAGCGTAATTGCCCACAGAATGTGGCGGCGGTGCCAATGATGGCAGATATGCTGTATAAAGGCGTATGGGATACGGCGAAAAAGAGCGGTAGTGACAAAAGGCTGAAGAGAGGGATAAGGCTCAGCAGGTTTCTTATGAAGTTCGGTATTGACAGAAGACGCAGTCTTTTCCGGGAAGTGCATGAGAATTTCGGAGGCAGGCTTGCGCTCATAATTTGCGGGGGTGCCGCGCTTGATCCCGAAACAGAAAAGGGTCTGTATGATCTCGGCATACAAGTGCTGAGCGGCTATGGGATTACGGAATGCTCTCCGATCGTTTCGGTAAACCGTAATCATCATTATAAATTCGGAAGTGTCGGCTTGCCGCTTCCGTGCAACAGGATAAAGATAGAAGATCCTGATGAAAACGGGATCGGAGAGATCATGGTAGCAGGCAGCAATGTTATGCTCGGTTATTATAAAGATCCCGAAGCGACAGAGGAGGCCTTTGCCGGTGAATGGTTCAGAACCGGTGACTACGGCAGGATAGATAAGGACGGATTTCTCTTTATAACCGGGCGCAAAAAGAATCTTATAATTCTGGCGAACGGGGAAAATGTGATGCCCGAAGAGCTGGAGATGAAGCTGGGGAGATTGGAATATGTGATTGATGTGGTCTGCTACGAGGAGAACGGAAGAATAACGGCCGAGTTCTATCTGGACGAGGAACATTTCCCGGATGCGCGCAGCCGGCTTGAAGAAGATATCGATATATTTAATCGCAAAATGCCGATGCAAAAGAACATAAACGGAGTGAAGATCCGCAATATACCGTTTGAAAAAACGACAACAATGAAGATAAAACGATATCTCCTGAAACAGGGATAAACATGATCGCATAGGAGATGGTGTAATGAAGACAGAATCATATCCGCTGACCGATGAACAAAGATATATGTATGACGACCAGATAAAGGGATTTGGCATGGCTATGACGCTGAGTGGGAGTGCTGTTTTTAAAGGATCACAAAGCATCGAGAAACTGGAGAATGCCGCTAACGAGATCATCCGTATCAATGAAGGCATCAGGGTCAGAGTGACCACAGATGAACATGGAGAACCTGTGCAGTTTATCGCTCCTTTTAAAAAGCGGAGTTTCGAAGTGAAGGAATTCGGCAGTATAGAGGAATTGAACAGTTACGGCAACAAAGTGTGGGTTGTTGTGCCGCTCGATTTCGGTCCTGACAATGAATTGTTTGATATGCAGATCGTTATGCTGCCGGACTCTTACGGTGCGCTCATAAGGATCCATCACATAATATCGGATGCATGGACATTATTCCTGTTATGCAGTCAGTTTATAAAGATCCTGAACGGGGAGAACGTTAAGACATACCCGTTCAGAGATTTCGTTGAGAATGCCATAAAATACAAGCAGTCATCCCGTTTCAGAAAAGATCTTGAATTCTTTGCTGAGCAGGAAAAGACTCTGCCTGTGAGTACGCATCTGTCACCTGAGCCTGTTGTTTCGCTGGAAAAGCACTGGAGGGCGTATGAGCTGTCACAGGACGAAGTGGCATTGGTCAGGGATTATTCAATGACGCATAAAGTTGCTGAAGCCAATCTCTTTTCAACAGCGGTCTGTATCTGGATGAGCAGAATGCTGGGGAGGGAGGATTTTTATGTGGGGACCACTGCTCTCAATCGCGCGGGCATCAGAGAAAAGAATACGGTCGGTGCATTTGCACTGGGAGTGGCTAACAGGATCTGCATAAGATCGGAGGAAAGCTTTGAAAGCAGCATAAACGCCGTCAGTCTTTCCAGGCTGTCCGGATACAGGCACCAGAAGGCAGGTATGAATTATTATCCATATGGCAAAGTGCCGTATGACATGTGGATCAGCTATCAGACAGCATCGTTTGATGGTGATATTGAGGCGAGGATAGAGCAGTATCAGCCACCTGTTATGGGTCCTGTCATGCTGCTTAAGATCATCGACGGAGGCGATGACAGGATCATACTGCAGCTCGAATATAACGTGAAATTTCCGGATCGGAAGGCAGAGCGGCTGGTAAAGGAATCTGCTGCGATCCTGATCGAAGGGATCCGTGATGACAGACAAAAGGTAAAAGAAATTACAGATAAGGTAATGGAGAGATGATGATGTTTGACGAGGTTAAAGAGATCATAAGCAGATATACCGAGGTGGAGAGTATTACAGAGAACTTATCGCTGACAGATGATCTGATGCTCACATCCCTTGATGTCGTGTCCATGGTTGGCGACTTCGAGGATGCTTTTGACATAGAAATAGCTGATGAAGAAGTAATGCAGATGAAAACTGTCGGTGATATACTCAGGTATCTCAAAAACAGGGAATAAGATAGAAAATAAAGAAACAGGAAGAAAAAATATGTACGAAAAAGAAATCAACAAAAGGCGTACTTTCGCCATTATATCGCACCCGGATGCCGGTAAGACAACTCTTACGGAGAAGTTCCTGCTGTACGGCGGAGCTATCAATCTGGCCGGATCGGTTAAGGGTAAGGCTACGGCAAGGCATGCGGTGTCCGACTGGATGGAAATAGAGAAGGAAAGAGGTATATCCGTTACATCTTCGGTGCTGCAGTTCGAATATGACGGCTTCTGCATCAACATACTTGATACACCCGGGCATCAGGATTTCTCGGAGGATACCTACAGAACACTGATGGCGGCCGATTCGGCGGTCATGGTAATAGACGCAAGCAAGGGAGTGGAGGCACAGACGAGGAAGCTCTTTAAGGTGTGCGCCATGAGGGGTATCCCCATCTTTACATTCATAAACAAGATGGACAGGGATGCCAACGATACCTTTGAACTGCTTGATGAGATAGAGAAGGAGCTGGGCGTAGCTACATGCCCAATTAACTGGCCCATAGGCTCAGGTAAGAGGTTCAAGGGCGTTTATGACAGGAATAAGAAGGCAGTCATGAGCTTCTCCGATACCGAGAAGGGTACGAAGGAGGGCCATACAGAGGTATATCCCATAGAGGATGAGGAAAGGCTCAGGGCGTATCTGGGGGATGAGGCCAATGACACCCTGCTTGAAGAGATAGAGCTTATCGACGGAGCCAGCGCCGAATTCGATCTTGACGAGGTTCAGCACGGAAAATTATCGCCCGTGTTCTTTGGTTCGGCACTTACCAATTTCGGAGTGGAGATGTTCCTTAAATACTTCCTTGAAATGACGACCACGCCGCTTGCAAGGAAGGCTGATATCGGAATGATCGAGCCATGTGAGAATGATTTTTCAGCCTTCGTGTTTAAGATACAGGCCAACATGAATAAGGCTCACAGAGACAGAATAGCCTTCATGCGCATCTGTTCGGGAAGATTCGATGCGGGGATGGAGGTAAAGCATGTGCAGGGCGGCAGGGTAATGAAACTTTCACAGCCGCAGCAGATGATGGCGGATTCGAGACATGTTGTTGACGAGGCATACGCAGGTGATATCATAGGCGTGTTCGATCCGGGCGTATTCTCGATAGGCGACACGATCTGTATGCCGGATAAGAGCTTCGAATATGAAGGCATACCCACTTTCGCGCCGGAGCATTTCGCAAGGGTAAGGCAGATGGATACCATGAAGAGGAAGCAGTTCGTCAAGGGTATCAATCAGATAGCGCAGGAGGGCGCGATCCAGATATTCCAGGATATCGGTTCGGGTATGGAGGAAATAATAGTCGGAGTAGTCGGCGTCCTTCAGTTCGAGGTGCTCAAATACAGACTGGAGAATGAATACAACGTAGATATTAAGCTTGAGAATCTTCCGTATGAATATATAAGATGGATAGAGAACAAGGATGAGGTAGATGTGATGAAGATAACCGGTACCTCGGATATGAAGAGGATCCAGGATCTTAAGGGCAATCCGCTGCTGCTCTTTGTAAACAGCTGGAGCGTCGGGATGGTGCTTGAGCGAAATGAAGGCCTTAAGCTTACCGAATTCGGAAGAAACTAGTATAACGTTCGCGAAATATCTGGACTTATTCGATGAATGCTTGCCCGAGTGTACATGGCTGAAAACGCAGGCGTAGCGGGCTACGTCGAGGCTTTCAGATATGTGCAATCGGGTTAAGCAGGCGAGAATACGGTCCA
>JAFSYI010000060.1 GCA_017450065.1 Lachnospiraceae bacterium
ACAGTACCACGACCTGTGATAGAGAATACATCCTCGATAGGCATAAGGAAAGGCTTATCTGTATCACGCTGAGGATCCGGAATGTAGGAATCAACCGTATCCATAAGCTCCATGATCTTGTCGCCCCACTCACTTGAAGGATCCTCAAGAGCCTTAAGAGCTGAACCCTTGATGATAGGGCAATCCTTGAAATCATACTCCTCAAGCTGCTCGGTAACTTCCATCTCAACGAGCTCGATAAGCTCGGGATCGTCTACCATGTCGCACTTGTTAAGGAATACTACGATATAAGGAACACCAACCTGACGTGACAGGAGGATGTGCTCCTTGGTCTGAGCCATAACACCGTCTGTAGCTGCAACAACGAGGATAGCACCATCCATCTGTGCAGCACCGGTGATCATGTTCTTAACGTAATCAGCATGTCCCGGGCAGTCTACGTGTGCGTAATGTCTCTTCTCTGTTGAATACTCAACGTGAGCTGTTGAAATAGTGATACCACGCTCTCTCTCTTCGGGAGCCTTATCAATATTCTCGAAATCTACCTTCTCGTTGCCGGGTACGCGCTCTGCAAGTACCTTTGTGATAGCAGCGGTAAGGGTTGTTTTACCGTGATCAACGTGACCGATCGTACCTATGTTACAATGGGTCTTGGTTCTGTCAAATTTAGCTTTAGCCATTTCTAAAAATCCTCCTTAAAATTGTTTCTAAACTGTTCTCATCTTTCCGGGCTAAAGCCCGCCTAAAGATGATTATATTTCATTCCCACTATTATTTCAAGGGAAAAGTTATTCCTGTAGCCGATTTTCGGGAAATCGGCAGGATCCATCATTAAATTATTTGCTCTTTGCAGACAATACCTTCTCCTGCACCGACTTGGGAACCTGTTCATATTTTTCAAAGAACATTGAATAGTTACCGCGTCCCTGGGTCTTACTTCTAAGGTCTGTAGCATAACCGAACATTTCCGACAGAGGAACGAAGCCTCTTACGATCTTGCCGTTACCCACATCATCCATACCCTCGATACGTCCGCGGCGTGAGTTGATATCGCCGATAACATCACCCATATACTCCTCAGGCATTGTAACCTCAACCTTCATTATAGGCTCAAGAAGCACAGGATCTGCCTTCTGCATTGCATCCTTAAACGCCATGGAACCGGCAATGTGGAATGCCATTTCGGATGAATCGACTTCATGGTATGAACCGTCATATACGGTAGCATGTACACCGACAACAGGGAATCCTCCGAGGATACCTGTCTTGGTAGCTTCCTCAATACCTTCGCCGACTGCGGGGATGTATTCCTTGGGAATAGCACCGCCGACAACTTCGGAATCGAACTTAAACAGCTCTTCTCCGTTGGCATCCATAGGCTCGAACCGAACCTTACAGTGTCCGTACTGACCACGTCCACCGGACTGCTTTGCATATTTGCTGTCAACATCAACCGGCTTGGTGATGGCTTCCTTATAAGCAACCTGAGGCGCACCAACGTTAGCCTCAACCTTGAACTCACGAAGAAGTCTGTCCACGATGATCTCCAGATGGAGCTCACCCATACCTGCGATGATGGTCTGTCCTGTCTCCGGATCCGTGTGAGCACGGAAGGTAGGATCCTCCTCTGCCAGCTTAGCAAGTGACTCTCCAAGCTTGCCCTGACCTGCCTTTGTTTTGGGCTCGATAGCGAGCTCTATAACAGGCTCCGGGAATTCCATGGACTCAAGGATAACCGGATGCTGTTCATCACAGATCGTATCACCGGTAGTGGTGAGCTTAAAGCCTACGGCTGCTGCTATATCACCGGCATAAACCTTGTCAAGCTCCTGTCTGTGGTTGGCATGCATCTGAAGAATACGGCCAACTCTTTCCTTCTTGTCCTTCGTTGCATTTAATACGTACGAACCCGAATTCATGGTTCCGGAATATACTCTGAAGAATGCAAGCTTTCCTACGAAAGGATCTGCCATGATCTTGAATGCAAGGGCTGAAAAAGGCTCCTCATCTGATGAATGCCTCTCTATTTCATTACCCTCAAGATCCACACCCTTTATTGCAGGGATATCCGTAGGAGCAGGCATATACTCAAGAACTGCATCCAGAAGCTTCTGTACACCCTTGTTCCTGTATGCGGAACCGCAGCATACGGGTACAGCCGTACATTCGCAGGTTCCCTTCCTGAGCACCTTCTTAAGTTCTTCATTTGAAGGCTCTTCACCCTCAAGATACTGCATCATAAGATCATCATCAAGCTCACATATCTTCTCAACAAGCTCGGTACGGTACAGCTCGGCATCATCCTTCATATCATCGGGAATCTCTATAACCGAAACATCCTCACCCTTATCATCATTATAGATATATGCAAGCATCTCAAACAGATCGATTATACCCTTGAACTCATCTTCCTTACCAATGGGAAGCTGAATACAGATGGCATTTTTACCAAGTCTGTTCTTGATCTGATCTACTGCAGAGTAGAAATCCGCACCCAGGATATCCATCTTATTGATGAACGCCATACGGGGTACGTTATACGTATCGGCCTGACGCCATACGTTCTCTGACTGCGGTTCAACACCGCCCTTAGCACAGAACACGCCTACCGCACCGTCAAGCACGCGAAGCGAACGCTCAACCTCGACCGTAAAGTCAACGTGTCCCGGGGTATCGATAATATTTATACGATGCTCCTCGGCACCGGGCTTAACCTTCATGTGCTCATGCAGTGTCCAATGGCAGGTTGTTGCAGCCGATGTAATGGTAATACCTCTCTCCTGTTCCTGCTCCATCCAGTCCATGGTTGCAGTTCCTTCATGTGTATCACCTATCTTGTAATTAACACCGGTATAATACAAAATACGTTCGGTAAGAGTTGTCTTACCGGCATCGATATGAGCCATAATACCGATATTTCTGGTTCTTTCCAAAGGATATTCTCTTCCGGCCAAAACTCATACCTCCTCTTAGAATCTGTAATGAGCAAAGGCTCTGTTTGCCTCTGCCATCTTATGCATATCTTCTTTTCTCTTAACTGCAGCACCGGTATTGTTCGATGCATCCAGTATCTCGTTTGCAAGCCTCTCTTCCATGGTCTTCTCACCTCTCTTGCGTGAGAACATGGTAAGCCAGCGAAGTGCAAGAGCCTGACGTCTGTCAGGACGAACCTCGATAGGTACCTGATATGTGGCACCACCTATACGTCTTGCCTTAACCTCGAGCATGGGCATGATATTGTTCATTGCCTCCTCGAATACTTCAAGAGCGGGCTTGCCTGCCTTCTCCTCGATGGTGGAGAAAGCGCCGTATACGATCTTCTGGGCAACACTCTTCTTACCGTCAAGCATGATATTGTTGACGAGCTTTGTTACCACTTTGCTGTTGTACACGGGATCTGCTAATACGTCTCTTTTCTGAATATGTCCTTTACGTGGCACGTTTCTTCCCTCCTTAAACAATAGTTTAACTCACAGGTACTCACATGTATTCCGCTAATGTGTTCGCGCTGAATGTCTGATATAATAATATGATAAAAATTGCTCCGTCATCTTCGATGACTCTCGCAATTTACATCCATTCACAATCCGCTCATTTATTTCATAAATGGCTACTTGTTCATGTATGTTAACATCACTCAAAAGAATCCAACACTATACTTTAGTTTTGTTTGTGGTAATACCTTAACCTTACCCGACCTTATTTCTTAGGTCTCTTAGCACCATACTTACTGCGGGCCTGCTTACGGTTGGCAACACCTGCCGTATCAAGCGTACCACGGATAACATGGTATCTTGTACCGGGTAAGTCCTTTACTCTTCCACCGCGGACAAGAACAACGCTGTGCTCCTGCAGGTTGTGACCTTCACCCGGAATATAGCTCGTTACCTCGATTCCGTTAGAAAGACGAACTCTGGCGATCTTACGAAGAGCTGAGTTAGGCTTCTTGGGAGTTGCTGTCTTAACAGCTGTACACACACCTCTCTTCTGCGGAGAAGCAGTTTCGATAGGCTTCTTGTGCAGTGAGTTGAAACCCCTGTTAAGAGCAGGTGCTGTAGACTTCTTAACAGATGTCTGCCTTCCCTTCCTTACTAACTGGTTAAATGTTGGCATTCTTTTCACCTCCTGTTTATAATATAGTAAAGTTCTGTACGCATCAAAAAAA
Source organism: Lachnospiraceae bacterium (assembly GCA_017450065.1). Taxonomy (GTDB): domain Bacteria; phylum Bacillota; class Clostridia; order Lachnospirales; family Lachnospiraceae; genus UBA2868. The sequence goes on from JAFSYI010000060.1 coordinate 4,166, forward strand.
CACGCATTTTTTTGACACGCTCAATTATTTTACCCTTATATATGCATAAAGTCAAGCATCAAATATAATAAATCGAGCCGGACCGCCCCACGATCCGGCTCATATCTGATGTATACCCCTATACACCTTTCGCTGTGCTTGATACCACCCTGTTCTCGAGTTCATTCTCGAACCGGATGGTTCTAAACGGATGAAGAATACTCACATCATCCATTCCCTCTATATCGACATCACCGTTTAGTCCCATCACTAACAGCGATGCAATACGCTTCCTGTGATTCCTGTACCAGATATAATACCCTGTTGCAAATGCTATCAGCAGACTTGCCAGAACAACCGGCATTACCAGTCCCCGGTAATCGATGCCTCCGGCGCTCAAAGGTACCGCCTCATCTTCTATGATCACATTCAGGCTGTAACCATCGAGCTTCGCTTCCGTCTCATCCGCTGTAATGTCGGAAGCAGCAAGCATATAGCCCGCCGGAACATTCATTGAAGAATCCCCACTGACCCTTGCAGGTACTGTACAGACAAGCACTGCCAGCAAAGTGGCTGCAGCAACTATTATACCCATTCCCGAGTTTTTGAGTTCAAACCATAAGTCTTTCATCATGCCTTCATTTCCCCTTTTTGTGACTTCATAAAGAAAGACTTGACAATGCATAAAAATGGTTCAGTTTTTTTATATCTTTTTACAAGTTTTTGGAGTATTATATAAATATCAATTCAATTAAGGGAGATCCTTCTAATGCAAACAGACAGATATCGAAATTTCAAGATGTTTAAGCTCATTCAGCTCATCCTTCTTATCCTGTTCGGGATCATGTTCTTCTGTTACCTGAATTTTGATCCTCTGTTGAAGAACAATATATACACAAACCGCAATCTTCTTACGATCTGTGTATTTCTTTGGGCATTCATGATCTATTCTGCGGTATGTCTTATAGCTGATTATTCTCAGCTGCAAAAGGAGATAGTTGAGGCTCATAAGCTTAACCAGACAGCATATCTCGATTCACTCACATCCCTGCCTAACAGAAACGGATGTGATGTCATGATATCCAAATACATGGGGTGGAGGGATGTCAGCCGTTTCGGATGCGCGCTTATCGAACTGCCAAGGATTGATGAAATAAACGTTGCCCACGGAAGGCTTTTCGGCGATAAGTATATTAATGATTTCTCCAACCTTCTCGAACTTGCGGGCAATAAATACGGTTTCGTGGGACGAAACAGCGGAAACGAGTTTCTTCTTATTATAGAAAATTGTCCGGCACAGAAGATGCAGGATTTTGTCAACGAATTAAACGCAAACGTAAAGGAATACAATAAAGACGGAAAGGATCCGGCAATGGAAATAAAGCTCAGCTATGTTTTAAACGAGCAGGAAGGACTCAGGAACTTCCTTTCAATTATTTCCACCCTGTATTCCCGCGAAAGGTTTAAACAGAATGCCTGATTTCAATCATGCATATATAGGAAACCTGGTTATCAAGGCCCAGTCCGGCAGTTCTGAAGCATTTGCTGAATTATATGCTACTACGTATAACCATATTTACAATTACTCCAGACATTATCTGCGGGATCCCTTTCTGGCACAGGATGCCCTACAGGAAACCTACATATCGGCACTAAAGAATATAAACAACATAAAAGATCCTTCACTGTTCGTCGCATGGCTTAATCAGATATGCTTTCACGTCTGTTACGATATGACGAGAAAGTCAAGGCCGGATTCAATGAGTTCAGAATTATTGGAGCTTATACTTGATGACCGCCCGGAGCATAACCCCGATGAACACTATGAAGATAAAGAAGAGATCGAAGCCGTAAAAGCAGCCGTCGCCTCCCTCCCCTTTCTCGAGCAGCAGGTTATTGTAATGAGGTTTTACAATGAAATGAAGCTCGAAGATATTGCAGCAGCCCTGTCTTGCAGCAGAAGCTCAGTCAAACGCTACATAGCCAGCGGTAAAAAAGCTCTTGAAAAAGCTCTCAGGAAAGGAGGCGGTAATATATGATCTTTGGCAGAAGAAAAAAATACAGCATACCAAGACAGGCTGCAGGCGATACTCTGAAGAATGTATTTGCCGCCTGCAATATTGAAACGGAAAATATCAACTTCGATCTGCTTATACTTAAAAGTATAGCGCAGACTACTCTTGTGGATGCGTGCAAGTGGATCACGATCGGTTTCCTGTTCTTCACTCTGGTCTCGCCGGTAGCTCTGATCAATAATGACATGAAAATTGAATCAAGAGGCATCGCAAGCGAGCGGATAATAATACGCGATCATCAGCTCTATAAGGATCACTTCATCCTGAAGCTGGCCGGGAACGATATAGACTATGATGCGATATATGCCCAGAATAAAGAAGGAACCGTTTTCTTTCCTCTTTCCGTAGACAGGGAGGAAGGAATTGTCAAGTTCCCATATAATAATGAAGCGCTTACCATATGTATACCGGATGAGCACGGGCACACACTCAGTGCTACTTTGTCAGCTTACAAGGCCGAAGAAAAGGATGAAACCGACAGTAACGGCAGCGGAGGATCCGGCAATACGTTTTTACGTATGAACAGACCTGCAGATAATTAAGCTCCAGCGTATAGAATAGCATGTGCAGGCTATAAGATATAAGGCAAAGCATTTCCGGAAATATTATGAAGAAAATAAACCCAACAGAGAAGAATTCTTATTTAAAATATCATAAATCCAATATTGCCCTGATACTGGCAGCTCTGTTACTGTTCCTCTCAGGCTGCGGGAAGCCCGTCAGTCCTGCAGACAGGGAAACCGAGGTCCGTATGACAGAGCCTGCTGCCTATGTATGGTCGAATGACTGGGACATATGTCTTCCTGTGCTTGACGAAGAAGCCGCAGAAGGAAATGAATATGTCAGCATTGACAGTTCCAATTCTTCCGACGGATATTTTTACATAAAATACAAAGGCGACTGTCCCAAGGTCAAGCTCCAGCTTAATTCGGGTACCAGCATAACCTATACCTATGATATTAATCCGGGCGAGTATACCGTAATACCCCTGTCTCTGGGAAGCGGGCCATATAACATTACCGTTTATGAGAATATGCAGGACAACGAGTATGCAATGGCCTATGCTGTAGAGGATATGGAAGTTTCTCTCAATGACGAGCAGGCACCGTTCCTGTATCCAAACCAGCGTGTCAACTTTAATGAAAAATCCGCTACCACGTCTTTGGCAAAAGAGCTGACAGAAGATTGCACAACAGAACTCGAAGCCGTTGCCCGGGTATATGATTACATGATCAAGAACATAACCTATGATTATGATAAGGCAGCCAATGTCCAGTCGGGATATCTTCCCGATGTGGATGAAACACTGGCAACCGGCACAGGCATATGCTATGACTATGCAGCAGTTATGGCTGCCATGTTACGCAGTGTCGGCATTCCCACACGTATGGAGATCGGATATTCCGGAGATGCTTATCATGCGTGGGTCAGCGTTTATACAAAAGATCACGGGTGGATCGACGATCTTATCGAATTCGACGGAGTACAATGGACACTTATGGATCCGACCTTCGATGCAAACAGCTCCGAAAGCAAAGGGGCGGACATCGGAAGACTCTTAGGCAAGGGTAAAAAAGCCGAATATAACGTAATGTACAATTATTAAGGGCTGGCTGTCAGTCCTGACCTCAAGGAGATTATAATGGGCGGGGAAGAAACCGGAAAGACCAAAAAGAAGATCAAAAAACTTAACAATGAAGAGCTTGCAGTATTCTGCGAACAGCTGGGCATGATGCTCGATGCGGCCATAATGCCCGCGGACGGTGTATGGATCATGCTTAAGGATGCGGAAATCGAGGATTCCATGGATCTTAAGATCATCCTCACATCACTGGTAAACGAACTCCATGCGGGTAAACGTCTGCATGAAGCCATGGAGCATACGGAAGTGTTTCCCAAATACTGCACGGATATGATCCGTATAGGCGAAGACTCAGGAAAGCTCACGGATGTCATGCACTCCCTGGCCTTCCACTACAACAGGGAACATACCATTTCAGATACCGTCAAGGCTTCCCTGAAGGCACCTCTTATAATGATAGCGGTCATGTTTTTTGTTCTTCTGATACTGGTAGCGAAGGTACTGCCCATATTTAACGACGTATACATTCAGCTCGGTTCGGAAATGACAGGATTCTCAAAGCAGCTTTTGAATTTTGGTAACTTTATCGGCCGCTATCTTGTTATAATAATCGGAGTTATGCTTATACTGATGATAGTTGTATTTATCATTTACAAAACGTCGAAGCCCTTTCACGATCTTGTGGCAAAGAAGCTGTCCGGGTTCTTCATGACACGTAAGGTAAATGAAGAAATTGCAATAGCCAGATTCGCATCGGGAATGGCTCTTACATGGAATGCAGGACTCAGTATTGAAAAGAGCCTTGAAATGGTCGCGGCTATGGTTGATTACAGACCTGTACATGATAAGATCCTTACCTGCCTTCACGAAATGAGAAGCCGTGATAACAAGAAAGGCTTCTCCGAACTTCTGGTGGATGCCGAGATCTTCAATCCGCTTTATTCCAGAATGATTGCCGTAAGCGGCAAATCAGGCTCGGTAAATACTGCCCTTGAAAATATAGCAACAAAATATGACGAGAAGGTGGACAAACGGATAAGTCACGCTCTTTCGGTATTGGAGCCGGCTCTTGTTATCGCATTTTCAATAGTTATCTGCGCCATTCTTCTTGCAGTAATGCTTCCGCTTATGAATATTATGAAGACCATAGGTTAAGGATCTCTGATACTTAATCCATTAACCCGCGAGGAAATAATGAACCGGTTTGAAAGCTCTGAAAATAAAAAGGGAATACTGAAAAGGCTGAACTATACCTGGATACTTTTTGCGCTTGTTATCCTCTTCTTTTTCTATGGACTTAATAATCTTTCGACTTATAATGCCGCTAACCAGAAGGAGATACTGGAAGATGCCATAACAAGAGACATAGTTCACTGTTACTCCGTAGAAGGCTCATACCCTCCTTCTCTTGAGTACATCGAAGAACACTATGGCCTTACTTATGACCATGACCGTTTTCTTATTGATTACGAGCCAATAGGCAGCAATCTTATGCCTAACGTTACTATTATAGAAAGGACAGCCGAATGAACAGTGCCAAACGGGAGAAATCGGTAATTGACACAATATTCGTTTTTATGATCTTTGGCATACTCATGCTGTGTGCCCTTTTTGTGGTTCTTTTCGGTGCAAAAATCTATAAAAAAACTGCGCATGACATGGATGTTAATTTCAACTCCCGTACTGCTCTTGCTTACGTCACCGAGAAGGTTCATCAGCATGATAAAAAGGACTGTGTTGAGGTAATGATCAACGACGGACGTCCGGTGCTTAAGCTCAAACAATACGTGAACGATGACGAATACTGTACTTACCTTTATGACGACGAAGGATATCTTAAGGAGCTTACAGCCAAAGGCGATGTGGGACTTATCAGAGGAGCCGGAATAAACATCATTAAGCTTAATGAGTTCCGGGCCGAGAAGATCAGTGATTCTCTGTACCGCTTTTACATACTCGATGAGTATAACAACAAAACAGAATTTTACGTTTCCATATACAGTCACTCTCCCGATACAGAGGACAATACCGGCGGTATTGCCCGTGATAAGATATCGGCATCAGGGAAGGGAGGAGCTCATGAATAAGGCGGCAGGGACCTCAAGGTCATCACTTTTTCTTATAGAAATGATCATTGTCACTCTTGTGCTTTCATGGGGCTCTGCTTCATGCGTAAGATGCTTTGTCAATGCTCATGTCATGGGGCAGAAAACAAGAGAGCTTAACAAGGCAGTATCAATAGCTACAGGCTTTGCTGAAGTAATGCGGGGAACCGATGGTGATATTGACAGCATAATATCCGTTTTTCCGGATGCGATCAAAGGGGACGAGACATATTTTACTGTGTTCTATGATAACGATTTCAATCCGTGTGATGCAGACAGCGCCGTATACGCGTCTGATGTAACGCTGTCTCCCACAGGTGCCATACAGAATATGCATATAAAGGTAGCCAGCCTCCGGGATAACAGCATAATATATGAGCTTGATGCCACTAAATATATGAATACACCGCGCGGCTAGTATAACGTTCGCGAAATATCTGGACTTATTCGATGAATGCTTGCCCGAGTGTACATGGCTGAAAACGCAGGCGTAGCGGGCTACGTCGAGGCTTTCAGATATGTGCAATCGGGTTAAGCAGGCGAGAATACGGTCC